>CASEQJ010000006.1 GCA_949290055.1 uncultured Olsenella sp. | reverse complement strand
TACGACGACTACGAGGCGATTCGAAACGGGTGCTTTCGCACCTACGCCGAGGCCGACCTGGTCCTCGAGCCGGGCGCGCGCGAGTTCATGGAGTCGCTGCGCGCCCGCGGCGTGAAGGTGGGGCTGGTCTCCAACACGCCGGCGCGCGGTCCGCTCGTGGCGCTCGACCGGCTGAAGATCGTCAGCCTCTTTGACGCGCTCGTCTTTGGCGACATGGTGGAGCGCCACAAACCCGAGCCCGACCCCTACCTCTTCGCCCTGAGGATTCTGGGCGCGGAGCCCTCCGAGGCGGTCGTCTTCGAGGACTCCGCCGTAGGCGTTGCGGCGGCCCGCGCCGCGGGCTGCTACGCCTTCGGATATGCTGGCTGCTCCGTCGTGCAGGACCTCTCCGCCGCTGACGAGGTGCTCACCACCTACGTCGGCCTCGAGCTCTAGGCGAGCTCGGCGGCAAGGGCGAGCAGCTCGTCCACGTCCTTCTCGGCCGTGGCCCAGGAGCAGACGAAGCGCGCGACCACGTTGCCGTTGCTCAGCTCGTAGAAGGTCTCGCAGCCGCATGCGGCCTCGAAGGCGTCGCGCTGCGCGGCCGTCATGACAAAGAACTGCTGGTTGGACGGCGCCTCGCCGTAGGGCTCAAAGCCCAGGCGCACGAGGCCCTCGCGCAGGCGGAACGCGCAGGTGTTGGCGTTGCGTGCCAGGTGCCAGTAGAGCGGCTCGCCGCCGTCGGCCGGCTGCTCGAACGCGGTCTCAAACTGAACGCCCAAGAGGCGCCCCTTGGCCAGAAGCCCGCCGCGCTCCTTCTGCAGGAACGGGAAGGCCTCGCGCAGGCGCGGGTGGGCAATGACCATGGCCTCGCCGAAGAGCATGCCGTTCTTGGTGCCGCCTATGTAGAACGCGCCGCAGCGCTCGGCGATGTGCTCGAGCGTGAGGCCACCGGACGCCGGTGAGGTGAGGCCGCTTCCCAGGCGCGCGCCGTCGAGGAAGACGGGCAGGCCACGCTCGTCCGCCCAGTCGCAGATCGCGTCGAAGCGCGCGCGGTCCCACACGCCGCCGAGCTCCGTGGTGTTGGATACGTAGACGCAGCCGGGGCGCGTCATGTGGCGGCCTGTTGAGGTCTGGAAGCGCCAGACGCGCTCGGCGGCCTCGGGCGTGAGGAAGCCGTCGGCGTCGTCGGTGGGCAGCACGGTGCGCCCGCACGCTGCCACGGCGCCGGTCTCGTGCACGTTGATGTGCGCGTCGCGCGTGCAGACGGCGCCCTCCCAGTCGCGCAGAAGCCCGGTTACGCCGATGACGTTCGCCGAGGTCCCGCCGACGCAGAACTCCACGTCCACGTCGTCGCGGCCGCACGCGGCGCGAATGAGCTCGCGGGCGCGCTCGCAGTGGGCGTCGCCCTCGGTGTAACCCACGGTCTGCTCGTCGTTGGTGGCGGCGAGCGCGGCCAGAATCTCGGGCGCCGCGCCCTCGGAGTAGTCGTTGCGGAACATGCGCATGGTGTGCCTCGGTTCTTCTCGGCGCCGCATTCGTGTCCTGTACGTTGTATCACGCTTGGACTGGGAGCCGAGGCGGAAAAACACCGACGCTGTGTCACTTCACACCTCATGTGAGGTGATTGCCGTGGTCGCTCCTGTTTAGGAGACAAGAAAGACCAGTTGGCCTGACAGGGTTTTCCTGCAGCTACGAATTGGGCTCGTTTTATCCACTCACATGGGGCGCAAAGTGACACAGGCGGGCAGGAAATCCGCCTTGGCGACTTCCAGTGGCCCTGCCGTTCGGTGTCGCGCAATGTTACAACCTCCGCAACCCGTCGTTCCTCTCGCCCGGAATGGGTTTATCTTGTGCGCAGCACACAAAACCCGGCATGAAGGGGCATCTCGCATGGAGAAGAAGGACATCGACTGGGGCAGTCTCGGCTTTGCCTACCAGCCCACCGACTACAGCTACGTCTGCAACTACAAGGACGGCGCCTGGGAGGAGGGCGGCCTCACCACCGACCACACCCTCACGCTCTCCGAGTGCGCGGGCATCTTCCACTACTGCCAGGAGGTCTTCGAGGGCCTCAAGGCCTACACCACCAAGGACGGCGACATCGTCTGCTTCCGCCCGGACCTCAACGCCGCCCGCATGGCCGACTCCGCCCGGCGCATCGTGATGCCGCCCTTCCCGGAGGATAAGTTCGTCGAGGCGGTCAAGATGGTCGTCAAGGCCAACGAGGCGTGGGTGCCGCCCTTCGGCTCCGGTGCCACGCTCTACGTGCGTCCGTTCATGGTGGCCACCGGCGAGGTCATCGGCGTCGCGCCGGCCACGGAGTACCAGTTCCGCATCCTCGTGACGCCCGTGGGCCCGTACTACTCCGGCGGCGTCAAGCCCGTGGCCGTGCGCGTGCCCGAGTACGACCGCGCCGCGCCGCATGGCACCGGCGCCATCAAGGCCGGCCTCAACTACGCGATGTCGCTCTACCCGAGCGTCCAGGCGCACGAGCAGGGCTTCGCCGACAACATGTACCTCGACCCGCAGACCCACACCTTCGTGGAGGAGTCCGGCGGCGCGAACTTCCTGTTCGTGAACCGCGAGGGTACGCTTGTGGTGCCGCAGTCCGCCACGGACTCCATTCTGCCGTCGATCACGCGCCGCAGCCTCGTGCAGGTGGCGACGGACATGCTCGGCATGACCGTGGTCGAGCGCCCGGTGAAGTTCGAGGAGGTCGCGAGCGGCGCGTTCGTCGAGTGCGGCATGTGCGGCACCGCGGCCGTGATCTCGCCGGTGGGCAAGGTCGTGAACGGCGAGACCGAGGTCGTCTTCGGCGAGGGCGGCATGGAGCACGTCGGCCCCGTCATGGCCAAGCTGCGCGAGACCCTCACCGGCATTCAGGCCGGCGAGATCGAGGGCCCCGAGGGCTGGGTCGTCAAGATCTGCTAGCGCCGGGCGAGAAGAACGTTGCTGTCTGTTGGGGCCCTTCGCCGCTGCGCGGAGGGCCCCTTTTCTGAGGTTGTCGCCTCCCCTTGGCACAATTTGCGTGGTTCTGGGTTTCTCGAGCTGGCGTGCTTCTTGCCTTGCCGATCTCGAACGGTTTCTTGAGGTATTGGGCAACAGCTTTTATGTGCCGGCGGCCTTTTGCGGGTTTTGCATCAATCGTTTTGCTCACAAGTGAGAAAAACGTGGCATTTTCTACTAATCCCGGCGCTTGGCATCAAAGTTGTTGCCCAAAACAGGGAGGTGGCCGTGGGGCTGGCGAGAAGGGCGGCGCGCCGGCCGCTCGCGCTATACTGAACGGCTGTAAACCGCATGGCGAGAAGGGAATCGCACGATGGCACAGAAGGTTCAGGGCACCGAGGACCTCTACGGCGGCTACATGCGCGCCTGGCAGCGCATGGTCGACGTGGCGCGCGAGCTCTTTGGCGCGTATGGTTTCGACCAGATCGAGACGCCGGCCATTGAGCAGGTTGACACCTTCGTGCACGGCATTGGCGAGTCCACGGACGTGGTGCGCAAGGAAATGTTCCGCGTGGTCTCGGGCGCGCTCTTTGGCGACCTGCTGGAGCGCGGCAGCGAGAGCCACCTCAAGCCGCGCCAGCGCATGGCCATGCGCCCCGAGGGCACGGCGGGCGTGGTGCGCGCCGTGGTGGAGAACAATCTCGTGCCTCAGGGCGCGGCCCCGGCCAAGCTCTGGTACGCCGAGGCCATGTTCCGCGGCGAGCGCCCGCAGAAGGGCCGCCTGCGCCAGTTCCACCAGGTGGGCGTCGAGTGGCTCGGTGCGAGCGACCCGGCGGCGGACGCCGAGTGCGTCATCATGCTCATGCGCTACTTCGAGCTTCTTGGCTTTGCCCCCGAGAACCTGCGCCTCACGATCAACTCCATGGGCGACGCCGCGTGCCGCCCCGCCTACCGCGACAAGGTCCGCTCGTTCATTCTCGACCACGCGGACGAGATGTGCCCCGACTGCCTCGAGCGCGCGCAGATCAACCCGCTGCGCTCCTTTGACTGCAAGAACGACCACTGCCGCGAGGTCATGAAGGGCGCGCCGCTCGCGCCGGACAACCTCTGCGAGGAGTGCGCCGCCCACTACGCGGCGGTCAAGCGCTACCTGGACGCGGCGGGCGTGACCTACGTCGAGGACCCCACGCTCGTGCGCGGCCTGGAC
This sequence comes from uncultured Olsenella sp., assembly GCA_949290055.1. Lineage (GTDB taxonomy): Bacteria > Actinomycetota > Coriobacteriia > Coriobacteriales > Atopobiaceae > Thermophilibacter. The sequence continues at coordinate 60,756 of CASEQJ010000006.1, read as the reverse complement.
TACTACACGCGCACGGTCTTCGAGGTAGAGGCCGTGGGTTCGGGCGTCGGCGCCATTGGCGGCGGCGGTCGCTACGACGGCCTTGTGGAGCTCGAGGGCGGCAAGCCCACGCCGGGCCTCGGCTTTGCGGTGGGCTTCGAGCGAATCGCGCTCGCGCTCGCGTCGGCTGGCGTGGAGCTGGGCGGCGACGAGCCGAGCTGCGTCTACGTGGCCACGACCGGCGGCGAGACGGAGCGCGCTGCAACCTTCGACGCGTGCCTGGCCCTGCGCGCCGCGGGCGTGCGCACCGAGGCCGACTACCAGGGGCGCTCGCTCAAGAGCCAGTTCAAGCAGGCCGACAAGCTGCATGCGCGCCTCTGCGTGGTGCTCGGCGGCGACGAGGTCGCCGCGGGCGTTGCCACCCTGCGCGACATGGGCACGCACGAGCAGGTGCAGGTGCCCATGGAGCGCCTGGTCGACGAGGTTCTCGCCCGCCTGGCGTAGGCGCTTCGGCGGACGCCGATACGCGACTTCCAACGTTTTCGTGGCCGATTGTGTAGGAAATCGCGTATCGCAGGGCGGCAATACGCGGTTTCCGACGGAACACGTGGCTAAAACGTTGGAAAGTGCGTACTAACGCAGCCGGGAGGGACGGCGTGAACAACGGCAGCCTGATATTCGAGAACGAGGTTCTTCTCGCCTGGGACAAGCCGGCGGGGATCATCGTGCACGACGACGGCACGGGCGCGCGCACGCTCACCGACGTCGTGGCCGACCACCTCGCCGCCGAGGGCCGTGCCGACGCGCGCCTGCAGGCCGTGCAGCGCCTGGACCGGGAGACCACGGGCCTCACGCTCTTCTCGCTTGACCGTGCCACGCAGCCGGCGCTGGACGCGCAGGTTGCGGGCCATGCCATGAGCAAGACCTACCTCGCGGTGGTGGCGGGGCGCGTCCCCTGGGCCGAGAAGACCGTGCGCCAGCCAATCGGCCGCGACCGCCATGACGCGCGCCGCATGCGCGCCTGCCGTCCCGGGCAGGGCAAGCCCGCCGAGACGCGCTTCCGTCGCGTGGCCGAGAAGGACGGGCGCACACTGCTTGCCGTCACGCTCGTGACGGGCCGGCGCCACCAGATTCGCGTGCACCTGGCCGCGCTCGGCCACCCGATCGTCGGCGACGCGCTCTACGGCGGGCCGCGCTGTCCGGCCGGCCTGCTCCTTCACGCATGGCGCGAGGAGCTCGACCACCCCGTGAGCGGGAAGCGCTTGCTCCTTGAGACCGCGTGGCCCGCGCGCCTGTGGCCAGCGCCCGGAGGGAGGTTATAGTCTGTAGCTCAATTTAGATGGAACAAGATTTATATCCAAGTCTCGTGCAATTGAGGCGGGCGAGGTAGCTTCTGAGCCTGATTATGCTGCGACGTTTAGGAGGGCATAATTCATATATCCGGTTGAACTTCCATTAATGAGGTATGTGCCAGGCTCAAGGGCAGAAGTATCTACGATGAAATATCCTTCTTTCGTTTCATTAACTGGACACATGACAATGCTTTCGTCTCCCTGATCACCCCAGAATCCTATGAACCTATGATAGAAAGGAACGTTGAGCTCCACTGTGTGCTCGGTGTACTTGGTGCCCACAAACTCGCCATAAGTAAGGGTGACAGGCAATGCCGCTACAGGTACGTCCCCTTGATTAAGAGTGATGCCTAGGGGATTGAGAATCTCGGACAGAAACGTCTCCTGTTCGATGTTGTCCAAATCATTCCAGTTCTCGGGGATATCAACTCCATTGATTGTTTCCCAGCTGTGGGGTGATATCTTCCACGCGTCATCCGCAAAATACCCATAACCCTCAGGACTAAGGAACGTCATTGTTTCGCTGTCAGATGTTGTTACGAGAATGTCGCCCTCTGTAAGGTCAAGCGTAGGAGCATAACCGAATTCTGTGCCCTCTACCGGGTAGTAATATGCAGTGTCTGCTTCACTGGTAGCCTCAACTTCGCAAGATTCGGCGCTTTCGAAAGAGTTACCACGCATGATGAAGTAACTGCCTGGGGCATCCTGAATTTCTTCGAGCGTATAGGTGTGTGGCGATTGGGCAGCCGATGTCTCATCACTGCTTGTGGTGCCCATGGTTACGCTTGCTGTTTCGCTGTCTTGTTCTTGTGCCCCTACAAGTTCAGTTGATTCTGGAGAGCTCGTCTCCAGTTGGGTGGAGTTAGAACACGCACAGAGCAAGCCCAATAAGAGTACCGTGAGGCTAGAAGCAACGGCTTTCTGGCAAACCTTGTTCAAAGTAGCCACCTTCTTTGTGGAGAGCTATTTGGTCGAATCATTCCAATAGATATGGATATCAAACAGCGCATCATCAGGAAGATAGGCAGCGCCAGGCCATTCGGAGTTGTCTTTTAGAACACCGCCTGAGGTGTTATTTACGGTACATTCTTCTGGAACAACGATTGATTCATTGACATAAGCACTGCCCTGCAAATCAATTGATGTGATAGACGTATTGGAAAGATTTAGGTACTTAAGACATGTTTGAGAGGTAAGGTCAAGGTTTGTAATCAGCGGCGCCGAGAGATAGAGCCCTGTTAGCGAGGCTTGGGATTTCAAGTCGAGCTGGGAAAGATTCTCAGCTGATACAAAGAGAGTTCTTAGATTATCTGAGTCAGGCAATTCAATCGAGTTGGCAATGGTGTCGATAAGGAAAAGCTGCTCGAGATTCATGCAGTTAGAAAAGTTGAAATCGCTAATCCGAGCATTGTCTAATCTTACTTTTTCTAGCGAAGATGGGATGGTGAGAGATTCGAGTGGTATATCACCGATACGCTGGTACCACCAAAAATCTGTCAACTCAGTATTTGTGGAGAGGTCGAGGTACGGTGTATTTGCACCTTTTATTATAAGAGCGGTCAAGTGAGGGGCCCCACTTGTGTCTATCGAAGTAAGGGGAGTGGTTGAGTTCTCATCATTGGAGTATGTATCTACTATGAGTGTAAGCAGGCTATCAAAGCCTGCCAAGTCAATTTCGCTTAAGTTGCTTGCATCTTCTATACTAAGTACCGTAAGTGAGGGAAGCAATTCAAGACCTTGCAACGAAGTCAGGGCTGGGAAGTCTTCAGCTCGTGCCATTTCATACGTGTCGTCCTCGTAGAATTGGGTTTCTCCGAGTTCCCAGATAGCTTCTGCTTCTCCATTGTCAAGCGCCCCGCTGCCGTCTAGGTCATAATAGTAAGAGAGATAGCCTCTGAGCATCGTGTCCGGGAATGTGGCTTCGTCGAGAGGAATGCTTGTATATGTAGTGGCTTGTTCGGAAAGATTGGGTGTTTCTCCGTTAGCTTCCGCCTCGGGTGTTACTGTATTCCGATTTACCGCATATATGAGGACGAGCACTGCCATTGCAGCCAGAATGAAGATGCCTGCTTTTGGGCTCCTGGGTGCTTCTGATTCACTCATGGTTCCTCCTTAAGCGATTATGTTCGATATGAATATCCTAAAATGGGATATTCGTCTTAAGTATATATGCTGCCCGTATGAATGTCGACGCGAACAGGAGAATTGGGTCCTGTCTTCAAACCGTGCGGCGTGAGGCAAACTTGACTCAAGTTGAGCTGGCGCGAAGGGTTGGTAAGCCGCAGTCCTACGTGTCTAAGATCGAAATTGGTGAGCGTAACTTACCAATCAGCGAGTTTTTCACGTATGCGAACGCACTTGGTATTTCTGCTGAACTGTTGACTTTGCGAATTGAAGCCGCTCTTTTCGGAAAGTGAGCGGCCGAGACTCGAGACCGCATGGCCCGAGCGCCTGCGGCGCGGGCGGCCGCAGCGTGCCCGCTAGGATGCCCCGAGCGCAATCGAGGAGGGGGCGCTCCTTGCCGAGCGCGTCGTGCGTGATACCTGCCCGTCGCTAGTCCGCTGTGCCCGCGCGACGTCCGAGACGCGCGCTCGCCGCGACGTTCGCCGCTTCGAGCGCAACGCGCAGGCTCGCACGCACCCGCCCTGTGCGATACTTGTCGGTTGAGGAGCGCCTCTGAGGGGAGGCGCGGCAGCTGACGAGCGACCCGGGAGAGGGGCAACCATGGCCGATACCATGCGCGGCGTCTACACCAACCTGACCGAGATCCGTCGCAACGTGTTCTCCAACGTGGCCAAGATCGCCTACGACATGGCCGAGGACGACGAGAAGACCACCCGTCGCAGGATCCGCGACCTTCCGTACGAGATCATTCCCGGCGACGTGGCAACCTACCGCGAGTCCGTCTTCCTGGAGCGCGCGATCGTGGAGCAGCGCATTCGCCTGGCCATGGGCCTGCCGCTGCAGGGCGTGGACAAGCGCGAGAGCCTCACCGACGGCCTCGCCGACGCCGCCGTCCCCGAGACCTACTACGAACCGCCCCTGATCAACGTGATCAAGTTCGCCTGCAACGCCTGCGACGACAACGTCTACCGCGTGACCAACGCCTGCCAGAGCTGTTTGGCGCACCCCTGCCGCGAGATCTGCCCCAAGGGCGCCATCTCCTTCCGTCACAAGAAGGCCTACATTGACCAGGAGAAGTGCATTCACTGCGGCATGTGCTTCAACGCCTGCCCCTACCACGCGATCCAGCACCACGTGCGCCCCTGTGCGGACGCCTGCGGCATGCACGCCATAGGCTCCGACGAGCACGGCCGTGCGCAGATTGACTACGAGAAGTGCGTCTCGTGCGGGCAGTGCCTGATCAACTGCCCGTTTGGCGCCATCGCCGACAAGAGCCAGATCTTCCAGGTCATTCAGGCGATCAATCGCGGCGACGAGGTCATTGCCGAGGTCGCGCCGGCCTTCGTGGGCCAGTTCGGCGGCAAGGGCAACGTGGACAAGCTGCGCCAGGCCTTCACCATGCTCGGCTTCTCCGGCATGGAGGAGGTGGCCGTGGGCGCCGACCTCTGCACCGTTCAGGAGGCCGAGGACTTCATGGAGGAGGTGCCCGAGAAGATCCCGTTCATGGGCACGTCCTGCTGCCCGGCATGGTCGGTCATGGCCAAGACCGAGTTCCCGGAGCACGCGGAGTGCATTTCCATGGCCCTCACGCCCATGACGCTGACCGCGCGCCTGCTGCGCCAGCAGCACCCCAACGCCAAGATCGTCTTCGTGGGGCCGTGCTCGGCCAAGAAGCTCGAGGCCATGCGCAAGTCCGTGCGCTCCGAGGTGGACTTTGTCCTGACCTTCGAGGAGATGGCCGGCATGATGAAGGCGCGCGGAATCGACGAGTACACCAAGCTCGCCGGCGAGGGCAGCTCCGACTTCGAGGTCGCCTCCGCCGACGGCCGCGGCTTCGCGGTGGCGGGCGGCGTGGCCAATGCCGTGGTCAACGCAATCAAGGTCATGGACCCCGAGCGCGAGGTCAACGTCGTCAACGCCGAGGGCCTGGAGAACTGCCGCAAGATGATGAAGGACGCGGTCAAGGGCAAGTACCCCGGCTACCTGATCGAGGGCATGGCCTGCCCGGGCGGCTGCGTCGCCGGCGCGGGCACGCTGCAGTCGATCAACAAGACGGCCGCCGCGGTGCGCCGCTACGCCAAGAAGTCGCCGCATGCCAACGCCACGGAGAACACGTTCCGCGACAAGATCCCCTCGCTCGAGCGCGAGGAGGACGGCAAGTAGCACGTTCTTCTCGGCTGCGCCCCGCTTAAGGATTCGCGGTCGTTGTAGGGCGAGAAGAACCTGTTGCTTAAAGAATTGGGGCAGGTGCACGTTTCGGACGTTCCGAAGGTGCACTTGCCCCGTTTTCTTAAGCGTTCGGGGCGAGAAACCCGCAACGCCCGCGATTCCCTAAGCACCATGCCCGTTCTTCTCGCCGTTCGTGCTCCTCCGGCGTCTACGCCTCTGTCGCCGCCCGCGCACGCAGGCACGGCGCGCTATCATGGGTGCTCGCTCGAATGCTCGAAAGGACACCCATGCTCAAGGTAGACCGCGCGATTCTTCACGTCTTTGACTTCGACTCCGGTTCCACCTACCTCTCGGAGCGCCCGCTCGACCTCACGGTGCGCGCCACGCGCTCCTACGTGCAGCGCCACCTGCGCAAGATCTCGGCCAACGCCGAGAGCCGCCACGGGTCGTTTGCGCCGGACTCCGGCTTTGCCGCGGAGCTCCAGCGCTACCTCGTGGGCGAGCGCGAGTTCGTGGAGTTCAGCGTCGAGATTGCGCAGTGGTTCTGGGAGGAGCTGCGCCGTTCGGAGGACCTCGAGCAGTGCGATCTGCTCGTCGCGGACTTCACGGACACGGACGGCGCGGGCGAGAAGGACGGCGAGGAGGGCGGCCCCTCCTTTGACGGGCCCGCCGGCCGCCGCTTTTTTGCGATTCTGCTGCTGCCGCGCCGCCAGGCGTTCGTGCACGAGGTGGGAAGCGACGCCAACGACATTGCGCGCGTGGACGCCACGCTGCCCAACCCGTCGCAGAAGGTCGCGTCCTACGTGCTCGTGGACGCCGAGACCGGCGCGATCGACTTCCACGACAAGGAGCGCGCCGTGGGCGGGGAGCGCGTGAGCGTCATACCCGAGCGCTTCCTGCAGTGCACGAGCGAGGCCTCAAGCCACGAGGTGATTGACGAGGTCAGCGTCATTGTGCGCGACGTGGCGGAGGAGTTTGGCCTCGAGCCGGCCGTCGAGGTCGGGCGCGTCAAGGCCGCGGTGGCGAGAAGCGCCGACGTGGAGGAGTCCTTCTCGCCCGCCGAGGTGGGCCGCACCGTTTTTGCCGAGCGTCCCGAGGTGCAGCAGCGCTTCGAGGAGCGCGTGCGCGAGGCGTCGCTGCCGGAGGAGGCGCCCGTGCGCCGCGGCGTGGCCAACCGTCTCACGCGCAGCCACAAGATTCGCACGGACACCGGCGTGGAGATCACCTTCCCCTCCGAGCTGGCGGAACGCCCCGGCTACCTGGACTTCTCGACCGACGCCGAGGGGCGGATCACCATTACCGTGGGCAACGTGGCAAAGATCGAGAACCGCTGATTGCGGGGGGCCGGGCAAATTGGCCTCATGTGGCTCTCGTGTCCGAGCTGAATTGAGGCTAGAATAGCGACGTGAGTTCGAGGGTTTCAAAACGCAGCCAACACGTATCAAGGAGACTCCATGTCCCGACCGCACATTTCCCCTGTCGACGCCGGGCTCACCGCGCGCAACGTCACGCGTCGTGACGCGCTGCGGTTTTTCATTGGCGCCGGCGTCTGCGCGACCATGCTTCCTGGCGTCGCCCTCGCCGAGACCACGCAGGAGAAGCTTGACGCCGCCCAGCTGAGCTACGAGGAGGCGCAGGCCGAGCTCGACCGCATCTCAGCCGAGTACGAGCAGATCGCCACGCAGCTCTCCGACACGACCGCCCAGATTGTCGACGTCTCCGACCAGATCGACGAGAAGCAGGAGCAGATCGACGAGAAGCAGGAGCAGATCGACGAGAAGCAGGAGATTCTGGGCCAGCGCATGAGCTCGAGCTACAAGGCCGGCCCGACCTCGACGCTCGACCTGCTGCTGTCGTCCGCGACCTTCGACGAGCTCACGAGCAACATTTACTACCTCGACAAGATCACCGAGGCAGACAGCGAAATGATCGCCGAGGTCCGCGAGCTCAAGGAGCAGCTCGAGCAGGAGCAGGCGGAGCTCGAGGCCCAGAAGGCCGACCTCGAGGAGCTCCAGGCGCAGCAGCAGGCGCAGCTCGAGGACGCCCGCGCCAAGCAGCAGGAGTCCCAGGAGCTCGTGGACGGCCTCTCCGCCGAGGTCCAGGAGCTCATGGAGCAGCGCGACGCCGAGCTTCTGGCCGCGCAGCAGCTCGCCGAGCAGATGCGGCAGCAACAGCAGCAACAGCAGCAGGGCGGCGGGTCGCGTCCTTCCGGCGGCGGTGGCGGCTCGGTGGTCACGGGCTCCGGGTCCCTTTCCGCCGTGATCAGCGCCTGCCACTCCACGCCCTCGCCGGGCTCCGGCCTGTGCGCCGCGTGGGTCACCAACGTGTTCATTCGCGCCGGCGTAGGCTCGTTCTGGGGCAACGCGGACGACATGTACTACAGCTGGTGCGGCACCTCGCCCTCCAACATTCAGCCGGGCATGATCATTGCCGTGAACAGCTCGCCCGCCAGCGCCGCCGGTCGAATCTACGGCCACATTGGTATCTACGTCGGCAACGGCACGGTCATGGACAACGTCGGCTACGTGCGCTCGTCGAGTCTCTCGTACTGGACGGACTACTACAGCGCGCTCGCCGTGCCCCTGTGCGGCTGGCTCGGCGGGATCAAGCTGTCCTAACGAGGTCGGGGTCCTGGTCCAGGTCTAGAAATTCGCGCCCTTGTTTCGGGACGTTTTAGGAATCGGCGTCCTTGTCGCCAGCCGTTCTAGGAATCGCGGGCCTTGTCTCGGCTTCTTTGCTGCTGACGAGACAAGCGCGCCGATTCCTAGAGTTTTCCGGGACAAGGGTCCATTTTTCTAGAGATCCTGGCGACAAGGGCCTCAATTCCTAGAACGCCTCCGAACAAGGTCCCGATTTCCTAGAACGCCTCGGGGCAAGGTCGCGATTTCCTGGAGCAAGCGCCGCCTCCAGCCAACGTGGGCGAGAAGAACGGTGCGCTCGGGTATACTCCCTACGTCCGGTCACGCTCGTCCGCACTCGAAGGGAGCCGCATGCAGGACCTCGAGCCCTCGGTACCGCGCACGCCGACGCAGGCGGTCCTGCGCATGGTCTCCCTGCTCATGGGCGGTATCGGCGCGCTCGTCCTTGTCGGCGGGCTGCTCGTGCTCGTTCCGGGCGTGCTCGGCGGCGCGGACCTGTGGGCGTCGGTCACCTTTGGCGTCATGATTCTCGTGGTCGCCGGTCTTCTCGTCCTGACGGCGGCTCTCGGCCTTGCCGCCTCCAACAACTCCGCGCGTGTGGGGCCGTACCGGTTTTTGTGCTACCTCGTGGGGCTCGCCGTGCTCGTGGCGATCGTGTGGGGCTGGGGCATGGGCACGTTCATTCTCTTCAACCCGATCGTCCTCACCACCACGATCGTCTACGTGCTGGTCTGCTCGCGCCTGGCGGACAAGGTCCAGGAGGAGCACGACAAGGGCGTCTCCGGCGAGACCTTCCTGCGCTCGCGCCACCAGCGCGTGCTGCACCTGCTCTCCGAGCTCGTCATTTTGAAGGGCGTGCTCACCGTCGTGGTGGTAGCCGTGGTCGGCGCGGCGCTCGTCGTCTACGGCGAGGGGGAGCGCGCCGTGATCTCGGGCATTCCGGTCACCGTGACGGGAACGCTTTACGCGCTGGTCATTGTGGGTGGCGTGGCCGCCGGCCTGAGCGTGGGCGTGGGTGCGCTCGGAATCTGGGGCTCCAACCGTCCGCAGAGGATCAAGCCGTTCTTGGCGGTGGCGGCGATCTCGCTCGCCCTCGACCTCGTCCAAGCGGTCGGACGCGTGGCGGAGCGCGGCGTCTTTGGCCTCTCGTTTGACCTCGTGCTCGACATTGTCTTCATGGCCACCTGCGTCTACCTGGCCGTTCGCATTGACCGTCAACCCACGCCTGAGGAGCTTGCCGCGGCCGCCGGCGTCGCCCTCGTGGACACCACAGAATGAGACAAACGAACCTGTTCCCTTTGTCTCACAGGAAAGGATTCCCATGACCAACGGAACCATGCTCCAGGGCTTCTCCTGGTATCTGCCCGCTGACGGCTCGCACTGGCGCCGCCTCGCCGAGCAGGCGCCCGCCTTCGCCTACGAGGGGATCACCGCCGTCTGGCTGCCGCCCGCCTACAAGGCCGAGAAGGGCGGTGAGGACGTGGGCTACGGCGTCTACGACACCTATGACCTGGGCGAGTTTGACCAGAAGGGCTCCGTGCGCACCAAGTACGGCACGCGCGCCGAGTACGAGGCCGCCGTGCGCGCGCTGCAGGAGAACGGCATTCAGGCGCTTGCGGACATCGTGCTCAACCAGCGCCTCGGCGCGGACGGTTGCGAGGACGTGCTCGCGCAGGAGGTCTCGTCCGGCAACCGGGGCGAGAAGATCGGCGCGCCGCAGACGATCTCCGCGTGGACGCGCTTCTCGTTCCCCGGTCGCGCGGGCGCCTACTCAGACTTCACCTGGGACTGGACCTGTTTTCACGGCGTGGACTGGGACGACCGCGCCAAGCGCAAGGCGATCTTCCTCTTTGACGGCAAGCACTGGGACGACGCCGTGGACCGCAGCGAGAACGTCAACTACGACTACCTCATGGGCGCGGACGTTGACGTGAACGACCCGCGCGTCTTTGACGAGCTCGTGCGCTGGGGCTGCTGGTACGTGGACGCCTGCGGGCTGGACGGCTTCAGGCTGGACGCGCTCAAGCACATTGACCGCGGCTTCTACCTGCGCTGGCTCGACGCCGTGCGCAAGCACGCCGGCAAGGAGCTCTTCACCGTGGGCGAGTACTGGGGTCGCACGGCAGACGAGCTTACGGCCTACCTCGGCGAGGAGCGCGCGATGTCGCTCTTCGACGTGCCGCTGCACTACAACCTCTACGCGGCGTCGTGCTCAAACGGCAACGTCGACCTCTCCAAGATCTTCTCGGGCACGCTCGTGGAGCGCGATCCGGTGCATGCCGTGACCTTTGCCGAGAACCACGACACGCAGCCGGGCCAGGCGCTGCAGTCCTTCGTTCAGACGTGGTTCAAGCCTGCCGCCTACGCGCTGATCCTGCTGCGCGAGGCGGGCTATCCCTGCGTCTTCTACGGCGACCTCTACGGCATGCCCAACGACGGCAACATCCCCGCGGTGCGCGAGCTGCCGCTGCTCATGGAGATTCGTCGCCGCTTTGCCTACGGCGCGCAGCACGACTTCCTGGACGCGCCGGACGTGATCGGCTGGACGCGCGAGGGTGACGCCGAGCACGAGGGCAGCGGCGTGGCCGTGGTCCTCACCGACCGCGACGGCGGCGAGAAGCGCATGTTCGTGGGCGCGGGCCACGCCGGCGAGACCTGGGCGTGCGTGGTGGGCGAGCAGGACGACGTCACCGTGGACGCCGAGGGCTGGGCAACGTTTCGCACCCTCGGCGGGCGTCTTTCGGTCTACCTGCCGGAGAAGACGGCCGACGCGCTGGAGAACGACCGCCAGCTCCACCGCATAACCCGCGAGATCACCTCCGACACCGAGGACATGCGCGCCTAACTGCAAATTGGGGACAGTCCCCAATTTGCAGAAAAGATTTATGTGAATTGGGGACTGTCCCCAAATTACAGGTTGAGGTCCATGAGGCGGGCAATCGAGACGATGTAGATCTTGAGCGCGCGGCGCATGGCCTCCTCGGAGACGCCCTCGTCGGGGCCGTGCTCGCCGCCGACCCACTCCGGCAGCTCGTCGGCGGGATCCTGCGGGCCAAAGGCGCAGGCGCGGGCAAAGTGGCGCGCATAAGTGCCGCCGCCGATCGTGAACGCCTTGCCCTCGCGGCCCGTGTACTCGGCGTAGGTGTCGAGAAGAGCGTGGATCTCCGGGCTCTCGGGGCTCACGTAGAAGGGCTCCATGCCGCGATCCGCCTCGTAGGTGCAGCCGTGCGCCGCCGCCAGCTCGGAGAGGCGGGCGGTGATCTTCTCGGCCGTGGTGGAGGTGGGGAAGCGCGAGTCCACGGTCTGCGTGAAGCGGCCGTCTGCGGTGCGCACGACGCCGGCCACGAGCGTGAGGTCGCCGAACTTGTCGTCGGTGGCGGCAACGCCGGCGGCGCGGCCGTAGGCGTCCTCGGTGAGGGTCACGAGCAGCTCGAGGAAGCTGCGCTCGCCCGCGCCCGCGAGGCCCTGCGCGAGCAGGTAGCGTGCGAGCACGCCGATCGCGTTGACGGTGCCGGCGGGCATGGAGGCGTGGCCGCCGATGCCGGTGGCCGTCACGCGCGCGAGGCCCTCACCGGCGGGCTCGACCGCGATGCGCTCCGCCGAGGGCAGCACTGCGGCGTCGGCACGCACGAGCGCGGTGGCCTTGCCGGGAATGGCGTTGGAAACCGTGCCACCGGAAAGCTCCATGATCTTCTCGCCCGCCACGGCGCCCGAGGCGAACTCGCCGCCGTAGATGCCCTTCTCGCCGCAAATCAGCGGGAACTCGGCGTCGGGGGAGAAGCAGAAGAGCGGCTCGGGGTAGCGCTCGAGGTAGACGTCCACGTCCCCCATGCCGGTCTCCTCGTTGTTGCCGATTATGCAGCGCAGCGTGTAGGGGAGCTCGTGGCCGGCGGCGGCGCGACGCGCGAAGAAGTGCGCGGCATAGAGCGAGAGCACGAAGGGGCCCTTGTCGTCAGCCACGCCGCGGCCGATCAGCATGCCGTCCTTGCGCGTGACGGCGAGCGGCGGGAAGTGCCAGCCCTCGCCGGTGGGGACGATGTCGGTGTGGGCGATCGTGGCCACGTAGCGCTCGGGGCCGGAGGCGCCGGGGACGTCAGCAAAGCCGAGGTAGCCGTCGACGTCGGTCACCTCGAGGCCCAGGCGCTCGGCCATGCGCTCCGCCTCCACGAGGGCGCCCCAGGCAGCCGGCCCCCAGGGCTTGCCGGGCTCGGCGGCCGCGAGGTCCTCCACGGAGTCGTGGCGCACGAGGCGGTCCATGTCGGCCACCACGTCCTCCCAGACCTCGTCAACGTAGGCGTCTACCTCGCGCTTGAGCTGCTCGTCAACCATGTGCCCTCCTCGGCGTCGCGGTTCTTCTCGCCGACCATATTAGCGCGTGTGACAGGGTTGACAGGGGTGACAGCGGGACAGAGCGGTGACAAAGCCTCCGTCCCCCTGTCACACCACGAAGAGCAGGGCGGAGAGGGTTATGCAGACGCTGCCGGCCAGCGTGAACAGGTGGAAGACAAAGTGCAGGTAGGGCACCTTTTTTATCGCGTAGAAGACCGCGCCCACGGTGTAGCTGAGGCCGCCGGCAAAAAGCAGCCAGAACGCGGGCGGCGGCAGGAGCTCCCAGAGGTCGCCAATGTGGAAGACCACGAGCCAGCCCATGAGCACGTAGACTGCCGCGGTGAGCCAGGCGGGCTGGCGCTCGCGCAGCAGGCACTCGGCCACGATTCCCACCACGGCCACCGCCCAGACGGCGACGCACAGCGCGAGGCCGCCGCGGTCGGCGAGCGTGACCAGCGAGAAGGGCGCGTAGCTTCCGGCAATCAGCAGGTATATGCCGCAATGGTCGAGCACGCGGAAGACGGCCTTGGCCTTCTCGGGGGCGAGCGCGTGGTAGAGCGTGGAGAAGAGGTACTCCACGATCAGCGAGACGCCCATGATTATCGCCGCCGCCAGACGCACCCCGCCGCCGTGCGAGACCGCCACGACGATCAAAAGGACGAGCGCCGCTATGCCGAGAAGAACGCCCACCCCGTGCGACACCGAGTTGGCGATCTCCTCCCCCAGGGAGTAGAGGCGCCTGCGCAGGGGCCGCTTTCCGTTGTCTCCGCAGGTGGCGTTGGTTGCGTCAACCATGAGTCCTCCTCGCGTGAGCATGAGTCGGTATAATGAGCCGCGTTGTCTGCTTGGGGAAAGCATACCCCTCCGGTCCGTCAGGGAGGCGGCCTTGAAGAAATCGACGTTCGTTGGAAACCTTGTTGCGTGGGTCGCGGTGGCCGCCGCGTGCTGCGCCTTTCTCGCCTGGTGGCACTTGGGCAACGGCACGCCCAACATTTCCGACCCCCTGGTCCAGCTCGGCGTGGTGCTCGCGGCGCCGCTTCTGCTCTACGCGATCGGCGTCCTGATCGGTCTTGCGCTCATGTGGTTCAAGAAGATTCTCGTCGGTCGCGTGTCCAAGCGCGTGTGTCGCGTGATTGGCGTGCTTGCGCTCTTTTTCGTGCTGCTCGCGGGCGTGCCGGCGCTCGCCCCCGACACGGGCGAGGCGCTCATGGGCCCCGCCATGGTCGTGGTCTACGTCACCATGGTGGCGCCGCTCATGATAATGATGCTCGGGTTCGTCTATGCGGTCGGCTGCGCGGGCGTGGACACGAGCAAGCGCGGCCCGTTCGCAAAGTACTTGCCCGAGGACCATTTCGAGTAGAGATTCGAAACGGAGAAGACCTGTGGAACTCGTACTTGTCTACCTGCTCGTGAACATTGCCGCCGGCGCCCTCGCCTGCTTCTTTGGCAAGCGCCTCTTCTACGTGGTGCTGGGCCTGCTCGTGTTTCTCGGCGTGTTCAACATTGCGCTGTCGTCCACGGAGGGCTCCGCGCTCTCGTTCGTGATCGCCGCCGTGCTCGGTGTGGTCGCGGCGCTCCTCTCCAAGTTCGTCTACAAGGCAGGCGTCTTCCTCGTCGGCTTTGCCGCGGGCGCCGCGCTCGGCTTCGTGGCGACCATGCTCCTGCCGGAGGAGGCCGGGGACTTCCTCGGTGTGATCATGGTCGTGGTCGGCCTGCTTCTGGGTCTTGCCGCGTATCGCTGGTCCGACCTTGCCGTGCGCCTTGGGACCGCGTGGACCGGCGCCACGTTCGTGGTGCCCAACGTCCTGGCCGCCGCGCTCGCCTTCCCCGCGCTTCTCGAGCGGGTCGTTCCCGGTGACGCCACGGGCACCTTCGACGCGCTGTCCGCCTACATAGGCGGCGACTTCTCCGCCGCCTACGGCACCGCGATTCTCGTGGGCACGCTCGCGCTCGCCGTCGTCGGCGCCGTTGTCCAGGCGCACCAGAAGGACTAGGAATCGCCGCCCTTGCTCGGGGTGCTTCTAGGAATCCCGGACCTTGTTCGGGACTCGTCTAGGAATCCCGGACCTTGTGCGCATGTGGGCTTCCGCAGGCGTGCAAGGCCGACATTTTCTAGAACGTTTGGCGACAAGAGCCTCGATTCCTAGAAGATCCGTACCTCCTGCCGCGCAAGGTCGCCATTTCTTAGAAGCGCCCCTGACAAGGTCCCTGATTCTTAGAAGAAAACCGCCGGCCCAGAAAACCGCCGGCCAAGAAAACCGCCGGCCCGCCTTTGTCACGCGCGTGTAACGCTTCTTGCGCGCGCTCGGACCCGCTGCTAACGTATCCAGCATGAAGAGCGCTGTCGCACATATCACGATGATGATGGTCATGGAGATGCCCAAGCCCGGGCACTCTGCCGTGTCGTGCGCACGTCGCACGGCCGGGGAGACCGGGCGTCTTCACTAGGTCGTCTCCGGCGGGAGGCGGCCCTCCCCGTCCACGTCATCGAGCGGAGCCTCGCGCATGATTCAGATCAAGAACCTCACCAAGACCTACGGCAGCGCGCCGGACGCGCCGCACGCCCTTGACGACGTCTCCATTGACGTCGCCGACGGCGACATAATGGGCATTATCGGCATGAGCGGTGCCGGCAAGTCCACGCTCGTGCGCTGCATAAACCTGCTCGAGCGCCCCGATTCCGGCCAGATCCTCGTGGACGGCCAGGACGTCACGGGCCTCACGGGCGCGCCGCTTCGCGCGTACCGCCGCCGTGTGGCGATGATCTTCCAGAACTTTGGGCTTCTCGCCCAGAAGACGGTGCTCGCAAACGTGTGCTTCCCGTACAAGGCGGCGACCGGCCGCGTCACGGCGGCCAACCGCGAGCGTGCGCTCGAGCTGCTGGACATGGTGGGCCTGCGCGACCGCGCTGACTCCTACCCCAGCCAGCTCTCCGGCGGCCAGCAGCAGCGCGTGGCCATTGCCCGCGCGCTCGCGTGCGACCCCGAGTACATTCTCTGCGACGAGGCCACGAGCGCCCTCGACCCGGCGAGCACCAACACCGTCCTCAAGCTCCTGCGCCAGATCAACCGCGAGACCGGCGTCACGGTCATTGTGATCACCCACTCCATGGGCGTGGTCGAGAAGATCTGCCGCAACGTGGTGGTGCTCGAGCACGGCCACGTCGTGGAGCGGGGGAGCGTGGCGGACGTCTTCGCTGACCCCCAGTCCCAGGCCGCCAAGGTACTTCTCGAGAGGGTTGATTGGGATGCCTGATTTCGTGAACGCCTTCCTCGCCGAGTACGGCGAGCTGCTCGCCGAGGGCACGCTCTCCACGATCGTCATGGTGCTCGTGCCCACGGCGATCTCCTACGTCCTTGGCCTCGCGCTCGGCGTGGTGCTCTACCTCACCGCGCCGGGGTCGCTGCGTCCCATGCCGGTGCTCTCCGCCGTGCTCGGCTGGGTGGTCAACATTCTGCGCTCCTTCCCGTTCATCGTCCTCATGGTGTTCATAATCCCGTTCACGCGGCTGGTCATGGGCACCGCCTCCGGCCTTGCGGGCATTATTCCCCCGCTCGTGCTGGCCACCACGCCCTTCATTGCGCGCATGGTGGAGCAGTCGCTCGCCGAGGTCCCGCGCGAGAGCGTGGAGGCTGTCGAGGCCTGCGGCGCCAGCGTGCCGCGCATTGTCTTCTCGGCGCTTCTGCCCGAGGCACTGCCCTCGATCGTGCGCGGCGTGGCCGTCGTGCTGATCGCCGTGCTCGGCTACACCGCCATGGCCGGCGCCATAGGCGCGGGCGGCCTCGGCGACATTGCCGTGCGCTACGGCTACTACCGTCGCGTCGACGAGGTCATGGTCGTTGCCGTGATCGTGCTCGTCGTGATCGTCCAGGCGATTCAGAGCGTCTGCGACCTCGCGGCGCGCCGCGTGGACCACCGTACCCAGAGCTAGCGGGCGAGAAGAACCTCTCGCCCCCTTCGCCCCTCACGATTCCCAAAGGAGAAAAGCCATGTCTCGTAACGTCACCCGTCGCTCCCTGCTCTCCGCCACCGCCCTTCTCGCCACCTCCGCGCTCGCCGCGTGCGGCGGCAACGGCGGCTCCGGCTCCGACGACGCCGCTGGTGAGGAGGCCACCGCCACCCTCACCGTGGCCGCGAGTCCCAGCCCTCACGCCGAGATCCTGAACGACTTTGCCGCGCCGCTTCTGGCCGAGCAGGGGATCACGCTCGAGGTCAAGGAGTACACCGACTACATTCTTCCCAACCAGGACACCACCTCCGGCGAGGTTGACTGCAACTACTTCCAGCACCTCAACTACCTCGACAACTACAACGAGGAGAACGGCACCGACCTCGTGAGCGTGGGCAAGATCCACTTTGAGCCCATGGGCGTCTTCGCCGGCAAGTCCGACGACCTCTCCGCCATTTCCGACGGCGCCACGATCACCGTCCCCAACGACGCCACCAACGAGGGCCGCGCGCTGCTGCTGCTCCAGGACCAGGGCGTGATCACGCTCTCCGAGGACGCCGGAATCACCGCCACCCCCAACGACATCGTGGACAACCCGCACAGCGTCGAGTTCATCGAGCAGGAGGCGGCCATGCTGCCCTCCACGCTCGCCGACGCCGACTTCTCGGTCATCAACGGCAACTACGCGATCGACGCGGGCCTCACGCTGGCCGACGCCGTGGCCCAGGAGAGCGCCGACTCCGACGTCATCAAGAACGAGTACGCCAACGTCATCGTGACCACGCCCGACAAGGCGGAGGACGAGAAGATCGCGGCGCTCGTGGCCGTGCTCACCACCGACGACTTCAAGGCCTACCTCGAGGAGACCTTCGGCGACTCCGTCCAGGCCGCGTTCTAGAACCCTTGCCTAAAAGGGGTCTGACCCCTTTTAGGCAAGGTTGCGTTTCAGGTCGTCAGCGGCGACGGCGGAGGCTGAGAAGGACGGCGATGACGCCGAGCGTGGCGACGCCCGTCACGGGTAGCGCGACGTCACCGGTCTTGGCAAGCGGCGTCTCCTCGCACCCCTGCTCCACGAGGTCCTCGTCATGTCCCTCGAGGCCCTCGTACTCGCCCCCGTTGCGATAGAGGTCGACGCGCGTCTGGTTGTCGAGCCTTGTGCCGGGCTCGTAGGCGTCGGTGAGGCGCATGTGGAGCATGAGGGGCGCACGCTCCTGCCCGGCCTCGGTCAGGTCGCCTTCGTGCGCGGTCACGTCCGAGACGTTGTCGCGGACGTCCTTGAGGCCCTCGCGGTCCCAGCCGTCGGTCCGCGTCGTGAAGCCCGGCTCCACGCGCCCGTACTCGAGGCGCACAGCCACGACCTTCTCGCCCGCCGCCAGATCGAGGTCGGAGACGGAGAGATCCGTCGCCTCCGTGGCGCTCACGCCCTGCGCCCAGAGCTGCCAGCCCTCGTAGGACAGGGCGCGGCCGTCGTCCCCGAGCCGCTCTGCGTTCTCCTCGGAGGCGAGCCAGGGATTTGCGTGGCCGTCTTCGAGCGTGGCGTTGGCGCCGCTCTCGTTAACATGGTCGGCAGGCGTGAGGTTGGTCTGGTACCAGACGTTGAGCAGGCCGTCGTAGTCGCCGTCGGCGACGGGCGTGGTGAGTCCGGTGAGCTCGGCGAGACCGGCTGACGCTGCGGTGAGATCGTCCGTCACGGTGAACTCGTCCACCCAGGTCGAGCTCGTGCTTCGCACGTCGACGGAGTAGTCGAAGCTTCCCGCCTCGCCCTCTGCGATCTCCTGGCGCTTGTCGACCTCTCCCATGACCTCAATCGGCTCGTCGTACATGACGACGGCCTGGGCCTCGCCGGTCGGCGGCACGCAGAACTCGACGGCGGTCGCCTCGTCGTAGGTGCGCGGCGTCATTTCCTCGACGAGGGTGTAGGCTCCCGCGGGCAGCGCCTCAATGAGGTGGGGCTCTTCGGTGGAGACCCAGCTCTCCACGACGTTGCCCTCGGCGTCGAGCACGCTGAGGTGCGCCCCTGCAACCTCGTTCTCGTTCGTGACGTCGCGCTTTGAGAGCAGCGTCTTGGTGACGTCGTTCTCAACCGAGAGCTGCAGGCTGGGAGAGCCCTCGATCAGCCCGCTCTCGTCGACGGTGAAGGTGCGGACGGCCGCGTCCGGCACGTAGCCGTCGGGCGCCTCTTGCTCGGCGAGGTGGTAGGTGCCCGGCGCGAGGTGGCGCAGGGAGATCGTGCCGTCCTCGCCGGTGGTCAGCAGGATCGTCTCCTCCTCGGCTCCCTCGTCCCTGTCGTCTGTCGCACCCTCGCGCCAGAGGGCGAAGATCGTGCCGGGGAGGGGCTCGTCGGTGCCGAGGACGGTCTTGTCGAGCGTCACGGTCGTGGGCTCGTTGACGACCTCGACGGAGGCCGTGACCACGGAGGTGTGGTCGTCGGCATAGGTGAGGGTGAACTCGTGCGGCGTCGCGTCAAGGGCGTGGCCCGCCGCGGGCGCGGTCTCGACGAAGGCGTAGGACGCGCTGCCCGTACCCAGGGGCAGCCCCTCCGTCGTGGCGACGCCGCTCTCGTCGGTGGTCACGTGGTCGACGACCTCGCCCGTCACGGCGCGCACGGTGCCGTCCGGGGAGACGACGTCCTGGAGCGCCACGACGTCGAACTCCGCGCCCGCGAGGGTCCCCGCGCAGCCCGCGTCATGGACGCTCGTGCCAGCGTCCTGCGTGCCGGTCGAGCAGCGCTTGGCGATCGTCGCGGAGCCCGTCGCCTGGTCGTCCGAGAAGGACACCACGCTGACCGGGGGCACCTCAGCCGAGTTCTCGATCGTGACGGTGAGGTCCTCGGCCGCGCTCAGGTAGGGCGCCTCGGCGGCGACCTCGCGAATGCGGTAGGTCCCGGGCTTCAGCTCGCCGGGAAGCGTCACGCTGCCCGTCTCGTCCGTGGTGAACTCGCTGATCTGCTCGTGGTTGGGGTACCAGACGTCCTGGGCGAGCGCGTTGCCGTCGGCGTCGAGCAGCTGGAAGGTGAAGCCGGCCAAGGGAACGCTCTGACCGCTCTTGGCGTCCGTCTTCACCACCTGCAGGCGCGTTGCCACGAAGTCGTTGTCCACAATGTAGTGCAGGGTGGCGCCGTCGACCATCTGCTCGGGCGTCACGTGCCAGTCCGGGGCGGGCTGGTAGCCCTCGGGCGTGGTAGAGGTGACCTCGTGCACCACGTAGCCCGCGCGGTCGTACGGCAGGGCGCCGAGAATCCCGTCGGGCCGCTCGCCCGCGCCGAACCAGCCGCCACGTGTGGTCGCGAAGCCCTTCTCGTCCGTGACGAGGGTCGCGACGACCTCGCCCGTCGTGCCGGAGGAGATCTCAAACTCGACGCCCGCGGCGCCCTCCTGCAGCCCCGAGCCCTCGGCACCGCTGTCCGCATACTTCACGAGGTCAATGTCGAACGCGACGACGTGCTCGTCAAAGTCTCCCGTCGGGGAGAGCTCGATCACGCCCGACGCGGGCATGTCCTGCGAGCTGACGTGGTACTCGTGGACCTCGGTGTCGATCCGGTAGCCCTCGGGCGCCTTCGTCTCCGTTACGCTCACCGCCCCGAACGGCAGGCCCGTGAAGGAGACGCTGCCGGTCTCGTCGGTCACGCCGACGTGCGCCACTCCGTTGGCGCCCACGACCTTGTACTCCGCCCCCTCCAGCGTGGCTCCCGCCTGGGCCTGGCCAAGCGTGGCGGAGTCGCGCTTCACGACCTCGAGCTCGAGCGTGCCGGGCTGGTCGGGGAGCTCGACCGTGCTTCCCGAGGACCCCGTGGAGAACTCCACGCGCTCCTCGCTTCTGACAAAGCCCTGGGGGGCGGCGGTCTCCACCGCGTAGTAGCTCGTGTTGGGCTTGAGCTTGTAGGTCGCGTGCCCAGCGTCGTCGGTGGTCACGGTCGCCACCTTGGCGCCCGTCGAGGCCTCGTAGATCTCGTAGGTTGCGCCCGCATAGGCGTACTCCGCGTTGCCGCTCGTGAGCGAGGCGTCGGCGGAGACCTTGTCAAAGCGCACCTCGACGTAGGGGTTGTACTCGAACGACACAATGGTCTGCGATCGCACGCCCTCGTACAGCAGCGAGTTGTTGCCGGTGTCCAGCATGAAGATCTCAAAGCCGTCGGGCACGCTCAGGGTGTCTATGGCAAGTCCGACAGCGTTGGGGTTCTCACGGCCGCCGTCGTTGCCGTAGGTGTAGCCGAGTATGTTCCAGCTGAACCACTCCCTGAAGCTCTCCGAGGTCCGCAGGAGCGCGGCGGAGCCGTTGGTCGACATGCGGTCGGCGACGAGAATGTGCGTGTAGGCGTGGAACTCGTCGTTGGTTATGGCGGTGCCGTCCCAGTCCAGGCCGGGCGAGAAGTGCCTGCCTGCCGCGTCGGTCCCGCCAATGTGGTTCCTCCAGTAGTCGGCGTCAAAGCCGGGCCCGCCGTAGCCGTAGTACATGACCTTCTCTATGCTCGAGACCGGCCAGTTCCACCCGACGTTGCCGAAGGGCTTCACGGCCTCGCGCGTGTAGTAGCCCGGCTTCGGCGTCTTGTTGACGGGGTCGGCACAGTAGGCGATCTCGCCGTTTACGCTCATGCGTGCCGTGCAGATTGCGCCGAGACCGCCGTACCAGATCGGGTTTCCGACCGAGAGGTAGACGGAGTCGCCGTTTTGCGTCTCGGCGGCGCGGGCGACGCCGCCGCCGAGCGAGAGCAGGCTCTGCAGCAGGAGCGCGGTTGCCAGCACGAGCGCGAGGAGCCGCCTTCCTACGCGTCGTCTTCCTCTTTGCCCACCTGGTCCTCTCGTTGGCGCCCGACGTGCCGTGGTTCTTCTCGTCTGCATTGGTCCTCCTTGTCCGAAATCGGGGTGGCGGAGAGCCTAGCATGCGGGTCCTTACACGAATCTCCCCCTGGCTGTCACGGGTCTGCGGGGGCAGGTGGGCAGGGGCGGCCCTGGTGAAAGGTTTCGAAACGTATCGGTCGGCGGCAGGGCTCAGCCCGCGAGCGCGCCGCGCCGTCACCCCTAAGCGCAAAACGCGTGGCTCGGCATGGCGCAAGCGGGCGCGAGAGCGCGGCAAGGTGCTCGCTGGGCTATGCTCTTGTTGTCGTTGTCACGTCTTCCTTGGGAGGTCGCATGAACGGGAAGATCGCATGCCAGGTCCTGCGAGAGAAGGGCGTTTACCGCTTGTACCACGCGAACACCGTGAGGACCGCCTGCACGTTCCTGAGGAACGGGGGCCTGCTCTCGCGCGCCTACGTCGAGCGTCACGGCCTCGACCAGACACCCCAGACGTCAGACGAGAAGGACGTGGCCCTCGGCGTGTTTGACGACGTCTTCTTTGACTCGGTCGACATACACGAGCGCGGGCACCGCCTCAACGACTACGGGCCCGTCTCCTTTGTCTACGACGTGCGCCTTCTCGAGGATTGCCCTGGCGACTCCGTCTGGGTCACGAGGGACAACCCCATTCGCTGGCGCAGGGGCATGGGCGAGGCCGAGCGCTACTTCGTGACGGAGGACGAGCTGAGGGATGGCTTCAAGTTCGGTGAATTCTGTCAGCACATAACCCTGAGGCGGCCGGAGGGTCCCGTGCCGTTCGCACGCCTGAAGAAGATCGTCCTCGACTACCCTGGCAACGAGGCGCGACCGCTCTTCGAGGCGGCGTTCGAGGAGCTCAAGCGGCTCGTTGCCGAGTGCGGCGCGGACGCGCTCGTCGTTGGGAGAAAGTGCTCGGAGCCGTGTGCGTGCAGGGACGCCTACGCGCAGTGCGCAAAAGAGGTCCTCTACGAGAAGTTTGGTTTCTAGAGACGGACGCCGCCATGAACCTACCTGAGCACGACATGGTCTTCGAGGTCGATAGCGAGCTCAAGGAGCACTGGCTCGACGGTTGGGGCGGGTCCAGCGGGACCGGCCGCGTGGCCCGCGGCTTCATTGTGGCGGGCGTCGTCGGGGCGCTCGTCTTCGTGCTGCTCGCCCGCGGCGCCCTCATGGTGGCGGGGGCGGCGGGATGCCTGTTCGTCTCGCTGGGCTTCTTCCTGGCGGTCCGACGCGACGAGGGGGCGGCGACAAGCGGCGTCTCAGAGGAGCACCTGGTGATTGACCACGAGGGGTACCTCCTCTACGCGTGTCGGGACGAGCGCGAGCTCGTGGACACCGGAGACGACCGTTACTTCTGGGGGCGAAGCCGGGAGCCGCGGCGCGTGCGCGCGAGCGTCGCCTACCTGCCAGAGTGCACCTTCCGCATGCTGGGCGAGTACCGCGAGCTGGTCATAGAGCCGCAGCGCGAGGGCGCCGTGCGAGCGCGGCGCTTCTCCGGCGCGCGCGACCTCGAGGCCTCCGGCGTCCTGCGGACCCACCTGCACGCGGGCCGCGCGCCAAAGGAGTTTCTCGCCGCGGGTCCCTGGGACGCGGACATTGCAATCGAGCTCTTCCCGTACTTCTCGCCCGACCTGGCGCAGACGCTCCGGGACCTGGGCGTGTCCGAGGTCCCGGAGCGCCGCGCAACCTAGTTGTCGCTGCGCGCGAAGCCGTTTCTCATGCGCATGCTGCTCTCGTAGAGCACCTTGGAGAGCAGCTCGTCCGTCTCGCGGCGGCACTCGTCGGCTATGGCCTGGTTGCAGGGCTCGAGGTCTCCGTTCGCGAGGTCGCACGCGCGAATCAGCGCGGCGCAGCGGCTGGTGAGGTGCTCCTGGTAGCGCTCCACGTGCGGCAGGCACGCGCCGTAGGCCGCGTCGGCCAGGGCGGCAACGAGGCGGTTCGCCCAGTAGAAGCTGTCCGTGGTGACGGTCGTGGTGGTGTTGGCCAGGTAGTCGGGCGTCTTGGTCACGCCGGCGTAGAACGGCACGAGGGCGTTGAAGACGTTGCTGCCGAGCGAGATCCACTGCAGCGCGGCGCGGCTCGCGTCGACGTAGGGGCGCAGCTGCAGCACGGCGAGCTGGCAGTTGCGGTTGATGCCGATCGGACGGTAGAGGCCGCGCGCGGAGGCCGGGCCGCTGCCGTAAGGGTCATAGGGCGTGCCCTGGTAGTGCAGGGAGAGCACGTACTTCACGTCCTCGATCGTGACCTTGCGCTCCGGCTCGCGACACCACGGAATGCAGTTGCTCTCGGGTCCAAAGTCCGCGCCCGGCGCCGCGCTCTCCCAGGGACCGGCGTGCGGGCTGAGGAAGCGCTGCATGTCCCAGGCGCGCGGCGTGTTGTAGACGTGATCGGCGTCGGAGTGGCTGCCAAAGGCGTCGCGCGGGTTGAAGTGGTCACCCGAGACGCCGAGCGTGAGGTCAAGGTGGTTGGCGGCCATCCACTCGCGCAGGTCAGTCGAGCAGAGGTGCTCGCGCTGCTCGCCGAAGGCGTCCGCAAGGTCGAAGTCGTCGATGCCCAGCTGGTTGGGCATGGTCACGTAGGAGTCGTCCGGGACGCGGCGCGCGATCCAGTGGTGGCCGCCCACGGTCTCGAGCCACCAGATCTCGTCTGCGTCGGAGAACGCGATTCCGTTCATTTCATAGGTCCCGTAGCGCTCGAGCAGCTCGCCGAGGCGAAGCGCACCGTCACGGGCGCTCTTGGCGAAGGGAAGCACGAGCGTGACCATGTCCTCCTCGCCGATTCCGCCGAGACGCTCGGGCTCAAAGCCCGGCTCGCCCTCCGTGCCGCGCGCGGCGCGGTACTCCACGAGCGGGTCGGCGGCGAGCACGCGCTCGTTGGAGGTGAGGGTCTCGGTCGCGCTCATGCCGACGTTGCGCGCGTTGAAGCCGGCGGCCTCCCAGAGACCCTCGCGCAGGTCGGCGTTGGGCATGGCGGTGTAGCGGGTCCCGCCCTCGGGAAGTGTGATCTCCAGGTGTGAGAGGACGCTCTTGTAGACCGAGCCCGAAACGGGGGCCTCGCGGGCAACAAAGCGCTTGGCCTCGAACTGACCACCGGGGGAGTCCTCGTTGCGAGCGACAATGGTGGAGCCGTCGTAGCTTGCCTTCTTGCCGACGAGTATGGTGGTGCAGGGCATGGTGCCTCCTTCTGGGCGTGACGTGCGGACGTGCGCCACCATCTTAGCGCGCCCGCCGGGCTGCAAAACGGTCGCTCGTGTGATGAATGTCCCGGTTTCGGCGCAAAAAAGGCGTTCGTGTGATGAAAAAATCGCTCGAAACAGAGACGGTTGGCCGCTCGCAACGCGTTTGCCCAGATAGATATATCAATAATATAATCGGATTCAGAAACGGTGCCGTTTTCTTATCACACGAGCGGGCGTTTTGCCTTCAAATGCGGCGCGTCATCACACGAACGTTGCTTTTGTGCAAACGTCGCTCAGCTGTGTTGCACCGAAAACGATTGCCGCGCGATAATACGCCGGTTCGCATAAGCGTCGAAAGGCTGCCCCGCATGTCGATGAAGTTCAAGCGTCTCCTGCCCATTCCGAAGGACATTCGTGCCGAAATGCCGCTTTCCGCGGAAATGGCGGAGCGCAAGGCCTCCTTTGACGCTGACGTCGCCCGCGTGCTGCGCGGCGAGGACGACCGCCTCCTGCTCATTATCGGTCCCTGCTCTGCTGACCGCGAGGATTCCGTGCTTGACTATGCGCTCCGTCTTGCCAAGCTCACCGAGAGCGTGCGCGACCGCCTCGTCGTGATCCCGCGCGTCTACACCAACAAGCCGCGTACCAAGGGCACCGGTTACAAGGGCCTGCTCCACAACCCCAACCCCGAGGCAGCCGACGACCTGCTCGAGGGCGTCAAGGCCATTCGCCGCATGCACCTGCGCGTGGTGGAGGAGACGGGCCTGTTTACGGCGGACGAGATGCTCTACCCCACGAACTACCAGTACCTCATTGACGTGCTCGCCTATATTGCCGTGGGCGCGCGCTCCGTGGAGAACCAGGAGCACCGTCTCGTTGCCTCGGGCGTTCCCATGCCGGTGGGCATGAAGAACCCCACGGGTGGCTCCACCGACGTCATGCTCAACTCGATCTACGCCGCCCAGCAGCCCCAGACGTTCATCTTCCGCAACTGGGAGGTCTCCACCACCGGCAACCCGCTCGCCCACGCCGTCCTGCGCGGCTACGTGGGTCTCGACGGCATCAACTACCCCAACTACCACTACGAGTACCTGGAGCGCCTGGCCGAAAAGTATACCGCCGCGAGCTTTGGCAACCCCGCCGCGGTCATTGACTGCAACCACGACAACTCCGGCAAGCGTCCGTTCCAGCAGATCCGCATCTGCCACGAGGTGCTCGACTCCATGAGCCGCTCGGACACGATTCGTCGCCTCGTGCGCGGCTTCATGGTGGAGTCCTACCTCGTCGACGGCAACCAGCCCGTGGGCGGCACCACCTACGGGCAGTCGATCACCGACGCCTGCCTCGGCTGGGACAAGACCGAGCGCCTTGTGAAGGAGATCGCCGAGCGCGCATAGGCCGCCTCGACCTACCTCCCGCGCTCGGCGCGGCGTCGGGCGCGGGCGAGAAGGGCCACCTGCCGCAGCTCCTTGGCACGCGCGGCGTTCATGGCCTTCACGCCCTTGAGCGGGTACTCAATGCCGAGCTTGTCGTACTTGGTCTTGCCGAGGGTGTGGTAGGGGAGGAAGTCGAGCCCCACGACGTTGTCCCAGTCGCCGATTATGCGGCCGACGGCCGCGCACTCCTCCTCGGAGTCGGTGAGGCCGGGCACCACCACGTGGCGCACCAGCGTGGGAATGCCGCGGCGCGCAAGCTCGTCGCCGAGCTCGAGGGCATGCGAGGCGGGCAGTCCGCACAGCGTCTCGTGCAGCGCGGGGTCCGAGGTCTTTATGTCGAGAAGCACCATGTCGGTGGCGTCGAGCAGCGCCGAGAAGCGGTCGGCGTGCGCCGCGGAAAAGGTTGCCGCGGAGGTGTCGAGGCAGGTGTGGATGCGGCCGGCGGGCGCGGCGTGCGCGGCGCGGAAGAGGGCCGCCACGAAGTCGGGCTGCGCCATGGGCTCCCCGCCCGTCACCGTTATGCCGCCGGTGCGGTAGAAGGGGCGGTTGCGCTCGTAGCGCTCGAGCAGCTCGCCGACCGTCACGCTGGTCCCGGGGCCGGTTCCGTCCGCGCGGGCGAACTCCCAGGTGTCGGGGTTGTGGCAGTACTGGCAGCGCATGGGGCAGCCCTGGCAGAACACGACGAAGCGCGTGCCGGGGCCGTCCACCGTCCCAAAGCTCTCGGTGGAGTGCACCCTTCCGAC
Source organism: uncultured Olsenella sp. (assembly GCA_949290055.1). Lineage (GTDB taxonomy): Bacteria > Actinomycetota > Coriobacteriia > Coriobacteriales > Atopobiaceae > Thermophilibacter. The sequence goes on along the minus strand of CASEQJ010000006.1, from coordinate 34,044 downwards.
CACGTCAACGTCACGAGCGCGTCCTTCGGTATCCACAGTCACATCCGCACCTTCCACCCAGACCTGTACGCACAACCATGATAGAGCGAACGGCCCGGGCATTTGCGAAGCAAAGTTCCTGAGCGCGGAGCGCGAAGCACTTTGCGGAGCAATTGCCCGGGCCGTCTGCCTTACAGGTCAGGTTGACCTTACATCGCCTCGTGGAAGGTGCGGGAGATGACGTCGTCCTGCTGCTTCTTGGTGAGGGAGTTGAACTTCACCGCGTAGCCGGAGACGCGAATGGTCAGCTGCGGGTACTTCTCGGGGTGGGCCTGGGCGTCGAGCAGCGTCTCCTTGGTGAAGACGTTGACGTTGAGGTGGTGGCCGCCCTCCTCAACGTAGCCGTCGATCATGCTGACGAGGTTGTCGACCTGCTCGGGAGCAACGGTGGCGGTGGTCATGGCGATTCCTTTCTGGTCGGGCGGCCTAGCAGCAGCCGCAGTCGGGGGCGGGGTTCTCGATCTGAATGTCCACGCCGAGGGCGTCGAGGTCGAGCTCGTCGAACATGACGGCGCCGTCCTTGCCGAGCGCGTTCGGGACGATCGAGAACGTGTTGGAGATGCCGTCCTGGGCGTCCTTGAACGGGAGCTTGGCAACGGAGGCGAGCGACGCCACGGCGCCGTGGGTGTCACGACGGTGCATGGGGTTGGCGCCCGGGGCGAAGGGCTCGCCGGCACGACGGCCGTCGGGCGTGTTGCCGGTGGCGTTGCCGTAGACGACGTTCGAGGTGATCGTGAGGATCGAGGTCGTGGGCACGGAGTTGCGGTAGGTGTCGGTCTCGCGGACGTACTTCATGAAGATCTCGACCACGTCGTGGGCAATCTGGTCCACGCGGTCGTCGTCGTTGCCGTACTTGGGGAAGTCGCCCTCGACCTCGTAGTCGGTGACCAGGCCGGTCTCGTCACGAATGACCTTGACCTTGGCGTACTTGATCGCAGAGAGCGAGTCGGCCACGACGGAGAGGCCGGCAATGCCCGTGGCAAACCAGCGGTGCACGTGCTCGTCGTGCAGGGCCATCTGCAGACGCTCGTAGCAGTACTTGTCGTGCATGTAGTGAATAATGTTCAGCGAGTTGACGTAGACCTCGGCCAGCCACTGCATCATGTCGCGGTACTTGGAGATGACGTCGTCGTAGTCGAGGTAGTCGCCCTCCACCGGACGGAACTTCGGGCCGACCTGCTCGCCGGTCTTCTCGTCACGGCCGCCGTTAATGGCGTAGAGGAGGCACTTGGCGAGGTTGGCGCGGGCGCCAAAGAACTGCATCTCCTTGCCGATGCGCATGGAGGACACGCAGCAGGCGATCGCGTAGTCGTCGCCGTGGTAGACGCGCATGAGGTCGTCGTTCTCGTACTGAATGGAGCTCGTGGCAATGGAGATCTTGGCGCAGTAGCGCTTGAAGCCCTCGGGCAGGCGCGTGGACCAGAGCACCGTGAGGTTGGGCTCGGGGCTGGTGCCCATGTTCTCCAGGGTGTGCAGGTAGCGGAAGGCGGTCTTGGTGACCATGGAGCGGCCGTCGACGCCCATGCCGCCGAGGGACTCGGTGACCCACTGCGGGTCGCCGGAGAAGAGCTCGTTGTACTCGGGGGTGCGGGCGAACTTGACCATACGGAGCTTCATGACGAGGTGGTCAATGATCTCCTGCGCCTCGGCCTCGGTGAGCGTGCCGTTCTTGAGGTCGCGCTCGGCGTAGATGTCCAGGAACGTGGAGTTGCGGCCGATGGACATGGCGGCGCCGTTCTGCTCCTTGACCGCGGCGAGGTAGCCAAAGTACAGCCACTGCACGGCCTCCTGGAAGGTGGCCGCCGGGCGGGAGATGTCAAAGCCGTAGATCTTGCCCAGCTGGTTGAGCTCGCCGAGGGCGCGGATCTGCTCGGCCAGCTCCTCGCGGTGACGGATGACCTCCTCGCGCATGTGCTTCTGCGTGCCGGCGAGCTCGGCCTTCTTCTCCTCGATCAGGCGGTCGACGCCGTAGAGCGCCACGCGGCGGTAGTCGCCGATGATGCGGCCGCGGCCGTAGGCGTCGGGCAGGCCGGTGATTATGTGGCTGTGGCGGCACGCGCGCATCTCGGGCGTGTAGACGTCAAAGACGCCGGCGTTGTGGGTCTTGCGGTAGTTCGTGTAGATGTTCACGATCTCCGGGTCGACCTCGTAGCCGTTCTGCTTGCAGGCGGCCACGGCCATGCGGATGCCGCCGTTGACCATGAGGGCGCGCTTGAGGGGCTTCTCGGTCTGCAGGCCCACGATCTTCTCGAGCGGCTCGTCGATGTAGCCGGCCTCGTGCGAGGTGATCGTGGAGACGACCTTGGTGTCCATGTCCAGGACGCCGCCGGCCTCGCGCTCCTTCTGGAAGAGGTCCATGACCTCGTCCCAGAGCTTGGTGGTGCTCTCCGTGGGGCCGACGAGGAAGGACTCGTCGCCGTCGTAGGGGGTGTAGTTGCGCTGGATGAAGTCACGGACGTCGATCTCGTGCTCCCAGTTGCCGCCGACAAAGCCGGCCCATGCCTCCTGCTGACTCACTGCTCACGCTCCTTTTTGCGTCGTTGCATCGGTCGCCGCACAACGCGGCAGCACAAAACTACCACGTCTGCGCGGCCCTGTGGACGAGAATAAGTTAGAAAAAGATAACAAGCACCAAAATACACAAGATGTAGTGCATGACGAGAAGAACAACGTCAACCTATGGTGGTGGCAACGGGCGTGATCGGGGGGGGGGGCGGGGCGGCGCGCTCCCCGCCCCCCGCGCGTCAGCGCGCGTCCTTCTCGGCGCGGCGCTTGTCGTTGATGATCTTGACGTGCTCGTCGGTGATCAGCTCGACGCCGTTCTCCTTGGCCCAGGCCACGCAGCCGTTGAGGACGGTCTTGAGGAACGGGCGCGGCACCTTGACAAAGTTCTTGAGCGCCTCGTCGGTGAACTTGACCGTGTCGTCCGCGCGGTTGGCCGCGTAGCGGATGGACTCGATGTCCACCTCCTTGGGGGCGGGGATGGGCTCGGCGATGGGCTTGGCGAGCTTGGGGAAGCGCGTGTACCAGAAGTTGGTGGAGTCGCGGTAGCCGTAGTCCACGGGCACGGGCGGGAAGGAGTTCTTGGTGACGCCGTTCACGATGGCGTCGTAGTAGCGCTCCTTCATGAGGATCTTGTCGATGTGGAGAATGAAGTGGGCTCCGTACTTGGAGGTGATCCCGTTGAAGTCGTTGTAGGGGCCGGGGTGGCCGTCGTCTATGTCCTCCACGCGGAACTTGTCGGCGCCCTCGAGCTCCGCGGCCCAGGTGCACTCGAAGATCTGGAACGCGGTCTTGATCACGGGCGGGCGGTTGGGGTCCGCGGGGTCGGCCTGGCCGGGCTCCATCTCAAAGGCGAGGTCGCCCATCTTCTCCGAGGAGGGGCCGGGGAATCCCAGGCGCACGGCCTCCTTGAAGCTCTCGCGGTCGTCGGGAATGAAGTTGAGGGCGCACTTGTGCGTGCGGAGCAGGTTGGCGCAGGTGTTGGACGTGTTGCGGCACTCCAGCAGCATCGCGTAGCGGTCCTTGCCGGCAATGTAGTACGGGAAGCAGAGCGAGTACGAGCCGATGTTGAGGGAGCCGTCGGGGTTCATGGTGGAGATGCACACCGTCGGCATGGGGAAGAACGCCGACGTCTGGTAGAAGTTGTCGACGATCCTCAGGTCCTTGAAGCTGCTCACGATTGTTGTCCTCCTTCTGTGTGCGGGGCGCCCGCGGCGAGGGCGGACGCCAGCTTGCCCATGGCTGGGGTGCCAAGATCGGCGTTGACCGAGCAGGCGAGAAGCGCCTCGGCCAGCACGTCGGCGAGCGGGGAGAGGTCTGCGCGGCCCGCGCGCTCGACCACGGCGCGCACGGGGCGCGCGACCTGCTCGCGGAGCATGCGGTGATAGCGGGTGAGGTAGCTCGCGGCGCTGCCGCTCTCGTATTGCTGCCACGTGGGGCGGTAGGCGTCCGAGAAGGCGTTGAGCTCGTCGCAGAGGGCGGCGAGGCCGCGCTCGAGGTCGGTGGCCGCGGCCGCGACGGCGTCCATGCGCGCGATCGCGTCCTGCCAATCGGCGAGGGCGAGCGTGGCGACGATTTCCTCCTTGTCGGAGAAGTAGTTGTAGAGGGTTCCGGGGGCCACGCCCACGCGCTGGGCGAGGGCGCGCATGGAGAGGGCGCGCCAGCCGTCCGCGGCGAGGGCCTCGCGCGCGGCCTCGAGTATGCGCTCGCGCAGGTTCTCAATGATCTTGGGCATGGACGTTCTTCTCGCCGGCCTTTATGAACGCGTTCATTTTAAGGTTGGCGACGGGCTTTGCATGGGGCGAGAAGGACGGGCGGGAGAGCGGCGGCTACTGCTCCTGCTCGCGCCGCTCGCGCAGGGCGGGGAGTATGCGCTTGACGACCCACCACACGGCGGCGGCGACCACGATCGCGACAATGACGTACTTCACGACGTCGGAGACCCACTCCGCCTGCTCGGTGACCGTCTCCCAGGCGCTGCCGGCCGCCGCGCCGAGCGAGCAGAGGATCGTGTTCCACACCGCCGAGCCGACGAGCGTGTAGAGCGAGAAGCGCACAACGTTCATTTTCGCGGTGCCGGCGGGAATGGAGATCAGGCTGCGCACGACGGGAATGCAGCGGCAGATCAGCACCGTCACCTGGCCCTTGCGGTCGAACCAGTCGACGGCGCTGGAGATGTCGTCGGGCTTGAAGCCCAAAAGGCGCATGGGGCGGGTGCCGAAGAAGGTCATGAGGCGCTCGCGCGAGAGGAGCCGGCCCACGCCGTAGAGAATGTAGGCGCCGGTGATCGAGCCTATGGTGGCGGCGATTATGACGCCGGGCAGCGTGAGGTCGGTCGTGGTGGTGAAGAAGCCCGAGAGCGGCAGGATCAGCTCGGACGGAATCGGCGGGAACACGTTCTCGAAGAAGATGAGGAACCAGACGCCGATGTAGCCGAACTGACTTATGAGGTTGGTGAAGACGTCCTCCATGGGACTCCTTTCGGAAAACGGCAGCGCGCTCCATTATCGCCGCCCGCGCCGCGCGCGGCGAAATAATCAACGATTGCACAGAAGTCGCGTGCCGTCGTCCTTCTCGGCCGTCTGGGCTGCCTAGAGCGCGGACTCGTAGATTGCGCGGACGTCGTCGAGCGAGAGGCGCATGAGGTCGCCGATCTCGCGGCCCTTGTTCTGCTCGAGCGTGGCCAGCAGCGCCGGGATCTGCTTCGCGGTGACGCCGAGCTCACCGAGGGTGCGCGGCATGCCGAGTGAGACGAAGAAGTCCTGCAGCTCGTCGATCGTGGCGCAGACGGCGTCGGCGACGGCCTGCTCGGGCGTCACGTCCACGCCGTCCGCCTCGGGGTCGACCGGCTCAATGCCAAAGACGTCACGGCCGAACGAGAGGAAGCGCTCGGTGTTGGCGCGCCAGACGTAGCGCATCCACGCCGGGAAGATCACCGCGAGGCCGGCGCCGTGCGCGATCCGGGCGTCGTGCGCCGAGAGCTCGTGCTCGAGGGCGTGGCTCTCCCAGCCGCCGGCGCGCGTGTTCGGCTTTGCGCTGCGACCGAGGCCCGCCAGCCCGTTGTGCGCGAGCATGCCCGCCCACATTATGTTGGCGCGGGCGTCGTAGTCCTCGGGGTCCGCGAGCGCGCGCGGCGCCTCCTCGACGAGGGTGCGCACGAGGCCGCAGGCTATGTTGTCGGTCACGGGCACGGGCCCGTAGCTGGAGAAGTAGCGCTCCATTATGTGCGCGCACATGTCGGTCACGCCCGCCGCGGTCTGGTAGGGGGGCAGCGTGAAGGTGAGCTCGGGGTCCATGATCGCGAGCTCGGGCGGGTTGAGGTCGGTTGAGAGCCCGCGCTTGAGGCAGAGCTCGTCGTTGGAGATCACGCAGGAGTCGCTCGCCTCCGAGCCGGCGGCCGGAATCGTGAGGACGCTGGCCACGGCGGGCTTGCCCTCGGCGACGGGCTTGGCGACCTTCATGAAGAGGTCCCAGACGTCGCCCGCGTAGGGGACGCCGAGCGAGATTGCCTTGGCGGTGTCTATGGTCGAACCGCCGCCCACGGCGAGAATGACGTCCGCCTGGAAGGCGCGCGCCGCCTCCACGCCCTCGCGGACGTGTGCGACGCTCGGGTTGGGGCGCGCGCCGCCAAACTCCTCGTGCGCCACGCCGGCGGCGTCGAGGGAGGAGAGCACGCGCGCGAGCGTGCCCGTGCGGACCACGGAGCCCTGGCCGTAGACGACGAGGGCGCGCGCGTGGCCGCAGGCGGCGACCTCGGCGCCGGTGCGGTCGCAGACGCCGCGGCCAAAGACGAAGCGGGTGGGCGAGAAGAACGTGAAGTCGTTCATGGGACTCCTTTCGCGGGTTGCATGAGAAGAGCTTAGCGCTTGCACGGCGCTGGCGCTGCGCTTACGTCCGGTTGACGTGGCGGCGATACGGTGTAGTCGTACGGTTATCTGTCGAGGGGGTGCGCCATGCTGGGCGAGAAGATCGTGGGGGCCGAGGCGTCGTATCTGAGGAGGCTCGGCGCGCTGAGCGGGCTGCTCTGCGGCACCTGCGCCCTTCTCGGCCTCGTGCTCGTGGCACTGCAGCCGACCGTCGAGAACGTCGGTGCGCTTCTCGCCTGCGCGGCCGTCTCCGGCGCGGGCGTCGCGCTCGCCCGGGCAAGCTAGCCTCGCCCCCCAACCTGAAAGCGCGGACAGCGTCGTGCTCGTCCCGTGTGCGCGTCTGCCCGGGCGCCGTCGCGGGTAGCATCTCCACAACAACGGTTCGTATGCAAGGAGATGCGTCATGTGCACAGCGGTTCGCTTCACGGACGACCAGGGGAACATGTTCTTTGGCCGCAACCTCGACTGGACGTTCGACTATGGGCAGGGCATTCTTCGCACGCCCGGCGACGCGGCCGTGCCCGCCGCCTTCGACCGTCCCGGCGACCCCGCCCGCGGCCACGACGTGATCGGCGTGGGCATTGAGGCGCTCGGGGTGCCGCTCTACTTTGACTGCGCCAACGACGCGGGCCTAGCTGTGGCGGGGCTCAACTTCCCGCAGAGCGCGCGCTACGCGGCCGCGCCCGTGGACGGTACCGTCAACGTGGCCGCCTACGAGTTCCCGTACTGGGTCGCGCGCAGCTTCGCGACCGTCTCCGAGGCCCGAGCCGCGCTCTCCGGCGTGACCGTGGTGGCCAAGGCCGTGAGCGACAAGCTGCCCGTCGCCAACCTGCACTGGATCGTCGCGGACGCGACGGGCTCGATCGTGGTGGAGTGCATGGAGGACGGCATGCGCGTCTGGGATGACGACGTCGACGTTCTCACCAACGAGCCCGACTTCGGTTGGCAGCGCCAGAACCTGCGCAACTACCTCACGCTCACCGGCGACGACCCGGCGGGCGTCTCGTGGGGCCGCGCCGAGCTCACCGCCTTTGGGTCGGGTCTCGGTCTGCGCGGCGTTCCCGGTGACTACTCTGGTCCTTCTCGCTTTGTGAAGGTCGCCTTTGCCAACGCGCACTACCCGACCAAGTCCGACGAGAGGGATAACGTCACGCGCCTCTTCCGCACGCTCGGCTCGGTGGCCGTGCCCGAGGGCTGTGCGCTGACGGCCGACGGCTCCTGCGAGAAGACCCTCTACACCAGCGGCTTCTCTGCCGCGACGCGCTCGTACTACTACGCGACCTACGACGACCCGCAGATTCGCGAGTTTCCGTTCGCCAGCTAGGGGAGGTCGTTCTTCTCGCCCGCCGCTTGGTTGCGTTCCCACTCCGCACACGTGACGCACAGGACGCGCTCTCTGCGCCCGTCTGCGTCGCGCGTGCGCACCTCCGTGAGCCCGAGCTTCTCCATGACGCGCCGGCTCTGCAGGTTGCCCTCGTAGTGGCCGGCCCACACCCTCTCGAGCCGCAGATCGTCGAAGGCGTGGGCGAGCAGGGCGCGTCCTGCCTCGGGCGTGTAGCCGTGCCCCCAGAGCGGCCGGGCGAGCCAGTAGCCGAGCTCGGCCTCGCTCGCGTCCCGCGCCAGGTCGGACGCGGCGCCAAACTTGAGGCCGATTGCCCCGACCGGCTCGTCCTCGGGCGTGCGCTCGCGGACGACGATCGCATAGCTCTCTGGCACGGCGAGCACCTCGCGAATGATCCGCGCGCTCTCCTCGACGCTTTCGTGCGGCTCCCACCCGGCGCGCGGCCCCACCTCGGGGTCGCGCGCCCAGCGGAAGAGCGCGGGGGCGTCCGCCTCGGCCCAGGGGCGCAGTGTGAGGCGTTCCGTCTCGTATGAATTGGGCATCTATGTCTCCCAACTTTTCGGTTATGTACACCCCCACATCATATGCATGAGGCAACCCCTTGCAGAACTGCTGGTAGATGAAGTGCTGGTGAACGTTGGCCCTTCGATGGGTGTACATAACCGGAAAAGATCCATTACCTGATGTTTGATTAATACCCCTATAGGGTATAGACTCAGCATAATAAACCCCGAGGGGGTATTTTGACGAAGGAGGAGCCGTGCCCGAGAAGAACGACTGTCCGCACTGCGGCGCCCTCAAGCACACGCCGCGCTCGCCCGAGCTCAAGGCCAGCGTCACGCGTCGGATCAACCGCGCCGTGGGCCAGCTGAACGGCATTCGGCAGATGGTGGAGGGGGACCGCTACTGCGGCGACGTCCTCACGCAGCTCGCGGCCGTGGAGTCCGCCGTGAAGGCGATCTCGCGCGAGGTCATGCGCGACCACCTGGAGACCTGTGTGGTCGAGCGGATTCAGGCCGGCGACACCGAGGTCACCGACGAGGTCATGGACCTCTTCCGCAAGTTCATGTGACCTGTCAATTGGGGACAGTCCCCAATTCGCATAAAAGTTTTCTGTAATTTGGGGACTGTCCCCAACTAGCAGACGGAGCTTCGATGAGAGAGACGTTCGACATAACGGGCATGACCTGCGCGGCGTGTTCGGCGCGTGTGCAGAGGGCGGCGGGCGAGGTACCCGGCGTGGCCTGCGCCAACGTGAACCTGCTCAAGAACTCGATGGAGCTCGACTACGACGGCTCGCCCGAGACGGCCGCCGCCGTGGTGGAGGCCATCGAGAGGTCCGGCTACGGGGCCACCCGTCGCGCGCCGGCGGGCGAGAAGGGCCGCGGCGCCGCGTCCGCCGAGCGCCCCGGCGCGGCCGCCGAGAAGGCCATTCGCGAGAAGCGCAACCAGCTGATCGTCTCCGCGGTCTTCTCGGCCCCGCTCTTCTACGTGGCCATGGGCCCCATGTTTGGCTGGCCGCAGCCTCCCGCGCTCTCGGGCGAGACCAACCTTGTGGCGCTCGGCCTCACGCAGCTGCTGCTGTGCGCGCCCATTCTCTTTGCGAACCGTCACTACTTCGTCACCGGCTTCAAGACGCTAGCGCACCGCGCGCCCAACATGGACTCGCTGATCGCGCTGGGCTCGGCCGCCTCCGCGCTGTGGTCGGTCGCGCAGCTCTACCGTATGGCGTGGGCCGCGGGCGTGGGTGACATGGCCACGCTCCACGCCGCCGCGCACAACCTCTACTTCGACTCCGCGGGCATGATTCTCACCCTCATCACGCTGGGCAAGTTCTTCGAGGCTCGCGCCAAGGGCCGCACCACGGACGCCATAGCCGCTCTCATGGACCTCGCGCCTAAGACGGCCACCGTCGTGCGCGACGGCGAGGAGGTCGAGGTCCCCACCGAGGACGTGCGCGTGGGGGAGCGCGTGGTCGTGCGCGCGGGCGAGTCCGTGCCGGTGGACGGCGTGGTGGTCGAGGGCTCCGCCGCCGTGGACGAGTCCGCCATAACCGGCGAGGCGGTCCCGGTCGAGAAGGGCGTGGGCGACCGCGTGACCGGCGCTACGGTCTCCACGCGCGGCTGGTTTGCCATGGAGGCGCGCGCCGTCGGCGACGACACCACGCTCGCTGGGATCATTCGCCTCGTCGACGAGGCCACGAGCTCCAAGGCCCCCATAGAGCGCATGGCGGACAGGATCGCCGGCGTCTTCGTGCCCGTGGTGATTGCGATTGCCGCGGTGACGTTTGTGGCGTGGCTCGCGCTTGCTGGCGACGTTGCCACGGCGCTCACGCACGCCATCTCGATCCTCGTGATCTCCTGCCCGTGCGCGCTCGGTCTGGCCACGCCCACGGCCATCATGGTGGGCACCGGCCGCGGCGCCGCCAACGGCATCCTGATCAAGTCCGCCGAGGCGCTCGAGACCGCCTGCAGCGTGGACGCCGTCGTGCTGGACAAGACCGGTACCGTGACGGCGGGCGAGCCGCGCGTGACGGACGTCCTTCTCGCCCCGGGCGTGAGCGAGAGTGAGCTGCTGCGCGTGGCTGCGGCGCTCGAGCGCAAGAGCGAGCACCCGCTGGCCGGCGCCGTCTGCGCCTACGCGGACGAGAAGGGCCCGCATGCCGATAAGGACGTGCCTGTCGAGAAGTTCGAGCAGGTCGCGGGCGGTGGCCTCTCCGCCGCCGTTGACGGCGCGCCGGCGCTTGCGGGCAATGCGCGCCTCATGGCGGCGCACGGCGTGGAACTCGGCAAGCTCGCCGAGAGCGCCGCGGCGCTCTCGGACGACGGCAAGACCCCGCTGTTCTTCTCGCTTGCCGGTCGTGCGCTGGGCATGATCGCCGTGGCTGACCCCGTGAAGCCGACGAGCGCCGCCGCGATTGCGCGTCTGCGTGCGATGGGCGCCCGCACGGTGCTGCTCACCGGCGACCAGGAGCGAACTGCTGCCGCCGTGGCGCGCCAGGTGGGCGTCGACGAGGTCATTGCCGGCGTGCTGCCGGCGCAGAAGGAGGCCAAGGTTCGCGAGCTGCAGGAGGCCGGCCGCACCGTCGCCATGGTCGGAGACGGCATAAACGACGCGCCCGCGCTCGCTCGCGCCGACGTGGGAATCGCCATCGGCGCCGGCACGGACGTGGCGATAAGCTCGGCCGACGTGGTGCTCATGCACTCCGACCCGGCCGACGTGGCCACCGCCATGGAGCTCAGCCGCGCCACGATGAGAAACATCAAGCAGAACCTTTTTTGGGCGCTCTTCTACAACGCGGTCTGCATTCCGGTGGCGGCGGGCGTGCTGTCGCCGTGGGGCATTACGCTGAACCCCATGATCGGTGCCGCCGCCATGGGCTTCAGCTCCGTCTTTGTGGTGACGAACGCGCTGCGCCTTCGCACCTGGAAGCCAAGTGAGGTCACTGCCGACGTCGCGGCACCCGCTGCGGCGAGCGTGAGGATAGAGGAATCGAGAAAGGAAACGACCATGACCAAGACCCTGAACGTGACCGGCATGATGTGCCAGCACTGCGTCGCGCACGTGAGGAAGGCGCTCGAGGGCGTCGACGGCGTGAGCGCCGTGGACGTGAACCTCGAGGCTGGCACCGCGACCGTCGAGGCTGCCGACTCCGTGAGCGACGAGGTCCTGGTGGCCGCCGTCGTCGACGCCGGTTACGAGGCCACCGTCGCGTAGGTCTACAATGGGTCGGCTCAATTCGTGTGTTCAAGAAGGGTCGACCTTATGGACCTTACCTCCGAGCAGAAGCGCGTCGTCTACACGCTGGGCTTCTGCGGACTCGTCTCCGCCGCCGACAACTGGTTCGTTTCGCCGGCGCTGCCCGCCATTGCAAACGCACTGGGCGTGGCGGCCTCGGCGGCGACGATCGTGCTCACCGCCTATCTCGTGCCTTATGGCCTGCTCCAGCCCGTGTGCGGCACGCTCGGCGACCGCTTTGGCCGCCTGCGCGTGCTGCACGTGATCGTGGCCGGCCTCGCCGCGGGGACGTTCCTCTGCGCCGTGGCGCCCACGCTGCCGCTGCTCGTGGCGGCGCGCGTGCTCACGGGCTGCTTCGCAGCGGGCATCATCGCCGTCTCCCAGGCGCACGTGGGTGACGTCGTGGGCCCGGAGCGCCGCGGTGCGGCGGTGGGTGTCCTCATGGGCATTACTTTTACCGGGCAGGGGCTTTCCTCGGGCCTCGGCGGCATCATCACGGACCTCATGAGCTGGCGCGCGGCGTTTGCCTGCTTCGGAGTACTCGCGCTGGTGGCACTTGCGCTGCTCTGGCGGCTTCCGCGCACCGAGTTGCCGGCGGGCAAGAAGGCCGCCGAGCCCGCGGCGGCAACGCCCCAGGGCAGCTTCTTCGTCCGTGCCGCGAGAATCTTCTTCGGTAGCCATCGTGCGATCTTCTTCGTAGCGTGCACCACGGGCATTGTCTTCCTGGGCGTCTACGGCTTCATGGGCACGTTTCTCTCCGAGCGCTGCGGCCTCGGCTCCACGCAGGCGGGGCTGATCATGATGCTCTACGGGGTCATGTGCCTGGTTGGCGGCACCGTCTCCGGGCGCATTGGGGCGGCTCACGGCCCGCACGGGGTGATCTATGTGGGAGAGGCCTCGGGGCTGCTGGCCATAGCGACGCTTGTGCTCGTTACGGCGACGGGTGCATGGCAGCCTGCGCTCCTTGCCGCGGGCGCGCTCGGCTTTGGCTACATCCTCACGCAGCCCACGCTCGTCTCGCTCTCCATGGACGCCGACCCCGCGCAGACGGGCCTCTGCACCGGACTCATCGGCCTCGGCGTCTTTGCGGGCGGTGGCGTGGGCTCCGCGCTCGGCAGCCAGCTCGTCGCACTTGGCGGCTACGACGCGCTCTGGCTCGCCGCCGGCGCGCTGCTCGTGGTCCAGCTCGTGCTCGGCGGTCGTGCGCTCGCCACGCTTGCCCGCGGTGGCTCTCGTTAGGCTTCGGTACGGCCGCCGAATCGTCCAAGGCATTTTTTCTGACGGGCTGTGTCACTTAGGGCCTCGCGTGAGGTGATTGAATTCTCGCCCGGAAGAAATAGATTCAATATCATATATTAGTCCTGCGAAAACGTCGGCTGCGCGAGTCTCTGGGAGGGAAATCGCTTCGGTGATTCACGCAGAAGCGCCCCAAAGTGACACCAGAGGGCCGAAAAACCGCCTTCAGGTCCGAGGGTGGCCCAGCGGAGCGTGGGGAACGCTCCGGCCCATGCGCTACCATAGGGCCGAGAGAAATCGCGAGGTCGGCAAGGAGCCCCCCATGTCAGACGAGAAGAACGCGCAGGTCCAGATGTCGCTCTTTGGCGACGAGCCCGCACCGGAGCCCGCGCCCGCGCGCTCACCGCGCGCCCGCCACGCGGAGCTCAACCGCATTCTGGCGCACGCCGCCTACGCCTATTACGCGCTCGACGACCCCGAAATGACCGACGCCGCGTTCGATCGGCTGCTGCAGGAGCTGCTCGCACTCGAAGCGGTTCACCCCGAGCTCGTAACGCCCGAGAGCTACACCCAGCGCGTGGGCGGCTACGTGTCCGAGCAGTTCGAGCCCGTGGCGCATGCCGCGCGCATGTACTCCATGGACGACGCCATGGACCTCGCCGAGCTGGACGAGTGGCTCGCGCGCACCGACGAGGCACTTGGCGCCACGCCGGAGCACCCGGTTGCCTACACCTGCGAGCTCAAGATTGACGGTCTTGGCGTGGCGCTCACTTACACCGACGCCCAGTTCGTCCGTGCTGCCACGCGCGGCGACGGTACGACGGGGGAAAACGTCACGGCGAACGTCCTCACGATCGGCGACATTCCGCGAGCCCTGGCGCCCGCAGGCCTCGCGCGCCTCGCAGACGGCGGACTCGGCCGCTCCGTGGAGGTTCGCGGCGAGGTCTACATGCCGCGCCACTCCTTCGCGCGCCTGAACGAGGACGCCGACGCCGCCGGCACCGCACCCTTCGCCAACCCGAGAAACGCCGCCGCGGGCAGCCTTCGCCAGAAGGACCCCAAGGTCACCGCCCACCGCGACCTCGAGACCTTCGTCTACGCCGTCGCAGACGAGGCTCCCATTGACGTCCATACCCAGCACGACTTCCTCCAGTGGCTCATCGACTGCGGCTTCTCCGTGAACCCGCACTTCAAGCGCTGCACCTCCGCCGCGGAGGTCCACGCCTACTGCGAGGACGCCCTCGCGCACCGAGACAACCTGGACTACGACATTGACGGCGTGGTCGTGAAGGTGGACTCCTTCGCGTCCCAGGAGGCGCTCGGCTTCACGGCGCGCGCTCCTCGCTGGGCCATTGCGTTCAAGTTCCCGCCGGAGGAGAAGCGCACCGTGCTGCGCGAGATTCGCGTGCAGGTGGGGCGCACCGGCGTGCTCACGCCCGTCGCCGAGTTTGACCCCGTGACCGTGGCCGGCTCCACGATTGCCCGCGCGACGCTCCACAACGTGGACGAGATTGCCCGCAAGAACGTCCGCGTGGGCGACACGATCGTGGTCCACAAGGCCGGCGACGTCATACCCGAGGTCGTGGGCCCGGTGCTGGAGCTGCGCCCCGAGGGCGCGCCCGAGTTCCACATGCCCGAGACCTGCCCCTCCTGCGGCAGCCCCGTCGTGCGCGAGGAGGGCGAGGTCGCCTACCGCTGCGTCTCCATCGACTGCCCCGCGCAGGCCACCGAGCGCCTCATACACTGGGGCAGCCGCACGGCCATGGACATAGACGGCCTCGGTGACGAGCTCGTGGGCCGCATGGTCGAGCAGGGGCTTCTCGCTGACGTGGCCGACTTCTATGACAAGCTCACCGAGAAGGACCTCGCCGAGGTCTGGACCGGCCGCCAGACCGTCGACGGCGAGGACATAGTCGTGGGACCCGTGATCGCGGCCAAGATCATGGCGCAGGTCGTGGAGTCAAAGGGCCGCGGCCTCGCGCGCGTGCTCTTTGGCCTGGGAATCCGCCACGTCGGCGCCACGGTGGCGCGCCAGCTTGCGGCGCACTTTGGTTCCATGCAGGCGCTCGCCACGGCAACCGAGGAGGACATCGCCCAGGTGGACGGCGTCGGTCCCAAGATCGCCGCGAGCGTGCGCGAGTTCTTCTCAATCGAGAAGAACGTGGCCGTCGTGGAGCGCCTGCGCGAGGCGGGCGTGGTTCTGGAAGAGGAGCGCACCGAGCCCGAGCGCCCGCAGACGCTCGCTGGCCTCACCTTCGTGCTCACGGGCACGCTCGAGCGCCGTACGCGCGACGAGGCCAAGGCGGCGCTCCAGGCCCTCGGCGCCAAGGTCACGGGCTCGGTCTCCAAGAAGACCAGCTACGTCGTGGCGGGCGAGGCCGCTGGCTCCAAGCTCACCAAGGCCCAGTCCCTCGGCGTCCCCGTCCTCGACGAGGCCGTCCTCGACCACATCCTCGAGACCGGCGAACTCCCGGCATGACAGGCGGCCCGGGCCCCGTCACACGGCCGCGTTCTCGCGGCGCCACGCGCGCGGGGATACGCCGTAGACGCCCTTGAAGGCGCGCGAGAAGTGCAGCTGGTTTGGGTATCCCACGGCCCGTCCCACCTCGGCCACCGGCAGTGCGGTGAGCTTGAGCAGCTCGGCCGCCTTGCCCATGCGATAACCGATCAGGTACTGCTGCGGGGACTTGCCCGTGGCGGCCTTGAACACCTTGCCGAAGTAGCTGCGGTTGAGGCCGGTCCGCTTGGCTATGTCCTCGACTGAGATGTCCGCCTGGTAGTTCTCCTTCACGAAGTCGATCGCCTCGCTTATGTAGAAGCCCTGCAGGCGGTTTGCGGCCGGCTCGTCGGGGTGCGCCACGGAGCGCAGCAGGTAGTCAAGGAAGAGATAGGTGTGCCCGACGAGATGCAGCGCGGAGGCGTTCCTGTTCGAGACCAGATAGCGCATCTCCTCGACCATGTGGGCGCGCAGCTCGCTCGACTGCGAGCGGTAGACGGGGGAGGAGGGCGTGAGCCCCGCCGCCTCCAGGTCGTCGCGCACGCGAATGCCGTCGAACTCGACCCATACGTACTCCCAGGGGTCGTCGAGGTCCGCCACGTAGGTGTTCACCTGGCCGGGAAAGATGAGGAACCCCTCGCCCGCCGAGAGGCGATAGTCGGTCTTGACGCCCTTCTCGTCCGTCGTCATGAGCAGGCCACGACCGGAGATTATGTAGTGGAACAGAAAGTGGTCGCGTCGCGCGGGACCAAAGGCGTGGCCGGGCTCGCAGGCCTCGCGTCCGTACTGGTAGGGCATGAGGTCGACGTAGCGCCCGTGCGTGAACGTCGAGAACTCGAGCTCGTGCGTGGCCATGGCCGCCTCCAGGTGTCGGCGTGGGGCGAGAAGCCCTGACGCATTTTGTATAGTTTATCGGTTTTCAGGCATATTGAAAACGACAAAAACACGCATTTCGACAAATGCAGTTGACTGTGATATGGAATCGATACCGCAATCTGTAGCTACACACAAACTCGTTACCTGCACTTTTGTAAAACATGAAAACCGCTCGCCCCAAAAAGTCACCCG
Organism: uncultured Olsenella sp.; assembly: GCA_949290055.1. Classification (GTDB taxonomy): domain Bacteria; phylum Actinomycetota; class Coriobacteriia; order Coriobacteriales; family Atopobiaceae; genus Thermophilibacter. Next base: position 17,756 of record CASEQJ010000006.1, on the reverse strand, counting down.
TTGAGCGAATGTATGAAATCGGTCCCATGTTGCAAGAAAGAAAGATACCAGCGGAATAGCACAAATATGAATAAAACATACCTGGATAGAGAGAATAGCGCGCAAATATGCAATCTAGAATTAAGCGCAACGTAAGGTGGGGCCTCGGCCGGCGGGCGCACGCCGGGCGGGCAGGGAGAAAGGTTGCGCACATGGCAAGCCTCACGCTCGAACACGTAGGAAAGAAGTACCCCAACGGCTACGAGGGGGTGAAGGACTTCAACCTTGAGATCGCCGACAAGGAGTTCATCATCTTCGTCGGCCCGTCCGGCTGCGGCAAGTCCACGACGCTGCGCATGATCGCCGGCCTCGAGGACATCACCTCCGGCACCCTCAAGATCGACGGTCGCGTGGTCAACGACGTCGAGCCCAAGGACCGCGACATCGCCATGGTCTTCCAGACCTACGCGCTGTACCCGCACATGACCGTCTACGAGAACATGGCGTTCCCGCTCAAGCTCCGCAAGGTCGACGCCAACGAGATCGACAAGGCCGTCCGCGAGGCCGCCCGCATTCTCGACCTCGAGAAGCTCCTCGACCGCAAGCCGTCCGCCCTCTCCGGCGGCCAGCGCCAGCGCGTCGCCATGGGCCGCGCCATCGTCCGCAACCCCAAGGTCTACCTCATGGACGAGCCGCTCTCCAACCTCGACGCCAAGCTGCGCGTGCAGATGCGTGCGGAGATCTCCAAGCTCCACGACCGCCTCGGTGCCACGATCATATACGTCACGCACGACCAGACCGAGGCCATGACGCTCGGCACCCGCATCGTCGTCATGAAGGACGGCGTCATGCAGCAGGTGGACACCCCCACCAAGCTCTACAACGAGCCCTGCAACCTCTTCGTCGCCGGCTTCATCGGCTCCCCGCAGATGAACTTCATTGACGTGACGGTGGCCGAGAAGGACGACGGCGTGACGCTCACCTTTGGCAAGAACGTCATCACCCTCACTGGCGCCAAGGCCCAGGCCCTGAAGGACGGCGGCTACGTGGGCAAGGTCGTCGTCATGGGCATTCGCCCCGAGGACGTTGTCGAGGAGCGCGAGTACGCCGAGGGCCGCACCCTCTCCGAGACCTTCCCGGCAGAGGTCACGGTCTACGAGCTGCTGGGCTCCGAGGCCATGATCTACGCCGACGTCGAGGGCGGCCAGATCTCCGCGCACCTCTCCGCCTCGAGCCCCGTCCGTACCGGCGACAAGATCAACTGCTCCGTCGACGTCGACAAGATCCACCTCTTCGACAAGCAGACCGAGCTCGCCATCGCCCACTAGGGAAGGAGGAGCAGAGCAAATGAGAAGAACACTGACACGTCGCTCCTTCTTGAGCGCAGCGGGTGCTGCAGCCGCAGGCCTGGCGCTCGCGGGCTGCGTGAACGAGCGCGCCGACGGCAAGGTCGAGGTCGAGATTGTCTCCTACAAGCAGGAGGCCGTGAGCATCTTCGAGCAGCTCCAGGAGGAGTTCAATGCCTCCCACGACGACATCGTCCTCACGATCAACAGCCCGGCCGACGCCGTCACCATCATGAAGACCCGCTTCGTCCGCGAGGACTACCCCGACGTCATCGGCATCGGTGGCGATGCGGACTACGCCAACTTCGTGGACTCCGACATCCTCGCCGACGTCTCCGACTGCCCCACGAGCGAGAAGGTCCAGTCCGCCTACAGTGACATTCTCAAGAGCGTGACCTACGTGCCCATGGAGGGCATCTACGGCGTCCCGTACGTGGCCAACGCGGCCGGCATGCTCTACAACAAGGACATGTTCGTCGAGCACGGCTGGGAGATCCCCGAGACCTGGGACGAGATGATCGCCCTCTTCGAGCAGATCAAGTCTGAGGAGCCCGACATCTACCCAATCTACCTGGGCTATCTTGACACCTGGACGATCCTCTCGCCCTGGAACTCCATCACGATCAACATGGTCCCGTCCGACCTGGCCTTCCAGGTCAACTCCGGCAAGGCCAAGTTCGCCGACTACTACCGCGAGCCGGCCGAGCGCATGCTGCAGCTGCTCGACTACGCGGAGCCCGGCCCCTTCGCCTACGCCTACAACGACGCCTGCACCGCCTTCGCGCGCGGCCAGAGCGCGATGTACCCGTGCGGCTCCTTTGCCGTGCCGCAGATTCTCTCGGTCAACCCGGACATGAACATCGGCCTCTTTGCCATGCCCTCGGCAGACAACCCCGGCGACCGCATCGTCGTCTCGGGCGTCGACCTGCAGTGGTGCGTCGCCGAGACCTGCCAGCACAAGGACGCGGTCTACGAGGTCATCGACTTCCTGAGCCAGCAGGAGAACGTGCAGACCTACATCGACGACCAGCGCGCCATCCCCTGCACCGAGGGAGACTACACGCTCGACCCGCTCTACGACGACATCCAGCCGTTCCTCGACGAGGGCAAGGTCCTCGACTACCTTGACCACTCCTACCAGAGCGCCATGGCCTGCGACGCGCAGCTCCAGGCGATGCTGCTCGACGGTGACGTCGACGCGTTTCTCGCCAAGTGGGACGAGGACTGGCAGCGCTACAACCGCGCCGTCATCCGCAAGGTCCAGGAATACGAAGAGAACCAGGGATAAGGAAAAGGAGGGTATCGCATGGCAAGTCTCGCTAAGGCCAAGACGGGGTCTGACAGGAACCGCACCTTCCTCATGATCTTGATCCCCGTGCTGATCCTGTTCTGCGCCTTCAACACGTTCCCGCTGCTCACGGGATTCTTCTACAGCTTCACCGACTCCAAGGGCTACGGCGCCTTCGAGATCGTGGGCTTCCAGAACTACATCGACCTGTTCCAGGACGCCCGCGTGGGCAACTCGTATCTGTTCACCTTCAAGGTGGCCGTGGTGTCCACGATCCTGGTCAACGTGATCTCGCTCATCATCGCCATCGGCCTCTCGGGCAAGATCAAGTTCAAGAGTGCCCTGCGCGGCCTGTACTTTGTGCCTCGCATCCTCGGCGCCCTGGTCGTCGGCTACGTCTTCTCCTACTTCTTCACCTACATCGTCCCGGCCGTCACCGGTGCGGAGTCGATCCTGGCGAGCAAGGAGTGGGCGTGGGTGGCCATCGTCGTGGTCCTCGTGTGGCAGGCTTGCGCCCAGACCACGATTATCTACATCACCGGCCTCTCCTCGGTTCCCGAGGACGTCTACGAGGCCGGCGCGCTCGACGGCGCCACGGGCTGGGACAAGTTCCGCTACCTCACGTTCCCGCTCATCATGCCGTCCATCACCACCAACATGGTCCTGGTCATGAAGGATATGCTCATGGTCTTTGACCAGATCGTCTCGATGACCTCCGGCGGTCCCGCGCAGTCCACCGAGTCGATCTCCTACCTCATCTACAACAACGGCCTCTCCGGCGGCCAGTTCGGCTTCCAGTGCGCGAACGCGGTGATCTTCTTTGCCCTTATCGCCGTGGTCTCCATCGCGCAGACGAAGTTCCTGAACAGTAAGGAGGAGCAGCTCTAATGGCTAACAACACGGTTCCCGAGAAGGTCAGGGAGCGGGTCAACTGGCCCGTCACGATTCTGCTCATGGTCGGCACCCTGACCGTGCTCTTCCCGCTCTACATGGCCGTGGTCATCGCCTTCAAGGACCCCTCCGAGATGACCAACGACATTGCCGGCATTCTCTCGCTTCCGAGCACCTGGTCCCTCGACAACTTCATCGAGGCCATCCAAGTCACGGACTTCTTCCACTCGTTCATGAACTCGCTGGTGATCACCGTTGTCGCGGTCGTGGTCTCCATCCTGATCCACAGCCTCGCGGCTTACGCGATCGGGCGCAACATGGACAAGAAGAAGCTCTTCAAGGCGTCCTACTACTTCATCGTCGCCGGCATGTATGTGCCCTTTGCGATCCTGATGATGCCGCTCGTCAAGCAGACGGCCGTTATGCACCTCGACAACATGATCGGCGTCATGATCCTCTACGTGGTGTTCTACATGCCGATGAACATGATGCTCTACACCGGCTACCTGAGGAACATTCCGACCGCCCTCGAGGAGGCCGCCCGCGTCGACGGCGCGTCCACCTGGACCACCTACTGGAAGGTCATCTTCCCGCTGCTCAAGCCCATGCACGCCACCGTCGCCGTCATCACCGGCCTGGCCGTGTGGAACGACGTCATGACCCCGCTCGTCATCATGGGCGGCTCCGGCGTCAACACCCTGCCGCTCGCGCAGATGAACTTCCAGACCGCGTTCTCCACGAACTACAACCTGGCCTTTGCCTCCTACCTGCTCGCCATGCTCCCCATGATCATTTTCTACATCGTGGCGCAGAAGCAGATCATTGGCGGCGTCACCAACGGTGCCGTGAAGTAGGCAGCTCGTTGGAAACGTAGGGTATCTGTAAAGATTCCCCCTGACGCCCGGAATCCGCCACGCGACGGGTTCCGGGCGTCCCCAAATGCGCTACATTCGCGATTGCACGTTCCAGCTCGACGAGAGGAACCGAGGAACCATGCCCCTGTCGTATGATGCCGACGCCCGCACCCTCACCATCTCCACCGACCGCACCTCGTATCAGATGAAGATCGACGAGTATGGGTACCTGCTCCACCTCTACTACGGCGCCCGCGCTGAGGGAGACCTGTCCTACCTCGTTACCTACTGCGACCGCAGCGGCATGTGCGGCTGTCCGCACGACGTGGCCGACCGCACCTACTCCCTCGACTTTCTCCCCCAGGAGTACCCCTTCCAGGGTTCCGGTGACATGCGCAGCCCGGCCCTTCTCGTCCGCGACGCCGAGGGCACCTTCGGCTGCGACCTGCGCTACAAGTGCCACGAGATTCGTCCGGGCAAGTACGGCCTGCCGGGGCTTCCCGCCGTCTATGCGGACGCCGAGGCGGACGGTGCCGAGACCCTCTCGGTGACGCTCGCCGACGAGCGCCTGGGCCTCGAGGTCGAGCTGCTCTACGGCGTCCTGCCCGAGCTCGACGTGATCACCCGCGCGGCCGTGGTCCGCAACAACGGCACCGGCCGCGTCACCGTGGAGAAGCTCCAGAGCGCCTGCCTCGACCTTGTGACCGGCGACCTCGACGTCATTACCTTCGATGGCCGCCACGCCATGGAGCGCCGGCCCACGCGCCGCCACCTGCTCAACGGCGCGCTCTCAGTGGGCAGCCGCCGCGGCATGTCCTCCAACCAGTACAACCCGGTCATGATCGCCTGCGACCACGCCGCCACCGAGACCTCGGGCCGCTGCTGGTCCATGAGCTTCGTCTACAGCGGCGGGTTTCTCGCCGAGGCCGAGCGTGACCAGTACGACCAGTCCCGCCTCCAGATGGGTCTCGACGACGACCTCTTCTCCTACCCGCTCGAGCCGGGCGAGAAGATCTTGGCGCCCGAGGTGATCATGACCTACTCCGACGCCGGCCTGGAGAAGGTCTCCCACAACCTCCACCGCTGCATTCGTCGCCACGTCTGCCGCGGCCCCTGGCGCGACGCCCCGCGGCCGATCCTGATCAACAGCTGGGAGGCCTGCTACTTCGACTTCACGGGCGACAAGCTCGTGGAGCTTGCGAAGAAGGCCGCGGAGCTGGGTCTGGACATGCTCGTCATGGACGACGGCTGGTTTGGGTCCAGAAACGACGACCACCGCGGCCTCGGCGACTGGCAGCCCAACATGGGCAAGCTCGGCGGCACCGTGGCCGACCTCGCGCACCGCGTGAACGAGGTGGGCCTGGGATTTGGAATCTGGGTGGAGCCGGAGATGGTCAACGAGGACTCCGACCTCTTCCGCGCGCACCCCGACTGGGCGCTCGCCGTCCCCGGCAAGGAGCCCGTGCTCGGCCGCGACCAGCTGGTGCTGGACCTCTCGCGCGCGGAGGTGCGCGAGAACCTCTTCGAGCAGCTCTGCGCCGTGCTCGACCAGGGCGGGATCGACTACGTCAAGTGGGACTACAACCGCTCGATCGTCGACGTGTACTCGCGCACCGCGAGCGACCAGGGCAAGGTTCTCTACGACTACATGCTCGGCCTCTACGACCTTCTCGAGCGCATTCGCTCCCGCTACCCGGAGCTGCTGATCGAGGGCTGCTCGGCGGGCGGCGGCCGCTTTGACGCGGGCATGCTCTACTACACGCCCCAGATCTGGACCTCGGACAACACCGACGCGCGCAACCGCCTGGAGATCCAGTACGGCACCTCGTTCGGCTACCCGTGCTCGGCTATGGGCGCGCACGTCTCCGCCTGTCCCAACGAGATCACCGGGCGCACCGTTCCTCTCGGCGCCCGCGGGACCGTTGCCATGGGCGGCGGCGCCTTCGGCTACGAGCTCGACCTCATGGAGCTGAACGAGCGCGCCTGCGAGCTCATAAAGAGCCAGGTCAAGACCTATCGCACGATCGAGCACCTCGTGCGCGAGGGCCTCTTCTACCGTCTGACCGACCCCAAGGACGCCACGCTCGCGGCCTGGGAGTTCGTCTCCGAGGACGGCTCGGAGGCGCTCGTGTGCGCCGTGGTCACGCGCGTGGACGGCTACGGACTGGCCAACTACGTCGTGCCGCGCGGCCTCACACCGGGGGCACGCTACCGCATGGTGAGCAACGGCGACGTCTACGCCGCCGACGCCCTCATGGACATGGGCCTGCCCGTCTCCGTGCCCGCCACGCCCTACGAGAGCTTCATGTACCGCTTCGAGCGCGTGAACTAGCGCCCCGAGCCGCAATGGCCGGGTCGCCCCCTGTTCCTTCGGGAAGTGCGCTGCGCGGAACTTCTCTACGGAACAGGGGGCGGCCCTGTCCTTCTCGGCTTGGTGCGAATTAATGAGCTAAATTTGATACCACTTCGTATATGTGCAGTTGAGAATAACGCGCTTGCGGAATTTAGCGCGTTAATTCGGGCGACGGCTACTCGAACGGGAAGACGACGCCAAACTGGCGGCGGATCTCGTCCATTTGCCGCATGAGCTCGAGCGTCTCGGCGTGGGGCATTTCCGGGCACTCGAGCGCGCCCGCCTCAATGGCGCGCTTGCAGGACAGCAGCTCGTACTCGTAGCCGGAGATCTGCTCGGGCACCGCAATCTCGCGCGTGAGCTCGCGGGTGAGCCCGTCGGACGCGTAGACGCGTATGACCTGCGGGTTGTTTATGTTCTCGACGGTGACGAAGCCCTTGGTGCCCAGAATCTGGCCCTCGCGGTCGGTCATGGCGTACATCGTGGAGAACAGGCTCGCCATTTGTCCGGACTCGTACTCGATCATGACGTTGTCCTGTCCGTCCACGCCGGTCGCGGCGGGCACCATGGACGCCGCGATGCGGCGGATCCTGTTGCCGAGCACCATGCTGGCGAAGTTCAGCGGGTAGACCGTGAGGTCGAGAAGTGCCCCGCCGGCGAGCGCCGGGTCGGTCATGCGCGCGTTGCCGTCCACGCGGTAGCCGAGGTTGGCCGCGACGGTCGTGACCTCGCCGATCTCGCCGCTCGAGACGATCTTGTCGATCATGCCCCGCGACGGCATGTAGCGCGTCCAGATCGCCTCGACGAGCAGGAGCCCCCGCTCGTGGGCGCACGCGACCATGTCGCGCGCCTGACCCTCGTTGGCGGCGAAGGCCTTCTCGCACAGCACGTGGTGGCCGGCCTCAAGCGCGGCAATGGTCCAGCGGTGGTGGTGCGAGTGGGGGAGCGCCACGTAGACGAGGTCCACGTCGGGGTCGGCAAGCAGCTCCTCGTAGGAGCCGTAGGCGCGCGAGAAGCCCCAGCGATCGGCAAACTCCCGCGCGCGCTCGGGGTCGCGCGCGGCGACGGCGTAGTTCTCCACCTCACCCATGCGCGCGACGGTCGCCGCCATCTGCCCCGAAATGTTGCCCGCGCCAAGGTAGCCCATGCGCATGGTCTTCATGTCACGCCCTCCGTCCTTCTCGCCTGTGCCTACTGTAGCAGCAGCGGGCTAGCAAACGACCCAAGCCGTGGCGTCTGCGGGCAGCGCCCCGTCCGAAAGCTCGGCGCTGGCGAGAAGGACCTCGCCCTCGGGAAGCTCGACGGCATGCGCACCGAAGTTGGTCACGCTCGTGAGCACCCTGCCGTCCGCAGTGGGACGACGGTAGGCAATGACCTGGTCGTCATAGCCGTCCGCCCACGTGAGCGACGTGTCCCCGGTGGCCGTGAGCAGCTCCGCGCGCAGCTTGAGGGCACGGCGGTAGTAGTGGAGCATGGAGCGCTCGTCGCCCTCCTCCACGTCCACGGCGTGGCACGCGAACCACGCGGGCTGCGGCAGGTGCGCGGGCGCGTGCATCGCCGGTGCCGAGAAGCCAAAGTCGCCCTTCTCGGCCTCCCAGGGCAGCGGCACGCGGCAGCCGTCGCGACCCTTGGGGGCGTCGCCGTGCGCGGTCATGTGCGCCTGCGGGTCCTCGAGCGCGTCCCAGGGGATGTCCGCGACCTCAAAGAGGCCCAGCTCCTCGCCCTGGTAGAGGTAGACCGACCCGGGAAGCCCCAGCTCCATGAGCAGCGCCGCCCGCGCGCGGCGCGTCCCGAGCGCGCGGTCCTCATGGTAGGTGCGCCCGTCACGCAGCAGCCAGTCGTTGGCGAGCTGGTGGTGCACCGCGGACTTGACCTGCGGCAGGCCGTAGCGCGTGGCGTGGCGCACCACGTCGTGGTTGGAGAGGACCCAGGTGGTGGTGGAGCCGGAGCGCTCGGCGGAGTCGAGTCCCTCCTCTATGGCAAGGCGCATCTCGTCCGCCGCCCAGTTGGCCTTGGCGAGCTCGAAGTTGAAGACCTGGCCGAGCTCCTCGGTCGAGGCGTAGCGCCACTGGTGCTCCGGGACGACCCACGCCTCGCCCACGGCAAACCGCGCGGGCTCGTACTCGTTGAAGACCTGGCGCCACTCCCGGTAGATCTCGTGGACCTCCGGGCGGTCCCAGAGGGGGTTCTCGGCGCCGGGGTGGTTCTGGTCGGGTTCGTCGGGCCACTCGTCGAGCGGGCGGCTCTCGAGGTCCTTGGCGAGCGCGTGGGCCACGTCAATGCGGAAGCCGTCGGCGCCGCGGTCGCTCCAGAAGCGCAGCGTGCGCTTGAAGTCCTCGCGTACCTCAGGGTTCTCCCAGTTGAGATCCGCCTGCTCCACCGCAAAGAGGTGCAGGTACCAGTCGCCGTCGCCGACCGGCTCCCAGCCGGGCCCGCCGAAGGTGGACCTCCAGCCGTTGGGGGGCAGCTCGCCGTGTTCGCCGCGTCCGCGACGGAATATGTAGCGGTCGCGCTCCGGGGAGCCGGGACCGGCGGCCAGCGCCGCCTTGAACCACTCGTGCTCGGTGGAGGTGTGGTTGGGGACGATGTCCACGACGACCTTGATCCCCGCGGCGTGCGCGGCGGCCGCCATTTCGTCAAAGTCCTCGAGCGTGCCCAGACGCGGGTCCACGTCGCGGTAGTTGGCCACGTCGTAGCCGCCGTCGACGAGCGGGGAGGGGTAGAAGGGGGAGAGCCAGATCGCGTCCACTCCCAGCTCGCGCAGGTAGTCCATCTGCGCGGTGACGCCGCGTATGTCGCCGAGGCCGTCGCCGTCCGTGTCGTAGAAGCTGCGCGGGTACACCTGGTACACCACGGCCTGCTTCCACCAGTTCTCGCGTGCGTTGTTCTTGGTCATGTCGTGCTCCTTTCCAGAAAAGTCGCCTAAAAGGGGTCAGACCCCCTTTAGGCGACGCTCTCTCGCTCGACCAGCTCGAAGGGGACCAGCTCGTGGGTGGCGTTGCCGCCGTCTGCCATGTCCAGCAGGATTTGCGCCGCCCTGCGGCCCAGAAGCTCGGCGCTCTGGCGGACCGTCGTGATTCGGGGCACGGAGAACTGCGAGAAGGACGTGTCGTCAAAGCCCACGAGCGAGACGTCCCCGGGCACGGAAAGCCCCCGGTCGACGAAGGCGCGCAGGGCGCCAAAGGCTATGACGTCGCCGAGCGCGAAGACGGCGGTGAGGTCGCCTGTGCGCTCGAGGAGGCGCCCCGCCGCGTCGTAGCCCGCCTGCTCGAGAAACGCGCAGGGCTCGTAGTCGCGCTCGTAGTCGAGCTCGACCCCGCGCTCGCGCAGCGCGCGCTCGGCGCCGCGAAGGCGCTGCGAGCTGATGCTGTTCTCGGCACGGTTGCCCCCAATGACACCTATGCGCCGGTGCCCGCGCTCCCAGAGGTGCCCGACTGCGCGCGCGGCCGCGGCCTCGTTGTCGATCGTCACGCTTGAGAGGTTGTCAAAGCCCAGGCCGGCGGCCGAGTTGGTCACCAGGACGCAGGGGACCTCGATCTCGTGGAAGGACTCGGCGAAGTAGCGCGGCTCGCCCCCGAGAAAGACCATGCCCTTGGGACGGCGGCTTTGCTGGTAGTCGATCGCGGCGCGGACCTCACGGGAGTCGTCGTCGAGGTAGGTGACGGCCACCTCCTCCTCCGCGGCGGCAAGGGTCGCCTGCAGCGGGCCGAGTATGTCGTCGAACAGGCGGTTGCCGACGCCCATGACAAACGCGGCGATCGGGGTCTGCGAGCGCATTTTCAGGTAGCGCGCGTTGGAGTTGGGCTCGTAGCCGCACTCTGCCATGACGGCGAGAATGCGCTTGCGCGCACGGTCGCTGACGTTGGGCTGGTTGTTGATCACGCGCGAGACCGTGCCCACGCCGTAACCGGATGCCGTTGCTATGTCCCGTATGTCCATGGCCTCCTCCAGGGGAGTTCCGCTTTGAATTGGAAACGTTTCCAACACGGCATAGATATAGCACCGTCGCAGGGGGAACGTCTCGAGATTCGAAAGATTCCGCTCACCGTCAAAAGTATGCCGTTCGGCGACGCGGCGTTTTTCTCGGCAGCGGGGCGTTTCTGGAAAACGGCGTGCTTGCCTTCGGACTTTCCAGGAATTTGGGACCTTGTCCGCCGCGCGCGCCACCGTTTCCGATAATCGGGGACCTTGTCCGCCTTTTGTCCGCGTTTTGACTGTCTTGCAGGCTTTTGCCGTGACAAGGCCCCGGATTTCCGGAAGCCCTTAGGACAACCCCGCCATTTCTTAGACAGCCGCACATCAAGACCTCGTATTTCTAGAAGACCCCCACCGGGGCGAGAAGGACGTCTGCTCGCGCGCCTTTCTCGTCCGTCCGGCCCTGCCGCCCGCCGTCGCGAGGGGCGCGGACAGCCGGTACGTGGTATCGTTCTCTCATAGCTGTTCATGCGAAAAATCGGACTGGTTCCGGGAAGGGAGCGCGCAATGGCAGAAGAGTGTTCGGGTGCGGTTGAGCGGGGGGTCGCCGACCTTGTCGCCTACGCGCTCGACCGGGGGCTCATAGGCGAGGCGGACGTGACCTACGCGGCAAACCTCATGCTCGACGCCCTTTGCCACGAGCCCACCGGCGCCTTCGTCCCGCGGGAGGCCGTCGCGGCGGCCCGCGCCGCCGCCGAGCGCCCCGACCTCGAGGTCATTCTCGCCAACCTGCTCGACGACGCCGTCGAGCGCGGCGTGTGCGACCCCGGCGTCGCGAGCCGCGACCTTCTTGACACGCGCCTCATGGGCTGCGTGACCCCGCGCCCGAGCGAGGTCGTCCGCACGTTCTGGAAGCGCTACGAGGACGCGCCCGAGGCGGCCACGGACTACTTCTACCGCCTCGCGCTCGACTCCGACTACATTCGCGGCTACCGTGTCGCGCGCGACCGCAAGTGGGTCACCTCCACGCGCTACGGCGACCTGGACATTACGATCAACCTCTCCAAGCCCGAGAAGGACCCCAAGGCCATAGCCGCCGCGCTGGAGAAGCAGAAGGCGGGTGGCGCCGAGCCCTACCCGCGCTGCCAGCTCTGTCCCGAGAACCTGGGCTACGCCGGGCGGCTCGACCACCCCGCGCGCGAGACCATTCGCCTGATTCCGCTCACGCTGGCAGGCGAGCCGTGGTACCTGCAGTACAGCCCCTACGTCTACTACAACGAGCACTGCATAGTCCTGTCCGAGAAGCACGTGCCCATGCAGATCAGCCGCACGACGTTCCAGCGGCTCTTCGAGTTCGTGGAGAAGTTCCCGCACTACACCGTGGGCTCCAACGCGGACCTGCCGATCGTGGGCGGCTCCATTCTCACCCACGAGCACTACCAGGGCGGCCGCTACGAGTTTGCCATGGCCCGCGCCGGCGCGCGCGAGGAGGTCTCCTTTGCGGGGTTTGACGACGTGAGCGCGGCCGTCGTGGACTGGCCCATGTCCGTGATCCGCCTCGACGGCGCGGACCCGGCGCGCCTCGTCGAGCTTGCCGACAAGATTCTCTCTGCGTGGCGCGGCTACTCCGACGAGGCCGTGGGCGTGCTCGCCGAGACCGACGGCACTCCGCACAACACGATCACCCCGATCGCGCGCCGTCGCGGCGAGGACTTTGAGCTCGACCTCGTCCTGCGCAACAACCGCACCACAGACGAGTACCCGCTCGGGATATTCCACCCGCACCAGGAGCTGCACCACATAAAGAAGGAGAACATCGGCCTCATTGAGGTCATGGGGCTGGCGGTGCTGCCGGCGCGTCTGCTCGGCGAGATGGACCGGCTCGAGCAGACGATTCTCGCGGGCGAGGATCCGGCGTCCGTGCCCGAGGTCGCGAGCCACGCGCCGTGGGCGGCGGAGATCTTGGCGCGCCACCCGGAGTTTGCCCCGGAGAGCGTGGCGGACGCCGACCCGGCGGCGCTGCACGCCGTGATCGAGGAGGAGATCGGCCAGGTCTTTGCGCAGGTGCTCGAGCACTGTGCGGTCTTTGCCGACGACGAGAGGGGCAGGGCGGCGCTCGCGCGCTTCGTCGCGAGCGTCCGCTAGGTTCTGATCCAAAGGGGACAGACCCCCTTTGGATCTTCAGAGAGGAGATCACCCATGGGCATTCCCAGCCAGGACGTTCTGAGCAAGGTGTACGGCGAGGACGCGGCGCGCGCGCAAGCACGGCTCTCGGCGCTCGCCGGCCGCTACGACGAGGCCTTCGGCGCCGGTGACCCCGAGTTCTTCACCGCTTCGGGCCGCACGGAGATCATAGGCAACCACACCGACCACAACGGCGGCAAGATTCTCGCCGCCTCGATCACCATGGACAGCATTGCCGCCGCCCAGCCCACCGACGACGGCGTCGTCACGATCTGGAGCGAGGGCTACCCCGAGGCCATCGTCGTGGACACCGCAAACATTGACAAGATCGCGCACGGCGGGGGCTCCACCACGCTCGTCGCCGGCATGCTCGAGGCCACGGTCAAGCGCGGCTTCAAGGTCGGCGGCTTCAACGCCGTGTGCTCCTCCGAGGTCATACCCTCCGCCGGCGTGAGTTCCTCGGCCTCCTTCGAGATGCTCGTCTGCGAGATCGTGAACCACCTCTACAACGACGACGCCATAGACCGCGCCGACTACGCGCGCATAGGCCAGTACGCCGAGAACGTCTGGTGGGACAAGGCCTCCGGCCTCATGGACCATATGGCGTGCGCCGTGGGCGGCACGATCCTTCTGGACTTCTCGGACGGCGTGAAGTACGAGAAGGTCGACTTCGGCTTCGACGAGCTGGGCTGCGACCTCGTGATCGTGAACACCGGCAAGGGTCACGCCGACCTCTCCGCCGAGTACTCCTCCGTCCCCAACGAGATGCACGCCGTGGCGGCCGAGCTCGGCGTCGAGAACCTCTGCGACACGAGCGAGGACGCGGTCCTCGCCAACGTCGCCGAGCTGCGCCAGAAGTGCGGCGACCGCGCGGTCCTGCGCGCCCTGCACTACTTCGAGGAGTGCGGGCGCGTCGAGTCCGCCGAGGCCGCGATCAACGCCGGTGACAAGGCCCGCGTGCTCGAGCTCATTTCCGCCTCCGGTCGCTCCTCCTGGGAGTGGCTGCAAAACGCCGTCGTGCCGGGCATGCCCGAGGAGCAGCCCATTCCCCTGGCGCTCGCCCTCACCGAGCTCTACCTGCGCAGGATCGGCGCCGGCGTGTGCCGTCTGCACGGAGGCGGCTTCGCGGGCGTGATCATGTGCGTCCTGCCCAAGGCCGAGACCGCGGGCTACGTCGACTACATTTCCGGCTACTTTGGCCGCGAGAGCGTCTACCTCACCAACATTCGCCAGACCGGTGCCGCGTGCCTGGGGAAGGCGTAAGCGAGAAGAACGCGCGCCGCTACACGATCTCGGGGCGGAAGAGCCCCCCGCGCTGGGGAATGTCCTCGTCAGGGAGGTCCAGCACGTAGGAGCCGCAGGCGTTGACGATCGTGGTGCCGCAGGGGTGCTCGCGCACGCGCTCTATGCGACCGTAGGCCATGTGGACGTGACCGTGCACGAGGTAGCGCGGGCGCGTGCGCTCGACCAGGCGCCCTATCGCCTCGAAGCCGCGGTGCGGCAGGTCCTCGAGGTCGCCGTAGCCGCGCGCCGGCGCGTGCGTCACGATCAGGTCCACCCCGCCCGAGGCCTGGGCGAGCAGCGCCAGCCGCGCCGCCCTTCTCGACATCTCCGCCTCCGTGAAGCCGTGGACCTGGTCGTTGTAGCGAATCGAGCCGCCGAGGCCCATGACCCGCAGGCCGCGGAAGTCGCGCAGGTGGCCGTCTATGTCGACGCAGCCCTCCGGGGAATGACGCTCGTAGGCGGTGTCGTGGTTGCCCCAGACGTAGAGCAGCGGAACGTTGGCAAGCGTCACGACGTGCTCGAGGTAGCGCGCCGGCAGGTCGCCGCAGGAGACGATCAGGTCCACGCCCGCCATGCGCGCGGCGTCCCAGCGGTCGTAGAGCCAGCTCTCCTCCGTGTCGGAAATGAAGAGGATCCGCACGTCGCGCCTCCTACCGACTCGTGTCCTTGAGCAGGACCGTCGCCGGGTCCACCGGAATCACGCCGGCGACCTCCACCTCCACGAGGCCGTCGCGGTCGAGCTCGCGCTGCTCGGGCAGGCGCCCCACCACGTTCTCGTTGAGCCAGCGCATGCGCACGATCTGCTCGCTCGTGAGCCGCCCCGCCTCCGGGCCCTGGACCACGTCGCCGCCCTGCGCGCGCAGCTCGCCCACGAACGGGTGCATGCGCCCGGAGAGCACCGACTGGCGCAGCACGTCCACGAGCATGCGCTGGCCGCGCGGCAGCTCCTCGGAGAGCCGCACGTCGAGCACACCGGCCGACATGCCCCACCAGTAGTTGAGCGACTGGCCCGCGACCTTCTCGCCCTCCTTCTTCCAGGTGTCGTTGCGGATCGAGCGGACGAGCATTTCGTAGTAGCGGCCCCACTTCCAGACGGGCTCGGCGAGGTGGGTCTCGGCGCCGTCGTCGTCCACGCGGTAGAGGCCCCATGACTCCTTGGGCGCCAGCGGGTTGGCGTAGTCGCGCCCGGAGACTATGTGGACGCCCTCCTCGCGCAGCTCCCGGCGCCAGTCGTAGTCCTTGGCCGAGAACCACTTGAGGTGCACCGTGGCGTAGGGGTCCACCATCTGGGCGCCTATGGCGAAGGCGTTGATCTCTGCCACGGTCGAGAAGACCGGCGACTCGGCGACGTAGCCCACCCTGTGGTGGCCCGCCAGGCTCGCCGCGAGCGCGCCGAGCAGGAACTTGGCCTCGTACATGCGGCCGTAAAAGCCGCGCACCGCGCTGTGCGAGAGGCTCACGGAGCAGTTGAGGTAGGCGGGCCCGGGGTGCTCGGCCGCCGCGCGCGTGACCTGACGCATCTGCGTTGGCGAGCAGGTGACCACGAGGTCGGCCCCGTAGTCCATGGCCTCGTCGATCGCCTGGTCAAAGGCGGCGTCGGAGCTGCGGTCGGTGAAGACGCGCGTGGAGACGGTGGCGCCGAGCCGCCCCTCGAGCTTCTGGCGGCCCCGCTCGTGCAGGGCGATCCAGCCCGACGAGAGCGGGTTGCGGTCGTAGACGAAGGCCACGCGGAAGGGCTTGGCGCGCATGGTGGTCTTGGCGAGGTTCTTGAGCTTGGGAAGCGGCGCGGTGTGGCCACTCGCGGGGTCCTCGAGGTAGGCGCGCGCCCCCTCGCCTTGCGTGACCACGAACTCCCCCCAGATCTTGCCGACCTCGGCGTCCACCTGGGAGGGGGTGAGGCTGCGCACGTGCTCAAAGCCGAAGATCGTGACGTAGGTGGCCAGCGCGTCGCCGACCTGCAGGTCGAGCGCGTCGCCGCCGCGGGCGCGCCACGAGAGCGAGAAGCTGTCGAAGAGCGAGCGCAGGTCGCGCACCACGTCCTCGGGCCAGGGGGTGTCCAGGCTCTGGTCGAGAAGGGCGGCGAGGCGCGTGTAGAAGCCTTCCTCGTCGGAGATAATGCCGTATATGGGGCACACCCGGTAGAAGCGCGTGAACTCGTGGTAGGCGCGCAGGGCCTTCTCGTCGGAGGGCATGGGGGTCACGCGCGTTATGGTGGCGAGGATCGTGGGCATGCCCAGGTAGCGCGAGACGGAGACGCGCTTGTTGCCCTCCTGGACGTAGAAGCGCTGCAGGTACTCGTAGACGACGATCGGGTCGCGCAGGCCCTCGGCGCGCTGGGAGTCAATGAGGTCGCTCCACTTGGAGGAGAACTCCGAGCCGACCTCGGCAATGGGCAGAAAGCCGCTCGAGAACATGTTCTGGCGCCCGCGCGTCTTGGTGCCCGCAATCAGCGAGAGGTCGATCTCGGCGAGCCCGACGGGAACCTCGCCCTGGTAGCCCTGGTTCTTGAGAATGTCGTCGAGAGCGGGCGGGTAGGGGTAGCGGCCTGCGGCGACGTCGCGCTCCACCTGCTTGAGACCGAGCTTGCGTGCCTTGGCGTAGTCCTCGAGCATGGCTCTCCCTTCTGGGGCGGGACCGTTCTCATACATGGTAGCGAATCACGCGGTCGCCTCGCGGGTATCCTGTCGATGTGACGGGAGGTTCACATGGCGCTCATTGCGAAGCACAAGCAGGGCTGGGCGATCGCGCTTGCGGTCGTGGGGTTTCTCGCCCTGGCGGTCGTGCCGAGCCTCTCGGGGCTTCCCTACCTGTTTGACCAGACGCTCCAGCGCGTGGCGCTGTTTGCGCTCGTCGCGCTCTTCGTGGCGGCGCTCGGCGGCGCCCGCTCGCTCGTGCCGAGTGACGCCGGTCTCGCGCGGGCCCTGCGCGAGGGGCGCTACCCGGTGCTTCTCGCCCTCGGGCTCTGTGCGCTCGAGGCGGCGGCGCTGCTCCAGGCTGCGGGTGCGGGCGAGGCTGTCGCGCTCTCGCCCTCGTGGGCGAGCGACCTTGTGGGCGCGGCCGCGCTGTGCGCCTCCGTCGGCCTCTACGAGGAGGCGCTCTTTCGCGTGCTGCTGCTGGGCGGGCTGCTCTCCCGTCACGGCTCGACGCGCAACGGCGTGGTGGTCTCGGTGCTCGTGTCGTCGGTGGCCTTTGGGGCGGCGCACGTCACCATGTCCGCGGCGCTCGACCCGATAACGCTGGCCCAGATGCTGCTCAAGACCGCCCAGACCACCTTCATAGGGCTTCTGCTCGGCACCGTCTACGTGCGCACGCGCTCCTTCGTCGGCGTGGCCGCCCTTCACGGGCTCGCCGACTTCCTGCTCATGGCGCCGCTTGCCGTGCTCGGCGGGCTCGAGGGCTCGATCGGCACGTACGTGAGCGGGGGAGAGGGCCTGGCGGCGACGGTCGAGGGGCTCGCCCTCGTGGCGACCTACGTCGTGGCCGTCGCGCTCTACGCCCCCGCGGCGGTGCGCGCCTGCAGGCTCCTCGACACCGCGCCGGTTCCGGCGAACGGCCCCTTTGCGGAGGGCTGGGAGCCGCGCGGCGGCGACGAGCTGCCTCCTGCCGAGGACAGCCGGCCCGTCCGTCCGAGCGGGCTGTGAGGGGGCGTTCTTCTCGCCTGG
>CASEQJ010000005.1 GCA_949290055.1 uncultured Olsenella sp. | reverse complement strand
CCGCCGCGGTCGGCGAGCAGATGGCGCTTCTCGAAATGGGGGGCGCGGGCCTGGAGGTCGCGCAGGAGCGCCTGCCGCGCGCCGAGTGGACCCGGCGCGGGCCCTCGCGCGTGGAGTTCCTCTACCGGCCGGGTGCCGGCCTCACGGCGCGCCCGCTGCGCAAGATCGCGTCTGGCGGCGAGGTCAGCCGCGTCATGCTGGCGCTCAAGGTGGTGCTCGGCGAGGCGGACGCCTGCGAGACGCTCGTCTTCGACGAGGTCGACGCCGGCGTCGGCGGCGCCACGGCGGTCGCGCTCGCGAGCGTGCTGGCGCGGCTTGCGGCCACGCACCAGGTGATCGTCGTGACGCATCTCGCGCAGGTTGCGGTGGCGGCCGAGAAGCACTATCTCGTCGAGAAGCGCGAGGGGGACGGCGGCACGCCCGAGACCACGCTCACCGAGATCTCCGGCGAGGAGCGCGTGGCGGAGGTGGCGCGCATGCTCTCCGGCGACACCGGGGAGGCGAGCCGCGACCTGGCGCGCGAAATGCTGGCGGGCCGCGCGGGCGAGGGGCGCTAGCTTCCCGAGCGCGCGGGCCGCGACGAGCCGTCGAGGTCGAGCAGCTCGGTGACGTCCATGTCAAAGGCCCAGGCGAGCGAGAGCAGCGTGTGGTAGGTGGGGTTCATGGGGCAGCCGGGCTTCGACTCGCCCTTCTCGAACTTCTGGTACGTGTAGAGGGCGAGGCCAGCGCGGTGGGCGACGCCCTCCTGACTCAGCCCGCGCTCGAGGCGCAGCTCGCGCAGGCGGTAGGCGAGCCGCCTCGAGTGGTCCCGGTAGTCGGGGTCGTTGTCCAGCCGAGTCTCCATGGCCTGAATATCGGCCGCCGTTGCCCGCTTGACCACCATACGCGTATTGCAATCTCAAACCTACAGAAACTCACGCGTCCTTCTCGACCTGCTGGGGGCGGCGCCGTGTGACCGTTTCGTGTCACAATGTTTCGCGCGTGCGTCCGAATCGGCGGGAGGGCGCGCCGTCGCACGCGAGGCGCGCTACCATGAAGACCCGTGGAAACGAAACGGATTCTGCGGGAGGTCCCCATGGCAAAGCACATATTCGTGACCGGTGGCGTCGTGTCCTCGCTCGGCAAGGGAATCACGGCGGCATCGCTCGGACGGCTGCTCAAGGCGCGCGGCTACAAGGTCATGATGCAGAAGGCGGACCCCTACCTCAACGTCGACCCGGGCACGATGAGCCCGTTCCAGCACGGCGAGGTCTTCGTCACCGAGGACGGCTACGAGTCCGACCTCGATCTCGGCCACTATGAGCGCTTCATCGACGAGAACCTCACGCGCGAGTCCAACTTCACGACCGGCGCCATCTACCAGAGCCTCATCTCCCGCGAGCGCGCCGGCGACTTCCTCGGCGGCACCGTGCAGGTCATCCCGCACGTCACGGACGCCATCAAGGAGCGCTTCCGCCGCATCGAGGAGCAGACCGGAGCCGACGTGGTGATCACCGAGCTCGGCGGCACGATCGGCGACATCGAGGGCCAGGCCTTCGTCGAGGCCATCCGCCAGTTCCGCCGCGAGCAGCCCGCCGAGGACACCTGCCTCATCCACGTGAGCCTCGTGCCCTACATCGCCGCCGCCCACGAGGTCAAGACCAAGCCCACGCAGCACTCCGTCCGCGAGCTGCGCTCGATGGGCGTCCAGCCCGACTTCATCGTCTGCCGCTCCGACCACGAGGTCGACGCCTCCATCCGTGCCAAGATCGCGAGCTTCTGCGACGTGCCCGCCGACCACGTCTTCGAGAACTCCGACTGCCCCTCGATCTACGACGTGCCGGCGCACCTCGCCGGCCAGGGCTTCGACCTCAAGGTCTGCGAGCGCCTGGGCCTTGCCCCCCACGAGTGCCACATGGAGGGCTGGTACGGCTTCACGAGCGCCATGCACGCGGCCAACGCGCGCGAGGACGCGACGCGCATCCGCGTGGTGGGCAAGTACACGCAGCTCCCGGATGCCTACCTCTCGATCATCGAGGCGCTGCACCACTCCGGCGTGCTCTTTGGCCGGCACGTGGACATCCAGCTCGTGGACGGCGAGACGCTGGACGAGAAGAACGTCGAGGAGGTGCTCGGCGACGCCGACGGCATCCTCGTGCCCGGCGGCTTTGGCCTGCGCGGCATCGAGGGCAAGATCTGCGCGGCGCACCGGGCGCGCACCGAGCGCGTGCCCTACCTCGGCGTCTGCCTGGGCCTGCAGGTCGCGGTCTGCGAGTTCGCGCGCAACGTGTGCGACCTCGCTGGCGCGAGCTCGGCCGAGTTCGACCCCGAGACGCCGCACCCCGTGATCGCCATCATGCCCGACCAGGCCGAGATCACCGACAAGGGCGGCACCATGCGCCTCGGCGCCTACCCGTGCAAGGTCGTCGCCGGCACGCTTGCCGAGGAGGCCTACGGCGAGCCGCTCGTCTACGAGCGCCACCGCCACCGCTACGAGGTCAACAACGCCTATCGCGACCGCCTGACCGCGGCCGGGCTCACCATCTCGGGCCTCTCGCCCGACGAGCGCCTCGTGGAGATGGTGGAGCTTCCCGAGGACGCGCACCCCTGGTTCGTGGCGAGCCAGGCCCACCCCGAGTTCAAGAGCCGCCCGGACCGCCCGGCGCCGCTCTTCCGCGAGTTCGTGCGCGCCGCGATCGCGCACCACGAGGGGTGCGACCGCCGCGACGTGGCCCCGCTCGCCCCGGAGCAAGGGTAGGGCCGCCGTGGACCTCAGGCGCGCACGCGAGGAGTACCTGAGCTACCTGGCCGTCGAGCGCGGCTGCTCGGTGAACACCGTCGCTGCCTACGGGCGGGACCTCGAGCGCTACGTCTCGTGGCTCGGGGAGCGCGGCGTCACCTCTCCCGACGAGGTGTCGCTCGAGCTGATTGAGGACCACGTCCGCGAGCTCTCCGCGCGCGGGCTGGCCGCCTCCTCGGTCGAGCGTGCCGCGTCGGCGGTGAAGGGCTTCCACCGCTTCATGCTCACGGACGAGATTGCGACCACGCTGCCCACAGCCGACCTACCCCTGCCCGCCAAGCCGCGCCGCCTGCCCGACGTGATCTCGCAGGCCGACGCCGCCCGTCTGCTTGACCAGCCGTTCCCCGAGACGCCCACCGGCCTGCGCGACCACGCGGTGCTCGAGGTGCTCTATGGCTGCGGCCTGCGCGCGAGCGAGCTCTGTGGCCTCGACGAGCGCGCCGTCCTTCTCGACGAGGGAGTCGTGCGCGTCTTTGGCAAGGGGTCCAAGGAGCGCGTGGTGCCGATCCTGGGTGCGGCGTCGGCGACGCTCGAGCGCTACCTCGAGCGGGGGCGCGAGGCGCTCGTGGGGCGGACGCGCTGCCCCGCCGTGTTCCTGAACGCGCGCGGCGGGCGTCTCTCGCGCCAGTCCGTTCACGCCATTGTCGAGAAGTACGGGCGGGTCGTGGGCCTCAAGGGGCTGCACCCGCACACGCTGCGCCACAGCTTCGCCACGCACCTGCTCGAGGGCGGGGCCGACCTGCGCGTGGTCCAGGAGCTGCTCGGACACGCCAACGTGGCGACGACCCAGCTCTACACCCACCTCGACCGCTCTCACATACGTCGCGTCTACCTCTCCGCCCACCCTCGCGCATGACGCGATCTGCGACGGGGCGGCCTCTTTGCGCCATGCGCCGTCCGCCCTTCTAGGAAACCTCGCCCTTGTCGCGAGGCCTTCTAGGAAACGCCGCCCTTGTCCGTGTCCCTTCCGGAAATCGCCGCCCTTGTCGCCCGCCGTTCTAGAAAACGCGGGGCTTGTGCAGCATCCGAAGCAGTTTTCCCCGCAAGGTCCGGAATTTCTAGAAGTGCTCGTGACAAGGTCGTTAATTTCTAGACGCCGGGCGGACAAGGGCGGATATTCCTAGAATGACCGGCGACAAGGTCCGGAATTCTTAGAAGTCCTCGCGACAAGGGCGGCGATTCTAGGAAACGCGGGGTTTGTCCCCAGGCTTTCTAGGAAACGCGGACCTTGTCATTAGCCCGTCTAGGAAACGCCGCCCTTGTCCTGAGCCGTTCTGGGAAACGTCGGTCTTGTCGTCAGGACTTCTAGGAAACGCTGACCTTGTTCTGAACCGCTCTAGAAATCGCGGGGCTTGTGACGTGTCTGGGGCGGTTTTCCTGCAAGGTCCGGAATTCCTAGAAACCCTCGCGACAAGGGCGCCGATTTCTAGAGCGTCGCCTGACAAGGTCCGGAATTCCTAGAAGCGCCCGCGACAAGGGCGGCGATTTCTGGACGGGTGGGGCGCGCCTTCACGTCAGCGACACAAATCTGCGAGCCCGGCTTGTGCTCAGGTTTGCTCAAGCACGCAACATCTGGGGGCCCGACCGCCCCCAGCGGCCGCCCACGCCCAGTTTTCAACCGCAAGGTGTAGCAAAGTGTTTTTTAGTGTCGCAAAGTGTGTCCAATGACGTATAGTAATCCCACGCTCCGCTCGGGGCCGGCTCGTCGTCTCGGAGGGGAGGGAAGAGATGCTCACCGGATCGTATCCGATGTCCGTGGATACCAAGGCGCGCATCACCCTGCCCGCAGTCTTCCGCAAGCAGCTCGTGGAGGGCGACAACCGGACGATCAAGCTCGTTCCCTACGGCGGACGCGTGAACGGCTTCACCCCTGACGGGTTCAAGGCCTTCGTTGACAGCCTCTTTGCGGTCAACGGGGAGCAGTACGACCCGCGCAGCTCCAAGCAGGAGAAGCTCAAGCGCGGCCTCACGGCCCGCGCGGTGGAGGTCGACATCGACTCCGCCGGTCGCGTGGCCCTGGGCAAGCTCGACGCCAACAAGGCGGGCACGCGCGAGAGGTTCGGCCTGGTCGGTGAGGTCGTGGTGGTGGGCGCGGACGACCACTTCGAGGTGTGGAACGCCAAGGAGTGGGCGGACGAGCAGGAGAGCCTCGACGAGGAGCTCGACGCCCTGCTCTACCACGACTAGGGGGTGAGGATCGTCATGACAGCTGAATATCGGCACGTACCCGTTATGCTCGCCGAGGTTCTCGCCGAGCTCGACCCCCAGCCGGGGGAGGTGGTGTGCGACTGCACCCTCGGGGGCGCGGGGCACACCGTGGAGCTCGCGAAGCGCGTGGCGCCGGACGGCCTGTCGATCGGCATCGACCAGGACGACATGGCGCTCTCCGCGGCGACCGAGCGCCTCGCGCGCGAGGTCCCGCAGGCGGAGACGCTCCCCCTCAAGGGAAACTTCGGCGACCTCGACGAGCTTCTCGTCGAGGCGGAGGTGCCCGGGGTCGACTGCTTCCTCTTCGACCTCGGCGTCTCCTCGCCCCAGCTCGACATCCCGGAGCGCGGCTTCTCCTACCACGAGGACGCCCCGCTCGACATGCGCATGAATTCGGGGAACCACACCCTAACCGCAGCCGAGGTCGTGAACACCTACAACGAAGCAGACCTCACCCGAATCCTCCGCGTCTATGGTGACGAGCGCTATGCGGCCCGCATCGCCAGAAGGATCGTCGAGCGGCGCGCCAAGGCGCCGATTCTGACCACGCTCCAGCTCGTGGACGTGATCAAGGCGGCGATTCCCGCGGCGGCGAGAAGGACCGGGGGGCACCCGGCGCGCCGCACGTTCCAGGCCCTGCGAATCGAGGTCAACCACGAGCTCGACGTTCTGGAGCGAGGCCTGTGCGCCGCCGTCCGCTGGGCGAACCCGGGCGGGAGAATCTGCGTGATCTCCTACCACTCGCTCGAGGACCGCATCGTGAAGCACGTCTTCTCGGAGCTCTCCCAGGGGTGCACCTGCCCGCCGGACCTTCCGGTGTGCGTGTGCGGTCACGTGCCGATACTGAGCGTCAGGACGAGAAAGCCCCTCGTTGCGTCTGACGAGGAGGTTGCGGCCAACCCACGGTCGCGCAGCGCCCTCATGAGGGTGGCGGTCAAGCTCGACGTCGCCTGAGAGGGACCCAAGGTGTCGTAGCCGGCGCAAGCCGTCTATGAGAGCGAGAGAGAAACGAAGCACTAACGCACTACAACGAACCCTAAACGCACTACCAACGAACACTGAACGAACTATCAACCATCTCTAGAGGAACTCTTAAGGTCGCTTAAGCACACCTTGAGGATAAGTATCAAGTAACCCTCAAGTTCCCAGCGTACCTGCCACACGTAAAGTCCATCGGCCGCTCGGCCGACGTTTCGAGGAAGTTGTCATGAGGTACCAGGGGTCAGAGGCATACAGCATGGACGTGGCCGAGAGGAGACGAGAACTCCTCGAGCAGCGCAACGCCCCCTCCTTCGAGGTGGTCACCGGTGGCGGCCTCGACGCCCAGGCGCGCTCCGGCGTCTCGCCGACCTTCGTCGCGCGGCTGCGCACCGCCGTCCTGGTCGCGGTGGCGATAATCGCCCTCGGCATGGCCCGCGTCTGCCTCGTCTCCGCCACCGTCTCCCTCCTGAGCTCCAACTCCGAGCTCACCGCCCAGATCGAGGAGACGACCACGCTCAACGACCAGCTGAGGGTCCAGCGCTCCGTCCTCTCGAGCAACTCCCGGATCTCCCGCATAGCCACGCAGAACTACGGCATGGTGCTGCCCGGCAGCTCGGTGACGGTCGACGTCGCGGGGGCTGATGGGGATGCTGCGCAGACGGCCGAAGACGGCGTCGCGCAGGCTGACATGTCGTAGACTCTCTACCTGTGAGCAGCAGGGACAGACAGAGCCGGCGCGGCCGGCGAACCCGTGAGGAGGCCTCGTACGACGAGGCCTCTCGTGCGCGTTACCGCGTGCGCGCCTCGCGCCCGGGCGGGGGAGGCTCGGGCGGCGCCGACGCCGGCATATCCGTGACGAGAAAGATCTTCCTCGCCCTTGCGGCCGTCGTTGCCGGGCGCCTCGCCTTCCTTCAGCTCCTCAAGCACGACGAGTACTCCGCCGCCGCCACGAACCAGCGGACCAACAAGGTGACGCTGCACGCCATGCGCGGGACGATCTACGACCGCAACGGCAACGTCCTCGCCATGAGCGTCGAGTGCGAGACCGTCTACGCCAACCCCAAGGCCGTCACGGACCCCTCGGGCGTCGCCGAGCTTCTCGTCCGCTTCCTCGGTGGCGAGAAGCTCGACTACATGGACCTCCTCACCGAGGACACGACCTTCGTCTACCTTGCCCAGAAGGTCGACCAGGAGATTGCCGAGGAGCTTGCCGACGAGCTCGCCAAGAAGGAGCTCGCCGGCGTCTACTTCCTCACCGACACCAAGCGCGTCTACCCCTACGGCACGACCGCCGCACAGGTCATAGGCTACGTCGGCACCGAGGGAACGGGGCTCTCCGGCCTCGAGCTCTACTACGACGACGTCCTGACCGGCACCGACGGGGAGATGCTCATGGAGACCGGCCTCGACGGGACCCCGATCGCCGGCGGCGCCTCGCAGGTGACGGAGGCCAAGGACGGCACCGACCTCGTCATTTCCATTGACGTCGACCTCCAGGAGCTCTGCGAGGGCGTGATCGTCGAGGCCGCGAAGACCTACTCGGCCGAGTCCGGCTCCGTCATGGTCACCGACCCGCGCTCGGGCGAGGTGCTCGCCGCCTGCTCGACGCCGCTTCCCGACTTCTCCAACATAGAGGACCCCGCCTCGCTCAACCTCAAGCTCGTCTCGAGCTCCTTCGAGCCGGGCTCGCTCTTCAAGGTCCTCACCACCTCGATCGGCATCGAGGCGGGCCTGTTCACCAAGGACACCGTCTACAACGTCCCGGCGCAGGTGACGGTCGGCAGCGACGTCGTGACCGACGTCGACGGGCGCGACTACGCCATGAGCATGAGCGTCCGCGACATGCTCGTCCGCTCGTCGAACACCGCCATGGCCCAGCTCGTCCAGGACGTCATAGGCGCCAAGACCTTCTCGGAGGGCGTCGAGCGCTACGGGATCGGCCACAAGACCGGGATCGACTTCCCCGGCGAGGTCGACGGAATCGTGCGCACGCTCGACGAGTACGACGGCGCCACCGCGGGCTCCATGGCGTTTGGGCAGGGACTCGCGGTCCCCCTGGTCCAGATCGTGCGCGCCTTCGGCGCCGTCGCCAACGGCGGCGTCCCGTGCACGCCCCACTTTCTCGTGTATCGTGGTGAGGAGGAGGTCGAGTGGCCGACGGGCGAGCGGGTCGTCTCGAAGGAGACCGTCGCCCAGGAGATTGAGATGATGCGGGGGGTCATGACCGAGGGCTCGGGCACGACCGGCCTCGTCGAGGGGTACGACATGGCGGGCAAGACCGGCACCGGCGAGCAGGCCGACGAGAGCGGCGGCTACCGGAAGAACTCCTTCGTCTCGTCCCTGTGCGCGTTCGCCAACGCCGACGACCCGCAGCTGCTCGTCTACGTGGGCCTCAACAACACGCCCTACCTCTCGTCCAGCTCCGCCGGCGTCGCGTTCCACGAGATCGCGCAGCAGGCGCTCGGCATACTGGGCGTGGCAAGTGCGTCCTGAACGGAGTGAGACATGATTCACCTGAGCGTATCCGACATAGCCGCCGCCACGGGCGCGACCCTGCTCGTCGAGGGCGCGCGCGAGGTGAGCCGCGAGGCGCTCATAGACTCCCGCGAGGCGGGGGAGGGCACCCTCTTCGTCGCCTTTGCGGGCGAGCGCGTGGACGGCAACGCCTACCTCGCCGCCGCCGCGCGCCAGGGCGCCGCCGCCGTCGTGGCGTCCGCCGACGTGGACGAGAAGACCGTCTCCGAGCTCGCCTCCCTCGGCTGCTCGCTGCTGCGCGCCGAGGGCGACGACTGCGAGAAGTTCCTCCTGCGCCTGGCCCGCCGCGTGCGCGAGGACCACCCCGAGTGGCTCGTCGTGGGCGTCACGGGCTCGGTCGGCAAGACCACGACCAAGGACATGCTCGCCGCCGCCTTTGGCTCGCAGCGCCGCACGCACGCGACCCGCGGCAACCTCAACAACCTGATCGGCCTGCCGCTCACGGTGCTCTCGGCCCCCGACGACGCCGAGGTGCTCGTCTGCGAGCTCGGCATGAACCACGCCGGCGAGATCAGCCGCCTGAGCGCCGCCTGCGAGCCCACGCTCGCCTGCGTCACCAACGTCGGCACGAGCCACATTGGCCTTCTCGGCAGCCGCGAGAACATTGCCCGGGCCAAGGCCGAGATCGTCAGCGGCATGCGCGCCGCCTGCGGGCTCGACCCGGCGCTCGCGCTCCTGTCCTCCGGCGACTTCACGCCGCTGATCGCCGACGGCTTTGCGCGTCCCGCCGGCGTCGAGGTGATCGAGGCGGGCCAGGGCGAGAAGGACGCGGTGCGCCGCGCCTCGATCTCGCTGGACGAGGAGGGTCGCGCCACCGTGGGCCTTGCCTGCGCCGACGGCTGGCACGGCGAGGCGCGCCTGCCCATGCCGGGCCGCGCCCCCGCAGACGACCTTCTGCTCGCCCTCGCGCTCGTCTGGCGCGCGGGGCTCGACCGCGACCGCGCCCTCGCGGCGATCGAGGACATGCCACGCACGCGCATGCGCCTGGAGATCCGCACGGCCGCCTCGGGCGCCCGCGTGATCGACGACTCCTACAACGCCGCCCCCGCCTCCATGGCTGCCTCCCTCGACGTGCTCGCCACCATGGCGTGCGAGGGTCGGCGCGTCGCGGTGCTCGGGGAAATGGGCGAGCTCGGCGACGAGGCCGCGCGCCTGCACGGCTACGTGGGCGCCTACGCGGCGGCCAAGGGCGTCGATTTGCTCGTCCTCGTCGGCGGCGAGCTCGCCGACGACATGGCGGAGGCCGCGCGGACCATGGGCCTCTCGGAGGACGCCATTGAGCGCCTCGCCACGGTGGAAGACGCCGTCCGCGTGATCGGCCCCGTGCTCGGCGCGGGAGACCTCGTCCTGGTGAAGGCCTCGCGCGCCGCCGGGCTCGACAGCTTCGTGAGGGGAGTGCTCGCATAATGATCGGAAATCCCGCCTATCCCACCTACCAGGTGTTTCTCGCCGTCGGCGTGGCAGCGCTCGTGACCGGCCTGCTCATGCCGCTCTTCATTAGGCTCATGCGCCACGAGGGCGTCGGCCAGCAGATTCGCGCGGACGGCCCGCAGCGCCACCTGGTCAAGCAGGGCACGCCCACCATGGGCGGCGTGGTGATCCTGCTCGGCGTCGTCGTCACCTGCGCCCTCATTGCCCAGTGGACGCCGGGGCTGGTCCTCGCGATCGGCGCCATGCTCGTCACCGGCTCGCTGGGGCTGCTCGACGACATAGAGAGCGTCGCGCACGGCCGCTCCCTCGGCCTCACCCCGTCCCAGAAAATGGCGGGGCTGATCCTCATTTCGGTCGCCTTCTGCCTCGTCTCGGTCAACGTCTGCGGAATCGCGCCCGCGGTCGCCTTCCCGGGCGGGCTCGTGCTCGACCTCGGCGTGCTCTCCACCACCCTGGAGGTGGGCGGCGCCACCGTCACCGTTCCCTGGATCTACCTCTTCTTCGTCTTCCTGCTCATGGCCGGGCTCTCCAACGCCGTCAACCTCACCGACGGCCTGGACGGCTTGGCGGGCGGCTGCACCATGGTCGTCATGCTCGTCATGGCCATGGTCGCCTACCGCTACAACGAGCTCGACCTTGCGATCTTTGCCGCCGCGATCGCCGGCTCCTGCGTCGGCTTCCTCTGGCACAACTGCTACCCCGCCTCGATCTTCATGGGCGACACGGGCTCGCTCGCCCTCGGCGCCGCCTTCGCCGCGCTCGCCGTCCTCACCAAGACCGAGGTCACGTCGCTGATCATGGGCGGCCTGTTCATAGTCGAGGCCCTCTCGGTCATGATCCAGGTCATAAGCTTCAAGCTCACGGGCAAGCGCGTGTTCCTCATGGCGCCGATCCACCACCACTTCGAGAAGCTCGGGTGGAAGGAGAACAAGGTCGTCGTGAGGTTCTGGATCGTCTCGGCCGCCTTCGCCGCGCTCGGCTTCGCCCTCTACTTCCAGCTGGGCTAGGGGGGTGGCGAGAATGACCGTCAGCTCGCAGGGTCGCCTCGGTGACGCGCTGGTGCTCGGCCTCGGCCGCACCGGCGAGTCGGTGGCGCGCTACCTCGCCTCGCTCATGCCGGAGCGCGTGAGCTCGGTGACCCTCTACGGGGGCGCCTCCTCGGCGCCGGGCGAGAAGACCCGCGAGCTCGAGGCGCTCGGCGTCACCGTGGTCTGCGGGACCGACGAGGTCAGCGGGAGCTTCGACCTCGCCGTGGCGTCGCCGGGCATACCCGACACCTCGGACTTCTTCCTGAGCGCCGCCTCGTGCGCGGCGGAGGTGGTCGGCGAGCCGGAGCTCGCGTGGCGCGAGAGCCCCGAGCGCTGGGTCGCCATAACGGGCACCAACGGCAAAACCACCACCACCTCGCTCGCGACGCACCTCCTGCGCGAGGGCGGCCTCGCGGCCGAGTCGGTCGGAAACATTGGCCTGCCGCCCACCGACGCGATCTCGCGCCGCGAGCCGGGCAGCTGGTTCGTCGCCGAGCTCTCGAGCTTCCAGCTCGCCACGACGCGCCTGTTCCACCCGCGCGTGGCGGTGCTGCTCAACGTCACGCCCGACCACCTCGAGTGGCACCACACCATGGAGGCCTACGCCGCCGCCAAGGAGCGCGCCCTCGCCAACCTCGCCCCGGGCGAGCTCGCCGTGGTCTCGGTCGACGACGCCTGGTGCCGCGGGGTCGCCGAGCGCGCCGAGCGCCGCGGAATCGTGGTCTGCCGCCTCAGCGTGGCGGGCGAGCCGGACTCCGCCGACGCCGCCTTCCTGCGCGGCGACGCGCTCGTCGTGCGCCGCGGCGGCGTGGAGCAAGAGCTCGCGCGCACCTCGGAGCTCAAGATCTTCGGGCGCCACAACGCCGAGAACGCGCTAGCGGCCGCGACCGTCGCCCTCGAGCTCGGCGTCGACGCCGCCGACGTGAGCCGCGGCCTCGCGTCCTTCTCGCCCATAGAGCACCGCATAGAGCCGGCCGGCGAGGTCGGCGGCGTGCGCTTTGTGAACGACTCCAAGGCGACCAACGTCGACTCCGTGGAGAAGGCGCTCACCGCCTTTGACGCTGGCACGGTCGTGCTCATGCTCGGCGGCCACGACAAGGGCACCGAGCTCGGCACGCTCGCCGACTCCGTGCGCGGGCGCTGCCGCGTCGCGGTCTGCTTCGGCGAGGCGGGCGAGCGGATCGCGCGCGCCCTCGAGGCCGAGCCGTCGGACCTCGTCGTCGTCCGCGCGCCGCACCTGCGCGAGGCCTTCTCCGCCGCCGTGGCCCAGGCGCGCCCCGGCGAGACCGTGCTGCTCTCGCCCGCGTGCTCGTCGTTCGACGAGTTTGCCAACATGGCCGAGCGCGGACGGCTCTTCAAGGACCTCGTCCGCGGCCTCGCGGCGGAGGGGGAGTGAGCGCCATGACGGGAGGCGTCGCCGCGCGGCGCGGGTCGCGCGACCGCGAGCAGAGGAGCCTCTTCGGGGTGCCGGAGCGCTTCATGCGCCCGCGCCTCGTCCTTCTCGCCTGCGTGGCGGTGCTCGTGGGCTTTGGGGCGCTCATGGTCTTCTCGGCCTCGTCGGTCAGCGCGCTGAACTCCACCGGCGACGCCGCCTACTACCTCTGGCGCCAGCTCGGCTTCGTCGCGATCGGCACGGTGATCGCCGCGTTTCTCGCCTGGTGCGACTACCACGTGTGGATCCGCACCTTCCTCATGCCGATCTGGGTGCTGACGGTCGCTCTGCTCGCGGCCGTCATCGTGCTCGGCACCGACAACGGCATGGGCGCGACCCGCTGGATCAACCTCGGCTTCTTTGACCTGCAGCCCTCCGAGTTCGCCAAGATCACGATCATATTCACGGCGGCCAACGTGGCCGAGTCCTACTACGAGCGCGGGACGATCGACTTTACTCACTTCATTACGCTGCTCGGCGTCGGCGTGGGGCTGCCGCTTCTGCTGATCGTTGTCCAGCCGGACAAGGGCACGACCATGGTCTGCGGCCTCACGCTGGTGGTCATGGGCTACCTCGCGGGCGTGCCCAAGCGCTACCTGTTCCTGTTTCTCGGCGTGGCCGCGGCGGGGTTTCTCGCCATTTCCCTGAAGGACGACTACTCTCGCGCGCGCTTCCTCACCATGTTCGACCCCTGGGCCGACCCCTACGGCAACGGCTGGCAGCTCATTCAGGGCTTTTACGCCTTTGGCTCGGGCGGCCTGCTCGGCGTCGGGATCGGCTTCTCGCGCCAGAAGTACAGCTACCTCCCCATGGCGCACAACGACTTCATATTCGCCGTGATCGGCGAGGAGTGCGGGCTTCTCGGCACGCTCGGCGTGCTGGCGGGCTTTCTGCTGTTCTTGTGGGCGGGCCTGGAGATCGCGCGCCACGCGCCCGACCTCGCGGGGCGCCTCGTCGCGGCTGGCTGCACATCGATCGTGCTCGTGCAGCTGTTCCTCAACGTGCTCGGCGTGATCGGCTTCTTCCCGCTGTCGGGCAAGCCGATTCCGTTCGTGAGCTACGGCGGCTCCTCGATCATAGCGAGCCTCATGCTCGTGGGGCTGATCATGTCCGTCTCGCTGCACTCGAGCCTGCCGGAGACGGCCCACGACCGCGAGCGGCGCTCCCTGCGCGCCGTCGACGGCGCCGAGCGCCCCGCCGAGCGGCCCGCCCGCTCCGGCCTGCGCGTCGTCGAGGGCGGACGTAGCGCGGGCGGCGCGCCGCGCGGGCGCGTGAGCGAGAGCGGCGGACGCAGGCGGATCGATCTGGGCCCGAGCGCCACCGAGCGGCTGCGCGGGCGCGACCAGGGACCGAGAACCAGACGATAGGAGAGGCCATGGCCGAGAAGAACCTCGAGGTCGCGATTGCGGCGGGCGGCACCGCCGGTCACATAAACCCCGCGCTCGCGCTGGCCGAGGAGCTGCGCGACCGCGGCCACCACGTGCGCTTCTTCGGGCAGACGGCCAAGCTCGAGGGGCGGCTCGTGCCCGAGGCGGGCTTTGAGCTGGTGCCGGTCGTGGTCTCCGGCTTCGACCGCTCGCGGCCCTGGACGCTGGCGAGCTCGCTCTACCGCATGCGGCTCGCGCAGGCTGAGATCGCGCGGCTCTTCTCGGCCGAGGGCGCGCCGGACGTCGCCGTGGGGTTTGGCGCCTACGTGGAAATGGCGCTGCTCAACTGCTGCCACCGCCTTGGCGTGCCCTACGTGCTCCACGAGCAGAACTCCGTTCCGGGCCTGGCGAACAAGGCACTCGCGCCGCACGCCGCCGCGGTCTGCATCTCCGTTCCGGCCGCCCGCGCGGTCTTCGAGCGCGAGGGGCGGCGCGCGCCTTCGGTGGTGCTCACCGGCAACCCCGTGCGCCGCAGCGTGGTGCACGCGAGCCGCGAGGAGGGCCGCGCCGCCTTTGGCGTGGAGGACGACGAGACCATGCTGCTGGTCTTTGGGGGCTCGCTCGGCGCCGCCCACCTGAACGAGGGGGTGCGCCGCCTGAAGGCGGAGCTGCTCTCCCGCGAGGGGCTCGTGGTGGTGCACTCGACGGGCGCCGACGGCTTCGACGAGACGGTGTCTGCGCTCGCGCTCACGCCCGCCGAGCAGATCCGCTGGCGCGTGATGCCCTACATTTCCAACATGGGCCAGGCGCTCGCGGCCTCCGACCTGGTGCTCTCCCGCGCCGGCGCGTCCTCGATCGCCGAGATCGCCGCCGTGGGCGTGCCGAGCGTGCTCGTGCCCTACCCGCACGCCACCGCCGACCACCAGACCACCAACGCGCGCTTCCTCACCGACGCCGGCGCCGCCGTGCTCGTCGCGGACGGCGCGATCGACACGCCGGAGTTCCCCGAGGCGCTGCTCGGCCTGCTCGACGACCCCGCGCGCCGCGCGGCCATGCGCGAGGCGGCGCTCGCCCTGGGCCAGTCCCGCGCCGCCGACGCCCTTGCCGACCAGGTGGAGGCTGCCGCGCGGGCACGCTAGCCCGCCGTCCTTCTCGCCCTGCTCCTTGTCCTGGTTCTTGCCCTTTCGAAAAACGGCGGGGTTGTTGCCCGGCGATTCCTAGACGGCGTGCGCCCGGGCATCAAGCGGGATTTGTGCACGCCGCGCGGAGCCGGCTTGGACGGGCCCCGTTTGGGATACAGTAGAGCGTGTATGTGACGATAAGGACGGAGGGCCCCAAGCCATGGCCGATTCGCAAACCATAACGAGCGCCCACTTCATTGGAATCGGCGGCGCCGGCATGAGCGGCATCGCCCTCGTGCTGCACGAGCGCGGCTGCCGCGTCACCGGCTCCGACCTCAAGAACTCCCACTACGTGCGCGAGCTCGAGGCGGCCGGGATCGACGTCACCGTCGGCCACGACGCCGCCACGATCGACGCCGTCTCGCCGCAGGTCGTGGTCACCTCCACGGCGATTCCCGAGACCAACCCCGAGGTCGTGCGCGCCCGCGAGCTCGGCATTCCCATTTGGCCGCGCGCCAAAATGCTCTCGCACCTCTCCGGCGCCTCCACCACGGTGGCGGTGGCGGGCACCCACGGCAAGACGACCACCTCCTCCATGGTGGCCACGATGCTGGACAAGATGGGCCTCGACCCGTCCTTCCTCATTGGCGGCGTCGTGGAGGGCTACGGCACCAACGGTCGCAACGGCTCCGGCGAGCACTTCGTCTGCGAGGCGGACGAGTCGGACGGCTCCTTCCTCTACCTGCACCCGCACGTCGTCGTGGTGACCAACATAGAGGCGGACCACCTCGACCACTACGGCACCCTGGAAAACATAGAGAAGACCTTCTGCACGTTCATGGGCCTCGTCGACGACGCCGGCACGGTGATCGTCAACGGCGACAACCCCCGCTACGTCGAGCTCGCGCGCTCGTGCGGCCGCCGCGTCGTGACCTACGGCTTCGAGGCGTCCTGCGACTACGTGTGCCTGCCCGAGCCGGCGACGCACGCGCTCGCGAGCAGCTTCTCCGTCCGCGCGGGCGAGAAGACCGTCCACGTGACGATCGCCGCCAACCCCGGGCGCCACAACATGGCCAACGCCACCGCCGCGATCGCCGTGGCCGACGTGCTCGGCCTCGACCTGGACGCCGCCGCTGCGGCGCTCTCCCAGTTCAAGGGTGCGCGCCGGCGCTTCACGCACGTCGGCGACGTCGCGGGCGTGACGGTCGTGGACGACTACGGCCACCACCCCACCGAGGTCGCCGCCACGCTCGGCGCGGCCGCGGACCTGCCCTTCAAGCGCATAGTCTGCGTCTTCCAGCCGCACCGCTACAGCCGTACGCAGGCGCTCGCCGCCGAGTTCGGCCGCGCCTTCGACGACGCGGACGTCCTGCGCGTCATGGACGTCTTCTCTGCCGGTGAGATGCCCGTGCCGGGCGTCTCGGGCAAGACGATCGTCGAGGCGGTCCGCCACACCGGCAACGTCGCCGACGTCGCCTACGTGCCCAACCGCAAGCGCCTGATCGAGAACCTCTGCGACCTCGTGCGCCCCGGCGACCTGCTGATCACGCAGGGCGCGGGCGACGTGACCGCGATTGGCCCCGCCTTCATTGAGGCCATACGCGAGCGCGGTCGTGAGTAGGGGGCGCGCTTGAGCGTCTTCAACGCCTACATGACCCTCTCGGGCGCCGTCGACGCGACCCTCACGCGCGACGAGCCCCTCTCCCGTCGGACCAGCTACCGCATAGGCGGGCCCGCGGCGCTTCTCGCCCGCGTGCGCGACTACGCGGCGCTCGTGCGCACGATTGAGGTGCTCACGCGCGAGGGCGTGCGCTGGGTCATCCTGGGCAAGGGCACCAACGTCCTGGCCGACGACGCCGGCTACGACGGCTGCGTGATCGTCCTGGAGGGCGAGTTCTCGCGCATAAACGTCTCCGAGGAGGACCGCTCGATCACCGCCGGCGCCGGCGCCGTGCTCGCGCGCGTGGTGAACGAGGCGCTGAGGGCGCGGCTCTCGGGCCTCGAGCCCTGCGTCGGGATTCCGGGGACCCTCGGCGGGGCGCTCTCCATGAACGCGGGCACGCGGCGCGAGTGGATCGGCCGGCGCGTCCGCGACCTCGTGGTCTATCGGCCCGGGGAGGGCATGCACCGCTACGCCGCCGACGAGATCGAGTGGGGCTACCGGCAGACGACGCTTCCTACCTCCGAGATCATTCTCGAGGCGACGCTCTCCCTCATGCCGGCCGAGAAGGACGCCATAGCCGCCGACATGGACGCGCGGCTGCGCCGCCGCAGGCAGAGCCAGCCGCTGTCGCTGCCGAGCTGCGGGTCGGTCTTTCGCAACCCGCCCGAGCGCTCGGTGGGCCAGCTGATCGAGTCCTGCGGCCTGGCCGGAACCTCCGAGGGCGGCGCCCAGATCTCCGACGTGCACGCCAACTTCATCGTCAACCGCGGCGGCGCGACGTCTGCCGACGTCCTGGCCCTGATCACGCGCGCCCATGACGCCGTCATGGACCGCTACGGGATCGACCTCTCCCCGGAGGTCAAGTTCCTCGGCTTCGGAGGCTGACGTGGCGGGCGAGAAGGGCAGAAGGCCCACGCCCCGACGGCGTGGGACGGGTGGCGCCGCGCGCGCGACGGGCGCGGCGCGGGCCTCGGCGAAGCCGCGGGTCGCCAAGGCGCCGAAGGTCGCGAGGGCGCCGAAGGTGGCGAAGGCTGCGAAGGCCGCCCCGAAGGTCGCGAAGCCCGCCGCGAAGGCCGCCCCGGCGAGGTCCGTCACCCGCCCGAGCGAGCGCCGCGCCCAGCACCAGCGCGCCGGCGTGCTGCGCGTCGTCGCCATTGCCGTCGGCGGGCTTCTCGCCCTGGCGCTGGTCGTCGTCGTGGCGCTCTTCGCGCTGCGCAACTCCTCGCTCTTTGCGATCACCTCGATCGAGTTCGACCCCACCGAGCACGTGAGCGCCGAGGACGTCCAGAGCCTCGCGCAGGTCCCGGAGGGGGCGACCCTGCTCAACGTCGACACCGACCAGATCGAGGAGTCCCTCAGGAAGAACCCCTGGGTCGCCTCCGCGAGCTTTGCGCGCGTGCCGCCCGGGACCCTCAAGATCACGATCGAGGAGCAGCAGCCCGCCGCCCTCGTGCTCATGAGCTCCGGGACGGTGGCGTGGTACCTCTCCGAGGAGAACACCTGGATCGAGCCGACGCGCGTCGAGGCGGCCGAGGGCCAGTCCGTGAACGACGCAGCGCTCGCGATCGCCGAGGCGTGCGGCTGCCTGCTCGTGACCGACGTGCCCTCGACCGTCGACCCCGAGCCGGGGGCGCCGGCGACCGACGAGGTCCTCGACGCGGTCCGCCAGTTCCAGGAGGGATTCTCCGACGACTTTGCGTCGCAGGTCGTCTGCTACAGCGTCCCCTCGACGGAGAACGTCTCGTGCGTGCTCGCGAGCGGCGTGGAGATCTCGCTGGGCACTCCGACCGAGATCTCCCTCAAGGAGAGCATCGTTCGCGGCTACCTCGACCAGAGCGAGGGCCGGCTCGTGCGCATCAACGTCCGCGTCACCTCGAGCCCTGCCTTCCGCGAGATCGACTCCTCCAACGTCCAGCCCGGCGAGGGCGTGTCCTCCTCGGAGGAGTCGGGGGAGTAGCGCGCCACGCGCCCTTCTCGCCCCGTGCGCGCGTCCTTCTCGCCCTCGTGCCCCGCCCTTCTCGCCCCGTGCGCGCGTCCTTCTCGTCCCGTGCGCGCGTCCTTCTCGTCCCGTGGCTTTTCTTCCCTGTTTTGGGCAAAAGGTTTGATGCTCCACCATGCAAAACCTTACTTTTGCTGGCAAAAACCCTCTGATTGGCGACAAAACCAGTCAAATTCGTGCGAGCACATAAATCGTTTGCCCCACAACCTAAGGGTTTCTCTCGAGAAGAACCTCGGGCGGAACACGGCGAGCTCGAAAACCCAGAACCTCTCTTTTCGTGGCAGGCAGGACGGAGCGAGGCTTGGAGGAGGCTGCCCCGTGAGGGCGTTCATGCACCTTGCGCGCAACGCGACCGTAGTCGTCCTTCTCGCCCTTCGGCTGCGCCATGAACCGCGAGGTTTTGGGTTTTTCGTTCTCTCGTGCACGGGAAATGACAGTTTCCGATAAGAACCTCAAGGTTGTGGGGCTAAGGTTTTATGCTTGAGGTACGACGGGGCGTTCTTCTCGCCTGATTTGGCGTCTTTGGCCACCTTGAGGCCGATTGTGGGAAAAACCCCTGATGTCAGGTCCGCGCATGCATCAAAGGTTTTGCCCAAAGCAGAGGAGGGAGCCTCGGGTCCGAAGAGGGGACGACCCCGGCGCTGACCGGCGGCGTTCACAGTTTCGCCACGTGACTTGACGGCCGAGCCTCAAGTGTGCAAATATGCTTCGCTTTATCCCAAGCTTCGGGGTTAACTTGACCTTTAGGGTTTGCCTCGCGCGGGACGGAGCGAGAAGCACGAACGCAGCACGCTCTACAACGAGGCACGAAAGGCAAAAGGAGAGCACGATGATCAAGGACACCGACACCCTCAGCAACTATCTCGCCGTGATCAAGGTCGTGGGCGTGGGCGGCGGCGGCACCAACGCGGTGAACCGCATGATCGAGGAGGGCATCCGCGGCGTCGAGTTCGTCGCCGTCAACACCGACGCCCAGGCGCTCGCGATCTCCGACGCCGACATCAAGGTCCACATCGGCACCGACATCACCAAGGGTCTCGGCGCCGGCGCCAACCCCGAGGTGGGCAAGGAGGCCGCCGAGGACTCCCGCGACGAGATCAAGGCCGCGCTCGCGGGCGCCGACATGGTCTTCATCACCGCCGGCGAGGGCGGCGGCACCGGCACGGGCGCCGCGCCGGTCGTGGCCGACATCGCCAAGAACGACGTGGGCGCGCTCACGGTGGGCGTCGTCACCAAGCCGTTCACCTTCGAAGGCCGCAAGCGCTACGCCTCGGCCACCCAGGGCATTACCGACCTCTCCGAGAACGTGGACACGCTCATCGTGAT
Organism: uncultured Olsenella sp.; assembly: GCA_949290055.1. Lineage (GTDB taxonomy): Bacteria > Actinomycetota > Coriobacteriia > Coriobacteriales > Atopobiaceae > Thermophilibacter. The sequence goes on along the minus strand of CASEQJ010000005.1, from coordinate 45,084 downwards.
CCCAAACGACCGTCTGCTCGACCTCTCCGAGAAGAAGACCACCATGCTCGAGGCCTTCCGCATGGCCGACGACGTGCTGTGCCAGGGCACCCAGGGAATCACCGACCTCATTACCGTCCCGGGCCTGATCAACCTCGACTTCGCCGACGTCTGCACGATCATGAGGGGCGCGGGCACGGCCATGATGGGCATCGGCACCGCCTCCGGCGACAACCGCGCCACCGACGCCGCCGAGGAGGCCATCTCCAGCCGCCTGCTCGAGAGCTCGATCGACGGCGCCACGCGCGTGCTGCTCTCCATCGCCGGCAACAAGGACCTCGGCATTCAGGAGATCAACGACGCCGCCGACCTCGTGGCCAAGAACGTCGACCCCGAGGCCAACATAATCTTCGGCACCGTCGTCGACGAGTCGCTCGGCGACCAGGTCCGCGTGACCGTCATCGCCACCGGCTTCAACGACGCCAACGTGCAGCAGCCGCTGCCCTCGCTCAACGTGACCCCGCGCCGCGAGCGCAAGGTCGTCCGTCCCTCCAACGCCCCGGCCCAGCCGGCGCAGGAGCATGCCGCCCAGCAGCCGGCCCCCATGCCGATCAACGTGAGCCGCCCGGCGTCGTCCTCCTCGTCCAACGACAAGGAGTTCGACATCCCCGACTTCCTCAAGCGCAGCCGACTCTAACCATGCCCCGTCTCACGAGACAGACCTCGCGCGGCGTGACCCTGCTCACGGACGAGACCCGTCCGAGCGGGGTCACGCTCGCGTTCACCGAGCGCACGGGCGGCGTCTCTGAGGCGCCCTACGCCTCGCTGAACCTCGGCGGCCGCTGCGGCGACGATCCCGCCCGCGTGGCGGAGAACCGCCGGCGCGCCCTCTCGGCGCTCGGGGCGGAGGGGCTTCTCGCCAACCTGGTGGAGCCGCGCCAGGTCCACGGGGACAACGTGGCGTTCGTGCGCTCCGCCGAGCCCGAAGCCCTCGCCGAGGCCCGCGCCGCGGCCGAGGCGGGCGCCGACGCCGTGGTGTGCACGGCACCGGACGTCCCGGTGCTCCTGTGCTTTGCGGACTGCGTGCCCGTGGTCCTCGTCGCGCCGGGCGCCTTTGCCGTCGTCCACTCGGGCTGGCGCGGCACGATCGCGCGCGTCTGCGCCAAGGCCGCCCGGGCGCTCTGCGCCGAGTCCGGCTGCGAGCCCTCCGGGCTTCTCGCCTACGTGGGCCCGCACATTGGCGCGGCCGACTACGAGGTCTCCGAGGAGCTCGCCGCGCGCTTTGCGGAGGAGTTTGGGCCCTCGGTCGTGCCCGAGCCGCGTCACCTCGACCTGACGGCGGCGGTCACCGCGGCGCTTTCGGACGCGGGCGTGGGCGAGAAGAACGTGGCGGTCTGCGACGTCTCCACGGCGAGCGCGACCGAGCGGTTCTTCTCGTACAGGGCAGAGGGCGGCACGACCGGTCGCCACGGGGCGATCGCGTTCATGAGGGCAGGGGAGGCGACGCTCGGGTGATGGCAGATCCGAGGTCATACGAGGCGTTCCTGCGGGAGCGCCGCGAGGCGATTTGCGAGCGGATCGCGGCCAGCGCGCGCCGCGCCGGGCGCGAGCCGGGCGAGGTCGAGGCCATAGCCGTCTCCAAGACGGTGGACGCCGACGCCGCCCTTCTCGCCCTGCGCGCCGGCTGGCGCCTCTTTGGCGAGAACCGCCCGCAGGAGCTCGGGCGCAAGCTCGAGGCGCTGCAGGGTCGCCCCGAGGCGGCCGGCGCCCGCTTTGACATGATCGGCAACCTGCAGAAGAACAAGATCAACCAGGTGATCGGCCGCGTTCGCCTGATTCACTCGATCTCCTCGGCCCACCTCGCCGAGGCGGTCTCCACGCGCTGCGAGGCGCGCGGGATCGTGGCGGACGTGCTGCTCGAGACCAACGTCTCGGGCGAGCGGTCAAAGTCCGGCTTCTCGCCCGACGAGCTGCGCGCGGCGATCGAGGGCGTCCTGGCGCTGCCGGGGATCTCGGCCCGCGGCCTCATGACCATGGCGCCCGCCGGAGACCCCGACGCGGCGAGAAGGACCTTCTCGGGCCTGCGCGAGCTGGCGGAGGAGCTGCGCGGCCGCACGGGCCTTGCGCTCGAGACGCTCTCGTGCGGCATGAGCGACGACTTTGAGATCGCGGTGGAGGAGGGCTCGACCCTCGTCCGCCTCGGCAGGTGCGTGTTCGACCCGGGGTACGACCTCGACTAGACGACAAGCGCCGGGAGGCGCGCTACGGTAAGGAGAGAACATGAGCTTCCTCGACACGATCAGGGACCGCCTGCGCGGCGACGACTACTACGAGGACGACTACTACGACGAGGGCTACGACGACGGCTACGCCGACGAGGGCGAGCGCGGCGGCGGCTCGGGCAACCACCTGCTCGGCAACACGCCGCGCCCCGAGGCGGAGAGCGTCTCGGTCTACACCCGCTCCGGCCGTCCCGTCTCCTCCGCGCGCGAGCAGGCCCCCTCGTCGCGCGGCTACGCCGAGCGCGCCCAGGTCATGCCCGTCGCCGGTCGCACGGGCGGCTACGAGCCCCAGGTTCCCGCGCCGCAGCCGACCACCGACCTCGGCGGCGTGGGCGCCGCCCGCGTGACCTCCGGCCAGCTCCCGCCCTACGTGCTGCGCCCGATCTCCTACGAGGACGTCCAGTCCGTCGTGAGGCGCGTGCGCACCAACCAGCCCGTGGTGCTCGTCTTCCGCAACACCGACGTCGAGTGCGCCAAGCGCATTCTCGACTTCTGCTTTGGGTTCTCCTACGGCGTGAACGGCGAGGTCACCGAGCTCGGTGACCGCGTCTTTGCGGTGCTGCCGGCCGGCGTGACGCTCACCTCCGCAGACATTGACAAGCTCGTCGCCGACGGCGACCTCACCCGCTAGGCGGCGCGCCATGGCAGAGAGTCTCACCCTTACGGTCGGCGTCGTCGGCTGCGGCGCCATGGGCGGCGCGATCGCGCGCGGTCTCGTCGAGTCCGGCACGCTCGAGTCCGCCCGCCTGCTCGTTGCCGACAGCGACCCGGCGCGGCTCGCGCCCTTCGCCGCGCTCGGCGCGCGGACGTTCGCCGACGGCGCCGCCCTTCTCACCGACGCGCCCGACGTTCTCGTGCTTGCGGTGAAGCCTCAGGTCCTGGGCGACGTCATGGCGACGCTCGCGCCGCATGCGGGCGAGCGGCTCGTGATCTCGATCGCCGCCGGCGTGCCGACCTCCGCGATCGAGGCGGCCCTGCCCGCGGCCCGCGTGGTCCGCGTCATGCCCAACCTCCCCGTCCAGGTGCGCTCGGGCGCCACGGCGATCTGCGCCGGCTCGCGCGCGGGCGAGAAGGACGTGGAGCTTGCGTGCACGCTCTTCTCCGCGCTGGGCGCCACCGCGGTCATGCGCGAGGACCAGCTCGACGTCGCGGGAGCCGTCTCCGGCTGCGCGCCCGCGTTCTTCTCGCTTTTTGTGGACGCGCTCACGCGCGCCGGCGTGCGTGCCGGCCTGCCGGCCGCCTGTGCGCGCGACATGGTGGAGTCGACCATGCGCGGGTGCGCCGAGCAGCTTCTGACTGAGGGCGTCCACCCAAGGGAATATATGGAGCGCGTGACGTCGCCGGGCGGCACCACCGCGGCGGCCCTCTTCGAGCTCGAGGGCCCGCTCACGGAGGGTACCTACGCGGCGATCGACGCGGCCCTCGCGCGGACGCGCGAGCTGGCCGAAGGCTAGCGCCCCTACCGAAAGGCGACCATGGGACTCTATCAGCTCGTCTCGATCGTTCAACGCCTCTTTGACATCTACGGCTGGCTCATTGTGGCGTGGTGCCTCATGTCGTGGGTCCCGGCGCGCCCCGGCGGCTTCTTCGACGACCTGCGCGGCGCCGTTGGCATGCTGGTCGAGCCCTATCTCGGCCTGTTCAGGCGGTTCATTCCGCCCCTCATGGGCGTGGACTGGTCGCCCGTTGTGGCGATATTGGTCTTGAGCGTCATCGAGCGGCTCGTCTACACGATTCTCCTGTAAGATTTATAGGTCACAGGTGCGCGGGCGCCCGCCCGCCTCCTTCCAAGCGAAAGGGAACAGGAATGGCAATCAGACCCGAAGACATCGAACAGCAGACCTTCTCTCCCTCCAAGCACGGCTATGACACCGAGGAGGTCGACGCCTTCCTCGAGCAGATGGCTTCCGAGGTTGGGGCCATGATTCAGAAGATCGGCGACCTCAAGGGCCGTCTGACCTCCACCGAGCAGCAGCTCTCCGCCGCCCAGGCCCAGATCGCGAGCCTCGAGGACCGTCCGGTCGCGGCGCCGGTGCCCGCTGCCGCCCCCGACCTCTCCGCCTCCGAGCGCCAGATCTCCCAGGTGCTGATCGTCGCGCAGCAGTCCGCCGACAAGCTCCTGTCCGAGGCGCGCGACAACGCCGACAAGATCCGCACCGACGCCGAGACCAAGGCGCGCGAGGTCATTCGCCAGGCGCTTGCCGAGAAGCAGAGCGAGCTCGACGAGATCGACCGCCTCAAGGCCTCCCGCGAGGAGTTTCGCGGCGAGTACAAGAAGCTGCTGCAGCACTTCATGGACGACGCCGAGGCCATGTTCCCGACGCAGTCCAGCCTTCCCTCCGCGCCGAACGGCTCCGCCGGCACCACCCACGCCGACACCCCCGTCTCCGCGCCGGCCGCCGTGGCGTCCCCGATCCCGGCGCCCGCTCCCGCGGTGAACCCCGCCGACTTCGGCGACCTCGACTAGCGTCGTTCGTCAGAGCTGACGTTGCGACCCCGGGCCCTTCTCGCCCGGGGTCGCTTTTTGTTCGCGCTTCCCGTCCGCGCGCTTCCCGCCCGGAGCTGTCCTTGCGCGGCGCTTCTAGGAATTGCCGCCCTTGTCCTTGCCCCCGAACGATCCCTCATGTTTTGGGCAACAACTTTGATGCGCTTCGGGCGAGAAGGACCGCGAGACCGCCGATCCGCCGCGCTTCTTGTTGTTTTGGGCAACATTGTTTATGCAAAACCACGTTCTTCTCGCCAGCGCATAAATTCTTTGCCCCAAAACATAGGAAAAACCTTGGAAATCGGCGTTCTCGGAAGCACAGGTTGGCAAGAAACCCAAAACCTCGCAAATCGTGGCAGCGTCGCACACTCGGGGGACATCGTCACGCACTCGGGGGGCGGCGCTACGCGCCCGGGGCGGTCAAGAAGAGCGGCAAAAGGTGCGAGGTGGGCCTGTAAGCCGGGTTCTGTCGTGGGCGGCCATTTATCTACGACGGTCGTCTCCGACCGCCTCTAGCGCGCAACCCGAGCGCGGTGCGGGCCACACCATGGCGCTCCTATTTGCGTTTGCTCCGGAAGGGGCTTGCCAAGCCGCCGCGTTGCCGCGACGCTGGTGGTCTCTTACACCACCGTTTCAGCTTTTCCCTCAACGCCCGAGGGCGCCAGCGGGAGTCTTCTTTTCTGCGGCGCTTTCCGTCGGGTTACCCCGCCCGGCCGTTAGCCGGCTTCCTGCCCTGGGGAGCCCGGACTTTCCTCATGACGCGCAAGCGCGTCCCGCGGTCGCCTGGCCCACCTCGCGTGGACGATTCTACCATGAGTGGGCTTCTCGCCCGCGGCCTCCGCTTGTTCTACAATACCCATGCGAGAAGAACGACCGCCGGTTGGCGGTGCGCGTGGAAAGGCGTTACGTGGGTCTGTTCGACAAGCTGGGCCTGTCGCTCATGGAGCGCGTCAGGCCGACGCTCAAGCCTGTGCCCACCCCCGAGGACCCCCAGGCAGTGCTCGCCCCGGTGACGGGGCGCCCCATGGCGCTTCGCGACGTGGCTGACCCCGCGTTCGCGGAGGGCATGCTCGGCGTCGGCGTGGGGATCGCGCCCGCGGGCGACGTGGCGTATGCGCCGGTCAGCGGCGTGGTCGCGGCCGACGTCAAGACCCGGCACGCCCTGCTGATCCGCTCCGAGTGCGGCGCCGAGGTGCTGCTGCACGTGGGACTCGACTCCGTGAAGCTGCGCGGGGAGGGGTTTCGGCAGCTCGTCCGCAAGGGCGACGCGGTGCGCGCCGGCCAGCCCGTTCTGAGCTTCGACCGCTCCCTCATGGCCGAGCGCGGCCTCGACGACACGGTGGTCGTGACGGTGACCAACCCGGGCGACTTCGCGCGCGTGGAGGTCTGCTGCGACGGCGAGGTCACGGCTGGCGCCGCCGTGCTGCGGTGCGTCTCGTGACGGGCGGCGCGGGCGCCGGCTACCGCACGCTGCGCGCGGGTGCGGAGGCGACCGGCGAGTTCGAGGACCGTCGCAGCCGCTTCATCGCGCAGCTCACGCACGTGGGGAGCGAGGCGGGGGCCGACGCCTTTCTCGCCGCGGTCCGCGCGCGCCACCACGACGCGCGCCACAACGTGCCGGCCTGGATCCTGGCGGACGGCCGCGAGCGCTGCTCCGACGACGGCGAGCCCAGCCGCACGAGCGGCATGCCGGTGCTGGAGGTGCTGCGCGGCGCGGGCCTGGCCGACGTCTGCTGCGTGGTCACGCGCTACTTCGGCGGCACCCTGCTGGGGCCGGGCGGGCTCGTGCGCGCCTACACCGCGGCTGCCCAGGCGGCGGTTGCGGCGGCCGAGAAGGACGGCGCAATCTGCGAAATGACGCTCGTGTGCCCGGTGACGGCGCAGCTACCGTATGCGCTCTACGACCGCGTGACGCGCATGTGCGCGGACGCCGGAGGGCGCGTGAGCGACTCGCTGTTTGCCGAGGACGTGCAGCTCACGTGCGTGTTTCGCGCGGGCGACGAGGAGAGGTTCTGCTCGGCCGTGCGCGAGCTCGCCGCCGGCGAGGACCTGGCGCGGCCCGGCGAGCCGCGCTTTGCGGAGTTCTAGGACGGAGGGGAGGTGGCTCGCTTGGGTACGGACGTCGAGGCGCGCCTGGCGCGCGAGCTGCCCGCCTACGCGCGGCGCGTCCTGGGCGCGCTCGAGGGAGCGGGCTTTGAGGCCTGGGTCGTCGGCGGCTGGGTGCGCGACGCGCTTCTCGGCCGGCCGGGCCATGACGTGGACGTCACGACCTCGGCGCCGTGGCAGGAGACCGCGCGCGTGCTGCGCGCCGCGGGCATGGCCGTCCACGAGACGGGGACCGACCACGGCACGGTGACCGCCGTCTTGGACGGGCAGCCCGTGGAGACGACCACCTACCGCGTGGAGGGCGCCTACTCCGATCGCCGCCACCCCGACGAGGTGCGCTTTGTCACGGACGTGCGCGAGGACCTGGCCCGGCGCGACTTCACGGTGAACGCCATGGCCTTCCACCCCGAGCGCGGCCTGCTCGACCCCTTTGGCGGCGAGAGGGACCTTGCCGCGCGCGTGATCCGCGCGGTGGGGGACCCGCGGCTTCGCTTTGAGGAGGACGCGCTGCGCGTGCTGCGCGCGGTGCGCTTTGCGTGTCGGCTGGGCGCGTGGATCGAGCCCGCGACGCAGGCGGCGCTCGAGGCGTGCGCGCCCGAGCTCGCGGAGATCGCGCCCGAGCGCATTGGCCAGGAGCTGGACGGGATTCTCGCCACGGGTCGCGCGGCGTGGGCGCTGCGCCACGAGTTTGCCGTGCTCGCGGCCGCCGTGCCCGAGCTCGCGCCCATGGCCGGCTTTGACCAGAAGAGCCCCTATCATGCCTATGACGTGCTCGAGCACACGGCGCGCGTCTGCGCGGGCGCGGAGGAGTTTGCTGGCGGCCGGCCGAGTGCCGCGCTGCGTTGGGCGGCGCTTCTCCACGACGTGGCCAAGCCGGTCTGCTGGAGCGAGGACGTCTCCGGCCGTGGCCACTTCTTCGGGCACCCGGAGGAGGGCGCGCGCGTGACGCGGCGCGTCATGGGGCGCCTGGCCGTGCCCGGCGACGTCACGCGCGCGGCGTGCGCCCTCGTGCTGCTGCACGACTTTGAGATTCGCGCGACGGCGCCGTCCATGCGTCGCATGCTTTCCGAGCTGGAGCGCGCGTGCCCGGGACAGGCGCGGCCGCTCGCCTTTGCGCTTCTCGACCTCAAGCGCGCCGATGCGGTGGCCAAGGCGCCCGCGTGCATGGGCTACGCCGTGGACCTTGATGCCATGAGCACGGTGCTGCGGCGGGAGCTGGCATCCGGAGGGGTGTGGCGCGTACGCGACCTCGCCGTGGGTGGCGCGGACGTAATCGTCGAGCGCGGGATCGAGCCGGGCCCGGGTGTTGGCATGGTGCTCGCGCAGCTTCTTGAGGCCGTGAAGGCGGGCGAGGTCCCCAACGAGCGAGAGGCGCTGCTGGCCTGGCTGCGCTGGTAGGGGAGTCGCTGTTGTGCGGGTCTGCGGGCGCGCTTCAGACGATTTAGAACCTTATGACGCACGAGAACAACTCGTATGGCGCAATGCCGCCTCGTGCTTGCGCGGAGGCCGATTCCAGCCCGTCTTGCCATGTTTTGGGCAACAGTTTTTATCTCCAGGGCCGTTTTGGCCCCGGGCTCAGGGACGGGCGGCCGAGAAGAACGGCTTTTCCGCAGGTCGTTCTTCTCGCCCGGCGATTGATAGCGTGCACGCACGGGTCCGACATAAAATTTGTTGCCCAAAACCGCAAAGAGGGGAGGGGAACCAGAAGTCGCCCGTGCGGGCGGGGCCTCGGTGCACAACTTCTTCAGAATTTCCGGTTGCGCGGGCGTGCGGTTTCCCGTATAGTATTTCCTCGCGCTGAGAGGCGCACAAAGTGGCAGATTGGGACTTCGTCTAGTGGTAGGACAGCGGATTCTGGTTCCGTCAACGGGAGTTCGACTCTCTCAGTCCCAGCCATTTGCCGCTTGCCTCACAATCGCATATGTGGCCCGTTCGTCTAGCGGTTCAGGACGCCGCCCTCTCAAGGCGGAGATCACCAGTTCGAATCTGGTACGGGCTACCAATGGCCCGTTCGTCTAGCGGTTCAGGACGCCGCCCTCTCAAGGCGGAGATCACCAGTTCGAATCTGGTACGGGCTACCAAACTTGACTTCGGCGAACTGCCCCTGAGCTGGGCGTTCGCCGATTTTTTGTGCTGCTGAGACGGGACTTTCGAGCAGGCTCTCGCTCTCGCGCCACGGAATCTCCACACGGAGCACGCCGCGGTCGTCGATGGTGGCGCGGGAGGCGGCGTGGCGAAGGAGCGACTCGGGGTCGCGGTCGCAGAGCCGCGTGCGGACCCACCCCGCCATCTCCTCGACCGTGGGGACGGCCATGGCGGACGCCTCGACCTCGCGCTCGAGCGTGGCGCGCTCCCCGGCGAGCTCCGCCAGGCGGCGGTCGGTCCCCGGCGGCACCACGCCAGCCTCCACGGCCCGCAGGATGTTCCCCTCGGCGCGGGAGATCTCCGCCAGGCGCCGGCGGGCGCGGCGGACGGCGGGGGAGTCCCCGTCGCTCTCCATCGCGAGCACGGCGGCGCGGGCGATGCGCTCCGAGAGCTCATGGTCGGCGAAGGCGCGCGTGAGCGCCGTCACGGCCGCCGCCTCGACCTCGTCCTTGGGGTAGCGCCTCTCGTGGCCGCCGCCCGTGGGGACGGAGTAGTAGAGGTATCGCCTGCCGGAGCAGCCCGTCCCGCTCGTCCCGCGGTAGGGGGTCCCGGTCGACGCGTCGAAGAGGCGGCCGCAGAGCGCGAAGGCGTTCTGTCGCGGGTGGCTCGACATCGTCGCCTGGACGGCGAAGAAGAGCTCGTCGGCGACGATCCGGGGCATGCCGCCCTCCTTCCTCGCGCCGTTGAACGAGTAGACGCCCCGGTACTTCTCGTTTGCGAGCACGCCGCGCAGCGAGTTGAGGGTCCAGGGGTTTCCGCGCGTGTTGCGCGACCCGGCGGCGTTGAGCCACTCCACGACCGCCTTGCGGCCCTCGCCGGCGGCCACGCGCTCGAAGGCCGCGCGCACGAAGGGCGCCTCGTCCTCGTCCACCGCGTAGCGGCCGTCGTCGCCCGTGCGGTAGCCGTAGACGCGCACGCCGTTCACGAGGCAGTCGTCCGCGTTGCCCATCATGCCGCGCAGCGTGTTCTGGGCGAGGTTGCTCGAGTAGTACTCGTTGTATCCCTCGATCACGGCCTCGAGGATGACGCCCTCCAGGGTCTCGGGGATGGCCTCCATCGCGGACTGGAGCGCGACGCCGCACTCCGCCAGGCGCTTGCGGTAGACGGCCGCGTCGAAGCGGTTGCGCGCGAAGCGGTCGAGCTTGTAGACGAGCACCGTGCCGAAGTTGCCCGAGCGGGCGTCGTCGACTATGCGCAGGAACTCCGGGCGCTCGTCGCTCGTGCCCGAGAGGGCGCGGTCGACGTAGGTGGCCACCACGGTCAGGCCGTGGCCCGCCGCCCAGTCGGAGCACACGCGCACCTGGTCCTCGATGGACTCGTCGCGCTGCTTGTCGGACGAGAAGCGCGCGTAGATCACGCACGCGCCGCGGTCGGGCTCTGGCGCCCGTCTCTTCCTGCGTGGCATAATGTACCTGCCTCCAATCCTGTGTTGGCTGGCATGCCCCGCGACGTGTCTTGCAGGATGCGCGGGGCGCTATTGTGTTACCTGATTCCCAGAGGCGTCTTCCAGTCGATCGGGAACCCCATGGGCGTCAGGCTGACGCCTGGGTGTCGGTCGACGATTGCCGAGAGCTCCGTCCCTAGGTCATCCCATCGTTGGGGCCACGAGGACTCGTAGATCCTCCGGATGACCAGGAGCGTGGGGAACTGCTTGTCCCCCTTGTATGCCGAGTCGGGGCTGATCATCGTTGGCCGTGTGGTCATGACCCTGTTGAACAGCCTGCTGTGGTGGGCACAGATGTTGCGAACATACGTCAGATGCCTGAGCCAGCTCCTGAGGATGAAGGGCTTAGCCCCAAAGTCCCTGGCGACGGCCGATCTGACGCTCGTGCCATTCGGGTATGCGGCCGACTCCGCCAGGTTTCCGTATAGCTGCGAGACGGTCCCCATTGACATGACCTCGACGGCTGCCCATATGGGGAGGTCGCCATACTTCCCCATGTTGTGGACGACGCAGGGGACGCCGTCATCCAGAGCTCTGTCGCGCTCCCTCTTGAGGTTCCTCATTGACCGCGCGTGGCTCTTTGAGCTTGAGAAGTTATTCGAATCCTCGTGGGCGAGCGGGCCGAGAGCCATCGACATATGGTAGGCAAACGATGTTCTCGCCTTCACCTCGATGGGTGCGAGCGCTCGCCAAACCCAGTCTCTCAGCTCGGCGTCGAGCAGGTAAATCTCCCAGATGTCGTCAAAGGTCGTGCCCGGGATGAAAGCGCCGCCTGACTCGAGCGTGAGCCAGTACCCTCGAAGGCGGTAATAGTTGGATCCCGCGAGATGACTCAGGGCGGAGGCCTCGTCCTCGACGAGAAGGCCGCGACCCTTCATGAGGGAGAGCTGATCCCTGAGCGAGAGAGGGCTCTTCATCGGGAAAAAAGACGACCCCGCCTGGTTCGCTCCGCCAATCGGACGGGTCGCGTGCGGGGTACTGTTGGTTGTATTCTTACCCATCTCCCTATCCTTTGCAACACTTTGTAGCACGAAAACACATCTTGTGACACGTGCGCGCACGAAATGACAGCAAGCGGCGCGTCAGACGAACCGGAGGTCGCCCTTCGTCCTCAATGCGCCCCTTGGCTAGGCTGCCGTCATCAACTTCCAGGCAAGAAACTCCTGGAGGCAGATGTCCCTGCCATCCTCCCTCATCCTAGAGAGAATCGCCGGAACCATCTTCGTGGTCTCGCCGACGACCTCACCCGGCTCGTTCATGTACCAGCCTCGTGCGGAGTACTGCTTCCTGAGCGACCTCTCACGGAGCTCGTCGATGATCCCGTATCTCCGGCAGCAGCTAATCAGGAAGCTGACCGTGACCCCGTACCTCTGCTTGACTCTCAGCAGAGACCGAAGCGTTACGGGGGTGTCCGCGAAAATCTCTTTCGCGTCATCGACGGGGAACAGGAAGTGGTTGCTGAACCCCCACGCTTCCACCTCGCCCGCCTTCGGTTCGACCAGCGGTCTTAGCGTATGCAGCACCAGATGTCCAAGCTCGTGGGCGACCGTCGCTCTGAGAACGTCCCCGGGGAGGGAGGAGGAGAAGACAATCAGGGGCCTGAGCTCTCCCATGTCGCCCCAGACGGAGTAACCGGACAGGTCACCGCCATCATCCGCCATGGGTACCCGCGCCACGGCGATGCCGCCGCGCTCACACGCCCTGATCACGTTTCCGACAGGACCCCTCGATGGGATGCCGAGCGCCGTCCGGGTCATCAGGGCCTGGTCGGCGATAAAGCTCTCCGTGGCCTCCCCGTCGAACGGAGTTATCGTTACCGGGCGAAGCCGATATTCAGCGGATGCCTCCTGCACCACTCCGGCAATCATGGCAGTGGTTGAGACGAGGGCCCTGACCCGTGACTTTGGGGCCCTCGATCGCTTGCGGAAGCGGCCTTCGACCACCGGGTACGACGGGCTGTCCGTGAAGTAGGAGAAGGGAATGGAGAGAGCCGAGGACAGGGCATGGATTTCCGATGGCGTCGGATCTGTCATGCCGGTCTCGATTTTGGAGATCTTGCTCGAGGAGATTCCAGTGCTCTCGGAGAGACCCTTCTGGGTCATGCCCTCCGCCTGGCGGGCGATTAGGACGCGCTCGCCGAGCATCTCGCCAACACCTCCTCGTCATCGTCTCCGAAGATGCTTATCTCCTCGTCAACGGGAACGAACGTGGACGGCTCGCTCGCGACGCCGACCCTTCTGCGCCAGGAGAGCTGCATCACGCCATCGACGATCCCCCTCGGCTCAGAAAGGTGCATGACGGTTTCCCCGTTGCGGAGATCCCAGTCCAGGATGAGGTGAGCGAGACCGTCGGTCTCTTGGCTGATGAGGAAAGGCATCCAGAAGCTCTCGGCGCTCGTCCCGTCGGTCGGCGGGAGCATCGGCTGGACGACGGACTGGCTGGTCGTGCAGTATGCTCGCCTCCTCGGGCTCTGTGCCCTCGGGGCCAGTCAGGAATGACTGCTGCGAAGGATCTTGATCCTCGCTATCGCGGGGACTACAACCTCGATCCCCGTGTTGGGCTGAGGCACGAGGTTGACTCCGTCGTTCTCAAGCTCGCCCTTTACGACGTATCTGATTAGGTGCGAGGAGAAGTACCCATCACGCCCATAGGAGCGGTGGGAGTCTCCGAAAGCGGCGAGTTCGCCTACAGCGACATCGAAGGCGTCGCCGATGCGAGCAACCATCGGGGAGACCGTCTTGCAGATTTCTTCCTCGGTCATCTTCCCTCCAAAACATACAGTGACATTATCTAGAATAAAATTCTAGCAAATGTCACTTATGAATGCCAGGGATGAGATTTCACCTAAACCGCCTCCTCAGCAGCCATCCCATCCGAACCAGGTTCTTGGGGGTAGGTGGACCGCATGCCGGCCACCACGTTGACGGCCACCTCGCGACCCTCGTCGGAGAGGTCTCGGTAGGCCGAGGCGAGCGACGCCTCACCGGGTCCGGGGGCGGAAACGCCCTCGGGGGGGCACTGGCGGCCGGCGAGCTCGTCGAGGGAGCAGCCGAGGAGGTCAGCGAACTCCCAGGCCTTCTCGAGCGTGAAGTTCCTAATCCCTTGCTTGTACTGCGTGTAAGTGATTGGGTTCATTGGGATTGACTCAGCGAAGGCGTGGGCGCTCTTGAAGCCCGCTTTGCGCTTCATCTCTTGGAGGCTTGTCTTCATGGCGCATCACCTTTCTAGGCTGAGTGCATGCGCGATGACAAAAACAGACAATGAGTAATTGAGATTCTCGGTTGACAACTATGCGATATGCACAATTCTAAGAATCAGATTAAGCGCTCATTGCATAGTTTGAGGTCACATTGAGACAGAGATCCGATTCCATCGCCGCCGGCATGCACGCACAGCGTGCGATCAAGAAGGTCACTCATCGAGAGGCCGCCAAGGCCATCGGTGTCAACCAGTCGATCCTGTCGGGGTAGGAGAACAGCGCGGACATCGGCCTCGAGGACGCCTGGGCGGCCGACGACTACTACGGCTGCCCCCTCGACGACCTCGCCGGTTGCCCGTGGTCGCTGGGGGAGGGGTAGGAGGTGAGGGGCGCGGGCGACCGTGTCTGCGGCCCGGCCGAGCGGGCCTTGTCAGAGTTCGCGACCGCAGAGCTCCTCGACAAGCTCGCGAACGGCGGGCACCGTCATGTTCGTCTTGGAAATCGTCGAGGAACCGCTGGTCGCGACCTTTGAGAACGCCAACACGGTGACGGTCGGTCCAGGCGACGCGCTCATCAACGACAGGCACGTCCAGCTCACCGGCTCCACGACCTTCGCGATACCGGTCGGCACGTAGGGCCAGCAGACGTCGAACCTGCTCGTCCTGCGCTACGACGTGGCCGAGGACGGCACGGAGAGCGTGACCCCGCAGACGCTCACGAGACATGCCGCGTCCGTGAGCCCTGCCGACCCTGCGCTCGCGACCGGCGACATCCTGGCGGACGACTCGGACGCGACGGACTCCACGCGGTTCGTGGTCGTCTCAGGCGCGGGTGGCGCTCGCCACGAAGACCGGAGCGCGTCTGGAAATGGATCGTTGGGAAGATTCGCTCGGCCTTCGGCTTCAGTACGTCGAACGGCCCGTCAATCTCACACGACGGGACCGGCAAGGGCACCGCCGTCGAGGCTCGCACAGCTCTCGACATCACCCCAGAGAACATCGCGCCACCCCGGCGAAGCACGCTTCGACTGGCACGAGCTATGGTATCGGGACGAGCTCCAACTACGGTCACGTCAAGCTCAGCGACATCAGCACGTCTACGGTCGAAGCGTCTTCGGGAGTCACTGCATCTCCTGCCGCCGTGAAGGTTGTCGGGGATTCATAATCCTGGAGTATGCCGTGTGCGCGATGCTTGCTCGTTGCTCGCGAAGTATTGAGCGACAGCGCTCCACGGGCGGCGGCGCATGCTGTACCGTTCACAGATTCGGACAGGTGAGAGACAATTTGTGTCCGGCCCGCGCGCTATGGTGAATCAAAGACGAGCTTAAAGAAAATGACCCCCGAAGGGCTCTTGGCAAGTCAGAAAGCCGTCTGAACGGCGCCCGAAGGCATTTTTGGCTTAAGCCGTATTTTGACTTGCAGTGGCATCTTGACTGGTAATCATACGAGAGGGCGCGCGACGACAGCGCGTCCGCCGCCGACCGGCAGTACGCTCGCGAGCAGCAGGAGGAGGTGTTCCGCGCGATACCGACGCCTCTGGGCGTGAACCGCATCCAGTCGTTCTGAGTGAGAGGAGCGTGCCATGACGGGCACCGACTTGAGCTACCACCGCATCGTCATCGACGGGTTCGAGGACGAGGAGCAGGCAATCGTCATCCGCACCGGTAAGCTCGGCGAGAGCTTCGTCACCGAGCGCTTCGACTACCGCGCCGACCGCTGGGTCGAGGATGCCGACCTCTATAACGCCGTGTTCTTCCGCGGCGAGAACCGGCACTTTCCCATCGACCGCGAGACCGCCGAGGAACTCATTCGCCGCGGGCGCGAGATTGCGCGGGGCGAGTGAGGGATCTGGTGCCCTCATTCGCCGCCTCGTCGATCGCGCGGCCGACGCCGAGAAGCACGTGCGCTACGTCGTCGAGGGGGCGTTGCTCACCTTCGTCATGTTCGGCTGCCGCACGCTGCTGGTGACGCTCGGTGCGAGGTTTTGAAGCAGCAGCAAACTGACTGGTAATCAAACCGTCGGGAACGCGCTCGACTCGATGGGGGGTGAAGACTGCGTGCTCACCGCAGTGGTTGCGGCGAGCCGTTCTTATCGGCGTTTGCGAGTTGCGCCTCTCCCGCGTTACTCGGCGTCGTCAATTTCTATCTCAGCGAGCATCTTCTCGGGGAACGTGCGGGTTACGTAGGAGATGCTCTTGTCGTCTTCTCCAGCCTCGACGTCCGTAACAAAACGCGCGGAGTCGCGGTCGAATTCGTCGGGAGTGCCCTCGAAGCAGGTTACGAGTTCGAAGCTGAGCACCTTGGTGGCCGTGAATGACTCGTTGTCGTAATCCATGGGAATGCGGACGCCAACGATGCCGTTGAGCTCGTCTATGCAATCAGCGAAGTCCTCGGGATCGTCGCAGGCGTCACTGGGGTCGCTGTAACAGACGTGGACGACGCGGGCGTCGTCTTGGTCGACGTCAACGTCGACCAAGTCAAAGTCGATTTCGTGGTACTCGTCGCCGTCGGTCTCGAACGTAATCTGGTCGAAGGCAACGAGGGGCAGGTTCTCGTCGGTGGCGGGTTCGGACATAAGGTAGTCGGCGTAGGCGGCGACAATGGTCTCGGACATGTGAGCTCCTTCCCATTGGGTCGAACATGCAGCACAATCGCATGCTGAGCTATAAAAAATGATAGCACGACCTGCTTCGCTACATGGGGCGCTGAGGAGCGCTCTCGCATACGTCGGGGTTTCGCGAGTGCCAACTGGGAAAACGCAACCGGAAGTCTGGCGTATGCGAGAGCGCCCCGCGTGTACCCCCGTGCGCCCCCCGTGCGCCCCGCGTGGCGCCCTCGCAGCGACTCTCAGCGCGGCGCTCCGTCCAGAAACGGGCGCACGTAGGCCTTGGCCCACGCAAAGACGGCCGGTCCCCACGGCTTGAGGCCGAGCTCCTCGCTGCTCACGGCGCGCGCGGAGCGCCCCTCCACGAGCAGCATGCTGCCGTCGCCCACGGGCGTGAGGTCGCGCCTCAGGCTCATGGTGTCGCAGAAGGCGAGGCGGCAGGCCGCGCCCGCGTCGTCCTCGACAGGAAGCTTTCGCAGGTCGATCGACCTCACGGGCGTGTGGCCCACGATCTGGTCGAGTCCCGGCAGCGCGTCGCAGACGAGCTCGCTCTGGTCCGCCCAGAGCGGCCCGGGCAGCTCGTAGCCGCAGCGTCCCGGTCCCGCCGTCGCGAGCATGCGCAGCGAGATCTTCACGCCATGGTCGAGAAGTGCGTTGAGCTGGCCGGCGACCTCGCCTGCGTTTGCGCCCTCGGGCAGGTCCAGACAGTCGTTGGCCCACGCGCGCGTGACGCCGGCGTGGGTCACGAGCCAGGGGCCCACGGTGACGGCGGCGCGCACGCCAAGGCCGAGCAGCGCCTCGGCGACCTCGTCGTAGAGCGCCGCGTGCGTGCCGGGGCCGCTCTCGCGAAGCAGGTACTGCACGTCGTGGTTGCCCAGGACGAGGTCGACCCCCAGACCCCGTGCGCGCCGCTCGCGCACCCAGCGCCCGAGGCGGTCAAGGGAATCGCGCACGGTGAGGGCGTTGGAGAGCCACTCGTCCACGTAGTCGCCGCAGAGCACGACGCGGCCCGCCCCAAGCTCCGTCACCGCCGCGTCAACGCGCGGCAGGACGAGCTCCTCCTTGCAGTGCAGGTCGCCGACGACCACGGTCTTCTCGCTTGTTTCCACGGCCCCTCCCGCGTCCCGTCCACTATGCGCAGCTGCCGCAGCCTGCGCAGGCCGCGCGCGCCGCGGGCGTGGCGGCAAGCCCTCCGCGCGCGGTCTCGCGCAGGCGCGAGGGCAGGGCGTGACCGACCTCGGCCATGGCGCGCACGACCTCGTCGAAGGGCACGAGCCAGCGCACGCCGGAGAGCGAAAGCTGCGCCGCCGAGAACGCCGCCGACACGCCGATCGCGTTTCTCGCCTGGCAGGGGACCTCAACGAGGCCGCCCACAGGGTCGCAGACGAGTCCCAGCAGGTTGGAGATCGCGAGCGAGGCCGCCGTCAGCGCCTGCTCGGGCGTGCCGCCGAGCAGCTCCACGAGAGCCGCCGCGGCCATGGCCGCGGCCGAGCCCACCTCGGCCTGGCAGCCGCCCTCGGCCCCGGCCACGCACGCGTGCGTCTGTATGTTCAGGCCCACCGCGGCAGCGCACCACAGCGCCGACGCCACGTCCTTCTCGCCCGCGCCCACGGCGTCCGCCACGGCAAGCACGCAGCCGGGCACCACGCCCGCCGAGCCCGCCGTCGGCGCCGCCACGATCACGCCCATGGCCGCCGAGCGCTCGAGCACGGCCATGGCGCGCGCCACGGCGTCGGTCTGCGTGGCGCCCATGAGTGAAGCGCCCCAGCGGCCCGCGCCCGCGTCCACGAGCCACGCCTCGCCGCCTATGAAGCCGCCGAGCGAGCGGGCGGGCGACAAGATCGGCGCGCTCGTCTCCTCGCGCATGACCTCGACCACGCGCCGCATGGAGGCCTCGGCGTACTCCGCGCCGGTGAGGCCCCGCTCGCGCAGCGCCATGACGCCGCCAATGGAGAGGCCGCGCTCGGCGCAGGCGGCCAACAGCTGCTCGCCGTCGTCGAAGAGCTCCTCGGCGGTGACGCCGGGCGCCGTCGCGGAGGCGGAGCCGGGCACGGAGATGAACGTCGCGAAGCTCACGTCTCGCAGAGCGCGAACCTGCGGCAGCACGCCGCTCGCGGGCGCTCCGTCCGTCTCGAAGACCGAGTAGGCCCGCCCGCCCTGCTCGGTGCGGTAGGTGCGGCAGAAGGCGATGTTGACCTCGGCCTCCGCCAGCAGGTGCGTGAGGGATGCGAGCAGCCCGGGGGCGTCCCTGTGCGCCACGAAGAGCGTCGCGTAGGCGCCGGTTATGTCCACGCCGACGCCGTTCACGCGGCTTATGCGCATCTTGCCGCCGCCAAGGCTCTCACCGCGGACCTGGCAGCTTGTGTCGTCGGCGCACTCCATGTCTATGTCGACGGTGTTGGGGTGGACGGAGGTGTCGTCGGGCGCCTCCTCGAAGGCAAATGCGAGGCCCGCCTCGCGCGCGAGGTCAAAGGCGTCGCGGATGCGCTCGTCGTCGGTGTCGAGCCCGAGAATGCCCGCCACGAGCGCGCGGTCGGTGCCGTGGCCGCGGTAGGTGTGGGCAAAGCTGTTCCACAGCGTGAAGCGCACGCTGGCGATGCGCCCGGAGACGAGCGAGGCCGCCACGCGCGCGCAGCGCAGGGCGCCGGCGGTGTGCGAGGAGGACGGGCCCACCATGACGGGTCCGAGCACCTCGAAGGCCGAGGTCGTGGCGAGGGTCTGGGGCTTGGCTGTCATGGGGGCTCCTAGGCGGTCGGCGGGTTCGGGGCAACGGTCATTGTGGGCGGAGCGAGGTGGAACCGGGCCATCACGAGCCGTCCGCGCGCCAGGATGCGCGGGGTCGCGCCACGCAGGTAGGAGAGGTCGCCCTCGCCGAAATCGACGGGTGCGCCGCAGCGCCTCTCGACGACGCTCTCATACGCGGCGACCACGGCCCTGTCGTCCTTCTCGCCCTTCGTCGCCGTGAGGAAAGCCTCCACCACCTTGTCGGGGACGCAGTAGAGCTCGAGCTGGGCCACCTTGACGTACCGCTCGAACGACATGACGTCCCGACAGGGACAGGAGCCCTCCTCGGTCTCCCAGGTCAGCTCGTCGCTGTCCCACTCGTCATGCAGCCGCTGCAGGAATTTGTCCTCCCGGTCTTCGTAGGTGCATCCCTTTTCGTGGTTGTAGCCCTTGGATGGCCCGTTTCTCGTGTAGGGAATGAGCGAGAAGTTGCCAATTGTGTGGGTGAGCTCGACGTAGCGACACAGCTCGTCGTAGCACCCCCTGAAGAGCTCGCGCTCCACCGCAGGGTTCCCGACGAGCATCGCCGTGATCTCCCAGAGCTTGAGCGAGCGATGATCTGGGGATAAGAGGTTCCTCAGGCGAGAGGCGACCGAGTTCATGCAGTCGTAGTCGACCAGCGCCGTCTTCTCGCCCGTGTGAAGAAGGTCGGGCGTGAACTTCCACCCATCGCGATCGTCCGGCGCAATCTTGAGCTCGCCGTCGCCGGTCTGGGCCAGACTGCCCGCGAGCAGCCGGCGCGCCTCGCGGGACTGCTCGTACTCGGGGCTCGGCTCGTCTGCCACAGAGGTGATGTCAAAGGTTCCCACGAGCCCCCTGAGCACGAGGAAGCGCGTCACGGGATGCTCCTTGAGCGGCTCGTCCAGGAAGGTGGGGCCGAGAAGGACCCTCTCGAAGGGTGTCTCCGCGTCAATGCGCTCGAGAGCGCGCATGGCGGTGTCTGCGGTCATGGTCAGACCCCCTCTCCCAGAAACGGCAGCACGAATGTCTCCATCCAGTCACGCGCGGATGGACCCCACGGCTCGAGGCCGAGCTCCTCGCCACCGACGGCACGCACGGAGCGTCCCTCCACGAGCAGCATGCTGCCGTCGCCCAGGGGTGCGAGGTCGCGACGAAGGCTCAGCGTGTCACAGAAGACGAGGTGGCAGGACGTATGGAGCCCGTCCTCGGTGGGGACCTGCCACAGGTCGACCGACTCCACGGGCGTGTGGCCCACGATCTGGTCGAGCCCCGGCAGCGCATCGAAGGCGAGCTCGCCCTGATCCGCCCAGAGCGGGCCGGGCAGCTCGTAGCCTCCGCGTCCCGGCCCCGCCGTCGCGAGCATGCGCAGCGACATCCTCACGCCGTCGTCGAGCAGGGCGTTGAGCTGGGTGGCGACCTCGTCGGCGCTCGCGCCGTCGGAGAGGTCGAGAAACTCGTTCGCCCACGCGCGGGTTACCCCGGCGTGGGTCACGAGGGAGGTCCCCACGGTGACGGCGGCGCGGACGCCGAGGGCGAGAAGCGCCTCGGCGACCTCGTCATAGAGCGCCGTATGCGTGCCGGGTCCGGGCTCGTGCAGCAGGTACTGCGCATCGTGGTTGCCCAGGACGAGGTCGACCCCCAGGCCCTGCGCACGGCGCGTGCGCACCCAGTCCCCGAAGAAGTCCAGGGCGTCGCGCATGGTGAGCGCGTTGGAGCGCCACTCGTCCACGTAGTCCCCGCAGAACACGACGCGGCCCGCGCCGAGCGCCTCCACGGCCGCGTCCACGCGCGGAAGGACGAGCTCCTCTTTGCAGTGCATGTCGCCAACGACGAGCGTCTTCGTCTCAGCCGTCATGTGCCTCCCGTCTCGTGGAAAGATCCCGTCTCCAACAGAGCTGCCGAGTGCCCGTACGCGGCCGGGTCGCCGCAAAGGCAGAATTCCGTGGGGCCTGTGTCACTTTTCGCGCCGTCTGTGGAGGACGGCAGGGATGGTGGCATGCAGTGGACGGTTTTGTGACGAGGTCACCTGCGGAAACATGACGCGCCGCGAGGAGAATCGTCACAACGGCTCCGCAGAGCTCACAGAGGAGCGAAAAAGTGACACAGCACGCCCGCGATTCTGCCTTTCGCCCACGACTCCCGGGCGGGGTGGGGTAGCCTACCTCGATCGGCCAAGGGCGCGCCCTTGACTCACAGCGCCAGCGCGCGGGCGCGGTCAATGCGCGCCATGCAGTCCTCGCGACCCACGAGCGCCATGGTCTCGCCAAGCGGCGGGGACACCAGGTTGCCGCAGACGGCCACGCGCACGGCCTGGAAGACCAGGCGCTTCTTGAGGTCGAGCGCCTCGGGCAGGGGCTCCAGCGCGGTGTCGATCGCGGCCGGCTCCCATGCCTCCAGACCCGCCAGCGCCTCGCGCGCGGCGTCGAGCACCGCGCCCATGCCCGCCTTGGCGAGGCCCTTGGCCACGCTCTTCTCGTCATAGACCAGCGTCTCTGCCGTGGCAAAGACCGGGGCCGTCACCGTGACCACGTCGGCCGGGAACTTGGTGCGCGGCTTCACGATCGCCGCCAGCGCGCCCCACCAGGCGGACGCGTGCTCGCCCGCGTCCACGCCGGCCGCGGCGAGCGCCGGGCGCATGATCTTCTCGACAAACTCGGCGTCGTCCATGGTGCGCAGGTACTCCGCCTGGATCCACTCGAGCTTCTTGGGGTCAAAGGTTGCCGGGTTCTTGGACACATGGTCGAGCGAGAACTGCGAGGCCAGCACGTCGCGCGGGACGATCGTGGTCTCGCCGTCGAGCGACCAGCCGAGAAGCGCCAGGTAGTTCACGAAGGCGTCGGAGAGGTAGCCCGCGTCGCGGTACTCCTCCACGTTCGTGGCGCCGTGGCGCTTGGAGAGCTTCTTGCCGTCCGCCCCCAAAATCATGGAAATGTGGGCGAAGGTGGGCACCGGCGCGCCCAGGGCCTCGTAGACGATGACCTGGCGCGGGGTGTTGGAGAGGTGGTCGTCGCCGCGGATGACGTGGGTTATGCCCATGGCGGCGTCGTCCACCACGGTGGCGAAGTTGTAGGTGGGCGTGCCGTCGGTGCGCTGGATCACAAAGTCGTCGAGCTCGCGCGCCGCAAAGGTCACCTCGCCGTGGACGGCGTCGCGCACCACCACGTCACCGCGGTCGGCGGGCACCTTTATGCGCAGGACGTAGGGCTCGCCGGCGTCTATGCGGGCCTGCGCCTCCTCGCGGGAGAGGTCGCGGCAGCGGCGCTGGTAGCCCTGGAAGGGGTCCTTGCGGGCCTGCGCCTCGGCGCGGTCGGCCGCCAGCTGCTCGGGCGTGCAGAAGCAGGGGTAGGCCTTCCCCTCGTCCCAGAGGCGCTGGGCGGCCGCGCGGTACATTTCGGCGCGCTCGGTCTGGAAGTAGGGGCCAAAGTCGCCGCCCACCTCGGGGCCCTCGTCCCAGTCGAGGCCCAGCCAGCGCATGGCGCGCAAAATGATCTGCGTGTTCTCCTCCGTGGAGCGCTCGGGGTCGGTGTCGTCAATGCGCAGAATGAAGGTGCCGTGGTTGGCGCGGGCAAAGGCCCAGTTGTAAATCGCGGTGCGCGCGCCGCCAACGTGGAGCTTGCCGGTGGGGGAGGGCGCAAAGCGCACGCGAACGGGGGTCTCGGACATGGGGTTCCTCTCGGTGGTCCTTCTCGTCACATACGCGCCTAGTATACCGCGCGACAGGGGGACGGGGGCTCTGTCACCGCTCCGTCCCCCCGTCACGCGACGGGCGATCCGCTCGTCGGTCGCAGAGGACCGGAATTTGCCCTCCAGAGGGGTCGGTTTGGCACTTTGGGACCAATGAGTTCCGGGCGAGAAGGGCGCGCGGGCGAGAAGAACGCGCAGCCGGCGGCGCGCGAAATGTGGCGAGACGGCGCAGTCGGGCATTGCGTCCGGCCGTGCGGGTATCATGTACGAGCCAGCCGGCGGAATGGCAACGGCCGCCGGAACCGTAGAAAGGACAACCATGACCACCACGTCTCGTTCCACCGCACCGCGCAACTTCCTCTTCACGTCCGAGAGCGTGACCGAGGGCCACCCGGACAAGATCTGCGACCAGGTCTCCGACGCCATTCTGGACGCGCTTCTCGTCAAGGAGGCCCAGCTCCAGGCCGAGGGCTACGTCGCCCCCAGCGGCACCCCCGCCAACGTGGACAACGTCCGCTGCGCGTGCGAGACCTTTGTGACCACGGGCACCGTGGTGGTTGCCGGCGAGGTGCGCACCGAGGCCTACCTCGACGTCCAGACGATCGCGCGCGACGTGATCCGCCGCATTGGCTATGACCGCGCCAAGTACGGCTTTGACGCCGAGACCTGCGGCGTCATTAACATGATTCACGAGCAGAGCCCCGACATCGCGGCCGGCGTGGACGAGTCCTTTGACGCGCAGGCCGGCCGCACCACCGATCCGATCGACCTCGTGGGCGCGGGCGACCAGGGCATGATGTTCGGCTACGCCACCGACGAGACGGACGTCTACATGCCCATGCCGCACTACCTGGCCTCCCGCATGGCCGAGCGCCTGGCGGCCGTGCGCAAGGACGGCACGGTGCCCTACCTGCGCCCGGACGGCAAGACCCAGGTGACGGTGCGCTACGAGGACGACCGCCCCGTCGAGGTCACGGCCGTCGTGGTCTCCACGCAGCACGACGCCGCGGTGGCCGACATGGACACCGTGCGCGAGGACATGGTCGGGCACGTGGTCGCGCCGGTGCTGGACGCCGCGGGGATCGCGTGGGACAACGCCGTCATTTACGTGAACCCCACCGGGCGCTTCGTGGTGGGAGGCCCCATGGGCGACACCGGCCTCACCGGCCGCAAGATCATCGTGGACACCTACGGCGGCATGGGCCGCCACGGCGGGGGAGCCTTCTCCGGCAAGGACTGCACCAAGGTGGACCGCTCGGCCGCCTATGCGGCGCGCTGGGTGGCCAAGAACGTCGTGGCCGCGGGCCTCGCGCACCGCTGCGAGGTGCAACTGGCCTACGCGATTGGCGTCTCCCACCCGCTCTCTGTCATGGTGGACACCTTCGGCACGGGCCAGGTGGCGGACGAGAAGATCGAGAAGGCCGTGGAGCGGGTCTTTGACCTGCGCCCGGGCGCGATCATTCGCGACCTCAAGCTGCGTCGGCCGATCTTCGAGAAGACCGCGGCATACGGCCACTTTGGCCGCGAGGACCCGGACTTCACCTGGGAGCGCACGGACCGCGTGGACGAGCTGCGCGACGCCGTGGCCGCGCTGGGGTAGCGCCGGCGGGGCGAGGAGGAGCGATGAAGGTTGCGGTCGCCGGGATGGGCTACGTTGGGCTTTCGCTCGCGGTCCTTCTTGCGCAGCACAACGAGGTCTGCGCGCTCGATGTAGTGCCGGGGAAGGTCGAGGCTCTTTCTCGCGGCGAGTCGCCGGTGCGCGACGCGCTGATCGAGCGCTTCCTGGCGCAGGCAAGCGCGGGGGAGAGGCACCTCGACCTGACGGCAACGATTGACCCCCGCGTTGCTTACGCGGATGCCGACTTCGTCGTGGTCGCAACTCCGACCGACTACGACCCAAAGAAGAATCACTTCGACACGTCGTCGGTGTGCGCCGCGATTGACGCCGTGCGCGAGGTCAGCTCCGACGCATGGGTCGTCGTCAAGTCAACCGTCCCGGTCGGCTTCACCGAGCGCTTGCGAGAGGAGCGCGCGGATCGTCGCCTCATCTTCTCTCCCGAGTTCCTGCGCGAGGGCCACGCCCTTGCCGACAACCTGCATCCCAGCCGAATCGTGGTGGGCGTGCCCTCGGGTGACCCCGACGCACGTGCTGCCGCCGAGCGCTTTGCCTCGCTCCTGCTCGAAGGCGCAGACCCCTCCGAGCGCACCCGGCGCACCCCCGACGGCTCCGTTGGCGTGCCGGTGCTTGTTCTCGGCTCCACGGAGGCCGAGGCGATCAAGCTCTTTGCGAATACCTACCTCGCACTGCGCGTCGCCTACTTCAACGAGCTCGACACCTATTGTGAGGTGCGCGGCCTCTCCACAGCCGACGTAATCCGCGGGGTCTGCCTGGAGCCGCGCGTCGGCTCCTTCTACAACAACCCCTCCTTCGGCTACGGGGGATATTGTCTCCCCAAAGACACAAAGCAGCTGCTTGCCAACTACCAGGACGTGCCGCAGAGTCTCATAGGCGCCATCGTGGACTCCAACCGCACGAGAAAAGACCACGTGGCGGAGGAGGTCCTCGAGCGCGTGGAGGTGCTCGTGCGCGCGGGCGTTCCCGCTCCGGTCGTTGGCGTCTACCGCCTGACCATGAAGAGCGGCTCGGACAACTTCCGCTCGAGCTCGGTTCAGGGGATCATGAAGCGCGTGAAGGCGAAGGGCGTTCCGGTCCTCGTCTTTGAGCCAACCCTCGAGGACCGGACGTTCTTCGGCAGCGAGGTCACCCATGACCTTGCAGACTTCAAGGACCGCTGTGACGTAATCGTGGCCAATCGTTGGGGCGACGAGCTCGCGGACGTGGCGAGCAAGGTCTACACCAGGGACCTGTTCCGTCGCGACTAGCGCTGCACGTGCTTACTCTGACCACCACCAGCGCGTCTCCTCGCGCTCGCCCGAGGCGCACAGCGCCTGGAGCGCTCCGACGAGACCCTCGTCGTAGCCGCCTCGCGCCAGCCGCTCCATGACAATTCCCTCTGCGAGGGCGTTCTTGCGCCGTACAGGCATGAAGTGATCGATTAGGAAGTGGACGTAGCGAGCCACGCGGAACGACGCGTGCACACGCGCCTCCTCGCCCGGATAGTTCTCCACGGGCACACACCTACCGTCGAGAATCGCCTCGCGGACGCCCGACTCCCCAGGGCGGTCGACGAGTGCCACCGTGTAGAGCATGCCGAGAATGTCAAGCGACCCGCCGGTGCTTGAGTGGGTGTCTGTGACGCCGAGGGTCGGCACGACCCCGTCTCCGCAGTGCTCGCGAAGCAGACGCTCGTGCAGGTCGTTGGCGCGGGTCTGGGTGCGTGGGGTGCCGGATGCCACCTCGAAGGCGTCGAAGGCGCGGTGGTCGAGAAGGACCTCGACCAGATCGAGGGATGCGTCGAAGCGGTGCTGATGGGCGTTGTCGCGAATGGGCCGCCACAGAGCGTGGCAGAGCACGCTCACGCCGTGCGCGGCCGCCACCTCGTCGAAGGCGTCCACGGTGAACGCGTAAGCTGCCGCGTCGGAGCCGCTGAGACCAAGTCCGTGCGCCTCTTCGAGTAGCCGCGCGCGGTTCTCCCGCGCCGCATCCACACGCGCTATGGTGCCCTCACGTCCGAGTGCGGCAAGTGAGGGGTGCTTCTCACAGACCTCTTCGAAGTCCTCGACGAGCCGCTTTCGGAGCTCCTCGTATTCCTCTTGCGTCGAGAAGGACTTCAGTGGCGCGATTGCGTAGTCGGAGCCAAGGGAGAGGACGTGAACCGGGCTCACCGAGACTCCGGGTCCCATCCCTCCGGCGTGAACCTCCTCACCCGCCATTGAAACCATGCGGTTGGGAATGCGCCCAAGTGCCTCGAGCGCTGTAATTGACCCCTCGTACCTGTTGTGGTCGGTGATCACGACGCAGTCGAGCCCGCGCTGCCGCGCAATCGCGAGCCTGAGTGCGGGGGTCTCGAGTCCGTCAGAGAAGCAGGTGTGCATGTGGAAATCGCAGACGCAGGGTCTGAGTGCCAGCAGGTCGTCCTTGAGGGCGTAGAGTTCGACTTCGAGGGCAGCCTCGTCCGAGCCTTCGGGGTAAAGGCGCAGCAGGTATGCCTGCTCGGTGGGGAAGGTGTTCGAGAGGTGGATTCTGCCGTCGGCTACGCGCGTCGGCTCCTCGGCATAGAGCTCGTCGTAGGAGAAGCGGTCAACGGGAATCATGCGTGCCACGGCACGGGTGTCGTCGGGTACGGGCACGCGGCAGGTGACTTCGAGCTCGACCTTTCTCCCAACGGGAACGACGCGCGGATAGACGTCAACGTAGGCGGTGTCCATAGGCTAGTCCTTTCGCATGAATGCCAGTGCCCCCTGGCTCTCGAGCCCGCACCCTCGGCAGACCGCCGGCAGGCTCTTCCCATAATATGACCGTCGCAATGCCTGGTAGCGCTTTCCGTTCCATATTGCCGAGAAGGACGTCTGGTCGGATATCCTCCCCAGGGGCCGTCGAGAGAGCTCGCAGCAGGCTGAGACGTTTCCCTCGAGGTCAATGTAGGTTTTCCCGAAGGGGTACTCGCAGATTCCTTCGATTGGGGTTTCGGTTGAGCCCGAAAGCTCTCCCGTTGTCATTGGCGCGCGGGCGATGACGTTGGTGAAGGTGGGGTTGTCCGTGCGCAGCGTCTCGAAGAGCGCCTCATCGGGGAATCGGACCGTCTCAGCGAATGACGAGATTTCGCACTCGCTCGCGACTTCGCTCTCGCCCAGGTTGGGGAGCAGCATGGTGACTCCGATTAGCTCGGCCTTGCGCCGTGCCCGCTCGCAGAGCGCTCGCGCGACGCGGGGGAAGCTCTCGGGCGCGTCGTCTTCGTTGCCAATCGCGCCGCTCACGCCGAGCGGGTTGAACTTAACGGTGTCAAAGCCCCAAACGGCAGCGAACTCGACGAGGTCCGGAAGGGTGAGCACGTTCTGGCGCATCACCACGACCTCGAGCGTCTTTCTCATGTGCGGAGCAATGGCATTCAGCAGACGCAGGTTCGACAGGAACCGCCCAAAGTCAAGTCCGCGGCGAACTCCCTCGTAGACGTTCTTAGTGCATCCGTCACAGGAGACGTGAAGGGTGTCGCAGAGCTCGCCGAGGGTCGCGGCGATCCCCTCGTCCAGCACGGAGAGGTTCGTATTGAGCGAGACGCGCAGGTTGTGGTGACGATAGAGGTCGAGGATTTCCGGAAGGTAGGGGTTGAGCAGCGGCTCGCCGTTGCCATGCAGCACGACTTCTTCAGCAAAGGGCAGAAGTGGCTCGAGTCGCGATAGCAGCTCGGGCGTCAGGTGGCGCGAGCCCCGGTTGAGCGCGATTGCGTGGTCGCACATTATGCAGCGCGCGTTGCAGAAGGTCGTGTGTTCGATTTGCAGGTGAATTGGCATTGAGCGCATCACGGTGCTTCTCGACTGAATCGAGAAGAGCAGGAGGGCTCGGTTGAGCAGCCTGAGCGAAACGAGGTCGCCCTTGGCGAGCCAGTGCTGGCGAAGCCGCTCGGCTAGGTCCTTGTCTTTGGCGGGGATTACGTGGCAGCCTATGCGAACCGAGCCCACAGGCTCACCGCAACGGACGAGCTGTGCAATCGTCTCGAGGCGCAGATCCTCGAGCGGCTCAGAAAGCGACTGTCGCTCGGCAGTCATTTCTCCTCCTCTCTACCGACGAGGCTTCGGAAGAGCCGCGCCTCGTCGAGTACGACCGAGGAGAGCTCGTCGTTCATGAGGTAGGAGCAGTTCGCGCAGGCTCGTGGCACATGGCCACCCAGGAAAACCTCACGCAGGGCGCAGCTGGAGGGAAGGTTGAGAGGATTGTGCTCGTTGTCACCGGCTGGCTCCGGCGCTCCGACAATCTCGCCGCAGGGGCGTACCTCCCCGTCAACGGAGACGTAGGTGCCAAGCCCGAGCCAGTGGCAGAGGCCCTCAGAGTCGACGGTAGGTTCGAGCTCATAGGGGCGCGGCTCGAAGAGGCCGGTTCGTTCGAGTTCGGCGTAGCGCGCTGGCAGGGCCTCATAGAAGGAGTCGGGCTGGAAGAGAGGACGCTCGACGAGTCGCTGCGCCTGCTTCTCGACGCGTATCGGGTCGGCCGGGCCTCTTAGGACGCGCGGCACGCTGACCTCGACGCCAAGCTCCTTTCCACGGCGGAGCGCGCGACCGAGGTGCTCGCGGGCGAAGTCGGGGAAGCACATGAGCGAGTCGTCCTCATTCTCGAGGAGTCGGTTCGTCTCAAGCCGGCCAAAGCGCACGCTGTTGAATCCGAGACGTGCAGCGAGCTCGACGATTGCCTCGGACTCCCGAATGTTCTGCCTCATGCTGACCACGGCTAGCTGGAACCGGGTGTTTGGGCAGGAGGAGGTAAGCAGTCGGGCGTTGTCGCAGAGGCGCTCAAAGGAGGCGCCCCGTCTGATCGACTCGTAGGTGCGCGCCGTGGCGCCGTCGCAGGAGACTCCCACCCTGCCGAAGACCTCGGCAATGAGGGGAATGTGCTCGCGAGACAGGTGCTGGAGGTTGGTCGTCGCCGAAGCAACGACGCCGTATTTCCGCAGCAGCTCGAGGACGTCTGCGAAGCGCGGGTGGAGCAGCGGCTCACCGACGCCGTTGATCACGGCGACGCGGGCGCACGGGAGCAGGCCTTCGAGGAGTTCCACGTTTAGGTCACGCTCTGCGACGCGTTCGTAACAGCGGGAGCACATGATACACGAGCAGCTGCAGCGTGTCGTTAGCTCCACGTGAACGATTACGGGAAGGTGTTGGTAGCGCCTCGCTCCCGCCGCGATTTCGGCGCGGGCGAGACGTTCGTTGGCGTCCTTCGCCGTTGCGACGTCTCCGGCCGCGAGCGCTGCGTCGCGCTTGGCGACGAGAAGCTCGAGTGTGGGGTCGTCGTTACTCGCGCGCGGTTGCATAGCATACCGTCTCGGTGTAGTAGTTGGACTGGTGACGCAGGTAGACCCTATAGTTGGGACAAGCCTCAGAGACGAGCAGCGGAATCTCCCAGAGGTCTGAGAGCTCGTGGTAAGCGCTGACTGCCAGGTCGGGTCGCATGTCCCGCAGGTAGGGTAGCAGGGATGAGAGAACCGACCGCTCCTGGCCCTCCACGTCGAGCTTGACGAAGGTGGGAGCGGGTCCGGGAGGGTTGGCGACGAACGCCCCGGCGTCGACAAGCTCTATCGTCTCGGTCCCGTCCGCGGAGACTCGAGAGCCGGAGCCGTCGGGCGAGAAGGGCGCGCTCCCGGAATGGTCCGAGAGACCTGCGCGGAAGCAGGAACCAGGGACCGACACTCGCGCGAGGGTCTCCCGAAGCACGCTAAAGGTCTCCGCGTTGGGCTCGAAGGCGTAGTAGTGGCAGAGACGCGTCCCGAGGATTCGGCTTGCCAGCTCGATCGTGTCGCCGACGTAGGCCCCGCCGTCGAGGAGCACGACGTCGCCGGCGGGCGGGAAGACGCCTTCGAGGAAGTAGGGATTCTCGGTTCCCATGACGCGGTGCCCGTCAGAATCGACGAAGTGGTGGAGCGTACAGGGCGCGCTGCAGGCACTCGCGAGGTGGGCGAGGGAGTCGCCGGAGGTGGTTGCGTACGCTTGCAACAGCTCGAGCAGCACCCGGCGCGACTCGTCGTCCGCAAGAAGGTCGTGGCAGGCACGGATTCGCGGCAGGGATTCGCGGAAGACCCCTATGTAGTAGGTCCCGCGCTTCCAGTCCTCTATAACCTCGTCTAGGCTGCTCACAGTCTGCCGTCCAGAAGCATGGAGACCTCACCGGTGCACATGTACCAGCAGCCGTCGCAATCGCATTCCAGCATGCGTTGGCGGTACTTCCTCATGCGCTCGCCGTGCCAAATCTCCTCGAGTGAGGTCTCGCCGAGTTTGCCGAGTGGCTTGAAACACCAGTCCCAGCAGGGACGCACGTTGCCATAAGCGTCTATGAAGAGGTTGGTGTAGCCGATCTCGCAGCGGTAATCGGCGGGGACGCGCCGACGGTCTGCGAAGAACTCGGTGAGGTGCTCTATAAATCCGGTCGAGCTTGCGATTAGGTAGCCCTCCTCGTGCTTCATGCGCAGCAGGCGCTCGGTGAGCGCCTCGATCTCGGCTCGGTCCTCAATCGAGATCTCGTCGCGCTTGCGGTCGTTATAGTGGTGATAGGGGCTGATTTGCACCGCGATCCCGCGCTCAGACATGAACTTGACGAGGTCGATGAAGTCGTCGACGTTGTCGCGGGTGAGCACCGCCGACACATGGACGCGCGTGCCGGGAAACTCCTCCATCATGCTCCGTGCCGCCTCAATGCCCGCGAGCGCCCGTTCGAAGCTCTGTCCGCGCTGTTTTTCGTAAATCTCGGGGCGAATCGAATCGAAGGAGATAATGACGTAGCGAAGTCCCGCCTCGCCCAGGTCTCTCCAGTGCTTCGGCAAAAGAATCCCATTGGTCATGAGCACCGGGACGATTCCGTTATCTATGGTCGTTCTCACAATGTCGAGGACGTCCTCGCGCATGAGCGGCTCCCCGCCGTTGATCGCCATCGCGGTGGCGCCAAGTGCCCCCGCCTCGGCAATTGTCTTCTGCACGAGTTCGAGCGGGATGTCTGACTTTGCCTCGTTAGCCGTGTTGCTGACCGCGTGCGAGCAGTACTCACAGTCAGAGTTGCAGCGGTTCGTCATTTTGAACAGCAGGTAGCGGAGGGGGATGTCGTCCTTCTCGCCCGCAATTTCACGGCGCACGGAGCTTTGAAGCTCGGCAATGCGTGCATCGGCACCCTCGCCGCCGTACATGGTGTTAGCAACCTCGTAGACGACGCTAAACAGGTTTCCTCTCATGAGTCCTCCTTGGGTCGCGACCCAGTAGCGCGGTGGCAAAGCTCCGCCGCGCCCTCAATGGTAGATGCGTAGACGATTACGTGCTCCGCAGGGTCATCCTTCTGCACGAAGTCATTCTCCGTTGCCGGGTAGTCAAGCCGCTCGCCGACGATGCGGCCATGCACCTCGAGGCTGCACCCGCCCGTGAGAAGCTCCTCGCGAATCATGACGCAGCGCCTTTCGCATGCCGCTTCGTCGGTGTTGGCGAGGTGGCACGAGTAGCACAGCCGGGAGAGCGTCGCATAGGAGAGACGGCCTACGGCGCCGTAGACGGAGAGCCCGAGCCCGTGGATGGCGCCGGTTCTTTCGGGAACCTCGCACTCCACCGCGCTCACGCCGATTTCGCGCAGGAAGCAGAGGGTGTCGGCGTTGACGGAGCCGCCACGCACCCGTCCCCAGCGTCCCCAGACGAGAGGGATCTCGGGGAGGCGTTCTCGCAGCAGCGCCGCCAGGCCCACGTCCTGGACGATTGTCGCGTCGAGCATGCCAAGTGAGGCGAGAAGGGCGGCGAGGTCGAGCGTCTCGCGGCAGGTGGCGTCGGTGGCGTAGAGTGGGGTCTGCAGCAGCGCGCGGCCCCCTATGCCGGAAAGCTCAACCGCTGCCTGGACGAGTCCGGGTTCGCCGTGGCGGAACATGCGTCGCTGGCAAAGCGCGTCGCCAAGCACGACTCCGTCAGCCGCGTCCGACAAGAGCGCGTTGACGGCGGCCTCAACGTCAAGAATCTGTGCTCCGAGGTACCTCACCGTCAGCGACCCCCCTCGTCCGGGTAGTCCGCCTCGCGCAGCCGCGATACGTAGTGCAGAAGCCCCGGGTCGGGTTCCTGAACCTCGTCGACCGCGCGACGTAGACGTGCTGTCGACTCGAGGGCCCATGCGCGGTCACGGGTGCGACCCTCAATCTTGAGTGAGTCCACACCCATGGCCGAGAAGAGCGCGACGAGCCTCTCGGCGCTCGCCTGGCTTCCGCCTATAGTGCGGGCGGGCGTCTCTCCGCGGTCATCTGCACGGTAGGTGTAGGTTCGCTTGCAGCCCACGCGGTAGCCAGCTCCGTCGGACGCGGAGTGGGGAAGCTCGCAGAGACGGTTGTCATTGAAGCACACGCCGCCCTCGGCGACGATTTCGTAGTCCAACCCAGGGACCGCATGGACGATTTCGGCGATTTCGGTCAGGGTGAGGTTGCTCGACAGCACCACGCGACGCGCACCAAGTTCGTGCAGGAGCCGGGCGGTGGCGGAGTTCTGCACGCCGGCGAGCGTGCTTATGTGAACCTCGGCGGAGGTGAGGTGCTCCAGACAGAACCGGGAAAGCCCCCAGTCAGCCACGATGAGCGCGCTCGCGCCGAGACGTTCCGCCTCGAGAGCTCCGCGCTTTGCCCGTTCCAGACGCTCTTGGTCCAGGCAGCCGTTGATTGCAACGTAGAGAGGCCTCTTCAGCTCCTTGCAGCAGTCCGCCGCATGGGCGACTTCTTCGAGGGTGAGGTCAGCTCCGCGCGGACGAGAGCTGAGGCCGGCGAGCCCGCAGTAGAGCGCGTCAGCGCCTGCCGCAACGAGGGCTTCGACGTCGTTGGGATCACGTAGGGGGGAGAGCACCTCCATTACCATCCCCCGTTCCTTATGCGCCTCGAGCCGGCGCACACGCCGAGCGTGCCCGGGTCCACGAGCTTGACGGAGACGGGCAGAGCACAGAGTTCGGAGAGCTCGGCCCCGGCGGCACGCGGGTCTGCCTCGGCGAGGTCGCAGCGTTCGCTCCTCACAACGAGGCTTCCGCTGTAGAGGTCGCAGAGGTATTCGCCGACGAGCCCGTGCGAAAAAAGCGTCTCCTCAATCTGCTTGGGAAAGACGATTGGCTGGTCGCGGTGGCGCGGAGAGGGGAAGAGTCCGTCGGCTCGGCGGCCGAAAAAGCGCATTCGAGGCAGGTCCAGCCCGCAGTCGCAGGGTTCGTGCGTGACGCTGACGTAGTCGTCCGTCCAGTACCTGAGCAGCGGGAAACCCTTGTCCCAGAGGGTCGTGTAGACCGCCACCCCTACCTCGCCGTCGCCAACAGGCTCGTGGGAGAGAGGGTCGAGCACCTCAATCAGGAGGTAATCGTCGAGGTAGTGCAGGCCGTCACGCCGCTGGCACTCGGCCGCCATCGGACCGAAGACCTCGCTCATGCCAAAGAGGCTGTAGCAGCGCGCGCCCCAGACCCGCTCCAGCAGGGCACGGCGGCCTTCGGTGAGAAATCCCCCGCCGAGCAGCAGCAGCCTCACGCCCGAGGCCGCAAAGCGCTCCCGGAGCTCGGGGCGGTAGCAGGCGGCGGAGACCACGTCGGGCCGAGTGGCGACCACACTCACGGGAACGTCTTCGACGGTCTCGAGCATGTTTTCGGGGGAGGGTTCGGGACAGTTGACGTAGCCCGCCCCCATTGTTGTGAACTCCCACATCATGGTATGTGCCATGACTCCGGTTCCGATCGGCGCCATGACCGCGCCGAGGTCGCGTGCCGTGACGCCGATCTCGGTGAGGAACGTGCGCACGAATCGCTCGTGGACGTTCTTGTCGTTGCGGCTGTAGACGTACATCGTGCGTCGTCCGGTGGTTCCGCTGCTCGAGAAGACGCCATAGACGTCCTCGGGCGCCGTCGCGGTTCGCTCCTCCACGCTCGCGTGGCGAATCTGGTCCTTGGTCATGAAGGGGGTGCGGCGAAAGCGCTCGTAGGAGGTGAGGGGGTCGCTCCCGTCTGCGGAGATCAGGCGCTCGGCGTAGAAGCGTCCCGAGAACAGGCCGGCCTCTCGCAGTCCTGCGAGTCTTTCGAGCGCTGCCTCATGCATACGTGCTGCTCCCTTCCTCCCCGAGGTGATCACGCTTGCTGAGGTAGAGGCCGCTCACGTGGCGTTTCTCCCACTTCAACGGGTCATGATCAAGGACCCTCACGTAGGAGGTCGACCCCGTGCTGAGAAACTGGCAGCCCTCGCAGAACGCTGGCAACCTTCCTTCGTGAAAGCTCGCGCGTACCTGCTGGTAGAGGTCGTCGTTCCAGAGGTCAAGAAACGAGTCGTGTTCGAATATGTTCCCGAGGCTGTAGGTCGCATTAATGCAACAGGGGAAGACGTTGCCTCGCGTGTCGACGTAAGGGCGCTCCACGCACCAAGAGCAGATTCCCCTGCAACGGTAGCGTCCGTCTTGCCACGAGCATGAATCGAGCCGCTCGATTGGGCGCGTGTTGCCCTCACCGAGCGTCAGCGCCCTTCGACGGATTTCGGCAACGTCGTCCGTGCTCGGGTAGAGCGGCTCGCGCTGCGCGCGCTCGGTCTCCTCGGCTAGCTTTTGGTCGTCCTCGAGGGTGAGGTCGACGAGGCCTGGGTAGGACAGGCGCACGCCAAGCTCCCGCGCACGGAGCACTGCCCCGCGGAACTGATTGGCGGCAAGGTGGGGGAAGAGCCGGGGGCTGTCCCCCTGGTTGCCGATTACGGCGTTGGTTCCCAGCTCCTGGAATGAGAGCTCGGAGAAGCCCAAGTCGGCGGCAAAGTCGACGAGATCTGCAACCTCAGTGAGGTTCTGGCGCATGAGCACGGCGACCATTACCTTGCGAAGTCTGGGCGTGCGGTCGCGCAGCAGCCTTGCGTTCGTGACGAAGCGGTCGAACGAGAGTCCTCGTCGGATTCCCTCGTAGGTTCTGCGAGAGCAGCCGTCGCAGGAGACGCGCACCTCAAAAAAGCAGCTGTTTAGAAGTTCGAGAAGCTCGTCGTTGAGCACGGAGAGGTTGGTGTTGGTGGTGAGGGCGATTCCATGGTCGTGGAAGACGCGAATTCTGTTGGCTATGTCAGGCGCCAGGAAGGGCTCTCCGTTGCCGTGCAGAAGAATCATTCGCAGGTAGGGGAGAACTTCGTCGAGACGCTCAGCCAGCCGAGAGAAGTCGGGGTCGGGCGGCTCGCTGGAGTAGAGGTGGTTGCACATGACGCACGAGGCGTTGCAGCGGTTGGTCGTCTCGAGCTGAAGGGACGTGGGCCGCGCCCGGAGCCGCGTGCGATGCTCGAGTCGGTCGAGTAGGCAGACGAAGCCGTTGAGGTCCTTCGCCGCCGCCCACTCGCCTTGCCGTGCGAGCTCGCGCAGCACGCGCTCAATTCCCGCGTCATCCAAGGGGAACGTCCGCTCTCCCATGTGTGAGAAAAACCAGTTGGGACGGCCCCATGTTGAGAGGGCGGGTTCGATTAGCGACGCGTCCGGAGAGATTGTGACA
Source organism: uncultured Olsenella sp. (assembly GCA_949290055.1). Taxonomy (GTDB): domain Bacteria; phylum Actinomycetota; class Coriobacteriia; order Coriobacteriales; family Atopobiaceae; genus Thermophilibacter. Next base: position 9,327 of record CASEQJ010000005.1, on the reverse strand, counting down.
ACGCGGTACTCCTCGGAGGGTTTCTCCACTCCCTGGAGTGTGGGCACGTGACGCACCTCTATGTCGTCAGTTGAGAAGAGCTCCTCTGCAGCCTCCCTGACGGCGGGAAGGTTGGCCCTGGGCTGCGTGGAAACAAGATAGAGAAGCATGTTCCAGTGCACCCCTCCCTCGGTCGCGGAGCGCGCCCAGGTGGGCACGCGACAAAGAATTATACTCTTTGACTGGCGCCCCCCGGCCGTGGGGAGGGTCCAATCCGAGGGAGAGGGGTCGAGATGGCGGCTAATGGCACGGGGCTTCAGGGTCCCCTCGCGTTCGTGCGCTCCTACGTGCGCTTCGACGAGTGGTTCTTCTCGGTCGTCCCGCTCGTGCTCTGCGCTCCGGTCTATGGGACGCTGGCCCTGCGGCGTGCCCCCGGGCCCGACTTCCCCCTGAATATGCTTCTGTTTGTCCTCTTTGTCTCGGTCTTTCTTGCCTTCGGCTACCTGATCAACGACTACTCGGACCGCGAGGAGGACCTGCGGGCGGGCAAGCGCAAGGCCGTCTGCCTTGTTCCGGCGCCCCTCACGGTTGCCGTCCTGGCGGCGCTCACCCTCGTGGGTCTGCTCCTCGCTGCCGCCCCCGCCTCCTTCTCACCCACCGCTCTCGCCCTTGCCGCGGCAACGTATTTGCTTGGTGCGTCGTACTCGATCCCGGTGCTGCGACTCAAGGAGCGCGGGGTTTGGGGAGTGGTCTGCTCCTCGTTCGCCCAGCGGGGCACCCCGATTCTCGTGGCGGGGCTGCTGTTCGACCTGCCCTGGGTGGTCACATTCGACTGGGTGCTGCTCTCGTTTCTGAACGGCCTGCGCTACATACTGGTCCACCAGATGATGGACCGAGAAAACGACGAGATCACCGGCACGCGGACGTTCGCCCGCGATCACGCCGTGCGCTCGCTGCGTCGCGGCGTGGACGCGCTTCTCGTCATTGAGGTCGTCTTGCTCGTTCCCTCGGTTCTGGTTCCTCTCTGGACGGTTTCGCCGACGGCGGTGGCGTCTGCCCTTTTTGCCTACGCAATCGTCACCTGGCTTCTGGTCGGCGTGTTCGTGCGGGTGTTCGGGAAGCGGGACGTGCTCTACACCTTTGACCTTGTGCCACTTGAGGCTCTGCTCAACGTCATCGTTCCGTGTGCGGGGTGCCTCGCTCTGGGCAGCTTTGGCCCCGCCTACCTGCTCATGGCGGCGCTCTTTCTGCTTGCCGGAGCCCCGACTCTGGTCTCGAAGTGCACGAACCTGCGCTATGCGCCCGCCTACGTTCGCGGGGTCGTGCGCCGCGGCTAGACGTTGATCACGCCGTGACGCAGCGAGCCCCAGTACTTGCCGAGCAGGTGCCAGACGAGCTCGTTTCGCTCGAGCGCGGGGTGCTCGCAGGCGCTCCTTCCGCGCAAGTTGTCCAGCAGCATTCGGTATATCGCCCAGTCGTGGTTGACCAGGGTGCCGTAGCGCTTCTGAAGCTTGCTGCTTGAGACGCCGTTGCGAAACGCCTTGCGTCGCACGCCAGTGACGTCGGTTACGCCGTTGGCCCAGACCTGTGCCGCGGGTTCGTAGACCAGTCGACACCCCGCGTCCAGCGCTCGCCAGGTGAGATCAACGTCCTCGGCGTTGTTGCCGAACCACTCGTCAAAGCCGCCCAGGCGCTCGAGGGCGGAGCGGCGGTAGCAGCACGAGGCCGTGACAACCGAGTGCGCAAGCTCGCGGCCCCTTATCTCGGAGGGCTCGTCTCCGAAGTGCATGAGGACTTCCCAGGCAAGGTGGTTCCAGTAGGCCTCGCACTCGTTGCGTGGCTCGCGCGGGGAGATGCGGCCCGCGATGCCGTCGATCGTCTCGTCTTCGAGGCGCCGCTCGAGCGCCTCGAGCCAGCCTGGAACGGCCGTGCAGTCGGCGTCGACGAAGGCGACCGCGCTCCCACGGCTCGCGCGCCAGCCAACGTTGCGGCCGCTCGCCGCCGTGCGCCCCAGGTTGTCAACGACCGTCGCACCGTGGGCGCGCGCAACGTCACGAGTGGCGTCGTTGCTGCCTCCATCTGCGACTATGATCTCGAGCGGAATCACGCTGCCTGCAAGCAGCGCGTCGACGCACGCACCGATCGATTCTGCCTCGTTGTAGGCGGGAATCACCACGCTTGTCTCGACGGACTTTCGCGACGCGGCAATCATGCCAGGACCGTGGTTGCGAGTAGGAGGACGGCGAGAAGGACTGCAGAGCCGAGGTGGGCGAGCGTCAGAAGTGACCCGCGGTCGACGATTCCGAACGCCTGCCCGTCGAAGTAGATTAGCTGCTGCCCCATGAAGTCGAAGCGTCGACGCTCCAGGCAGCGACACAGAAAGCCGAGCTCGTTGTCGAGAATGAGCAGCTGTATGACCACCTGCTGCAGAAAGCTCACGCGGCGCTTCTCGTAGGACTGCATCGCCGCTGCGCACAGCGCGAGGTCGACGAGCAGGACGATTGGGACCGCGGCAAGCGCGAGGGGGCAGGCGAGCGCGGCGAATACGACGCAGAGTGCGACGACGGCAAGCACGAGCAGCGTCCGGCGCGGGTAGCAGGGGTAGAGCAGGTCGGGGTGACGCTCCATGAGGAAGAGGTCGGCAGAGCCGTAGTGCCACAGTCGCTTGATCATGGCCTTGACCGGAATCCATGTCTTCTTCTGGTGGTATACGAGTGCCTTGGGGTTGCAGGTCATGACGTGGCCGCCCTGGGTTATGCGAAGGCCCAGGTCAACGTCTTCGCCGCCTGGTTTGTCGGGGAAACCGCGGTCAAAGCCGCCGAGCGCCTCGAAGACGTCGCGGCGCACCGAGCAGTTGGCCGTGGGGGTCCACGGTACGGTCTCCATCCAGCGCGGGAAGTCAAAGCAGACAACAAACTGTGAGTTGGCGACCGCTTTCCAGAACCAGGTATCCGGTCCCACGAACTCGAGCAGGCCCGCCACCGCGCCCACGGAGGGATCCTCGTAGCAGCGGTAGTGCTCGTTCAGCAGCTCCGGCGTGGCGAGGCAGTCGGAGTCGAGCAGCAGTGCCACTTCATAGCGGCTGTTCCTTACGCCGACGTTGCGCTTCTCGGCGACCGAGGGACCGAACGCTATGCGGCGCGCGTCGTGACGCTCGCACATGTCCTCGATCTCGCGGACGTCGTCGGGGGAGCTGTCGTCAACAAGAATCACCTCGCTCGGCAGCGGGAAGCGCGAGCGTGCCTCGTCGAGGGACTCCAAAAGCTCGTCGAGCAGTTTGACGCGGCCCTTCGTTGCAATGACGACGCTGATTCCGCGCGGCACGTTCGTCTCAGAGGACACGTTCGATCACCCCATAGGCGAGAAGGACAAAGGCAAGGTCGGCGAGGACGGTCGCAATGCGGCGTGCGTCCGGTCCGATTGAGCCGCGCGCTTGGTAGCAGTTGAAGACCATGGCGTGGACAAGACCGTCGCAGTGACCCTGTGAGAGATAGCCCGCCTGGCGGAAGAGCTCGTAGCGTGCGTTGACACAGAGGGCGAGCAACAGGTGAACGGGGTTAAGCAGGCCACCGTGCGCGCGGCACTCTCGCAGATAGCGCTGGAGGACGAAGAGGACGAGCAGGGCGGCCGAGACCAGGGCAACGCTCGTTTCGCCGCTCGCCGCAGCAACAAGGAGCGGCGCCACCAGAAGCGGCAGCTCGAGGACGTAGCTCTTGGGCACCGAGAGGCGATAGAGCTCGGGGTGGAGCGAGCAGATGCGGCTCTCCATGGTACCCCAGCGTCTCGTCCGGTCGAGAAGGGCGCGGGGGTTGTCCCAGGTGGTCTTCGCATGGAGGGCCACCGCGCGCGGCGCAGAGGCTATCAGGTAGCCCGCGTGCGCGATTCGGTAGGACATCTCAAGGTCGTCGCCGCCGAGCTTGAAGGGGAAGTCGTCGCGAAAGCGACCAATGCGCTCGAAGACGTCACGGCGCACGGAGAGGTTGTTCGTGATCGACCATGACTGGAACGGGTACTTACGAGCGTTAGAGAAGGACTCGGTGAGCCCCGACAGCTCGGCGACATGCCACCAGAAGCCGCCGTGCCCGACGAACTCGGTGAGTCCCTGCACCGCCCCTATGTGGCTGCCCTCGAGGTACTTCTCGGCATGCCCGGCAATCGTGCCCGGCTCCACGGTGACGTCGGAGTCGAGGAAAAGTAGAAGGTCGTGGCGTGCGTGCGCGCAGCCGAGGTTGCGCTTGCGCCGGACGCTCTGGTCGCCTGCGAGGTAGACGGCATCGTGAAGGCGACAGCTGCGCTCGATCTTCTCGCGCTGCTCGCCCTCGCTGCTGTCGACGACAATCACCTCGCTCGGACCGTCGTAGCGCTGGCGGTCCTCATGCACGGAGCGCAGCATCTCCTCGAGGAGCTCCGCACGGTTCCAGGTGGGGACAATTACGGAGACGCCTATGTTGGACAGGTCGCTCATGCGCCGAGCACCTCCTTGAAGTAGCTGATTGTGGCCGTGAGCCCCTCGTCGAGGTCGACGGTCGGCTCCCAGCCCAGCTCTTGCCTGGCGAGTGAGATGTCCGGACGGCGGCGCAGCGGGTCGTCAGCGGGCAGCGGGTGGGTTTCCACGCCGAGTGAGGGGTCGATGCGCTCGATTACGCGCCGTGCGAGCTCGCCGACGGTAATCTCAGCGGGGTTTCCAAGGTTGACGGGGCCGAACAGCGGGCCGTCGACATGTGAGAGCGCGATCAGGCCGCGGACAGTGTCGCTGACATAGCAGAAGCTGCGGGTCTGGGATCCGTCTCCATAGACCGTGAGTGGCTTGCCGAGCAACGCCTGAACGACGAAGTTGCTGATCACACGGCCGTCGTCTTGGCTCATGTGGGGGCCGTAGGTGTTGAAGATGCGCGACACGCGCACGTCGACGCCGTGGCGCTCGCGGTATATGTAGCAGAGCGTCTCGGCGCAGCGCTTGCCCTCGTCGTAGCAGGAGCGAGGGCCGCAGGGGTTGACGTTGCCGAGGTAGCTCTCGCTCTGGGGCTCCTCGAGGGGATTGCCGTAGACCTCGCTCGTGCTCGCCTGGACGAAGCGCGCCCCGCTCTTACGGGCCAGCTCGAGCATGTGCTTCGTGCCCTCGACGTTGGTAAGCAGCGTGTCAAGCGGGTCGCGCTGGTAGTGAGGTGGGCTCGCGGGGCTCGCGAGGTTGAAGACGCAGTCCACGGGGCCCTCGAGGGGCAGATCGTCGCGGATGTCGAGCTCCAGGAGTCGAAAGCCGTCGTTTCCGAGGAGCTTGGCGAGGTTCTCGCGTCTGCCGGTGCGGAGATTGTCGACGCAGGTCACGTCATGCCCCTCGCTCAGCAGACACGCACATAGGTGAGAGCCGACGAAGCCCGCGCCTCCGGTTACGAGGTATCTCATGGGTCAGCCACCGCCTTCGTAAGTCGCGGTCTCAGCGTGTCGCTGCCAGGACAAGCGGGCAGGCCGTGAGGAACCAGGGAGCGAAGTCGTCCGGCTCCTCGAGGAGCCGCCGTTCGAGCTCGTCGAAGCCGACCCACGCGACGCGGTCGACCTCCTCCGGGTCCGGCGTGAGCTGAACCGTCTGAGGCGCGCGGGCTAGAAGGACGTGGTCGTACTCGTATTCGAAGACTGGCCCGAGGTTGGCGCGATATACGAACGAGGCAACCTCGACAGGACGACCTTCGAGCTGTGCGGGGTCAAGGCCGAGCTCCTCGCGGGCGCGCCTGATTGCCTCGTCGACGACGTCGGCATTCCGGCCGGGGTGTGAGCAGCATGCGTTTGCCCACAGACCACCCGAGTGGTACTTCGCCGTGGCGCGTCGCTGTATGAGCATGGCTTCGTCCGAGACGACGAACAGGGAGAACGCACGGTGTAGCAGACCCTTCTCGTGAGCCTCGAGCTTCTCCATGGTTCCCAGCGGGCGATCGTGGGTATCGACGAGCAGAACCTCTGACACGCGAAGCCTCCCCTTCCTCGGCTGAACTAGGATAACACTAACCGCTTTAAGGTTTTGCATGCGAGGGGAGTTGGTTGGCGTAAAGCTGTTGTCCCTAGATTCGCAAGTTCGGCGAGACACCCCGTACTCAGAGGGTTATGCATCGGTGAGTCCGAGGCAGAGTTGCCCCTCGTGGCCGGAGACGCCGTTCCGCGGAGCCGAGGAGACAGTTATGCCGGGAAAGGGGGAGGGGCCAGGAGGAGCCGTTGGAGGGGCCCCACGCGAGGCTGACCAGGTATGAGCAGCGGATTATCGAGAGGATGTTGCGCCGGTGGGAAAGGGTGCTGGGAGGTCGCACGAGCTCGACGGCGCGTTCGACCGCTCGACTGGCGCGTCATGGGAGTTCTTGCACGTGAGCGCATTTATCGTGTTCTTATTCGGCATGACGTGCCCTCGGCTGCGGCGAATACCTTGCTGAGTAATTGAAGCGTTTGGGATTGTTTGACGTTCTGGCGGCGTATGGACATGATCTTGCCAACGGAATCATCTCCGCGTAGGTGGCCGCGTCACTGATGAAGGCTCTGTTTGCGGCTGCGCGAAGTGCTTTCCTCTCCCGTCTGGGCGGGGACGACTTGACGCGTGGGCTGGGCGTGCCTCGAAGCTGGCCGGACGCGGCCGCCTGTTGCGGAATGTGAGGTTTTGGGTTTTCTGCTGCGGTGCGCCCGGTGGAAGCGATTATTTCGGGATCGCGGAGCGGTTTTGGGCAAGGGTTTTATGCGGACGCCGCCGGGACGGCATGAGCGGTCCACAAAACCTACGTTCTGATAGGTTGTAGGCAACAAGCTCGATGCCCGGCCTTGGGGCGCATCAAAGCTTTGTCCCAAAACCAGATTGCTCTGATTGTTGGGTAGGGGCCCAATCGCCTCAATCAAGCGAGCCACCGCTACGATGACAAGGGCGAGTGCTGCGAGAAGCAGCGCAATCTGAGTGATGGGGCCGATGGAGTCGCCTTCGATTTCCCTAAGACCGAACGCCAGCGATACTGAAGCGACGACAGCGGGACGCTTGCGACCTCGGTCGTACTTTTCTGACGGCATGACCAGTCCTCCCCCCGTGGATGTGATGGAACAGGTCACCGTACAAACTGCTTTTTGGCAGCAAGCGCCCTCACCTCCTCTGACGATGTCCGCTATCGTTACGGTCTCGCTTGGTTTGCAAGGCCTAACGAACCGAGAGCATTCCGTTTATGGCAACACGTCGAAGCTTGCGCAATATTGCTCTCTAACTCCGTTAATGCTATACAGGGGCGGCACGGTCCTTGCCTTTTGTTCGAAGTAGGTGAACGGGTATACGGGCAGGTAACATTGCCGTTCGCCGGATGTGCGTGTCGGATGATGCTCTTTCGCGTGCTCTTGGATTGAGATACGTCCTGTCGTTGTCGTTGTCGTTGTCGTTGCCGCGGAGCGCGGGGTTTTGGGTTTTCCGGGGCGGTGCGTGCGGCGGGGGCGCTGATTTCGGGTTCGAGGGGCGGTTTTGGGGCGAAGGTTTTATGCGGTCGGCGCCGGGGCGGCGCGATGGGGCCGCAAAATCCGCGTTCTGCTCGCCCGCTGCCGTGTTCTGGTAGGTTGTGGGCAACAGGATTTATGCACGCATCAAAGCTTTGCCCCAAAACCACAAGGGAAGGCCGGAATCGCGGCGGCTCCGCGACGCGGAGGAGCTTAGAACCCAAAACAGGCGGGAATGAGACACCGAAAGGCAGGCTGCGACATGCGGGGCTTCTTTTTCACCGATCGCGGGAACGCGGCGAACGAGGACTTTGCCCACGCGGGCGCGCTGCCGGGCGGCGGGGCGTATGGCGTCGTTATCGACGGGGCCACGGGGCTCGTGGAGCTGCCGGCGGTCTCGACGGGCTTCTCCACCAACGCCCAGTGGTTCGCGCACACGGTGGGCGTGGGGCTGTGCCAGGCGCTGGAGTCCGGCATAGCCCCTGAGCAGGCGCTCGTTGACGCGACGGCGACCGCTCGCGCGGAGCTCGAGGCGGCGCTCAGCCGCTCGGCGGACGAGCTCGACCCCGCGGCGGTGCCCTCCGCCACGCTCGCGCTCGCCGTGGCGGGCGAGAAGGACGTCGAGCTCTGGGGTCTCGCGGACTCGCCGCTCGTGGTTCTCCTCCGCACGGGCGAGCTTCTCGTCTCAACCGACGAGACGCTCGAGGCGCTGGACGAGCGCGTGGTCGAGCTCATGGTCGAGCGCTCCGCCGGGCGCGACCTCACGGTGGCCGAGCGCCGCGCCCTCGTGCGCGAGGAGGTGCTGGCCAACCGCCGCCTGCGCAACACGTCGGGCGGCTACTGGTGCCTGGACCCCTCCGGCTCCGGGCTCGCGCACGCCCGGCGGCTCACGCTGCCGCGCGCCGAGCTGGCCGCGGTCGCGGGCATGAGCGACGGGCTCTTCCGCGCGTTCGGCCAGTACGGGCTGGCGTCGCTTGCGGAGTGGGTTCGCGGCGCCACGTACTTCTCGGCCCTCGAGCTCTGCGACCGGATGCGTGTGCTGGAGGCGGCGGACGCCCAGCTCACGCGCTTTCCGCGCATGAAGGTCGGCGACGACGCGAGCCTGTTCTGGCTGGGCTTCTAGGATTTGCGGGTCTTGTCCCGGGCGCGTCTAGGAATTCGGGACCTTGTCTTGCGGCTGTCTAGAAAATCGGGCTCTTGTCCCGGCGTTGCCCGCAAAACAGTGATTTTGCGTCCAACGGCGGCCGCGCGTCAGGACAAGTCCCGCGTTTTCTAGACGCCCCCGAAACAACCCCGCGAATTCCTAGACGCGCCCGGGACAACCCCCGGGACAACGGGAACCAACCGCGCCGCGCTACAATGGACTGTCGAGAAGAACGGAGGCCCGCCAATGCCCTACGCGAGCGTCGTGCTCGACATACCCACGCGCGCGCTGGACGCGGCCTTCGACTACGCCGTGCCGCCCGAGCTCGCCGCCGAGGCCGTCGTCGGCGCCACGGTGCTCGTGACCTTTGCGAACCGCGCGGCCGTGGGCTACGTGGTCGCCGTCGGCGACGAGCCGCCGGCAGACGTCGCGCCCGAGAAGATCTGCGCGCTCGAGCAGGTCCTCGCGCCGAGCGCCTTCGACGCCACCGCCGCCCGCGTGGCCGCCTGGATGGCGCGCGAGTACGCCTGCCCGCCCGCCGAGGCGATCCGGCCCTTCCTCGCGCCGGGCCAGAAGGTCCGCGTGACGCGCGCCTCCGCCGAGGACCCCTGGGAGCTGCAGACCGAGCGCGCCGGCGCCGTGGACGACCGCTGGGCCGCGCTCACGCCCGCCGCCAACGACTTCACGCCCGCGCGCACCGCCTCGCGCCAGCGCGCCGTGATCGAGGCGCTGCGCGAGGGCCCGCAGCGCGTAGCCGAGCT
>CASEQJ010000004.1 GCA_949290055.1 uncultured Olsenella sp. | reverse complement strand
GGAAGGCCGTCCCTACCGTGTGGCGGATGTCCTGACACAGACGGACCTCATCATGGAGCGCGGCCTCTGGCTGGGCGTCTGGCCGGGACTCAGCCAGGAGATGCTGGATTACGTCATCGAAAGCGTACAGGCTATCCTGTCGGCCTGAGCGGCTGTGCCGCCATGCGGCCTCCGAGTCCTTGCGGAGATGTCGGGCGGATCACCTTGCCTTACCGGGGGCGCGCCAGCGGGCGCGCCGAGGCTCCCCGAGCCGCCCTCGAGCGAGAGGCCGAACTGCGCAACGAGGAACTCCCGCAGCGCAGAGACGGAGAGCACCGGCGTGCGGCGCACGAAGTCGTCGACGGCGCGCACGTGACGCTCGTCCTCCGCCACGACGAGCCCCACGTGGGAGAGGCTGCCCAGGTAGCCGAGGAGCGCGCGCGGCGAGTCGTTGTCGCGCTCGCCCGCCCCCGAGAGCGGCACGAAGGCGAAGGCCATCGCCCCCTGCCCGTCCACGTAGACCGTCGAGGGGTCGAAGCGCACCGACGAGGTCGCGTAGCCCTTCCGCGTGCAGAGGTCCAGCACGTCGTAGACCGTGCGCAGCATGCCCACGTACTGGCCGCTCGTGACCTTCGCCCTCAGGAAGCGCGGGAGCCGCTCCATGCCCGTCACGTCGTAGTAGAAGCGGGCCTCGGCTCCCGCGGAGTCGTAGTCAAAGGGCAGGAGGCACCGGTCGGGCACGCCGCGCAGCCACTCGGCCTGCGCGTACTCGAGCGTCTCGCGCCTCCCTGCCGTCACCTGGAGGGTCTTGGCGCCGCTCCTGCGGTCCTTGCGCTCGGCGAGCCTCATCGCGCCTCGCCCTCCTCCTCGTCTGAGGCGGACACGAGCCGGACGCTCGTCACGTCGCCGCGCATCGCGAAGAATGCATCGTCGGTCGCCGCCGGCGCGCGGAACTCCGGCAGCACGCGCGAGAAGCGGAAGAGCGTCTGCTCGCTGAAGCCGCTGCCCACCCACAGGCCGTTGCCGTAGGCGGTGACCACCTTGTACCACTCGTCGTAGAGCGACTTGCCGCGCCACATCTCCGTCGCGGCCACGATCCCCGTGACGCCCTTGCCCTGCTCCTTGGCGATGTACTCCTTGAGCAGGCGCGCCGAGGCGTCAGGCAGCGACGCCATGGTCTCCACGACGCTCGTGAGTACGAGCACGGCCACGGGGTCGCGGCCCGTGGCCACAGCCGCGATCGCCGCTCCAACGCGCTCCTCGTCCTGGACCACGCGCTCGTCCCCGGTCTCGCCGAGGTAGCCCTGCGGGTCCACGAAGAGGTAGTCGACCGTTCCCGCCTCGGCCAGGCACTCGCGCACGCCGCGCAGGTAGCGCGCGATCGCGTCGACGTCGTTTCCGAGCACGAGCATCGTGGGGCACTTGGCGAACGAGAAGAACATCGGCTCGACCTCGTGCTTCGAGAAGCCAATGGGGAGCTCGCCGCGGGCCACAGGGCCCAGCCCCATGTCCTGGGGGCGCACGACGGGCGGAAGCGAGGGGATCTGCGGGGCGCGGCCGGCGCACTCGGCGGCCCTCCGCTCGCCGAGCGCCGCGATGAGCGCGGCCTCGCTCTGGTCCGCGCCGCCGACCGAGGCGCCCTGGAACTCGTAGACCTCCTTGGCCATGACCACGTAGCCGCGCTTGTCCCGCTTCGGCACGACCGCCTTGGGCCGCGAGCCCAGGATCGTGATCAGGTCGCTCTCGTCGTTCAGCGGGCAGACCACGCTCTCGGAGAAGTTGGAGCGCAGGCGCGGGCGGGCGGCGCTCGCGGAGGATGCCGTCAGCACGAAGTGGATCCCGCAGCGAGGCGCGTCGCGGGTAAGGGTGCCCAAGGCCTCCTCGTAGCCCCCGTAGAGGTCGTAGAAGGCCGCGATGTTCGCGAGGACCACCACCATGTGGCCGATCTTCTCGTCATGCGCGGCGTTGTACTCCTCGAGCGAGACGCCCTCGGCCGAGAGCAGCGCGCGCCGGCGGGCGACCTCGCGGTCGATCAGGCGGAAGAGGTTGTCCATGCGCTCGGGGTCGCCGGGGAGCACCACGCCGCCGCACTGGGGCAGGGCCGAGAAGGGCGAGAGGGTGCCCGCGCCGAAGTCCATGACGTAGAAGCACGCCTCCTCGGGCGCGTAGTCGGTGGCGAGCGAGCAGAGCAGCGTGGCCACGAGCCCCTCAGCGCCGGAGCCCTGCGCGCCAAAGACGAGCAGGTTGCCGACCTCGGCCAGATCGACGCTGTAGAGGAGCTGGCGCTGGCGGCCGGGGTCGTCGACCTCGCCGAGCGCGACCTCGCAGCGTCCGGGCCTGCCGGCGAAGCCGTACTTCTCGCGCAGGTCGTCGAGGCGGATGCGCCCCGGGAGCGCGTCGAGCCACAGGCGCCCGGCATGCTTGCCCGTCGCCTCGGCGGTGCGGCAGAGCTGGCCGAGCACCGCGTTGAGCTCGGAGTCGCTGGTCACCGTGGCCGTTGAGGGCGGACGCATCGTCGCCACCACGTCGCCCGTGTCGTCAACGAGGTCGACCGTGTCGTCGCGCTTGGGCTCGAAGACCTCGGTCGGGGCGTAGGGCGCGCCCGCGTAGGCGGCCTGGCCGCCGCAGAAGAGCTCGTTGTAGCCAACGAGCATGAAGAAGCGTCCCGGCCCCTTGATTTCGGCGGCGTCCGGGCGGCGGATCATCTCCTTGGAGTCAGCCGCGTCGGCCACCTTGAGGCAGACCTTGAAGCGCGAGTTGGACCAGATCTGGTCGTTGACGACGCCGGAGGGCTTCTGCGTGGCGAGGATGAGGTGGACGCCGAGCGAGCGGCCGATGCGCGCGGCCGAGATGAGCTCCTCCATGAACTCCGGCTCCTGCTGCTTGAGCTCGGCGAACTCGTCGGCCACGATGAACAGGTGCGGCAGGGGCTCGCTCAGCACGCCCTGACGGTAGTGGCGCAGGTACTTGTAGATGTCCACCGTCGCCTCACCGGTGATCTCCCGCGCGCGGTTGAAGGCGTCCTGGCGCCGCTTGAGCTCGCTTTTGATCGAGACGAGCGAGCGGGCGATGGCAGCCCCGTCGAGGTTGGTGATGGTGCCGGCAAGGTGCGGCAGGCGGTAGCGCTCGTTGTCGAAGGCGCCGGCGAGCCCGCCTCCCTTGTAGTCGATCAGGACAAAGGACACCTGGTCAGGCGCATAGTTCACGCACAGCGAGAGAATGTAGGTGATGATGAACTCCGACTTGCCCGAGCCGGTGGTGCCCGCGATCAGGCCGTGCGGCCCGTGCACGTTCTCGTGGAGGTTGAGGACCGAGAGCTCGCCGGCAGCGTCGCGCCCCACCGGCGTCTGCAGCGTGCGCGAGGCGTCGTTCTCGGCCCAGCGCTGGCCAACGTTGAGCTGCGCGAGGTTGCCGACCTCGAGCATCTCGAGAAAGCCGAGGGAGGCGGGCATCTGCGAGCGCTGGGAGGGCATGTCGAGGCGCGCGCGGGCAAGGTCGAGGGCAAAGGCGCCGGCGAGCTCGCGCGTGGCGGTTGAGTCCGGCTCGAAGGGCACCATCGTGCCGGCAACGTCGTCGCGGTCGAACATTCGGGCGCTCCCGCGCTCGGCGGCGTCGCCGAGGATCTGCGAGGACCCCTCAAGGCCCGCGAGCGCGCCCCGCGCGGAGAGGTCGATGACGTAGGCGCACTCGCGCGGGAGCTCGCGCAGCGCCTCGCCAAAGAACACCAGCGAGAAGCCCTTGTTCTCGCGCGTCCTCTGGAGGCGCGAGACGGCCTCGGAGCGCTCCGAGAGCGACTTGCTCGCGCAGAGCACCACGTAGTAGGCCCCCAGGTCGCCGACCCTCTCGCAACGTGCGTCCGCGCGCGACTCGAGCTCGCGCTCGAGGTGCATGCTCACCTGCGTGAGCGCGTCGTAGTCGCACGCGAGGTACCGGCGCGTGCCGGAATCGTCGAACAGGTGCGGGAGCGACCGGGCGAAGGACCACTCCGCCTCCTCGTCGGCATCCGCGACCAGCACGATCTTCACGTCCTGGTAGCTGTAGAGGGCGCAGATCTGGAGCACGAGCCCGCGCGCGAACGCCCAGACGTCCGGGCGCGCCCCAATGATGCCGGCAACGAAGTGCTCGACCGGGTCGAACGCTATGGGGACGTCGCGGACGAGCGGCGGGTTCTTCGAGAGCTCCGAGACCTTGTCGAGCAGCTTGTCCTCGTCCATGGTGAACTTGGGCTGCGGCCAGCGGAAGTCCGCCTCGAGCTCGACGCTGCCCACGCCGACGCGCAGGTCCATGAAGTCGTCGTGGTCGACGCCGCGGTTCATGAGGCGCGGCGACAGCGCGTGGGCGCGCGCCGCGAGCTCGCCCACGGGGACGCGGCGCAGGCGCAAGATCTCCGCCTGGCGGTCGCACTCCTGGCCAAAGCGCGCCTCCATGCCGTTCAGGTAGTCGGTGTAGCGGGCCTGGCGGCGCAGCTCCTCAGCGTGGTCGTGCCGCTTGGTGTAGCGGCGCGAGATGACGGGCCAGATGACCATGCCAGAGAGCATGGCCACGCACATCGCAATCGAGGGGAGCCCGCTCATGATGTCGCCACCCTGGGCGATGCGCTGGATGGCGGTGGAGGCCGAGAAGACCGAGGCGAGGCCCATGACGAACGAGGGGCCCATCTGCATGATCGCGGGCTTGTCGTCCGGCTGCTTGGGCTGGGGCGGCTCGTCGATCTGGAACGCCTTGCGGTGGATGCTGTGCGCAAGGCGCGGCGCAGGGAAGAAGAGGGGCAGCTCGCCCGAGGTCTCGCTCGCCGGGGGGCACAGCTCGCGAAACGCGGCGTGATCGAGGGGCTGCGCGCCGGGGATGCGCCCGAGCGAGAGGCCGGTCGGGCGGTTGAGGGAGACGAAGCGACGGCCCACCATGAGGGTGAGGTCGAGCACGCTGACGACGTCGCCCGCGCCGAGGGCGACCGGGGCACCCGGCTCGATGAGCCGGCCGTTCACGAAGGTGCCGTTCGCGCTCCCCAAATCGCTCACGGAGAAGCGGTCCCCCACCAGGGAGAGCATGGCGTGACGATCGGAGACGAAGGTGGACGCGTAGCGCAGGCCCGCCTCCTCGGAGCGCCCGACGAGCACCTGAGCGTCGCAGGAGAAGCCCAGCTTGTAAAAGGAGCGCGCGCCGGGAGTGGAAGGGCGGGCGTAGAGGATGGCGGTCTGGCCGGTGTGAGCCGAGCGCATGCCGAGAACGGCTTCCCCATCGCTGGGAAGCGGCGCCCTCGCCACGGGCTCGCCGGATGCGGAGAGGAGCTCGAAGCCGCGCGCGGGCCGCGCCTCGGCGGCGCCGTCCGACGCCTCGACGAGGACCGTCGCGGGCGTTCCGAGGCCGAGCTGCGAGGACGACTCGAGATCGAGCGTCCGCGTCTGGGAGCGGCCCTCCGCCATGAGTGTGAGCAGCAGGCTTGCCATCGTGTGCCTCTCCGTGCCAGGGGGCGTCCCCTCGCCCGCGGGCGAGGGGACGCCGGAGTCGTTGTGGGCTACCCGCGGAAGGAGCCGGCGATGTTGGAGTCGGTCTCCTCGAGGGCCTGGGCGGTGGAGTCGAGCGCCTGGGCAATCTCGTTGATGAGGTCCTGGGCCTTCACGAAGCCGGGGCGGAGCTCGGCGAAGCGGTTGGCGTAGGCCTCGCTCGCGGCGCCCTCCCACTCGCTCTGCAGGGCGCTGAGCAGCGAGTCCATGCTGCTGATCACGTTGCCGACGTTGTCGGCCTCGTTGCGGTACTGGCCCGCGCGGGAGCGCATCTGATCCGGGGTGATCCTAATCTGTCCAGCCATCGTTCCCATCCTTTCCTCGTTTCGCGAGCCGCCCTGTGCGACGCGCGTTGACGCTATCTGCACCCGCGACCCTCGCAAGGGGCGCGAGGGGTGGTCAGCTCTCCGACGAGCGCCCGTGACCGAACGGATTGCGCTCGCGCTCGCGCGCCCGGTAGCGACGGACGGCAAGGTAGCCAACGGAGACGAGCGCACCGACGAGCACCAGCGCTCCGCCCGTCACGAGCGCGAGCAGCTCGGGAGTGTTGCACACGTAGGTGAGCAGGTCTCCGGTGACCACGACCCCGGGGTAGGTCGCCGTCGTCACGTTTCCGGCACGGTCAATCGCCTCGACCACGTAGGTGTGGGGGATACCGTCCGTCGGGAGGGCGACGCCGTGCACGTCGGCGGCCGAGAGCTCCTCGCCCGCCCACGACGCGAGCGGCTCCCCGTCCATGCTCACCTCGAGGGAGGAGAGGCCGAGGTTGTCGTGTCCGTCGGCGATGGCGCTCTTCTCGGGGTCGAGGTAGGCCTCGCCCGGCTCAACGCCCACGAGCGCCGCGACCGGCGCCGTCCCGTCAACGGCAAAGCTCACGGGGAAGTCGCCCTCGCGGCCCGGGCCCTTGCCCACCATCGTGTTCTGCGAGAGGCTGCCCGCCTTGTCGGTGGAGGTGAGGGTCAGGCGGTAGAAGCCGTCCTCCTGGAAGAGGTGCGCGGGGAAAGCGTAGGTCGTCGCGCTCCACCCCTCGGCGGGGGCGTTGGGGTCGAGCTCGTAGTCCACCCCCGCGACGAGGGCGCGGGAGGCGTCGTCCTGCGCAAGCTCGACGCGCCCCTCGCCGGTCACAAGCCCGCTCACGTTGACCTCGACCACGCGCACGTCGCGCGGCGCGGCGAGGTAGGAGCCAGAGATGCCTTCGGAGCCCGCGGCAAAGTAGTAGGTCGAGCCGTAGCGGTTGACCGAGAAGGTCACCGCCGCCTCAGAGGTGTTGCCGGCAAGGTCGACGGCCTCGGCGCTCAGCGTGTACACGTCGTCGCGCTCGACCTCGAACGGGAAGTTGCCCAGGCTCACGCTCTTCTCGGTGGCAGAGGCGGTCTCGCTCGCGCCCGGCAGGAAGGTGTCGCCCTGGCGGGCGCCGGTCAGCGTGAAGGAGGAGACGAGCGCGTCGAGGTTGGCGTCGGAGTAGTCGATCGTGGGTGCAACGGTGCCGGCGTAGGCCACCTGGCCTTCCACGTCACCAATGCTAACCTGCGGTGCGGTCATGTCGATTACGAACTCGCCCGAGTCATACGGCTCGGCGACGTTACCCGCGAGGTCGCTCGCCGCGACGCTGAGCTGGTAGTGCGTCTCCCCGCCAAAGTGGGCGCTCGTCTGCCACTCGGCACGCTCGCTCGTCTCGGACCAGCCGCTCACGCTCGGGGCAGCACCTCCGGCAAGAGAGCGCGCGTCGATCGAGCCGAGCTCGGGGCTAAAGTTTCGGTCGCTCACGGCGATCGTGGCGGTACGCGGCGCGCTGTAGTACATCGCATTCGCCGACTCGTCGTTGTCATAGGTGACCATGATCACCGGCGCCTGCGTGTCGATGACGAACGCCGATTCGTACTCGTTGGAGCGGCGCTGCGCGGGATCGGTGAAACCGGACTCGAGGCGCCAGTCCGCGTCGTCCTCGATGGCCAGGCTCGCACGATAGCGCACCGAGCCGTCCTCGAGCGTCACTGGCTCGAAGTCCTCGGCGACGAGCTCCTCGCTCGCGCGCTCCGACCCGTCCCGGTAGGCCGAGAAAATCATGGTCTCGGGAGCGTGGGCCATGAGCAGGTCAAAGTTGGACTCGTCGATCGAGACGGTCGCCGTGCGAGCGCGGTTGTAGTAGCGACCGTTGCGCACGTCGTCGTTGTCGAAGGAGACCTCGATGACGGGCGCCTCGGTGTCGATCGCGACGGAGTGCGCCCCCTCGGGCAAGTTGGAGTCCGCATAGGCCGCGAGCGCGCCGGTCTCCGCGCGGTTGCCGGCAGCGTCCTCGACGACGAGCGACGTCCCTTCGAGCAGCACGCGACCGCCGTCGCCGGAGAAGGTGAGCGAGACCACGCCCGAGCGCGGCGAGGCGCTCTCCTCGTAGGAGAGCGCCGAGCTCGCCGTGCCCGAGAGCGTGGGGAAAAGGGTGTCGAGGGTGACGCCAGAGAGGTTGTCGCCCACCACGAGCGAGACGACCTCGTCACCCCGCGAGAAGATCCAGCCCCACGGCTCGTCGCGCTTGTCGCCCGACTCGTAGAGCGGCAGCGGCGAGGTCTCGGAGAAGCTCAGAGAGCCGAGCTCGGGAGCGGTATAGTCGATGCCAAAAAGCTGCGCGGCCTCGCTGGGCTCGCCCCCGGCCAGCGCGCCGGCGATGCCGTCGTAGGAGAGCCGCACGTCGTAGTCTCCCTCCAGCGGCAGCGCGTCTGTGGCCTCGTCTGCGCGCGGGAGCGTCCAGACGGCCTCCCACACGTCCTTCTCACCCTCGGCCAGGACGAGGTCGGCAGCCACGAGGCCCATGCCCGCCGGCGTGACCCCCTGGGCCCCAGGTCCCCGAAGCGTGGCGGAGACGATGGGCTCGTCGGGGAAGAGCGCGACGTAGATGGGGAGCCACGGGTCGCTCACGCGGCAGCGCACAACGACGTCGCCACGGTGGTAGTAGGGGTCCTTGGAGGCGGGCGTGCCGTCGGCGTCCGTCACGTCAAGGCTCGCCGCGACGTCCTGCTCTCCACCGTCGACGAGGATGGCGTCCGGCCACGCGGCAGCTTCCTCCTCGTCGAGCGTGGCAACGTAGTCGGCAAGCGTGGTGGTGAGGAGGTTGCCGCAGACGTCATAAGCGTTGACGGTGATGTGATCCAGATCGTAGAGGCCCTCGTTCTTGAGGGTGAACTCCGCCCAGCCGCGCTCGTCCGCGTTGAGCGGCATCGTCACGGGCTTCGCGAGCTCAGTCCCGTCCGCGCTCGTGGCAGGCCGGATCGTCACCTCAAGGGTGTCCTCGTCGACGCCCGAGACGTGGCCCTCGTTCATCCCCTCGACGCTGACGCCCTCGTAGGAGTCGCGCGGCAGCAGGTCCTGAACGCGAACGCGAATCGTCCGCTCGCCGCCTGCGAGCACGGTGCGCCCGTCGGCGAGCTCGGCCACGCTATCGGGGTCGACAGGATCGGCAAGCTCGGCGTCGGTCAGGCGCGGCTCGGTGGTGTCCACGCCAAACTCGAGCTCTGCATCCTCCCAGCCCCGATAGGAAAAGGCAAGGGAGTACCAGCCGTCGGCGAGCGTGCCGCCCTCTCCGAGGGGCAGCACGCGGCGCCAGAGGTCCCGGCCGCCCGTCACAGCCACAAAGCCGCTCGTCGCCATGTCAGCGGGAAGCGCCTCGACCCCCTCCGGGCCATCGAAGGTTCCCGAGATGGACTTCGAGAAGGCCGCCGTACCCGAGCGGACCCAGAACCAATGGTCGCTCAGGGTGAAACTGACCTGGGAGCCAGCCGGGTAGAAGCCCTCGGACACTGCCTCGGCGGGCGTGCCCTCGGGGGTCTCGATCGCAAAGCCGTCCCCAACAGGTCCGGAATCCTTCGAGCCCGTATCCACGAGCACGGCCGAGAAGGACCACGCCCTGACGGCGTCGACCTCAGAGAGCGTCACGGTGGAGCTCACGCCCGCCTTGTCCGTCATCGTGATCTTGATGTCCGAGAGCGGGTAGTACCCAGCATCGTCGAGCTCGATGACGTAGGCACCGTCTCCGCTGGTCCCAAGCTCGCCGAGGTCAACCTCGGTGCCCTTGTCGCCCTCGACCTCGTGGCGGACGAGCGTCGCGCTCACTGACGCGACGCCCGAGGTCTCGACACCCTCGGTCTGGGCGAGGTCCTCGACCGTGAGCTCGATTGCGTTCTCGCCGCTAAGGAGCACGCGCGCGCCGCTCGAGAGCTCGGCAATCTGGCCGTCCTCGGCGGGGGTCTCGAGCGCGGCGCCCGTCACCTGCGGGGCCGTGCGGTCGATGAGGAAGCTCGTCTCGTCGCTCTCCCAGAGGTCGCCGAGCAGCGGGAGCCAGGCGCCCACGCCGCCGTAGCTGACCTTGACGGTGTGCCGGCCCTCGCCCTCGATCGCTCCCACCGTCGCGGCGTAGCTGGTGCTGCCCAGGCAGGTGAGGGTAGCGGGGTCGACGCTCGTCTCAACGCCGTCGATCGTCACGCTCAGCGGGTCGCAGGCGAGCCAGCTCTCGTTCTCGAGCAGGTCGCCGAGGAGCGGGTCGCTCACCGTGAACTCGACCGTCACCTCGTCCGTCTGGACGCAGGCGCCGTCGGCCACGGGCCGGTCAGCCTCGTCGCGGGCGCTGACGCTCACCTTGGGCAGCCAGCTCTGGCTGGAGGCGTCGATCACGCGCAGGCCCGTGATGCCGGCCAGGTCGGCGGCGTCGGAAAGCGGCGTGCTCCACTCGTTGCCGGCGACGTCGGAGACGCTGATCGCGGCGTCCGAGAGGGAGAGGGTCCCCGTGCCGACCGTGCTCGCGGAGAGGGAGAAGGTGGCGACGCCGTTCTCAAGGGAGCCCGGCACGGTCTTTCCGCCGATCGAGAGCGCCAGGGAGCTGGGGTCGACGCCGGACGTCGCCTCGTTGGCGGCCGGCGTCCCCGCAACGGCGGGGTCGCTCACGACAGCCGTGACGACGATGCCATCCGCGCCAACGGTGAGCAGGCCGTCGTCGATCCAGTTCCTCTCGGCGGAGAGCTCGGTTCCGTCCGCGTTGAGCGCCGAGAGCTCGCCCAGCTCGGGCGCGCCCAGGTCGGCGCGCGGGCGCACGCGCAGCACCTGGCCCGCGGGGAGCGCCGTGCCGTCGGGGAGCGTGACGTCCTCGGGCAGCTTGACGTAGGCGTCCGTCAGGCCGGAGACGGCAAGGGAGCTACCGGCGGAGTCAGACGAGAAGGTGCCGTCAGCGTTGAGGGCGAAGCTGTCCGAGAGGGGCGCGGGGTCGCCGTCCTCGAGGGGGTACACAGTGGAGAGGGTCGTGTCGCCCGCGCGCAGCCACACGACCGGGCCGTCGTCGCTGGGCGTCACGGCCGGGACGCGCGGGTCCCCGCCCTCGGCGGAGACGCGCAGGTCGTCAAGCACCTC
This sequence comes from uncultured Olsenella sp., assembly GCA_949290055.1. Classification (GTDB taxonomy): domain Bacteria; phylum Actinomycetota; class Coriobacteriia; order Coriobacteriales; family Atopobiaceae; genus Thermophilibacter. The sequence continues at coordinate 54,756 of CASEQJ010000004.1, read as the reverse complement.
GCTCGGAGCGAGCGCGACGTCCTCGGGAGCCTGGGGCGCGGCAGGCAGCGTCACGGCCTTGCCAAGGCCCGCGAGGTCCGGCAGCGTGACGGAGCCCTCCTCGGCAAGCTCCTCCCACGCCAGCGCGCTCCCGGGCTCCACGCCCGCGACCGGGTACGCCGTAAGCCCGTCCGCGAGCCTCAGCGGGCCGGCCCCGTTAGCGAAGTAGCTCTGCGCCAGCTGCGCCGCCGCGACAGGCTGGGGGCTCTCGCCCTTCTCGCCAATGAGGTAGAGGGCGTCCTGGCGGTTGAGCCACGCCGCGAGGTTCACGCCGTAGGGCACGGCGAGGCGGTCCGCCGCGTCGTCGGGGACGTTGAGGGTGACCTCGGGCGTCCCCTGCTGCGGCGCAGGCACGGGCTCGGGCTCGGACGGGCCCGTGGACTCCTCGCTCGGCCGAGGGGAGGCGGGCGCGCCGGGCGTCTCTGGCGTCTCGGTCGCCTCGCCCGGCTGCTGCTCGCCTGCCTGCGCGGGAGAGCCCTCGCCGGCGAGGTCCGCAAGCGCGACGGAGGCGCCAGAGGGGAGCCCCGCGAGGACGGCCGCGAGAGCAAGGGCAAGCGTCAGGACGCGCCATGTGAGGCGGCGCTGCCTATCACCCATCCGTATCACCTCCCGAGAGCAGGGTGGTACCGGACTCGGAGGGTGCGTCGTCAGCTGACGAGAGCAGGGTGGTGCCCGCCTCGGAGGGCGCGTCGACGGAAAGCAGGGTGGTGCCCGCCTCGGAGGGGGCAGCAGCGGTCGCGAGCGTTGACCCGGTCGGGGTAAGCGACCCCGTTGTCTGGAAGGCCGCCATGCCGCCCGTCCTTCTCGGCCCGGTCGTCACTCTGCGCGAGGACGTGCGCCCCGCGAAGCGGACGTGGAGGCTGCCGCTCTCCGAGGCGCCCCGGCCGCCTCCGCGCGCCATGTCGGCGACGGGACGGGAGATGCCGCCAGAGCGAAGCTCCTCGATCGCTCTGCGGGCCGCACGTCCGGTGAGCTCGTCGCGCACGGCGAGCACGTGGCGCGTGAAGAAGTAGATAGCCGTCGCCATGAGCAGGATGGCGGCAAGGGCGTAGCCTCCCGCCTCGATGGCTGCAAACGTCTGAGCACTCATCGCCGCGCCCCCCTTGCGTCCACAAAGGCGTTTGCCACCGCCAGGCTCACGTCGTCAGCCGATGAGAGGGCGCGCTCGCGCTCCGCGTCCAAAAGGCTGGTCGTCGGCTCAACCTGGCCGGCAAGGGAGACCGCGCTCTGCGCGAGAGCCTCCATGTCATCCTGGGTGACGTCGTCCGCGCGGAACTTCCTCGGGTAGGTCCTCAGCGCGTCGAGCGCGAGGTTCGCCGCTTCGAGCCTCATGACGTCGTTGTCCTCTGCCGCCATGCTCTCCACCAGGGCCTGGAGCTCGGCGAAGTAGGGAGCGTAGAGGCCCTCGTCGGACCCCTCGTTGATGAGGGGAACGATGGATGCGTTGAAGTCGGCGATGTTCGCGTAGGTCCGCGCGAGGGCCTGGTCCTCGAACTCAGGGTCGGACGCGGCGGCGTCCATCCACTGCTCCGCGGCGCGAATCCTCGCAGAGCGGCCCTCCTGCTGCTCGGTGCGGTCGAGCGAGGCCGCCTCCGCCGGATCGACGTCGTAGCTATACCAGTAGAGCTTCCCAATCTCGAAGGCCAGGTCAGCGTAGGCGGGCGAGCCCTCGAGGGCGGTGAGGTTGGGCAGCACCGCCGAGCGCAGCTGCGCCTCCTCCTCAGGCGAGAAGGTCAGGTCCGCCCGGTAGCGGCCAACCAGACCGAGGTAGGGATTGACGTCGCCGGGCCGGATTTCGGTGGCGCGCAGGTAGGCCTCCGTCGACTCCGCCTCGTCCGGGCTCTGCTCGGCGATCTGCATCCAGTGGCCGTAGTCTCCGTCGGTGGCGACGATGCGCCCCACCGTTCCCGAGACGCCAACGACGAACGCCACAACGGTTGCCGTGGCAAGACCGACAAACGTGTGCCAGGTCCTCTTGAGGCGGCTGCGCGCCGCGTCGTCCTGCTCCTTGTAGTGGGCGAGATCGTAGGCCATCTCCGCGCAGTCCTGGTAGCGGTCGTCCGGGTTGGCCTGCGTCGCGCGGGCGACGATACGCTCGATGCCCTGGGAGAGCTCAGGTCGCACCTGGCGCAGGGGGAGCATCTCGTAGGGCGGCTCGGCGGGGCTCTTGTCGGTGAGCAGGTTGTACATGGTGGCGCCCAGGGAGTAGACGTCAGAGCGAGCGTCGGTCTGAGCCGTTCCGCCGTACTGCTCGGGCGGCGCGAAGCCCCTGGTGCCGAGCTGCACCGTGTCGCCAATCGCGGCGCTTGCGCCCTGGCCGTCCTCGCGCATCTCGCGGGCGATGCCGAAGTCGATGACCTGCAAGAGCCCGTTGGGCTTGAGCATTACGTTGGAGGGTTTCATGTCACGGTAGATGACCGGGGGCGTGCTCGTGTGCAGGTACTCGAGCACCTCGCAAAGCTGGAGCGCCCAGTCCACGACGTCATCCTCGGACTGGGGACCGCCCGCGACGAGGAGGTCCTCGAGGGTGCGGCCCTCCACGTAGTCCATGATGACGTAGAGCGTCCCCGCGTCGTCGACGATGTCGACGATGCGGGGAATCGCAGGGTGGTCGAAGCGCTTGATCATGTTCGCCTCGGTCACGATGCCGTTGACGATCAGCTCACGCTGCACGGGGTCACTGACGTGCCGGATCTCCTTGGCCGCCCACTGCTTGTTGAGGGCCGTGTCGAGCGCGAGGTAGACCGTCGACATGCCGCCGCGGCCGATGACGGTGAGCAGACGATAACGCCCGCCCACGACGCGCTGATCCGCCGCGTCCGCCCTCTCGGGCATCTCACTCAGCGCCTTGCCGCCCGTCTCCATCTGTCGCGCCTCGTCTGCCATGTGATTCCTTGAGTCTATCGACTGCTGCTTTGCCATTCAGTGGTGCGGGACCTATGCGCCGGTCGATTCCGAGCTCGCCGGCCCTCCCCTCATCCATGCAGAAAGCGACCCGTCGACGGCGGCCTGCGTTCCCGTGCCCAGGTAACGGGCGCGAGCCTCGCGCACGGAGGAGCGGACGCCTTCCACGAGCCCAGGGTTCTTCTCGATGACCTCGTTGGGAAGGAACAGCACGCCCGAGACGTCCTCGTCTCGAAACGCCCAGTTGATGCCAATCATGTTGTAGGCGACCGACGCCTCCTTGCCCTTGGCGAGAACGAAGTAGGTCCCCTCCTCGCCAGTGACCGGCCGCTCGTCGAGCGCGAGCCATGGGGTGCGAAGGACGCCCGAGACGGAGCGCTCGCAGAAGCCAAACTCGTCAAGGCTCACCTCATAGCTCGCGGTGAGCTCGCTCAGAGGGGGCCTGGAGGCGTCGCGGGAGCCGTGCTGGGAGAACCAGCGGCGCACGATGGGCTCGCGCGTTGCGAGCAGCAGCGGGGGGCGGCGCGAGAAAAGGACACACGCAACTGCCGCGGCCAGGAACAGGGCTCCGTAGAGCAGGGCGTCCGGCTGGAACGCCGTGAGCCCGGAAACGAGCATAAGCGCCCCGAGAGGAGCGAGGAAGAAAGTGCACATGAAAAAGAGCTTCCGCATGTAGCGGAGCTGCCGGGCGCGAAAGAGGTCCCGGAAACCGTCGAGACCCATGCGCACGGAGTACGTGATGCTCCCCTCCACAGGCGCTCCCTCCCCCTAAACATGTCAGCTGGTCTCTGGACAGCATGGCCGCATCGTGTCAAGGGGACGTAAGTGCTCTGTCCAGAATTGCACAGATTCCGGCAAGCACAAGGTGGCGGGGGTTGAGCGTGGACGGAGCTGCGGCGGTCTACCAGCGGTTCGGGCCGTGGCCGTCGAACCACTCGATGGTGGCTCGAGAATGGGAATCGCTGGGGTCACGCGGCACGCCGTCCGGGTTGCCGTTGCCGTCCCAGGGGGTTGAGTACGGCTCGTCGAAGGTAAGTGCAAGCTCGAAGTCCTCCGCCAGCCGCGCCGCCGTCGGCGGGTCGCGCCTGGTGGCGGGGAACATCTCGTCTATGTCGGGAAGGCGCAGAGCGGACCTGTAGGGATCGGCCCCCTCGACGCCGACCCTGGCGCGCATCGCCATCCCCACCCCGTACATGGCCGCGAAGGCCGCCTCGGCGGCCTCGGCCCAGGAGGCCGCGTCGCCGTCGCGCGGCACCATGACGTTCACGTCGACGCAGGGCTCGCCGTCTCGGCCGGAGCCCATGTACTCGCCGAACTCGCCCGGCCCCCAGGCGCGCCCGTCGAAGCGGGTGTACCTGAGCGTCGCCGAGCAGCCCGCGAGGCCGGGGCAGGCGCGCAGCGCCTCCATGAAGGGCCGCTCCGCGCGCCCCTTGAAGAGGTACTGGGAGAGGTCGTCGTGGGGGCCCTTGATGAGCCTGCTCTCGTCCGAGGCGCCGACGTAGGCGCGGAACGGCCTTTACGTCGTCCAGGGCCTCGTCGAACCTGGCGCTCACCCGCACGGCGGCCTCCGCGCCCGCGGTCTCCAGCTCGTCGCGCGTGCGCGACGTCCCAACAAAGGCCTCCGCGTCACCGCGCGAGACCACCCCAACGACGTCGCGGACCTCTTCAAGTGCGTCGCCGAGTCTGCGGGACTGCTCGCGCAGCTCAAGGACACGCTCCTTCAGCTCCCGTCGGTCACGCTCATACTCCTCGCGGAGCGCACAGGCCCGCGCGTCTTGCCCCTTCATGGTGCGATCACGTTCCGGATGAGGTTGGCTGCCAGCTCATCCACATCACTGAGGGCATGGGCAACGTCCTCGAGGGCCCCTGAATCCCTGATTACGGCCTCCACCTGAACCCTTGCCGCACGGCGGTAGTCGTCCGCCGCGACATCGTGACGCGAGGCCGCAGAGGCTCCGGACGCCTCGGCCTGACACATGAGCCTCGCGGGCGCGCATGCCGCGGCACGGAGAACCGCGGCTTCTTAGCATGCCCTCTGGAGGTCGCTCGAGATTGATCCCGACATCCGCCCTCCTCCGTCCTTTCTTTGGCAACCGTAGGCCAAGCGCCATCTGTGCTCCGTAAGAGAAACGTTAGCTCTGGCAAGGGGCATTGGTTTTCTCGGCAGACGGCGGGGCGGCGACATGCGCCGCCCCCGTACCTAGTCGCGCGTCAGCTTGCGGCGCAGGCGGTGGGGCTTGGCGGCGTCCACGCCGAGGTCGGCGAAGGCCCGCTTGGCCTCGACCCTCCTCCTCAGGAACGGCACCGTGGCCACCTACCCCCACCGTATCGGAAGGCCCGGGTCCTCGCCCGCCGCGACGGCCTCGGGGTACGCCGGCGCGTGCGAGAGGGCCTCGAGGAGGTCCCCGGAGCGGTAGAAGTCGAAGGAGTAGAAGAGGGACTCCTTGCGATATCGGTCAATATCGGAAAGCCAGTTCTCAGGCATCCCCGGGCGCCATGCGTGACAGTCCGAGAACACCGCTCCCAGCTCGGACAGGAGCGTCACGCCCCGGACGCGGACGTGGCCCACCGCCTCGCCGAAGTAGCGCCACCCCATCGACAGGTCCGGCTCGCAGCCCCGGTAGTCGAAGACGGCGAACGCCGGTCGGTCGGGGTCTTCCCGTATCGCGTCGCCCATCGCGGCGAGCAGGTCCGGGTCGACGCCGTTGCGCAGCGCGTAGGCCCGCAGGTAGGGCTCGTCGCCCTGGCGGAACCCCCGCACGACGTCCTCGCCCCGCGGCTCCACGAGCGTCGCGTGGTACTCGCGCTGCGCCGGCCCGAAGGGGAAATCGACGGCCGGGAAGATCTCGCAGAAGCGAGCCGGCCACAGCGAGCGATCCTCTGGGAAGGGTCGCAGGTACCAGCCGTCCCTGACGCCCGACGCCCTCACGACGCCGACGGCCCCACGCTCGCCGAGCACGACGCCCGCCTTACGCTTACGAATGTTCTGCTCGTAGGAAATGGCGACGCCCATCTGTCCCAGGGCGTCGATGGCGCGGGCAAGCTCCAAGCACGGGTTGCCCTCGGCGTCCACCCAGCCCGCATCAGCATGGCGATTGATGAGGTTGCGCTTCCAGGGACCGAGATCCGGCCGATCACGCTCGACGATGTCCAGCCTGAGCCGCATCGGCCCGCATGCCACCATGCAGGTGTCGTTGCCGCCAAGCAGGCAGAACAGGTCCTCGCTCGAGAAACGCACCTCTTCGAGCGGGAGCTCGGCGAGGCTCGTCTTCTTTCTGACGAAAAACATGCCAACTCACTTCAAGCCGATAGGCCCGCCAAGTACGGGACGGGGCTTTCTACTTCGCCGCCAGCCACGAGGCGAGCTGCTTGTCCTCGATGGGCCGCTTGCCGCGACCGAGATAGCGCCGGCGGGCGTCCTTGATCGCGAAGGACGTCTCGTCAACGAGCCCCGGGTTCTTCTCGACAAGCTCTCGCGGGAGAAAGAGCACGCCCGAGGCGTCCTCGTTGCGAAACGCCCAATTGATTCCCATGAGGTTATAGGCAAGAGAGGCCTCCTTGCCCTTTGCCAGCACGAAGTAGGTCCCGTTGTCGCCCGCAACCGGGCGAGCGTCGAGGGCAAACCAGGGTATGTTGAGCGTTGCGGTGCTCGAGGCCTCCGTGAAGCCAAACGCGGAGAGGGTCACCGTGTAGTCGGCAACGAGCTGGCCGAGCTGGTCGTCGCCCGTGCCGGCGACGCCTCGCTGCGCAAACCACCTCCGCACCACGCCCGCGCGCGTTGCGAGCATGAGCGGCGGACGCACCGCCATCACGACGCCAAACACGAGAAGCGCCACGAAGAGCAGCGCGCCCCCGACCATCTCGACAGAGGGGGCGGAAAGGCACGCGAAGACGGAAGCGATGGTCATGAACCCAAAAAGCACGGCACAGAGAATCCCGAGCTTTCGGGTGTAGCGAATCTGCTGGGCGCGGAAGAGGTCACGGAACCCCTCGAGGTCCATGTGGACGGAGTAGGACACGCCTTCAAGCATACGGTTCCCTTTCACGAGGCGATCGCCTGACATGGCGCAACCGTAGTCGTGCCATGTCAGGCGACCGTAAGGAAACCGTTCGAAAACTATGGGAAGGGCAAATCCCTAGTCGCGCGTGAGCTTGCGGTGCAGGCGGTGCGGCTTGGCGGCGTCCGCGCCGAGGCGCTTCTCGCGGTCGGCCTGGTAGGCCTCGAAGTTGCCCTCGAACCAGTGCCAGCGGCCAGGGTGCTCGTCGTCGCCCTCCCACGCCAGAATGTGCGTGGCCACGCGGTCGAGGAACCAGCGGTCGTGCGAGATCACCACGGAGCAGCCGGGAAACTCCTCGAGCGCCTCCTCCAGGCTCTCCAGGGTCTCGACGTCGAGGTCGTTGGTGGGCTCGTCCAGGAGCAGCAGGTTGCCGCCCTGCTTGAGGGTCAGCGCGAGGTTCAGGCGGTTGCGCTCGCCGCCGGAGAGCACGCCGGCGCGCTTCTGCTGGTCGGATCCCTTGAAGCCGAAGGCCGCCACGTAGGCGCGGCTCGGAATCTCGGAGTCGCCAACGCGGATGTAGTCGTTGCCGTCGGAGACGACCTCCCAGAGGGTCTTCTCGGCGTCCAGGCCCTGGCGCATCTGGTCGACGTAGGAGAGCTGGACGGTCTCCCCCACCGTCAGAGTGCCCGACGTCGGCTCCTCCTGGCCCACGATCATCTTGAACAGCGTGGACTTGCCCACGCCGTTGGGGCCGATCACGCCCACGATGCCGTTGCGCGGCAGGGAGAAGGAGAGGTCGTCGATCAGCACGCGGTCGCCGAAGCTCTTTGAGAGGTGCTCGGCCTCGAGCACCTTGGCGCCCAGGCGCGGGCCCACGGGAATGTGAATGTCGGTGAAGTCGACGCGCTTGGAGGCGCGGGCCTCGGCCTCCATCTGCTCGTAGCGCTCCAGGCGGGCGCGGTTCTTGGCCTGGCGCGCCTTGGGGCTGGAGCGGACCCACGCCAGCTCGGCCTTCATTTTCTTGGCGCGGCGCGCGTCCTGCTGGCTCTGGGCCTCCAGGCGCGCGGCCTTCTTCTCCAGGTAGGTGGAGTAGTTGCCCTCGTAGGGGTAGAGCTGGCCGCGGTCGACCTCGCAGATCCACTCGGCCACGTCGTCGAGGAAGTAACGGTCGTGCGTGACGGCCATGACAGCGCCGGGGTAACGGTGCAGGAACTGCTCCAGCCAGAGTACCGACTCAGCGTCAAGGTGGTTGGTGGGCTCGTCAAGGAGCAGCAGGTCAGGCGCCTCGAGCAGCAGACGGCACAGGGCCACGCGACGACGCTCGCCGCCGGAGAGTATGTTCACCGGCGCGTCCGGGTCCGGGCACTGCAGCGCATCCATGGCCTGGGAGAGCTGGGAGTCCAGGTCCCAGCCGTTGGCGGCGTCGATCTCGTCCTGGAGGGTGCCCATCTCGGCCATGAGGGCGTCGAAGTCCGCATCGGGGTTCGCCATTTCGGCGCTCACCTGGTTGAAGCGCTCGATCTTGGCGAGTATGTCGCCAAAGGCCTGCTCTATGTTCTCGCGGACGGTCTTGTCCTCGTCGAGCGGGGGCTCCTGCTGGAGAATGCCTACGGTGTAGCCCGGCGTGAGGCGCGCCTCGCCGTTGGAGACGTCCTCGAGGCCAGCCATGACCTTGAGCAGCGTGGACTTGCCCGCGCCGTTGGGGCCCACCACGCCGATCTTGGCGCCAGGGTAGACGCCCACCGTGACGTCGTCGAGGATCACCTTGTCGTGAACGGCCTTGCGGGCGCGGTTGAACATGTAGACGAACTCTGCCATGGGTTTCTCGCCTTCTCGCGGGGTTCGGAGCTCTTGTCGTCCCCTATCTTACCGGGCGGCAGGGCGCGGACCCGGCGCGATTCGCGTCCTCCCCCGGAGGCACACCGTCCAAGGCAGCATTTCGTGCTCGCTGTGTCACTTTGAGCTAGAGCAGGGGGCATTCAGCACCCAGCACGCGGTTCCAGAGGTCAAACTGCCGCGAGCGCGTCGTGGCCACGAGGCGCCGGTTGCGCGCGGAGTCGGGATTGCCCACCAGGCGGGGCTTCCGCCGCTGCCCGAGCGCCCGGCGAATCCTGTCCAGCTCCCGGCAGAACGCAACGTAGTCGTCGACCTGCGCCGAGCCGAGGGTTATATGCGTGAACGTGGGCACGGGCGCCAGGAGGTTTCTTCGGTCCACGTCCCTTTGCGCGCGAACGGGGCCTCCATGGGTGGACTTGGCGTCGTAGTCCACGCCCACGCGACGCTCCCGGCCGACGCGATCGCGCGCCACCACGAGAATGTCCGGGATGCGCGTGACCCAGCGGGGTTCGCCGCGCGCGTCGATGCCGTCGTACACCCTGACCTCTGGGTTCATGCTCGTCTCCCCAAGAGCGTGGCCCCCGAGGGACAGCGGAAGGCCAATCACCATGGCGAGCCCCGCCTCGCGCGGCGAGCGAGCGCCGGGGCGCACGTAGCGCAGGGCGCGCAGCGCCACGGCTCGGTTCCTCGTGCCCTCCGGCAGGCGCTCGAGGTAGGCACGCAGCCTGTCGACCGTGGTCAGCGGAGCGTCGTAGCCCTCCCGACGCACGCAGCCTCCCGGCTCCCAACTGTCCAGCCGAAATGCCGAGCAGAGCGCAAAGCCAATGTAGACAAGGTGGTCAAACTCTACCTCCCCCGCCATCTGCAGAAACACAAGCTCAGACGCACACACGTGGAACTCCACGCCCATAGCGTCCGTCGGAATGAACGACCCGGTGGGAAGCGTCGTCGTGCAAAGGTGCGCCAGGACCGTCTTTGTGTCGCGGCGACCCGCCGCGCTCGACACCAGGACGTCAAGCCGCTCGCAGCCCTCGGGCAGGTAGCTTTCCAGCGTGCTCAACAGCTTGCGAGCCTCGGGTGCGGCCACGACCGCCTCGGGAATGGCGCTCGCCCGGCTCGGTCTGTCCCCAGGCCGCCGTAGGTTGGGCACCCTGAGCAGATACGACAGCGCCGTTTGGTGTGAGATGCAGACGCGCACGATATCTTTCCTCAATACAAGCACGAATAGTTTATCTTTAACGTTATACCAATACTAGTCCAGTCTCAACCGCTTTCCGACCGAGGCGAGTTATCGCTCGCCTTGTGTCACTCTATGGCTCGTGTGAGTGCTTCAAGGGCCCTAGCCACCGTCAGAGGCACAGAGTTTTCGAAAAAGCCCAGCTCGCAAGCAGGTAATTTATTTATATTTCGCCGCTCGACGACAAAGACCGCTCACGTGAGGCCCAAAGTGACACAGCACCCGCGCCAATCCTCCTTTGGGCCAAAATCCGCCCGGAAGAACGCCGTCACAGGCCCCGACGTTCACACCGCCTGCACGAATGGGGCCGTTCGGCAGGGAGGCCCTGAAAACCTCCGGCGCGCGTGGCACAATCAGAGGGGACAACGCCACTCACGAGGAGCGCCCATGCCTGAGGGAATCCGCAAGATCAACGTCATAGGTCACCTGCATCCAGACACGGACAGCATTTGCTCGGCGATCGCCTATGCCCACCTCAAGAACGAGGTGGAGCACACCAACATATACGAGCCCCGCCGCGCCGGCGCCGTCAACCGCGAGACCGCGTTCGTGCTGCGCCACTTTGGCTTCGACGAGCCGCAGCTCATTACCTCCGTCACGCCCCAGATCAAGGACACCGAGATTCAGCGCCAGGGCGGCATAGACGGCGAAATGAGCCTCTTCTCGGCCTGGAACCTCATGCGCGAGGCCAAGACCGACACCCTCTGCATTACCGATGAGGACAACAACCTCGAGGGCCTCATCGCCGTCAAGGACATTGCCAACGCCAACATGGACGTCTTTGACACGAGCGTGATCGGCGAGTCGCACACCTGCTACGCCAACATAATCGACACGCTCAAGGGCGAGATGATTCTCGGCGATCCCACGGCGCGCGTGGACGGCGGCAACGTCCGCGTGGGCACCACGCCCGAGCTCATGGAGGACACCGTCGAGCCCGGCGACATTGTGCTCACCACCAACCGCTACGAGACGCAGCAGTTTGCCGTCGAGTGCGACGCGCGCTGCCTGATCGTGTGCTGCAGCGCGCACATTTCGCACCGCGTGATCGCCTCCGCCGAGCGCCACGGCTGCGCGATCATTACCACGCCCTACGACACCTACGCGGCCGCGCGGCTGGTCTCGATGTCGATTCCGGTGCGCGCCAAAATGCTCTCCGAGGGAATCCTCAAGGTGAGCGTCAACACCGCAATCGACGACGCGAGGAAGATGATGGCGCACTCGCGCCACCGCTTCTTCCCCGTGATCGACGAGGACAGCAAGTACGTCGGCCTCGTAAGCTCGCCCAACCTGCTCTCTGCCAAGAGGAAGCACGTCATTCTCGTTGACCACAACGAGCGCTCGCAGTCGGTGGAGGGCCTCGAGCAGGCAGAGATCATGGAGATCATTGACCACCACCGCATAGGCTCGATCGAGACCAGCGGGCCCGCCTACTTCCGCAACATGCCCGTGGGCTGCACCTGCACGATTGTCCATATGATGTACCGCGAGCAGGGCGTGAGGATTCCCAAGGACATTGCCGGCCTCATGCTCTCCGCAATCCTCTCCGACACGCTGGCGTTCCGCTCCCCCACCTGCACGCAGGTGGACCGCGACGCCGCCGCCGCGCTCGCCGAGATCGCCGGCGTGGACATAGAGACTTACGCCGATGCCATGTTCGAGGCCGGCGCCGACCTGACCGGACGCACCGCGGAGGAGGTCTTTGGCGCCGACTTCAAGGTCTTCTCGCGTGGCAACGTCAAGTTTGGCGTGGGCCAGGGCAGCTACATGACCGAGAAGAGCCGCAAGGCCGCGGAGGCGCTGGTGGGCCCCTACCTCGCCGAGGCCGCGCGCGAGGAGGAGCTTCCGCTCGTCTTCTACCTGTTCACCGACGTCAAGAGCTCCTCGAGCGAGATCCTCTGGTACGGCGACGGTGCCGAGGGCATCGTCGAGCGCGCCTTCGACGCCGAGCCGCAGGACGGCATGGCGCGCCTGCCCGGCGTGGTGAGCCGCAAGAAGCAGGTCATTCCGGCGCTCATGGCAACGCTTCAGAGCATCCAGGAGGATCAGGACTAGTGGCCGAGAAGAACGTGGCGCAGCGCCTCGCGGGGGAGTCGCACTTCCTCGCGATTCTCTCGCGCATGAAGTACATAGAGCGCTGGTCGCTCATGCGCAACTCGCGGGCGGAGAACCTCTCCGAGCACTCGCTCGAGGTTGCGCTCATTGCCCACATGCTCTGCGTGCTGGGCAACGTCCGTCACGGGCGCTCGCTCGACGCCGAGCGCGCCGCGCTCGTGGCGCTCTACCACGACGCGTCGGAGATCGTCACGGGCGACCTCCCCACCCCGGTGAAGTACCACGACGGCACCATTCGCGACGCCTACAAGGCCGTCGAGCGCAGCGCCGAGGGGCGCCTGCTCGCCACGCTGCCCGCCGACCTGCGCCCGGCGTTCGAGGACGTGCTGTGGCCCGGTGCGGAGTCGACCGAGGACGAGGTCTACCTGCGGCGCCTGGTCAAGGCGGCCGACAAGGTCTCTGCCCTGATCAAGTGCGTCGAGGAGGCGCGCTCCGGCAACGCGGAGTTTGCGAGCGCCGAGGCGAGCTGTCGCGCCGCCGTCGACGAGATGGCCGCGGAGCTGCCCGAGGTCGCCGACTTCATGCGCGAGTTCTTCCCCTCCTACGGCGCCACCCTCGACGATCTGCTGTAACAAGAAACGGAGTCCCGCCCCATGCCCCACGCTCTTCATGCGCGGCTGCCCAAGAACTTTGTGCTCGAGGAGCGCCTCGAGCGCTACGGTCGCGTCATTGAGCTCGATCCCGCCGGCTGGCGCGGCCGCTGGGCGAGCGCCTGCGCCCCGCTCGGCGCCGCGCCCTTTTCCGAGGTCCGGCTCGACCTCGGCTGCGGCAAGGGCGGCTTTTCCGTGGAGGCCGCGCGCCGCGAGCCAAACGTGCTCTTCGTCGCCATGGACTCCGAGCCCTTCTGCGTGGCCTACGCGGCGCAGCGCGTCACCGAGAGCGGCCTTTCCAACGTCGTGGTGGTCCCCGGGACGGGCATGCGCGTGCGCGAGTTCTTCTCGCCCGGCGAGCTCTCCGTGATCTACCTCAACTTTCCCACGCCGTTCCCCCGCAAGCGCGACGCCGGCAAGCGCATGGCAAGCATGGAGCGCCTCATGGACTTTCGCGAGGTCCTGACCGCGCACGGCGAGGTTCGCCTGCGCACGGACAGCCAGCCGCTCTTTGACTTCATGCTCACGCAGGTACCGATCGCCGGCTACGAGCTGCTCTGGCAGAGCCGCGACGCCCGCGCCGAGCGACCCGACGACCCGGCCAGCGAGTACGAGCGTCGGCTCGGCGCGCAGGGGGCGCACGTGCTTGCGCTCACCGCGAGGCCGGGGCCCGTGCCGGAGCGCGTCGAGCAGACCGCCGAGCTCTCGCTTGCGGCATATCTGCCCCAGGACCTCGAGTCGCTCCAGGGGCTCGCCTACGCGCCGCACGGCATGGAGGCGACCGTCGAGAACCTGCGCAACCGCGCCGTTCGAAGGCGCTCGCAAAACGCCTCCACATTTGGGGAGTAAGGTAGAGGACCGCCCCCGAGTCCCCGAAAGAGGCCGCCATGCCCACAATCAAGCCAGGCCACCGCCTGTACCTGTACCAGCTGCTCTCGCGCGAAATCGGCGTGGGCAGGCAGACCCTGCTGCCGCGCGTCGAGGAGGCGCTGACGGCGGACGGACTGTGCGTCGAGGACCTCGGGTGCTCCAGCATGCGCGAGCTCTGCGAGCAGCTCGACGAGTTCATAAAGCTCACCGTGTTCAAGAAGGGCTACGTCTACGCCACGGTCCTCGCGAACGAGGAGTACGACCGGGCGCTTGAGGCGACGGGGCGCGACGAGGCCAAGACGCCGGGCAACAAGCCCTGGAAGCGGAGGCGCGGGGCGAAGGCGCTCAAACCCGTAAAGCCGCGGCATGTCGAGAAGGTCGTGGAGCCGGAGCCTGTGCCGGCGCCAGAGCCCGTTCCCGAACCGGAGCCGGAGCCCGAGCCGGAGCCGGAGCCCGTTCCCGAGCCGGAGCCTGAACCCGAACCGGAGCCGGAGCCTGAACCCGAGCCGGAACCAGAACCCGGGCCGGAGCCCGAGCCAGAACCTGAGCCTGAACCCGCAATCTCGCTCACCATTACCTACGTGCCCGAACGAACCTCTGAGCACCCAGAGAGCACGCAAGCTCAGCGCGACCTCCCGCAGGACTTCCACCGAGACGTCCGCTGCCCGAACGAGCAACTCAGCACGCTCTACCAGCTCCTTCCTCCCAACGTTGACCCCCTGGCCACGCTCGAGGAGGACTTCCGCGTCGCGCGCTCGACCGGCGCCGTCGAGGGCACGCGCAGCACCGCCGTGTTCGCACTCCGCTACCTGCAGCCCGACGGTACGACTCCCGTGCGCGTCACGCTGCGACGCTCCGCAAAGCCGGTTGCCGGTAAGCACTGGACCCTCGTCAACGTTGAAGCCGGAGAATCCGCCGAGGTCAGCCTCGAGGGCCTCGACGAGGTTGCCCGTGGGTCGTGGTCCGCGTTCCTTCGCCCAGGCGACTCCTTTGACCCCGAGCGTTCCTTCGCCCAAATCGTGTCGATCGGCTCTTGGGAAGAGGCCTTGGAACAGCTTGGCGGGCTCGCCGCCCCGGAGGACTGGGGCGAAGGACGTCGCGTGCTGCGCGACTACCTCACCATGACGTTCGCCCGCGTCAGAGCCGAGGGCAAGCTCGCCGTCTCGGACGACGGCATGACCGCCGACTTTGACACGGGTCTGCTCACCTCGGACATGCTTCCCATTCACGCCAATCTCTCCAGCATGCCCGGGGACATACCCTGGGGCCTGAACGGGTTCTCCACCGTAGGCCGGGCGCTCCCGAACCGCTACGTCACCTCGTTTGCCGAGGCTACCTTCGACCCCGAGCTGCCCGCTCCCGAGCTCCCCTGTCGGGAGGCCCTCCTCCGGAACCCGCGCCTGGCAACGTCGGCCTATGATCCCATCTCCGACGAGGTCAGGCTACTCGTCCCCGCAGCCGAGGAGGCACTCGCACTCGCCGTTACAGAGCATGGTTACGAGGGCGTGGCAACGCTCTCCCGCAAAGACGCCTACGTCTGCGCCCGCGTTGTCAGCTCCGAGCAGCCCGGGTGGCTCGTCGGTTAGCTCGCGAAGGCCCACACACTGCAAAACTGACGCTCGTGTGATGACTTTGCCCTTGCGGGGGCAAAAAGCCCGTTCGTGTGATGGATTTTCGGCTCCATTTGTCTATTCGATTTGAAATCTAATGTTCAATCCTGCCCTTTTCCACAAGCGGGCACGACGGGCAACGAAAAGGGGCGGGGAAACCTATCGCACGAGAGCTCGTTTTGCCGCAGTGGAGCCCTAGACATCACACGAGAAGCCGTTTTGCACGGTTCCATATGTCCAGAACGTCTCTTCTTTTGCATTGGCGACAGAGGCCTTCGCTCGTCGTGTTACATTTCACCCGGAATTCGGCCAACCCGGGAGGACCCCATGGCAAAGATCGAGATGAAGACCCCGCTCGTCGAGATGGATGGCGACGAGATGACCCGCATAATCTGGCAGATCATAAAAGACGAGCTCATATGCCCCTACGTTGACCTCAAGACCGAGTACTACGACCTCGGCCTGGAGCACCGCGACGAAACCGACGACCAGGTCACCGTCGACTCCGCCGAGGCCACCAAGCGCCTGGGCGTGGCCGTCAAGTGCGCCACGATCACCCCCAACGCCGCGCGCGTTGAGGAGTACGGCCTGAAGCACATGTGGAAGAGCCCCAACGGCACGATTCGCGCGCTGCTCGACGGCACGGTCTTCCGCGCCCCCATTGTGGTGCGCGGAATCGACCCGGTGGTGAGCTGCTGGAAGAAGCCCATCACCATTGCCCGTCACGCCTACGGTGACGTGTACAAGAACTCGGAGATGCGCGTCGAGGGCCCCGGAAAGGTCGAGCTCGTCTACACCGCCGCCGACGGCACCGAGCGTCGCGAGCTCGTCCACGTCTTCGACGGACCCGGCGTGGTCCAGGGCCAGCACAACCTCGACGCCTCAATCGAGAGCTTTGCGCGCAGCTGCTTTGAGTACGCGCTCTCCACGGGCCAGGACCTGTGGTTTGCCACCAAGGACACGATCTCCAAGACCTACGACCACCGCTTCAAGGACGTCTTTGCCGACATCTACGAGGCAGAGTACCGCGCCAAGTTCGAGGCCGCCGGCATTGAGTACTTCTACACGCTGATCGACGACGCCGTGGCGCGCGTGGTCAAGTCCGAGGGTGGCTTCATTTGGGCATGCAAGAACTACGACGGTGACGTCATGAGCGACATGCTGTCCTCGGCATTTGGCAGCCTGGCGATGATGACCTCGGTGCTCGTGAGCCCGCACGGCTACTTTGAGTACGAGGCCGCCCACGGCACCGTCCAGCGCCACTACTACAAGCACCTGAAGGGCGAGCCCACCTCCACCAACTCCGTGGCAACGATCTTTGCCTGGACCGGCGCCCTGCGCAAGCGCGGCGAGCTGGACGAGCTGCCCGAGCTCGTGGACTTTGCCAACCGCCTCGAGGCCGCCACGATCCACACGATCGAGTCCGGTCGCATGACCGGCGACCTCGCGCGCATAACGAGCCTTCCCAACCCCGAGACGCTCGGCACCCGCGAGTTCATTCTCGCCATTCGCGAGACGCTGGACGCCGAGGCCGCAAACTAGGCGCTAGATGTTGCCGACGAGGGCCTCCTTCACGATCGCGGCGCACTCGCGCAGCGTCGCCTGAGGCACATAGAGCGGATTCGTGCGGGCTGCCAGGCCATATGCGCCAGGCAGCCCGTTTTTGTGCGCAATGCGCAGCGCGCGGTAGAGGTGAAAGTCGTTGGTGACGATCGCCACCGTCGCGTCCGCGTCGAGCAGCTCGGAGGAGTTGCGTATGTTCTCGACCGTGGTCGCAGAAGCCTCCTCCTTGGTGACGCGATCGGTGGAAAGCCCGTGCCCCACCAGGTACTCCGCCATGGCGTCCGCCTCGGTGCACGACTCGCCAAAGCCCTGGCCGCCGGAGACGATGCAGGTCGTGTCGGGGTTTTCCTCGAGGTAGCCCAGGGCGGCGTCAAGACGGTAGCGCAGCGTCTCGGTCGGCGTGCCGTCCGGCCGAAGTCCCGCCCCCAGCACCACAAGGCAGTCAAGCCCGGCGGGAGGCGTCGCGGAGGCAGTCGTCGCAATCTGCGCGGAAAGCCCAACCGCGGCGAGAAGGACAACGAGGCAGACGCCACACACCACCAGCCGAAACCGCTCGACGAGCCCCGCCCCGACAAGAGCGGCGCCAAGCGCAAGCCACACGAGGAAGAAACCACCCGCCGGATAGAGCGCGGCCATGAGCACGCCATACGCAATCGAGAGCGCGCCAAGTCCGAGAAGGGCGTAGGTCATGCGCGCCCCCGGCTAGTCGCGGCCGTTCCAGCAGTAGGTGCAGACCTTCTTGCGGTCGATCCCAATCGCCTCGAGCATGCCGTCCAGGCTCTGGTACTCCAGCGAGTCGAAGCCCATCTCTTCGCAAATGGAGCGCAGCAGGCAACGACTGCGCTCGCTGCGGCCGTCGGCGTACTCGTCGAGGTGCTTCTCGCCCTCGTCACCCTCGAGCTCGCGGACCTTGCGACGCGCGATGAGCTCGTACTCGGAGCGGCTGCGGGAGAACGAGAGGAACTTGCAGCCGTACATGATCGGCGGGCAGGCCGAGCGCATGTGGACCTCGGCGACGCCGGTGTCGCGCAGGAAGTCGATCGTCTCACGCATCTGCGTCCCGCGCACGATCGAGTCGTCCACGAGCAGCAGGCGCTTGTCGCGAATGAGCTCGGGCACCGGAATCTGCTTCATCTTGGCGACGCGGTTGCGGACCTCCTGGTTGGCGGGCATGAAGGAGCGCGGCCACGTGGGCGTGTACTTCACGAACGGGCGCGCCAGCGGCACACCGGACTCGTTGGCGTAGCCAATGCCGTGGGGCAGGCCCGAATCGGGCATGCCGGCCACGTAGTCCACCTCGGGAAGCAGCCCCGCCGCGCGCTCGTCGCGCGCCATGATGGCGCCGTTGCGATAGCGCATGCACTCCACGTTGACGCCCTCGTAGTTGGAGTTGGGGTAACCGTAGTAGACCCACAAAAACGCGCAGATACGCATCTCCTCGCGCGCCGGGGAGAGCGTCTCGTAGCCGTCGGCGCAGATCTTGACGATCTCCGCGGAGCCCAGCTCGTACTCGTCGGCGTAGCCGAGCTTGCCGTAGGCGAAGGACTCAAAGGACACGCAGTAGCCGTCGTCGTCCTTGCCAATGAGGACCGGCAGGCGGCCCATGGCGTCGCGCGCGGCAATGAGCTCGCCGGCCTCGGTCATGATCAGCAGCGTGAGCGAGCCCTCGATCGAGTCCTGCGCGTAGCGAATGCCCTCGACGATGCTCGCCTGGGTGTTGATCAGCGCCGCCACGAGCTCGTTGACGTTCACCTCGCCGGAACTCTGCGCCATGAACTGGTGGCCGTCCCTCTCGAAGCGCGCCACGAGCTCGTCGGTGTTGGCGATCGCGCCCACCGTGGAGATTGCGTAGACGCCCAGGTGCGAGCGGACGAGCAGCGGCTGCGGGTCGTTGTCGGAGATGCAGCCCACGCCGCAGGTGCCCGAGAGGGCGGGCAGGTCGTGCTCGAACTTGGTGCGGAACGGCGTGTTCTCGATCGAGTGGATCTGGCGGTTGAAGCCGCCGCCCTCGCGGCAGGTGACCATGCCCGCTCGACGGGTCCCGAGGTGAGAGTGGTAATCGACGCCAAAGAACACGTCAAGTGCAACGTCACGGTGAGAGACAGCGCCGAAAAACGCCCCCATGGTACCTCCGATTGTCTGCGGACTCGCCGCACCTGTTGGACCTCACGAGTATACTCGCGCGCCGCGCGCGCCGGGCAACCTGCGCAAAATCGAAACAACACGACTCCGACACAAAACCTGCGCAGCTGATCGCACAAAGTTAGATTGGGTATACTCAGCTCAGGAAAGTTAACCTAATCAAACAGAAAGGACTTGTCATGAGCAGAATCGCACAGGTCTACGGGCGCGAGGTGCTCGACTCCCGCGGCAACCCCACCGTCGAGGTGGAGATCACGCTCGAGGACGGCTCCCTCGGCCGCGCCATCGTCCCGTCCGGCGCGTCCACCGGCGAGTTCGAGGCCGTTGAGCTACGAGACGGCGAGAAGAACCGCTATCTGGGAAAGGGCGTCCTGCAGGCCGTGGCGCACGTCAACAACGAGCTCGCCGCCGTGCTCGTGGGCCGCGAGGCAACCGACCAGCGCGGCGCCGACGAGGCCATGATCTCCGCCGACGGCACCCCCAACAAGGGCCGCCTGGGCGCCAACGCAATCCTCGGCTGCTCGCTCGCCATCGCGCGTGCCGCCGCGGCCTCCGCGGGGCTGCCGCTCTACGCCTACCTGGGCGGCCCCAACGCGCACACCCTCCCCGTCCCGATGATGAACATCCTGAACGGCGGCGTCCACGCGGACAACAACGTCGACTTCCAGGAGTTCATGATCATGCCCGTGGGCGCCCCGGACTTCGCGACCGGCCTTCGCTGGTGCGCGCAGGTCTACCACACGCTCAAGGACACCCTCAAGAAGGCCGGTCTCTCCACCGGCGTGGGCGACGAGGGCGGCTTTGCCCCCGACCTCAAGACCAACGCCGAGCCCTTCGTCTACCTGATGGAGGCCGTTGAGGCAGCCGGCTTCAAGCCGGGCGAGGACTTCATGTTCGCCATGGATCCCGCCACCTCCGAGTGCTACAACAAGAAGACCGGCATGTACGAGCTCAAGGGCGAGGGTCGCACGCTCACGTCCGACGAGATGGTCGACTATTGGGCCGAGCTCGTCGAGAAGTACCCGATCATCTCCATCGAGGACGGCCTGTCCGAGGAGGACTGGGACGGCTGGGTCAAGCTCACCGAGCGCCTGGGCAAGAAGGTCCAGCTCGTGGGCGACGACCTCTTTGTCACCAACACCGAGCGCCTGCGTCGCGGCATCGAGCTCGGCGCCGCCAATGCCATCCTGATCAAGGTCAACCAGATCGGCACGCTCACCGAGACCCTTGACGCGATCGAGACGGCCAAGCGCGCGGGCTACGCCGCCGTGGTCTCCCACCGCTCCGGCGAGACCGAGGACACCACGATCGCCGACCTCGCGGTCGCCACCAATGCCGGGCAGATCAAGACCGGCGCCCCCGCCCGCACCGACCGCGTTGCCAAGTACAACCAGCTCCTGCGCATCGAGGACGGGCTTGGCGGCGGCGCGGCGTACCTGGGCCGCGCGGCGTTCTACAACCTCGCCTAGTCTTTTCCGCCAGCTGGCCATATGCCGCCCCGGGGCACGAACCCGGGGCGGCCTCTTGCGATATGCTTGCGAGAGCAACGACGGCTTGCGATAGGAGGCTTCATGGCAGACGAGAAGTGCGTGCTGGTCGGACAGTCGGGCGGACCCACCACCGCCATCAACGCAAGCCTTGCGGGCGTCATCTCCGCGGGCATCGACGCGGGCGCGCGCGTCGTGGGCATGCGCTACGGCATCCAGGGGTTTCTCGCCGGGCGGACGGTCGAGCTGAGCCGTTCCTTTGGGGATTCGCGTGACCTCGAGCTGCTGCGCAACACTCCCTCGAGCTGGCTCGGCAGCTGCCGTTACAAGCTTCCCGCTCCGGCTGACGACGAGGCAACCTACCAGCGCCTCTTTGAGCGCTTCCGCGAGCTTGGAGCCACCGCCGTCCTCTACATAGGCGGCAACGACTCCATGGACACCATAGCCAAGCTCGGCGCCTACGGGCGCGAGTACGGCAGCGACATCCGCTTCATCGGCGTGCCCAAGACGATCGACAACGACCTCGTGCAGACCGACCACACCCCCGGCTACGGCAGCGCCGCACGCTTCGTGGCCACCGCCATGCGCGAGATCGCCTGCGACGCGGACGTCTACGACCTCAAGAGCGTCACGTTCGTGGAGATCATGGGCCGCGACGCCGGCTGGCTGGCCGCCGCCTCCGCGCTTGCCAACCCCGACATCGTTCTGCTGCCCGAGGCCCCGCTCGACGAGGCTGCGCTGCTGGCGCGCGTCTCCGAGCTGCTGGCCGAGAAGAACACCGTCATGGTGGGCGTCAGCGAGGGCATTCGCACGCCGGACGGACACCTGGTCTGCGAGACTGCCGCGCGAGCGGAGGGCGTGGGCGTCGACGAGTTCGGCCACCTCGCGGCGCTCTCCGGCGCCGCGCGCTACCTCGCCTCGCTCACGAAAGAGCGCCTCCACTGCAAGACGCGCGCCGTCGAGCTCTCAACGCTGCAGCGCTGCGCGAGCTACGTTGCCAGCGAGGTCGACCTCGACGAGGCCTTTGAGCTGGGCCGCGCCGGCGTGCGCGCGGCGCTTGCCGGCGAGACCACAAAAATGTGCGCGCTCGAGCGCGTGAGCGACGACCCCTACGAGGTGCGCACGAAGCTCGTGGACGTGCTCTCCGTGGCCAACCAGGTCAAGAACGTCCCGCGCGCGTGGATCGCCGAGGACGGCATGGGCGTCACCGACGAGCTGCTGACCTACGTCCGCCCCCTCGTGGACTGGATCCCCATCGAGCTCGCCTCCCTCGACTGAGCGCGCCTATTTCTGCAGGTGCATGCAGGTCTGGGTGGCGCGAGCAACCGGGGTGCCCAGCTCGTCGGTCACGTAGCAGGTGTAGAACGCCAGTGAGCGGCCGTTTTTGTCCACGTCCGCCGTAGCAATGAGCTTCTCGCCGCGCGCCGCGCTCATGAACTCAATGTTGCTGCTCACGGACACGGTCACGGACTCTCCGACGTTGGACGCCACGGCAAACGCAAGGTCAGCCACCGTGAAGATCGCGCCGCCCATGACGCCACCCTTCTCGTTGCGGTGACCGGGGGTAATGTCAAACTCGGTGACCGCGTGCCCGCGCGCTGCCTCCACCACGCGGCAGCCGCAGGCGTCGGTGGCAAAGCGGTCGTTCTTGAAGACCGCCTGGACCTCCTCGAGGGAGGCGTTTTCGTCGATCAGTGCCATTCGTCCTCCTTGATCTTTATGCCGAGAAGCCCCATGAGCTCCGCGGCCTGGTCGGGGTCTATGACGGCGCCACGCAGCTCGCGCAGGTCGCTTGAGACGCGCAGCCCGGAGATGTCGCAGGTGGAGAGATCCACGCCGGAGAGGCTCGTGCGAAAGAACGTGGCGAGCGAGAGGTCGCAGCGCTTCAGCGCGAGGCGGCGCAGGCGCGTGGCGTGGAAGCTCGCCTCCGCGAGCTTGGTCTCGCTGGCCACGAGCTGGTCGACGGAGGCCTCGGAGAAGTCGGCGTAGGCGAGCTGACTGTCCACGAGCGACACGCCGGTGAGGCGCCCCTTGAGAAAGGACAGCCCCGGCGCGGAGCACGAGCGGAAATCCACGCGGTTGAGCCAGCTGCGCCCGAGGTCGCAGCGCACAAAGCGGCAACCCGAGAAGAGCACGTCGGTGAACGTGCAGGTGGAGAGGTTCACGCGCTCAAAGGTGCAGCCGCGAAAGGCCACGTTCTCGAAGACGGTGCCGTCCGCCGCGACGTCCGCGAGCTCGAGGTTCGCGAACGCCGTGTTGGCCACATGTGCGTCCGGCGTCGTGAGCGCAGTGAGGAGCTCATCCTGGCTGAGGTTGCACCCCAGGTCGTCACGCACCTGGGCAAAGCGCCTGACCCGCCGTCTCTGCACCATGTCCTTCTCGCCCCCTTCGCCGTGTCCAGTATGCCACGGACGCCGGGCACGATGCCCTCGCGCCCCCGCCTGATACCCACGTGATAACTAGAAGGCAACTAGAATCAAGCACGCCGGGCGAGAAGAACCGCAGGCAGGCGGCTCACAAAGAAATCGGGGCCCGTCCCCGGGGCCCCGATTTGTGATTCACGCGCAACTAGAAAACAGGTGTTCGTGCGACAGGGTCACGCCCAATAGGGGATGTAGCGGCGATACTTGTCCCCCGCCTCTTCATCCTCGCTTTTTATGAGCCTTGCCTCGCAGCAATCCCTGATAAGCCTGGACATTGCCACCGTGTTCTTACGGTTCTCCTCAAGCCCAAAGCGCTCGCGCAGCGACTGATTCCCCATGGACTCCCCTTGCGCAAACATAAGGCAGGCGTGCCAGTACACGGCATCGCGTCGCTCTGCCTTGGTCATGTGATCGTAAGCACTCCCGGCAAGAAGCGTCACCCGCGTCCCCATGCCATCCTCGCTGCGCACCTTTGGGGCAGCCATGTGTGCGGCCTCACAGGACGCCACCGTCAGGTCCCACCCCGTGCCGCCCTCCTCGCAGAGGTCCATTTGCCGCATGAGGTTGACCAGCTTTGTGTTCCGCGTCTTTGGCGGAGCGTTGAGCAGCCGAGCGACCGGGATGAGCGTCGTTCCCGGATTGGAAAACTCGATTCTGTTCTCATAGAGCATCACCATGGGACCCTCGGTAGCATCGGAGAGATCCTGGTGAATCACCGTGTTGGAGAGCAGCTCACGGACCGCCCTCTGGGGGTAGGCGGCCACGATTCTTCGAAAGGCGCCATCCACCAACTCGCGCTTTGGCACGCGCGCCATTATGAACTCCTCTGCCTTGGGAAGCGCCAGCGCGTAACCGCTGTTAAATGTCTGGTCTTCGATGATCTCAAGGTTTCCCTTGCCCGCATAGCACATCACCCGCAGCGCACGCCGGCTCAGACCGTAGAACTCCCCTAGATCGCGCCCGACGAGCAGCGCTCCCAGGTTGGATATCCCCAGGCGACCGTTATCCTGCCTGAAGACAAGCTCCTGTTCGCAAAGCGTATCGAGGATGCTCTGCTCCTGTTCGGGCCTGCGGTTTCCCGAGAGGGAGTAGTACGCGTCAACGTCGAGCAACGCAAGGACCTCGTCTGCAGTAAGGTCGGCCCGTGCCGGACGCGTCTCAAAGTCCGAACGCTGGAGACGCCTCCAGAGCTCTGCCTCCTTGGCAGTTCCGTTCTCCAAGCGTTTCGTGCTACTACCCTCGCGAATATAGAGCGCCTTGTCAAAGCTCACCGGCTGCCCCGTTGCCGCAGACACCTTGAGGACGACAAAGCTCTTTCCGGCATAATCGAAACAATCAAATTCGTAGCTGGCATTTGTAGATAGGAACTGAGGCAGCCAGATCAGTAGATTCTGGTTTCCCCTCGCCTTCTTCGTATAGGGATTGAAGGCGGTTCCGACAAGCTCGTGCGTTTCGTCGGCGACGCCCCAGATACGATAGGCAAAGTCCCGCCCAAGGTAGGCAGCAGAGTTTGCCAGCGCAGAAATGTCTTTGCCTATGCGTTCGGCTTCGCTGTTCCCCTCCTTGAACTCAAGCCACTCCGTCTCGCTGGGAAAGCCAACCAGCGAGTAGATGAGCTCGATCTTGTCGGCATCAGACATATGGGCCACCAATCGATTGCACTGTTTGATAACTACATGATAACTAGAAGGCAACTAGAATCAAGCGCGCCGGGCGAGAAGAACCGCAGGCAGGCGGCTCACAAGGAAATCGGGACCCGTCCTTGGGGCCCCGATTTGTGATTCACGCGCAACTAGAAAACAGGTGCTTGCCTCGCGTTTGCTACAGCAGCGCCTTCTCCCACTCCGCCTCGCGGAAACCCACGAGCACGAAGTCCTCGCCCACGACGATCGGCCGCTTGACCAGCATGCCGTTCTCGGCGAGAAGCGCAAAAGCGTCCGCGTCTGACATGCCGGCGTCGAGCTGCGCCTTCACGTTGCGCTCACGGTAGAGCACTCCGCTCGTGTTGAAGAAGCGGCGCACGGGGAGGCCGGAGCGAGCCTGCCATGCGGCGAGCTCCTCGGCGGTAGGGTTGTCCTCGACGATGTGCCGGTCGGTGTACGCAACGCCATGCGCGTCTAGCCACGCCTTCGCGCGCTTGCAGGTACTGCACTTCGGATACTCAACAAACAGCACGTCAGACATGGTGGATCCTTTCTTGTGGCCTATGGGATTAAGTGTAGCAAGCCTCAAGCGGTCGGAGGGTGCCGTTTCCGACGAGAGTTCTTGGCGTCTGTTGCCATAAAGGACGTCTTGTGCACGATTTTCTCTGCGAAGGTCGCACGTTATAGATTTTCAAATAAAAGAATCCTGCCGCTTTTTGGAAACGCGCAAAGTGAAAACCCAGCCAGCGAGCAACAATCATGCATAAGACGTCTGATTTGGCAACAACTCAGCGAAACGTTCTCCCCGCAGCCCGACGTTTTGCCTGGCGCCAGTCATGAACAATCCCACCAATCGAATATACTTTCCTGCGGGCTCAAAGGAGGCGCAATGAAGACGGTGCGTGTAGCGGCAGCGATCATATGCAGGGATGGCAAGGTTCTCGCAGCTCAACGTGGCTATGGCGAGTTCAAGGACGGCTGGGAGTTTCCCGGTGGCAAGCTCGAGCCTGGCGAAACCGGTGCCCAGGCATGCGTTCGCGAAATCGGCGAGGAGCTTCATGTAACCATCGGAGGCCTTGAGCACCTATGCACCGTCGAGCATGACTACGAGACATTCCACCTGTCAATGGAGTGCTTCACCTGTGAGATCTCCTCTGGAACCATCAACGATTCCGAACACGAGAATCTCCGCTGGCTCAACTCTGACCAGCTCTGGGACGTCGACTGGCTTCCTGCGGACATACAGGTAGTCAGGGCACTCGAGAAGGCACTGGATCGTTAGGACTGCTGCTCGACCAGATCGATGTTGCTGGTCAGGTAGTCATATAGATCGTGTCGAACGGGATCCATCAGCTCATAGGTAATCTCAACAGCAGATTTGTTCACCCCAGGCATCACGATCTCCTTGTACTCCCCCGTGGGGAACATCTCCCCCAAGAAGTAGAACTCCCTGCAGTCGTCTGCATCGTTCTTGTTCTTGCGCATGAAAAGAAAAACGCGCATGCCGTTGCCCGGCCATGCCTTCAGCTGTTCGATCTCGGGGGAATTTAGGTGACGTCCCTGCTTTGATATAGCCACGAGCTCTCTATCAGTAATGAACCTATCCTCGTACTTCGTACCATCCGATATGTCCGGGTCCTTTTCATAGTTGATAAACACCGGGAAGGTATTGGTTGCACGATTGAGCAGATAGCCTCCAATGCTCTGACCGTTGACATTCTTTTCCCAGTTGAGGAGATAGCAGACCTCCTCGTACGTGTACTTGGCGTTGAGAACGAGTGCCGTATCCTTGTACGGTGTCCCATAGTTCTTCGCATGGCGAGAGATGCCGAAATCGACAACCTCGAGCACCTGACGCCTAAACTCGGCATCCGCCAATGCGTCCGCAAAAACTTGGGAGAGCCTCGGATTGCCGCTCGATCCCTCAACAAGAGGAGTGAACAACTTCGAGCCAGAGAAGGTGCCCGAGAGCAAAGACACGGCGGAGCGGCGGGCCCTTTCGAGCGCAACCGAATCATACGCGCGCTCAAGCTCGCGGTCACACGAGCCAAGGGCCCCCAACACCAAACGCTTGACGGTCAGGAGATCCTCGAGCTGTTTGCCGCTTCCGAGCTTCTGCGAAAGGAATTTAAGTATGCTCTCCTGCCTCGCGTTGAATGTGACCTCATAATCGGGATCGTATTTCGAGAGAAACGCGTGGTACGACCCGAATTTATCGAAAAGACGCAGCGGATCTATGGCATTGTTTGCGTCAAACTCCTCAAGCGCGGGGATTCTCCCGAGCATTCTCTTGAGATCGAAATACTCCTCCTTCAGCAGCTTTACCGCGCTGAACTTCCCGCCGTCAATGGCCTCGTAGATACGTGCCTCGGCTATTCGATCGAAGCTCACCGTTGAGGCTCCGGGAATGACTGTTGACCCCTCCTTGACCAGCTTTCTCAGGTTGTCCTTGTTGAAGGTCCTGTCACCGGAAAGTGCCACCGGCACGAAGAAGTTCTTCTGATAGTTGCCGATAAAGTCGAGAACCAGCACATAGTCCTTTTGCTCAGCCTTCCTCAGGCCACGTCCAAGCTGCTGAACAAAGACAATTGCCGACTCGGTACGCCTGAGCATAATGATCTGATTGACGCTGGGAATGTCGACACCCTCGTTCAGGATGTTGACAGAGAAAATGTATTCAAGCTCGCCCCGCTCCAACCGCGCGATAGCTTCGTTTCTCTGCTCGTCCCTATTGTCGCTGCTCAGCGCGCACGTCTTATAGCCCAGCTCATTGAAGCGCCGCGACAGCTCCGTCGCCTCATCGT
Organism: uncultured Olsenella sp.; assembly: GCA_949290055.1. Lineage (GTDB taxonomy): Bacteria > Actinomycetota > Coriobacteriia > Coriobacteriales > Atopobiaceae > Thermophilibacter. The sequence continues at coordinate 27,495 of CASEQJ010000004.1, read as the reverse complement.
TTCGGTTGCAGAAGATGAGGCCTCGGCGCTGGCTTTTATCTACGGTGTACTCCTCGATCTTGGAGACGACGTGTCTGACGCGCTCGTCTGAGGTCAGCTTGGAGAAAAGCGCGGGATCCTCGATATCGTCAACATTGATCTTGAGGTCGGCGATTCCAAAGTAGTGGAAGGGTGCCAACATGTCGTTCTCGAGGGCATCCTGCAAGGTAATCTGAAAAGCTATGACGTGATTGAACGCGGCAAAGACGTCAAAACCGTCAGTCCTGTTAGGCGTTGCCGTCATGCCCAGGTAAAACGTTGGATCGAAATACTCCATGATCCTTTGGTAGCCTTCCGACCCCGTGCGGTGAGCCTCATCCACCACTATGTAGTCGAATGTCGTCGGATCGAACTCTTCCAGGTGGCGGACGATTGTCGAGCACATGGCGAACAGGCAGGTGGCCTGGGCACCCCCTTCGACGCGTCCAGGTTGATAAATATCATATGTATAGGCGTCACCCAGCAGCTTCTTATAGCTGGCAAGCGAGGCCTCCAAAATGCGTTGACGGTGCGCGAGGAACAGAACGCGTGCAGGCTTCTCCGCTTCGATATCAAAGGCCGAGAGATATGTCTTACCCGTTCCCGTTGCAGACACGAGAAGGGCGCGGCGCTCACCGCGTTCGTGCAGCTTGGCCAGCGCCTCAAGAGCGGGTCGCTGCATCTTGTTGGGAGTAATTCTCGTGGAAATGCTGTTAGTCGCTCCGTCGTAGGTAATGAAGGGACGCACACTTGGCGGCTCGGGAGGCGTCCACGTCTCACGGTAGCGTGCAATCCATTCTGGGGTCAGACGGGCTGTCAGGGTGTCCTGCCAAATAGACTCGAACTCCTCCTCAAGCGAGATGAGCATGTCGCCCGTCCCATAGGAGCGGAAGAGCACGTTCCATTCGCGGTTGCACGTAAGCGCCGTTTGGGTGAGATTGGAGCTTCCAACAATAACCGTACTCGTCGCACCGTGATCGAAAATGTATCCTTTCGCATGCAGGTCACCCTGGTAGACACGAACCTCCACGTTGTCGTACTCGAGCAGCTTTCCATAGGCATCCGGCGAATTGAAGGCCAGATAAGTCGAAGTGAGGAAGCGCCCCCTGATATTGCGACGCTTGAGCTCGGAGAGAACCTCTACCAAAGGCTGCAAGCCACTGTTTGCCACGAACGCAACGCATATGTCGAAGCTTTTGCACTGGGAAAGCTGGTACTTGAGGACCGCCAACAGATTGGTGCCGGTGCTCTTGTCGTTTGCTATCAGGCGGGGGCGATACTGTTCCTTGGACTCCTGACCGGCATCGATAAATCCGGCGCGCAGACCTTGCTCAACATCCGCCTGCTCCGACTGAGCCATGTTTGACACATATCGTTCAGAGAACTGCTCGCCCATACTTCTGCCTCCGTTCAAATGCTTGCCGCCAGGATAACAAAGCCGGAAAAGGCTCGTCAGCGAAGCAACCTCCTTGTCTCAACATCGCCCTTCTCGCCCACCTGCCAAGTTGACAAAAATCGGGAAACCTCCGGCGCGTCCGTCGCCGCTATACTCGCCTCAGGAAACGAAGGGAGCCGCCAATGGACCGCAAGCTGCGCGCCGTCGTGTTTGACATGGGCAACGTGCTCATGACGTTTGACGGGGCATACTTCGCGTCACGCTTCACGGACACGCCCGAGGACGCCGCGCTGCTCAACGGCGCGCTCTTTGCCGCCCCCATCTGGGCCCTGCTCGACTCGGGGACCGTCAGCCACGAAACCGCGCGCCGCGTGGCGGCCGCGCACCTGCCAAAGCGCCTGCACCCCAACCTCAACGAGTGCTTCCGCCGCTGGCCCGAGCTTTCCGAGCCGCTCCAGGACGTCAACGACCTGGCCATTCGCCTCAAGGGCGAGGGCTACAAGATTTACGTGCTCTCCAACGCCAACGTCAACATAATGGAGCAGCTCGGCCACGCGCCGGCCGCGCCGCACCTCGACGGAGTCGTGGTCTCGGGCATGGAACGAATCATGAAGCCGGACCCCGCGATCTTCCGCCTGCTGTGCGAGCGCTACGAGCTTGCCCCCGAGTCGTGCCTCTTCGTGGACGACAACGCGGACAACTGCGAGGGCGCGCGCATCGCCGGCATGCACGCACACCACTTCACGGGAGACGCCGCGGAGCTTGAGGCAACGATTCGGGCGCTGGGCTAAATCCGCGCAATCGCGGTCGCAACGGCCCAGGCCACAAAGAGCGCGAGAAGAACGAGCAGCACCCGGAGCGTCTCCTGACGCACGGTAAGGTGCGCGAGCGCGGGAACCCTGCGCCGCAGCGGCCGGCGGTCGAGCAGCAGGTAGCAGCCAACAAGAGAGACCGGCATAGCAAAGGCCAGGTACGCGTAGAGCCGGTACCACGTGGGCCACGCCGCGATCTCCGCGTTTGGATAGAGCATCGCCCCCACGCAGCCGATCAGCAGCAGCGCGCAGCCGACCGTCACGAGCACGTTCCACGCAACGCCCAGCCGACGCGGAACGCGGGCGAGCAGGGGACGCCGCGCGCTCTTCTCGACCGGGTCCTGGGCAAGCGCCGCGAGCAGAGCCTCCTTGAGCGCACGCGCGGACGGGAAGCGCCGTGCGGGGTCGAGCTCGGCGGCGCGCGCAATGACCGGGCGCAGCTCGGCGGACACGCCGTCCGCCGCAAAGCCGCGCTCGCGGTCCGACGGCGCGGGGTCGCGCCCCGTGAGGCAGAAGAAGAGCAGCATGCCCAGAGCGTAGACGTCGCTCGTCACGTCCGTCTGCCCAAAGCCAAACTGCTCGGGCGGCGCGTAGGAGCGCGTGCCAAAGTGGGTGGTGTCCTGTTGGGCGTCCTCGCGCCAGCTGCGTGCAATGCCCAGGTCAATGAGGGTGACGCCACCCGCGGAGACCATGACGTTGCCAGGCTTGAGGTCGCGGTGAATGACGGGCGGGTCAAGAAGCTCGTGAAGCTCGCTCACCGCGTCGCAGAGGTCGGGAAAGACGCGGCGCACAAGGTCGAGGCGGTCGTCCGAGCTCGCCACCGCCCCGGCGAGCGTCTCGCCGGACACGTGCTCCATGACCACGACGAGCTGGTCGCCCTGGCGGTGGCACTCGACGATCCGCGGCAGGTGCGAGAGCCGCGCTCCGTCGCGCTGCGCCGCGAACACGGTCTCGTAGGCGCCGCCCAAGCCAGGAGCGAGGTACTTGCGCACAAATGGTCCTAGCTCGGCGCCATTCTCGCCCACAAAGTAGACCCGCTCGGTGGTCTCGAGGCGGCCCCGCTTGAGGGTCGCGTCCACGCGATAGCAGCTGTCGCGGTCAATCGCCGCAAGGTAGTTTGAGAGCGCATCTTCCATGCGCCCATCCTAGCAGAGGCCGCGTTGCGCTGGCACTCCTGGAAAATGGCGACTTGGCAGGAATTCCTGTGCCAAGTCGCCAAAATTCAGGAAAGGGCCGAGAAGAACCGCAGGTCGCGTTTCTCACGCTCTGCCAAGTCGCCTAATTCCGGGAGCGGAGCGGACGCTAGCAGATGGTCTTCTCGCCAAAGCGGTAGAGCTCCTCGTTGACCTTCTGGAGCGAGCAGCCGCGGTCCAGGCAGAAGATTATGATCGCGTCGCGCCGGTCCTTGCAGTAGAGCTCGCTCACGCCGGCCGCGGTGAGCGCGCGGTTGGTCTCGCGCAGCGTGAGCGCCATGGCAAAGGCGATCTGCAGCACCTTGTCGCGGCTGGGGTGGCGCGTGCCCTGGAAGATCTGGTAGCCAAAGGTGTCGTTCAGGTTGGCCATGCGCACCACGCGCGAGCGCTCGAGGCCCTTCTCGTCCAGCAGCTGCTGCAGGTACTCCGAGAGCGAGAGCGCGCGCGGCTCGTGCTCCTCGAGATAGGCGTCAAGGCTCGACGTGGAGAGGAGCTCGTCGAGCAGCTCCTCGGTCAGCGGTTCGCTCATGCGGGCTCCTCCCCTCTCGTCCGCGCTACGCCACCGAGAACGTGGCCTCTGCCAGCATCGTATCATCCAGCGAGAAGAGCTCCTCCACCTCAACGGAGATGTCGGACTGGTCGGTCAGGGTGTAGGCGCTGCGCACCTGGGTGGTCGCGCCCGGCTTGATCTCTGCTATGGAGCCGTTGCCCAGGTCCTCGCTCGTCACGAACGCGGGCTCGAGCTGGACGCCGTTCTGGAACACCTTGGCGTAGCAGGCGGCCGAGAAGGACGTGGCCTCGTCGGAGTTGTTGGTGAAGGTGTAGTCCACGATCACCGCGGGGTTGCCGTCGTAGTCGGTGGTGACCGTGGCACCGTCGATCGTCACGGCGTAGTCGGAGGCCGGGGCCTGCTCCGCGGGCTCGGCCTCCTGGGCCTGCTCCTCGGCGGCAGCCTCGGGCTCCGCCTCGGACTCGCCGCCGCACGCGGTCAGGGTCAGCGGCGCCGCCACGGCGGCGGCGAGCGCGACAACGAGCATGCCGTGTCCCAGCGTCTTGATCTTCCTCATTCCAAATCACCCGTTCTTTCAAACGCGATCCTTCAGGTAGCTGCAGCGTACCAACACGCCGAGTTGCATTCATTAGCTCGCAGCTAATGAAACGCGGCGGCGCGCTCTCCATACTGTGAGGCGCGGAAAACCCAAGCGAAAGGAGCCTCCATGGCAGACAGCAACAAGCCCACCTCGGCCGCCGCGATCGTCGGCCTCGTGCTGGGAATCCTCGCGATCGTGACCTCGTGGATCCCCATCGTCAACAACCTCTCGTTCATGATCGGCGCCATCGGCCTGGTCTTCTCGATCGTGGGCGTCGTTGGCACCGTGCGCGGCACCAAGGGCGGCAAGGGCCTCGCGATCGCGGCGCTCGTCGTGAACGTGCTCTCGCTCGTGATCGTGCTCGGCCTGCAGAGCGCCTGGAGCGCGGCCCTGTCGTAGCGAGCCGCCGGCCCCTCCGCAAACTCTGGCGTATGCGAGAGCGCTCAGGGGCCGCTGGTGATTTGAGTTTGCATAGTACGAGGTAGTTGAGGCGCGACGTTCTTATCGCCAGGCGAGAAGAACGTCGCGCTCTCACATACGCCAGAGTTTGGGCCGCCAACGCGGTATGCTGTGGGGGCACCCACGAGAAAAGGACCCCCATGGCACACCGACTCACCGAGCAGGAGCACGACACGGTGCTCACGCTCGCCAAGATTCTGAGCAAGCAGCTTCCCTCGCAGTTCCGCAGCGTGGCGGGCGGCATCGCAAGCGGCCTCGTCCGTGTGCGCAAGAGCCCGCTGCCCGCCGCCGACGTGGCTGCCGTCCTGGACAAGTACGACGCGGACGAGTCCGCGCTCCGGGCGCTGGTCGAGGCCGGCGTGCTCGAGCCAGCGGGCGACGACTACGCGCTGCGCGTCCCCCGCGAGCAGCAGGATCCAACCGAGAAGGACGAGCGCTCGATCGCCCGCACCGAGCCCCCGCGCCCGCCCGCGCGCCGCGCTGGCCACGGGCTCGCCGGCCTTGACACCATTCGCAAGCAGTCGCCCGAGCTCAACGACGTGCGCCGCCAGATCATTGACCTCGATCCGCGCCTGTGGATCAACGGCTGGCTCCTCAGCACGCCCGACGCCTTCCTGCGCTTCGAGCGCGAGCTGCGCGCGCTCGACGCCGCGCTCGCGGGCGGCGCCACGCTCGGCGACGGCACCCTCAGCCTGCGCGAGCTCTCCTACCAGCTCTTTGGCGACGAGAAGTTCCTCGCCGTGGAGTCCGACGGCCGCAAGCTCCTGCACCTCATGGGAATCACCGACGTCGTGAGCTGCCGGCCGCAGGTGAAGCTCGAGCTGCTGCACCACATTCCCAAGCACCACCGCCACCTGCGCCTCGTGGTCTCCGAGAACCTCGACCCCTGGGTCAACATGCGAAACGCCCTGTTCCTGGACGGCCGCAAGAAGCTCTTTGGCGAGCGCGTCCACGGCGTCGTCTTTGGTAACGGCTACCTCGTGGACGACCCCCACAAGCTGCCCGATCTTCTCGACACGCTGGGCGCTGACGACGTGCGCATACTCTACTGGGGCGACATCGACCGCGCCGGCCTCTCCATTCTGGCCAAGCTCGCCGACATGGCCGACGGGCGCTTTGCGGTGGAGCCGTTTGCGCCGGCGTACCGGAAGATGCTGCGGCGCGCCATGCGCCGCTTCCCCGACCCGCTCCAGAACGAGGAGACCGACCAGCGCGGCGTGCGGCTGGTCGGCCTCGAGCTCTTGGAGGGCGTGCTGGACAAGAAGGAGCTCGCGTACCTGCGCGCTGTCGTGGAGGGCGCGCGCCTGATTCCCCAGGAGATCCTCACCGCGCGCGACCTGTAAGGACGGGCGCTCCTGAAAATCGACGACTTGGCAGACGAGAAACACGACGAGCTGCGGTTCTTCTCGGCCGCTTCTTAAGAATTGGCAACTTGGCGCGGGATTTCCTGCCAAGTCGCCAGTTTTGAGGACGTCGAGGCCTCACGCCACGAAACCCTGCGCTCGGTTAGTTTCGTGATAGATACGTGTCAGATTCGTGACCAGCTTTTTTATTGTAACAACGTTGCACGGTACTTAATGCTCTACCGTATGTGCATGGACATTCTGCTCACACATACCACGGCCCTAGAGGTGCTGCGCAGTGCCCGTCTGCGCTGGCGCCTTGAACGGCGAGAACGCTGCGACGCGTGCGTTCCCAACTGCGTGCCCAGCGGCGAGGAGCTGCGTGCGCTCATAGCCCAGACACCCGAGCTCGCCCACACAGCGCTCCCCCTTGAAGTGCTCGTGACCAGGGATGCACCTCGTTCGCGCACCAAGCTCGTCTGTACCCACCCCTCCCCCGCAGAGCTTCCCGCGGGGTCCGCCTTCGAAGTCGCGCCGGGAGTACGCTGCGTCTCGCCGGAACACCTGCCCGTGGTCATGGCGTCGTTGCTCACCGACCTTGAGCTCGCGTTTCTGCTCTCAGAGCTCCTTGGCCTCTACGCCATCGCGCCGAGCCTTGAAAAGGGAATGTTCCAGCGATGGGAGCCGCTCACTACACCTGAGCTCATACTCGCGCACCTTGACGCGCTCGGCTCGGAGCGCGGGACAGATCGCGTCCGTCGCGCGCTCTCCAGTGCATGCGTTCGCTCGGGCTCACCGCAAGAGACGCGGCTCTCTATGCGCTTGGGCCTTGCGCGCATGCGGGGTGGCTACGGCTTTGACGTGCTCGCCATGAACGATCCCGTCGCTGTTCAACGTGTGCGCGACGCAATGCGGCCGGGCGTACGCAAGCCTGATATTCTGCTGCGAGCGCCAGGCGCCGCCGGCCGCGGCGTGGCAGTCGAGTACGACGGAGGGGACCACAACAGCGCGGAGGCCCACGCGCGAGACGCGGAGCGACACACGGAGCTCATCGCCCTCGGAATAGATGAGCACATCGTCACGGCGGTGCAGTACCACGACCTCGACTACATGGACGGGCTCGCGGAAATCATTCGCAGGACGCTGGGCATTCCCAAGCCGCACCTCACGCGCGCACAGCAGGCGAGATACCGGCGCCTAAGGCAGCAGCTCTACGAGGAGCTTGAGCTCATCGACGGCGTTCACTGGAATGGACGCGAGCGTGAACGGACGCGGGGGCGCGCCGTTCCCGTCGTCGACGACCGGTGGGACGTTGTTCCCGTCGACGCATACGGCCTCTAGGCGAGGTTCTTCTCGACTGCCAATCCGGGAAAATGGCGACTTGGCAGAATTTTGCGTGCCAAGTCGCCGTTTTCAAGGAAGGCGCCGAGAAGAACCGCAGGTCGTGGATTTCACACTCTGCCAAATCGCCTAATTCGAGGAACCGGGCTCAGCCCTCGTGCTTCTCGAAGGTTTTGATCGCCGGGGTCGTGAGCAGGCCAAGCAGGATGATCGCGGCGCCCACGCCGTAGGCCACGCGCGTTGATTCGTAGCGGGCGCGCGCCTCTATGTTCACGAGGGCGCTCTCCTCGGACTCGGTCATGTCTATGTTGGCAATCTGGTCACGGAACTCCTGGTTGCTGCCGAGGTTGATGCTCATTTGCGCCACCTGCTCGCTGACCGCCGGCGAGACGGCGGGGTCAGCCGCCGCACCCGCGCGGACCTGGCCCGTTATGCCGAGCAGCAGCACCGCGCCGAGAAGCGCAACGCCAATGGCCTGGCCGACGTTGCGCATGGTGCTCTGAATGCCGCCGGACTGCGACGCGTCGCGCTCGCTCACCGCAAGGGCCACGACGTTGCTCGAGTGCGACGAGACGGTGCCCGCGCCCACGCCCGCGACGAACGCGCCGAGGTAGACGCCGAAGGCGTTGCTGCCGTTGATCGTCACCGAGAAGGCCATGATCGCGAGGGCAGCGGCCATGATCACGTAGCCGGCCTGAATGACGTGGCGCGGGTTTGCGTGCGGCGCGAGCTTGGGAATGCCGAGCGCCAGCGCAAAGGTGGGCACGCCGGTGACGATTGAGATCACACCCACGTCAATGGGACTCCAGCCGGCAACGAGCTGCAGGTAGGGGGCCATGAGAATGGACTGGACGCCCATGAAGAAGAACGTGATCGCGTTGGCGGCGAGGCCGGCGAGAACCTGCGGTGTGTGAAGGAACGACTGCGGGAGCAGCGCGACGCCGTTTCGCTGCTCAACGCCCTTCTCCACGCGCACGAGCACGATCAGCACCACCACGCCGAGAAGGGCGAGCGGCAGCGCCGGGGAGAGGCCGAAGAAGGTGAACGGGCAGGTGTCGAGCGGCTCAATGAGGCCCCACGAGGAAATGCTCGAGACGCCCACCAGGAACATGAACAGGCCGGAGGCGGCAAGCGCCACGCCGAGGCCGTCGAACTTGAGCTTCTCGTCGACCTGGCTTATGTGCGGCAGGCTGGCGGAGACTCCCAGCACGGCGAGGAAGTAGGCGGCGAGCACGAGGAACGTCACGTGCATGCCAAAGGCCTCCATGACGACGCCGAGCATAAGTGGCAGCAGCGCCGAGAGCCCGGAGGCGGCACCAATGCAGCCAAAGGCGACGGTTCGGTTGTGGCCCTGGTACAGGCAGGGAATGAGACCGAGCACGGACGGAATCAGGAAGCTCGCGCCAAAGCCCACGAGCACGCGGCCGACCCAGACGAAGACCGTCATGTTGGGCGCGAGCGCGCAGCCGACCTCGCCGAGCGCGCAGAGGGCCGCGCCGATCCGGAAGGTGCGCTTCCAGCCGACAATGGTGCCGACCAGGCCGCCCGCAATCATGAACGCGCCACCCATGAGCGGGTAGACCATGTTGGCGAGCTGGATCTCCGACGTGGTGGCACCGAGGTCGTGCGTGAGCGCGGAGGCGGCGAGCGACAGGGCGCCGTTGTCGCCCGAGGTGCCCATCTGCGCGAGAATGAGTATGAGGATCGGAAGGACCGCAAAGCGCTCCACGGCTGAACCGCCCGCTCTCGCGGTGTGTCCCGCGGCGGTTACTGAATGCATCGTCTATCCTCTCTGTTGGGCTGCCCCGCGACCGTTTGCGGGGCACTGTTGCTTTGATTTACCCGTGTAGCAGGAAAAACGCGGACGAGCGAGGACTTCGCAAAAGCGGCGCAATGCGTAAGGCTTACTGAATGCGACTATTCTTGTCTCATATGCGTTCTTGGGCGACGGTTCCGGTTATGTACACCCCCGCGCGGGACGCCAAGTAGCACCGCCGCTTCTACCTGCGTGTTTGCAAAGCCGGCGCCGCATCTGCGGCGAAAGGGTGTACATAACCGACATTCGTCTCTGTGCAGGTGGTGCGCTCATGTGGAGAAGCGTTCACAATCGAGAAAAACCTTGCAGCCGAGAAGTGCAACGCGTATAGTTATTCCTTGCACACACGAGGTGCACCAATTGCGGGGTGGAGCAGTCTGGTAGCTCGTCGGGCTCATAACCCGAAGGTCGTAGGTTCAAATCCTGCCCCCGCGACCATGAAACAGCAGCTCGGAGCCTATAAACGGCTCCGAGCTTTTTCTTTTACTCGCTACCAACTGGTCTTTGAGCTGACCTCGCCAAATAGAAACGCCCCGCCGACCGGGGCCAACGGGGCGCCAAGGGGCAGTCGTCGCATCTAGTCGATCGGCGCGCGGTAGAAGTTGCCAAAGAAGTTCTCCGTGCGGAACACGTTGACCACGGCGCCGCCGTCCTTCTCGCGAATGAGCTGCATGACGTCGTCAATCTCGTAGGAGGAGACCACGGTGTTGATCAGCCAGTAGCGCTGGCGGCTGCGCCCGCCCATGACCTCCATGACCGAGGAGCCGTGCTTGTGCACCTCGTTGTAGGCGTCGAGGATCTGCTCGGGCCGCTTGGTCACGATCTGCAGCGTCACGCGGTCGTAACGGTGGTAGAACATCTCGATCGCCTTGGTGGATATGAGCTGGAAGATGATCGAGTACGCCGCCGCCTCCCAGCCAAACATGGCACCAAAGACCACCAGCACCACGCAGTTGGCCGCAAAGATCAGACCCCAGATCGACTGGCCGGTCTTGTTGGAGACCATGAGGGAAATGAAGTCCGTGCCGGCCGTGCTCGCGCCCTCCTGAGAGGTGCCGATCGCGGTGAGCGAGAGCTTGCCGAGCTCGTGAATGTAGGAGACCATGCCGTGCACGAACTCGAAGGACACGCCGGGCACGGTGCCGGGGGCGGGAAGGAGAATGACGTCGGCGCCCGCCTCCGCAAAGGCGCGAATGTCCTCCTTGGACACGATCTTCTCGCCCGCCTCCGCGCGCGAGCCCGCAGCGTGCATCTTCCCCGCAAAGATCAGCATGTCGTCGCCCAAGGCCTCGCGCATGGCGCGCGTGGCCTCGACAATGGCGGCGTTGTCGACGCCCGTGCCGGGGTTACCGGTGAGGAGAATGAAGTCAAAGCCGAGGTCGCGGGCGCGGTAATGCCGGCAATGTGCGGGTTCACGCAGTCGAAGGCGTTCAGGAGAATGAGGTCGGCGCCAAAGGCGCAGGCGATCTCGGCGTCCGTAATGGGCTCGAGCATGGCCGCGTCGCGGAAGAGCGAGAGCTCCTGGACGATCACGCGCCCCTCGCTCGCCTCCAGGGCTCCGAGGAGCTCCTGACGAGTCCGGCCCTCGAGGTCCGAGGTGTCGCAGCTGATAAGACGCTTCATGGTCACGCCTCCGCTCTCTAGGTTGTTTTATGTATGCTAGTCCGCCGCTCGCGCGCAACTCAATCGCACGTCCCGCCGCCCCACGCGGCGGAGATGGTGCACGTGACGCGGACGGCGGCAGGTGCCCTCCCGTTATCATGAACTCAACGATTCCGGAGCGAGGGGAGGCCTCATGGCACTGCTGAGAGAGTTCTGTGCGGAGAACGTCGAGCGGGTCCCGGCGGCGATCGCGGCGGGCGCGGGCAGGATCGAGCTCTGCGACAACCTCGCCGTGGGCGGCACGAGCCCGAGCTACGGCGTGATTCGCGCCGCGGTCGGCATTGCGCGGGAGACCGGCGCCGCCGTCATGGCCATGGCGCGGCCGCGCGGCGGCAACTTCGTCTACACGGCCGCGGAGGAGCAGATCATGCTCGACGACGTGGCCATGGCACGGAGCCTGGGCGTTGACGGCGTCGTCTTTGGGTGTCTGACCGCGGACCCCGCAACCGGCGAGGCGGTCGTGGACCGGGACATGACGGCGCGGCTCATCGAGGCGGCGCACGGAGACGTGAGCGACGAGACGGGCGCGGAGGTCGCGCCGGTGGCCGTGACCTTCCACATGGCCTTCGACGAGCTCACCGAGGAGCGGCAGCTTGAGGCGATCGACTTTCTCGCCGACCTGGGCGTGGAGCGGATTCTCACGCACGGCGGCGCGGCCGGCACGCCCATTGCGGACAACCTCGGGCGCCTGGGTCGCCTGATCGAGCACGCCGCGGGCCGTCTGACCATTCTGCCCGGCGGCGGGATCACCTTTGAGAACGCCGAGTCCGTGGCCGAGGCCCTCGGCGTGCAGGAGGTCCACGGCACCAAGATCGTGAAGCTGGCCTAGCACGAAGGCCGTCTTGGCCCGCAGGTTGTTTGGCTTGAATAACGCGCACGATTTGCCGTGCGCGTTATTTCTTTGCAGCCACCGAGCGACGCTGCGGGATCCCACGACGTTTCCGCAGGGTCCCAAATCGTCCCTTGCACGTTTTGGGCAACAGCTTTGATGCCCGTCGGGCGAGGAGGGCCGTGGGGCCACCGATTCGCCGCGTTTCTCGACGTATTGGGCAACGTTGTTGATACAAAACCGCGTTCTTCTCGCCAGCACATAAATCCTTTGCCCCAAAACCAAGTGGTTCGCTTTGAAAATGACCTGTCGAGAAGCACGGGGCGGCCAGAAACCCAAAACCTGGATTTACGTGGCATTGGCGAGCCCGGACGACGGGAAGGATCGGCAGGCAAAAACCCTGGCGAAGGGTCGCGTGACGACTACGTGTAGTGAACGGGCGCGTTGCACGGATTGAGCAGCGAAACCGAACAGTCGAGAGAGACGCCTGGACGATTGCGAATCGGGGAGGGTCCCGCGTCTCCCGGCGGGTGCCAGCAAAACCTAAGTTCTGGGTTTTGGGGCTCTCCGTGCTTCTCGGCACGTCGATTCTTTGACGAATCTTTCTGTTTTGGGGAGAAGAATTTATGTGCTGGCGAGAAGAACGCGGTTTTGTATCAACAACGTTGCCCAATACATTGTGAAACGTGGCGAATCGGGGGACTTGAGGCTTTTTTCGTCCGACGGGCATCAAACTTTCGCCCCAAAACCATAGAAGGCGCCAGGGACCGTGGAAGAGCCAGGGGAACCGTGGAAGGCGCCAGCAAGACCGTGGCCCGCGCGCTCGGCGCTCACGCCTAGGCGAGCACCCAGTCCCAGCGGCGTCGGCGCTTGTCCCAGCGCAGGCGCGCCGTCGCCGTGAGCTCCTGACCCTCGCGCAGCCCACGCTCGGCCACCACCCGCGCCGGCACCAGGCACTCCCCCACAAAGGCGGCGCCGCCGCGCGCAAACCTCACGACGCCCGAGACGCGGCGCTCCACCTCGTCGGCGCGCGGCGACTCCACGTGCTCCACCTCGTCGACCACGAAGCCCCACGAGCCCTCGGCGTCCTTCTCGCCCTCGCGAAACGACGCCACGGCAACGCCGCTCACCACGGAGAGGTCGCAAATCCCCAGCTCGGCGACCATACGCGCGGGCACGAGGACGTCGCCCGTCGCCGCGGTCCCGCCGGGCAGCCGCACAAACCCGAAGTCACCCACCCGCTCGAAGCGGCCCTCGAACCGTCGGACAAAGACGGAGCGCAGCGCCTCGTCCGCGCAGACCCGGGGCTCCCCCAGAATCGAGCGGCCGTCAGGCGAGAGCACGGCGTCGTAGACCTCGTGCGCGCGCAGCTCGCGGGCAAGCCGCGCGTCGCGCACCACACTACGCTCAATGCTCACCGAAGGCGCGCCGAACTCGCGCACGGCAGAGCGCCGATAGGCGGTGATTCCAAGCGCGCCGCGCCGCGGGCTCGCCCACTCCACGTAGACCGTCGCGCGCGGCAGCTCACCAAGGCCACCCGCCTCCGCGCCGCTCTCGTCCGGGGCGTCCCAGCTGCCGTGACGCAAATCCTCCGCCATGACAAAGGGCTGCGGCCCGCACCAGGCCACCAGCGCCTCGAGGTCCTCGGGCGCGTCCGAGAAGGCCGAGAAGAGCGGGCGCAGCAGCGGCTCCGCCTCGGACGCGGCAAACGCCAGGAGCTCCCCGTCCGAACGGGGCGACCCCGCGGCGCGCCACTCCGCGTCCGGCACCACGCGCACGCTCTGGCGCAGCGCGTCGAGAAGGGCGCGCAGGCCGCGGGCGTCACACGCGCGCCTCAGGTCCCACGCGGCGTCGACCAGGCGACGCAGGAGGTTCTTGTAGAGCACCTCGTTGCCCCGCTCGCCCAGCTCGAGCCCAGCGAGCTCGCGCAGGTGGGCGACAAGGAGCTCGGGGCTCCCGCCGTCGCGACGCACCAGGTCGCAGAGCACCCAGGAGAGCGCGCGGGCCAGCCGCCCGTCCTCCGGGTGCCGCCCGTGCTCGCGGCGCGCGAGCGCGAGCGCCTCGTCCAGGCGCCCTCCCTTGCGCAGGGAGGAGACCATACCGCTCATGCGAGCGCCCTCGTCCGCCATCGGCCCTCCTCTCAAAGCCGCCCCCTCCTATGATGCCGCAACCGCAGCGAGCCTGCGCTCGAGCTCGGGGCACAGCGCGCGCGAGGACGGCGTCGCGCCCTTCGCCTCGCCCCGCAGCGCGCCCGACTCCCAGAGCTCCGCGAACGGCGTCACGAGAACGGGGCGCAGCGCGTCGGTCAGGCGCAGGTCGCAGTCGCCGTTGAGGGCGGTGCGCAGGCAGAGCATGACCCAGCCGTCCTGAGGTCCGCCCTCGAGCAGGCGGCTCATGAGACGCCTGACCCGGTCCGCCTCACCGGAGCCCGCGCCCGGGACGGCGCCCACGAGACGGGCTGTCGCGCCCACCACGCGCTCGGTCGGGAGGCAGAGAAAGCCCGCGAGAAGCGCCCTGGTGTCGGGCCGCTCCCGGACGCGCAGCGCGCGCAGGGCGGTGGCCGAGCCGTAGCGCTTCACCCACTCCTCGAGGCTGCTGACGCCCCCGCACCTCATCCCAAGCGGACCGCCGGGCACTACGAGGTCGTTCTCGGTCAGGGCAGACAGCAGCTCCCCAAACACGTTCGCAAGGTGCCTCATGGCCCGGTTGGTCACCCTGGCGAGCCTTTGGCGGGAGTCGGGGTTGGTGGTCGCGTCGCGCATGCGGAACGCGATCTCCACGTACCACGCCACGGAGGCGTAGCAGGTGCGGTCAAGTCCCCAGTCGCCGGCCACGGCCGGGTTCCTCCCGTCAAGAACGTCAATCATGGCAAGCCGCCCAAGCGCGCGGGCCGCCTCCGCGTCCTCCTCGCAGACCTCGTCAATGGGCGTCAGCGCGAGCCTGGTGAGGATCTTCCCCGCCACGGGCAGGGAGACGCCGCCGTCGCACGTGTCCCTGAGGCGCTCCGCAAGGGGGACGCGCATGTTCGCTTCTGTCATAGCCGTTCCTTTCGTTGGCGCGTACCGGGTTCGCGGGTAAGAAAAAGACCCGCGGCCGCAGGCCCGGGGCATAGCTTCCCCAAGGCATGCAGTCACGAGTCCTCCGTCTAATGTTGTGGTTGACGCCCCGTGCGACGGTGTCGCGCAAAGGCGTACCGAGAGTTATACCCCACGCCCCGGCGCCGCGCAACGAGGCTCCACGACTTTTCCGCGAACGGTTGTTCTAGTCGCCGTTCTTCTCGCCCAACGCGTTTCCGGAAAACACGGCCCTTGTCACGGGACGTTCTAGAAACTCGGGCAGTTGTCGCGCGCCAATCTAGGATTCGGCGACGTTGGCGAGAAAAACTCTGGAAAACCGGGAGGTTGCTCGGCCCAAGGTCCTTCTCGCCAGACAAGGCCGGCAATTCCTAGACGCCGTCAGGACAAGCCCGCCGTTTTCTAGAACGCGCCCGTGCCCGCGCCCGCGCCCAAGACGCCCGCCCCTACAGGCTCTCCAGCAGCTCCCGCATGGCCACCTGCACCGCGTGCTCCGCGTTGGAGCCGATCACGCACTCGGCCACCTGCTTCACGGCGTAGCGCGCGTTGTCCATGACGCAGGGGTGGCCCACAAAGCGCAGCATGGCGTAGTCGTTCATGGAGTCGCCGAAGGCCATGACCTCGTCGCGCTCGATCCCCCAGTAGCGCATGACCTGGGCGAGGCCCGTCGCCTTGCTCACGTGGCGCGGCGTCACGTCGATCCAGCTCGAGCCGCTCGGCAGAAACGTGAACCACTCGGAGAGCTCGCGCTCCAGCACGTAGGCCATGTCCATGATCTGCTCGGGGCGGTCGCAGCAGATCGACGCCTTGATTATGCTCACGTCGGGCGAGGGCGGGTCGAAGACGCAGATCGCGTCCGGGAGGTCCTTGTCGAGCTCGCGCACGTAGGCGCTCTGGTCGTTCAGCAGGTAGGCGTGCCCGGCGTCGTAGAGCGCCAGGTGCAGGCAGTCGAACATTTGACACGTCTCAAAGAGCCGGATCACCGAGAGCGTGGAGAAGACCTCGCGGTCGAGCAGCCGACCGTCGGCGTAGACCTGCGTGCCGAGCGAGGCCACGTAGTCCATCTCGTCCGCCACCGGCTCAAAGAACCAGCGCAGCGTGTCGTAGCGGCGCCCGGAGCTGGCCACAAAGCGCACGCCCTTCTCGGCCAGCCGCCGAATCAGGTCGAAGGTCTCCTCGTGCAGGCGCGAGCGCTCGTCGAGCAGGGTCCCGTCCATGTCGGTCGCAATGAGCTTGATCACTGGAGCTCCTCCTTCAGAAACGCGGGCAGCTCGCCCGCCCTCGTTGCCCGGGCAACCTCCAGGAGCGCGTCGGCCACGCCCTCCTCCGTGCTCGCGCCCACGCGGTGGCGGGCCGCGCGCAGCACCTCGTCGGTGGCGTTGGCAACGGCCACCGAGTGCGGCACCTTGCGCATGATCGTGAGGTCGTTCTCGGCGTCGCCAAAGACCGCCACCTCGTTGAGGCCGATCCCCAGCGCCTCCAGCAGGACCTCGAGCCCGTCGGCCTTGGAGACGCCCGCCGGAAGCACGTCAAACCACTCGGGGAAGGGCGAGACGACCCTCACCTCGGGCGCCGCCTCGGCAACGAGCGCGCGGCAGCGCTCCATGCGCTCCGGCGGCCCCGGGCAGGCTATGGTCGCCGCAATGACGTCCTCGTCGGGCACGGCGTCGGCCACCCTGCCGGTGAACGAGCAGCGCTGCGCAAAGACCTCGAGCTCCGCGCGCGTGGCCCCCACGCCGTAGGCGGGGTTGGTGAGGTCGGAGCTCTCCGGGTAGCACACCAGGAACATGCCCTGCTCGCCGCGCAGCGCCTCGTCAATGCGCACGAGCGACTCATGGTCGAGAAGAACGGTCCGCACGTAGCGCCCGTCGGCGCGCACGCGCTTGCCGTTGGAGAAGATGCCGGTCATGAAGCAGGTCTCGTCACCGTCGAAGAAGCGCATGAGCTCAACGTAGTCGCGCCCGGTGTCCGGACCAAAGCGCACGCCGGCGTCGAGCACCTCGCGGATTGCGTCGACGGTGCGCTGCGAGACGCGGCGCGCGCCAAAGGGGACGAGCGTGTTGTCCATGTCTGAAAGGATCAGCTTGATCACGGCGCCCCCTAGTTGGTGTTAGGCAGCAGGTCAAAGCGGTCAATGCTCAAGAGGATCTGCTCGACGTCGACAAATCCCAGAATGGTCGCCGCACGGCGGCCGCCGACCCACACGACGAGGTTGCGAAAGCCGGTGCCCACGCGAAGGCCCGACCACTCGAGGCGGTCGATCTGGTCGTAGCGCACCCAGACCTTCGGGCCCGCGAGGGGCGTGACGGCCATGGTGTCGCCGAAGGTCGAGACGCGGTAGCGGCACAGCAGGCGCCACATGACGAAGCAGGTCACGATAAACGCGTCAAAGAACGCGAGCACCGTCACCGCGTCGGGGAGAAACACGTCCTGGTCGCAGAGCCAGGCAACGAGCAGGCCAAGCGCCGCCATGAACGTCATGGCGAGCACGAGCGAGCGGGTGAACTCGGCCGAGACGACGTAGGTGTCGTGGTGGCTGTGGTGGCGCTCGGTTATGCGGACGTTGCCCACGTGCTCGAACACGAGGGCAACGAGCGGCGTGAAGAGCGCCAGGACGACGAGCAAGGTCCTGCCCACCGCCTACTCCCCCGCCCCGACGGCGGCGAACTTGGCAACGAGGCGCTCCAGCAGGTCGACCGTGAGCTCGAGGCTGCGCACGGGCACGAACTCGCGCACGGAGTGGGCGTTGTAGCCGCCCGTGGCTATGTTGGGGCAGGGCAGCCCGCGGAAGGTGAGCTGGGCGCCGTCGGTGCCGCCGCGCGCGGGCACGAGCACGGGCTCGATGCCGACCTCGCGGTTGGCCTCCAGCGCAAAGTCAACGAGGCACTTCTCGGCCTCGCCGAACTTCTCGGCCATGTTGCGGTACTGCTCGCGGAAGGTCACCTCGACCGTGCCCGCGCCGTAGCGATCGTTCAGGAAGGCCGCGATCGCGCGGAAGGTCTCCTTGCGCGCGTCAAAGTCCGCGGCGTCAAAGTCGCGCAGAATGTAGGAGAGGGTGACGCCGGAGGCCGTGCCCTCAATGTCGGTGGGGTGGTAGAAGCCCTCGCGGCCCTCCGTGTGCTCGGGGCGCTCCGCCGCCGGGACCAGCTGCTGGAACTCGGAGGCCACCGTGATCGCGTTGACCATGACGTCCTTGGCGCTGCCCGGGTGCACCATGACGCCGCGCACGACGACCGTGGCCTCGCAGGCCGAGAAGCACTCGTAGTTGAACTCGCCGAGAGCCTCGCCGTCCACGGTGTAGCCCCAGCGCGCGCCAAGGGCCTCGAGGTCGAGCAGCTCCGCGCCGTGGCCGATCTCCTCGTCGGGGACGAAGGCCACCTTGAGCGTGGGGTGCGGCAGCTCGGGGTTGGCCACGAGCCGGGCGAGAAGCGCGCAGATCTCGGCGACGCCGGCCTTGTCGTCAGCCGAGAGGAGCGTGGTGCCGTCGGAGCAGACTATGTCCTGTCCGACGAACTGGGCAAGGTCGGGCACCTGCTCCGGCGTGGTCTGGACCGGCTCGCCATTCACGACGCCCGCCACGAGCGGGCCGCCCTCGTAGCGGACCACGTGCGGGCGCACGCCGGAGGCGGGCGCGTCGGGAGAGGAGTCAATGTGGGCGCAGAGCAGAAGCGCCGGGCACTTCTCGGCCCCGGCGGAGGCGGGCAGGGTGCCCGTGACGTAGGCGTGCTCGTCCACGGCCACGTCCGCGCAACCGATCTCCCGGAGCTCGTCGCCCAGGTAGCGGGCCATGTCGTGCTGGCGCGGCGTGGACGGGGTCTCGTCCATGTTGTCTGGGTCGGACTGCGAGTCAACCTGCACGTAGCGCATGAAGCGCTCAAGGACGTCGGACATGGTTCCTCCCTTTGACGTTTTTCTCGCCTGCTAGTCTAGCTCAGCGGACGACGCTCCGTGTCAGCCGTTGGTACGAAGACCGACCGCCAGCCCCGGTGTCTCCCCTGGGTCATGCCCCGGCCCCGCAAGTGCCACGAAAGAGGTGGTTTTGGGTTTCTGTCCCCCCTCGCGTCTGACGGCACGCCGTTTTTCTCGCCAACCCTACGGTTGTGGGCAACATGTTTTATATCAGTCGGATTTGCGAGTGAGCGGACCGAGAAAAACCGCAGGTCAGAATCTTTGGACGGGGCGAGAAGAACCTCAAAGCCGAGAAATGCACCCTTTTGCATCAAATATGTTGCCCAAAACCGTAGCGCCGCCGCAGGACGAGAGAACCCCGGCATGTCCGCCTTTTCCAGGGGGACATGCCGGGGTTTTGACATAAAGCCGAGAAAAACAGGGGGACTAGTCCACGCTGGCGTGCGAGCGAATCTCCGCCAGGCGGGCGCGCTGCTCGGCGGAGAGCGGCAGGCCGTAGTCCTCGCCGAGCGTGGGGTCGTCGGGGTTCTCCAGCTTGAAGCCGCCGCGGTTGTTGCGGAAGTTCTCCTTGGCCACGGAGATCATGAGCTTAATGCGGTTGAGCTGGTTGACCTCGGAGGCGCCGGGGTCGTAGTCCACGGCCACGATGTTGCTCTCGGGGTGCATCTGCCGCAGCCGCTTGATCACGGACTTGCCCACCACGTGGTTGGGCAGGCACGCAAACGGCGAGCAGCACACGATGTTGGGCGTGCCGGTCTCAATGAGGTCGCACATCTCGGCCGTCAGCAGCCACCCCTCGCCCATGGTGTTGCAG
Source organism: uncultured Olsenella sp. (assembly GCA_949290055.1). Lineage (GTDB taxonomy): Bacteria > Actinomycetota > Coriobacteriia > Coriobacteriales > Atopobiaceae > Thermophilibacter. The sequence goes on along the minus strand of CASEQJ010000004.1, from coordinate 7,738 downwards.
AGCGAGAGCACCTCCTCCGCCTTGGCGGCGAGCTCGAAGATGTCCGGGTAGGGCGAGAAGCGCGTGGTCTTGGCCAGCATCTTGTTGATCGGCTCGCGCATGCCCTCGACGAGCTTGATGCCCGCCATGTGGGAGAGGCGGCTCGTGGCCTTGGTGCCCAGCTCGGCGTTGGTGTTGATCGCGTTGGTCATGCCAAAGAGGAAGAAGTCCACGAGGCCGGGCACGTTGGCCTCGCAGCCCTCCTGCTCAATAACCTTGACCACCTGGTTGTTGGCCGTGGGGTGGAACTTGACCAGAATCTCGCCCACCACGCCCACGCGCGGCTTGGAGCGGTCGTTCACGAGCGGCAGCGCCTCGAAGGCGTCCACGGTGCGCTGGCAGAGGTCGTAGAAGCGCTTGCGGCCACCGGCCACGATCGCGCCCTTCGCGTCGGCCATCATACGGTCGTAGAGCGCGTCGGCGGCGCCGGGCTCGGCCTCGTAGGGGCGCACGCGGTAGAGCAGCTGCATTATGAGGTCGCCGTAGAGCAGGGCGTAGACGGCCTTGACGAGGAGGCCGGGGTCCTTGAGGACGTTGAAGCCAGGGTTCTTCTCGTCCAGGCCGGACGCCGCGGTGAGGCTGATCACCGGAATCTCGGGGTGGCCGGAGTCCTTGAGGGCCTTGCGAATGAGCGCAATGTAGTTGGTGGCGCGGCAGCCGCCGCCGGTCTGGGTGATTATCACGGCCAGGCGCGAGAGGTCGTACTTGCCGGAGAGCACCGCCTCCATGATCTGGCCGGTGACCAGGATCGAGGGGTAGCAGATGTCGTTGTTGACGTACTTGAGGCCGGCCTCCACGGCGCCCTGGTCCACGGAGGGCAGCAGCACCACGTTGTAGCCGGAGCTCTTGAACAGCTCCTCAATGAGGTCAAAGTGGATCGGCGCCATCTGCGGCACCAGAATCGTGTAGCCGGCCTTCTGCATGTCCTCGGTGTAGCGGACCTTCTCGAAGGCGGCGCTGGCGGCCTCGCGGTAGACGGGCACGCGGCCGGGCTGCGTCTTGCGGGCGCGCTCGATCGAGCCGTCGGCCTGGTGCACGCCCACGGGCTCGACCTCGCGGACCTCGCCGCGGCTGGCGGCGCGGCGCAGCTCATCGCGCTGCTCGGTGAGGGCGGCCATGAGCGAGCGAATGCGAATGCGGGCGGCGCCCAGGTTGGAGACCTGGTCGATCTTGAGGACGGTGTAGATCTTGCCGGAGGCCTCCAGAATCTCCTGGACCTGGTCGGTGGTCAGGGCGTCAAGGCCGCAGCCAAACGAGAAGAGCTGAATGAGGTCCAGGTCGTTGCGGGAGGCGACGAAGCGCGCCGCGCGGTAGAGACGGCTGTGGAACATCCACTGGTCGATCACGCGAATGGGACGCTCGGGGCGCATCTTGTGCGCGACGGAGTCCTCGGTGAGCACGGCAAAGCCGAAGGAGTGCACGAGCTCGGGAATCGCGTGGTTGATCTCGGGGTCGTTGTGGTAGGGACGGCCGGCGAGGACGATGCCGTGGGCGTCGTGCTCCTCGATCCAGCGCAGCGCCTCGTCGCCGGCGCGGTGCATGGCGTCCTTGAACTGGAGGTCGGCGTCCCAGGCGACGTTGACGGCCTCGTCGATCTCGGCGCGGGTTATGTGGGCGCCGCGCACACGGCCGCGGCCCTCGGCGGCGTCAGCCTCGCGCTGCTCGGAGACCAGCTCAAAGAGGCGGCGCTTGAGCTCCTTCTTCTTGTCATAGGGAATGAACGGGGCGAGGAACTCAATCTTGGAGCCCGCGCCGAGCTCGTCGACGTTCAGGCCGAGCGCCTGCGGGTAGCTCATGACGATCGGGCAGTTGTAGTGGTTCGTGGCGCCCTCGTCCTCCTGGCGCTCCCAGCGAATGCACGGCATCCAAATGAAGTCCGGGTCCTTCTCGATCAGGTTCATTATGTGGCCGTGGGAGAGCTTGGCCGGGTAGCACACGCTCTCGGAGGGCATGGACTCTATGCCCGCGTCGTAGGTCTTGGCCGAGGTCTGGTCGGAGAGCACGACCGAGAAGCCCAGCTTGGTGAAGAACGCGTGCCAGAACGGGTAGTTCTCGTACATGTTGAGGGCGCGCGGAATTCCCACCGTGCCGCGCGGCGCCTCCTCGGGGTCGAGCACCGGGCGGTCGAAGAGCAGCTTGTTCTTGAACTCAAAGAGGTTCGGCGCCTCGTTCTTCTTGGCCTTGGAGCCGCCCGCGCCCTTCTCGCAGCGGTTGCCGGTTATGAAGCGACGACCGCCGCCAAAGTCGTTGATCGTGAGCAGGCAGTTGTTGGAGCAGCGCCCGCAGTGGACGTTGGTGTGCTTGACCTGGAGGTTGTCAATGTCCTCACGGGAGAGGATCTGCGAGGTGCCCGCCGCGCCGGCGCGGTCGCGGGCGAGAAGGGCGGCACCGTAGGCGCCCATGCAGCCCGCAATGTCCGGGCGAATGACGTCGCGGCCGGTGAGGACCTCAAAGGCGCGCAGGGTGGCGTCGGACATGAAGGTGCCGCCCTGGACGACGCACCACTGGCCGATCTCGTCGAAGTCGCGCAGCTTGATGACCTTGAAGAGGGCGTTCTTGATCACGGAGTAGGACAGGCCGGCCGCCACGTCACCGATCGTCGCGCCCTCCTTCTGCGCCTGTTTGACGCGGGAGTTCATGAAGACGGTGCAGCGGGAGCCCAGGTCCACGGGGCTCTTGGCGCCCACGGCCGCCTGCGCGAACTCCTGGACCGACATGTTCATGGACACGGCAAAGCTCTCAATGAAGCTGCCGCAGCCCGAGGAGCACGCCTCGTTGAGCATAATGTGCTCGATCACGCCGTCCTTGACCTGCAGGCACTTCATGTCCTGGCCGCCAATGTCCAGAATGAACTGGACGTCGGGGACAAAGGCCTTGGCGCCGCGCAGGTGGGCGACGGTCTCGATCTCGCCGGAGTCGGCGCGCAGGGCCTCGATCAGGATCTGCTCGCCGTAGCCGGTGGTGGTCACGTGGCCGATCGTGCAGCCCTCGGGCAGGCGGTCGTAGATGCCGTCCATTATGTGACGGGCGGTGCCGAGCACGTCGCCGTTGTTGTTGCCGTACCAGGTGTAGAGCAGCTCGCCGTCCTCGCCGACGACCGCGCACTTCATGGTGGTGGAGCCGGCGTCTATGCCTATGAAGACGCGGCCCTGGTAGGTGGCCAGGTCGCCCTTGGGGACCACCTGCTTGTCGTGACGCTCCTTGAACTCCTCATAGTCCTTCTCGGACTCAAAGAGCGGCTCCAGGCGCGCGACCTCGGAGCCCTGGACGTCCTTGAGCTCCTCGAGAAGGCGAATCACCTCGTCGAAGGTGACGTACTTCTCGGACTCGCCGGCGAGCGCCGCGCCCGTGGCCACGAAGAGGTGCGCGTTCTCGGGCACGATTATGTGCTCGTCGTCGAGGTTGAGCGTAAGGTAGAAGCGCTTGCGGAGCTCCGAGAGGTACTGGAGCGGGCCGCCGAGAAACGCGACGTGCCCGCGAATGGGGTGGCCGCACGCGAGGCCGGAGACCGTCTGGTTGGCCACGGCCTGGAAGATCGAGGCCGCGATGTCGGCGGGCTTGGCACCCTCGTTGAGCAGCGGCTGGACGTCGGACTTGGCAAAGACGCCGCAGCGGGAGGCAATGGGGTGAATCTGCGTGGCGTCCTTGGCGAGCTCGTTCAGGCCCGCGGCGTCGGTGTGGAGCAGCGAGGCCATTTGGTCAATGAAGGCGCCCGTGCCGCCGGCGCAGGTGCCGTTCATGCGCTGCTCAATGCCGTTGTCGAAGTAGATTATCTTGGCGTCCTCGCCGCCGAGCTCGATTGCGCAGTCGGTCTGGGGAATCAGCGTCTCCACGGCGCGCTTGGAGGCGATCACCTCCTGGACGAACTCCAGACCCAGCCAGTTGGCGAGCAGCATGCCGCCGGAACCGGTGATCGAGACGCGCATGGGCGCCGCGCCGATCACCTTGCGCGCGCGGGCGAAGAGCTCCTTGGCCGTGGCGCGCACGTCGGTGTGGTGGCGCTCGTAGTTGGCGTAGACGAGGTTGTCGTTGTCGTCTATGACGGCGAGCTTGACCGTGGTGGAGCCCACGTCAATGCCCAGGCGCAGGTGCGCGTGACCAAAGTCGGTGGGGCGCGCCGGGGAGAGCTCGGCGCCCTCCGCCTTGAGCTCGAGCGGCTTGCGCGCGCTCTTCTCGGCGTGAATGGAAGCGGCGGTCTTGTCAGTCATTAGTTGTCCTCCTCGGAGCACATAGCGGCAAGGGCGAAGCTGGGTATGTCAAGGTCGATCGGGTTGTCGTAGAGGTCGCCGGGACGCACGAACATGAGCGCGGTCATGAGGCGCGCCATGACGGGCACGCTCTCCCGCATGCCGCCGTCGAGCCAGCGCAGAAGCACACCCACCTCGGCCGAGATCGCGAAGGTGAGGTAGTAGTCGAAGAGGGGCCCCAGGGCGCGCAGGTCGAGACCCTCGAGGGCGCGCATGCCTATGACCTCGTAGACGAGCTTCTTTATGCGCTCCGCGAAGGCCGGGTCTCCCCCGTCGCCCAGAAGCGGGCGCAGGTAGTCCCCGCGCTCGCGCACGCAGCGAAGCAGCTCGGTGGCGCCGGGCGCGGGGTTGCCGTGGTCGAGCGCGGCGCGCAGGTCGTCCAGGTGGCAGGACGCCAGGCGCGCGAGCGGGCCGCGAAACTCCGCGAGCGTGTCCTCCTCGATCTGATTCACAAGATCGGGAATGTCGCGGAAGTGAGAGTAGAACGTGCGGCGCGTCACGCCGGCGCGCTCGGTCACCGCGGTCACGGTGACGCGGGAGAGGTCGCCCGTCGCGTCAATCTCGCGGGCAAGGGCGTCTCGGAGGGCCTGCCGGGTGCGGACGCTGCGCCTATCGGTGCTGAGAACGCATTCCTGCATGCGTACCTTTCCACGTTTTTTCACAGCGTGCGTAGTATTGCACAACCTGTGCAGAAACGGGCGCTGACGGGCGCAGGCACACCATTTTCACAGGCGCTCCGCGCACGGGCGTGCCACAATAAGGAGGTTGGGAGGTCTCATGAGAAAGCGCGTCTTCATAGGGCTGTTCGTGCTCGCGCTGCTGGCGGCGGTCGGGACGGCCGTCGCGCTTGGGCTCCCCCACCTCAAAGGCCTTCTCGAGCAGGCAACGGAGCCGCCGGCGGCAGAGGCTGAGCAGGAGAAGGCGGTCGTGCAGGAGAAGCCCGCCCAGCCCGTCACCATGGCCGAGGCGCCGGTCTTCACGACCACCCGCGAGAGCGGCCTCACCGTCACCGCACCCGACGCCTTTCTCTCCACCCAAGAGCTCGCCGACGTCGAAGCGTGCATAGCCGAGCTCAGGGCCGACGGGGTCACCGTGTGCGTCTCCCTCATTGACCTTAAGACCCGCCGGGGCCTCACGTTCAACGCGGACGAGGTCATGTACCCCGCAAGCTCGATCAAGGCCTGCTACTGCACCTGGGTCTACGAGACCCACGGGGGGTCGGGCGACATGTCCGGCACCGTTGCCAACTGCCTGATCAACTCCGACAACGACGCCTACCACGACCTTCTCCACGCCTTTGGGCTCTCGGAGTACGCGTCGTGGCTCACCGCCAACGGCGCCCCCATAGCCGCCAAGCGGGGCTACCGCTACTACTACCCCGACACCACCGCCTCCGAGCTCGCGTCGCTCTGGGAGGAGATCTACCGCTTTGGCACCTCCGGCAAGGCGGGCGCGAGCGAGCTCACGGGCTACCTCGCCCAGACGAACTTCTCCCCCATTGCAGAGGAGCTGCGCGACACCTGCGAGGTCTGGAGCAAGCCCGGCTGGTACCCGCTCGACGAGAACGACATACCCGCCACCAACGACGCCGGGATCGTCTTCTCCGACACCGGGGCCTACGTCATAGCGATCATGACGGACATGAGCTCGAACCTCGACGGGCTCAAGCCGCTCATCGTCGCGCTGGACGCGGCGCACGCGAAGATGTGCGGCACGGACGTGGCCTACTACGAGAAATAGGGCCGCCGGCGGGGCGGCAGCGCACGGCGGCTACAGGCGCGCCACGCTCTGGCGCTCGACGAAGGTCGTCGACAGGTGCACCACGCTCGTGTAGTTGCGCGGCTCGCGCATGCGGCTCACGAGCGTCCTGACGGCCAGCTCGCCCATTTCCCGGTTGGGCACGCGCACGGTCGAGAGCGGCGGGTTGGATATGCTCGCGTAGGTGAGGTCGTCAAAGCCGAACATGGAGACGTCCTCGGGGATCTTTATCCCCCACTCCGTCATGGCGCGCATGCAGCCAAACGCCATAATGTCGTTCTCCACGAAGAAGGCCGTGGGCAGCACGGGGTTGGTCGCGAGCCACGCGCACATGGACTCGTAGGCGCTGTTGACGACCGTGCCCACCTCAACGCGGAAGGCGGGGTTGACCGGCAGGTTCGCCTCGCGCATGGCGCGCCGGTAGCCGCGCTCGCGCAGCGGGAAGTTCTTGATTCGGTAGGAGCCGGCGATGTAGCCGATCTCGCGGTGACCCATTTCAATGAGGTAGCTCACGCCGCGGAAGGCGGAGTTCTCGTTGGAGGTCACGATGCAGTCAAGGAAGTGGTGGTCGCTCCAGCCGTCGACGACCACGAGGGGGACCTCGGGACCCTTGAAGAGGTCGTAGTCCTCCTCCGCCATCTCCGTCCCCAGCAGCACCACGGCGCTCGAGGAGTCATGCGTGATCTCGTAGGCCTGGCGCGCGGCGGTCGCTCGGTCGGCCAGCTCGACGGTGGTGAAGACCGTGCTCATGTCCAGTAGGCTCGCCGCGCGCTCCACGCCCTCAATGACGCCCGGGTGGAACGTGCCCTCGTCGAGGACCAGGCCGTTCTTGCGCGCCAAGACAAAGTTGACGTGCGTGACGCGACTGGGGCGGTCGTAGCCGAGCTCGTGAGCGACGCGCAGGATCTTCTCGGCCGTTTCCTTGTTCACGCCACGTTTATGGTTGAGCGCATTGGACACCGTAGCGGGAGAAAAGCCCGTTTTCCTGCTGATTTCTCGAACGCCCACGTTCCTCATGAAGCTCACCGTCCTTCTCGTCTTCTAAACACGTCCCATTTAACACCACCGATTGTTTTGTGCGGCCGACAAGAACGTTTTTTCGCCTACCGGTTCCGCAGACGGCGAACACGCCCCAGCAATCGCGGCCCTTGTCGGCTGCCGCTCTAGGAATCGCGGGCCTTGTCGCGGCGCGTTCTAGGAATTGCCACCCTTGCTGGTGCACGTTCTAGTAATTGCCACCCTTGCCTGGCCGAAGGGGCCAAACTCCGGACAAGGGCCGCTATTTCTAGAAGACCTCACGACAAGGGCGGCGTTTCTTAGAAGCACTCAAGACAAGCCCCGGGATTTCCAGGCATCCGCACAGGGAGAGCGGCGCGTTCTAGAAATCGCCGCCCTTGTTCAGTTGCGTTCTAGAAATCGCCGTTCTTGTTGGTGCGCATTCTAGGAATCGCCGTTCTTGTCTGGACGTGTTCTAAGAAACGCCGCCCTTGTCGGACTGAAGAGTCCAAATTCAGAACAAGGGCAGCGTTTTCTAGAACGGGTGCCGACAAGGGCCGCGTTTCCTAGACGCACTCAGGACAAGGCCCGGAATTTCTAGAACCCCCGCGACCTTCGCCGCATACGACACGGGCCGCCCGCCCTTCTCGACCGGCGACTTCTGAGCAAAGCTCAGTGAGCCGGTGAGAAGGGCGGGC
>CASEQJ010000003.1 GCA_949290055.1 uncultured Olsenella sp. | reverse complement strand
TGCTCGGGGCCGCCCACGTCTGGGCCGCCACCCACCTCGACGCGCGCCTGCGCGCAATGGAGTTCTACCTCGGCGCGTAATACCTACTCCCAGGTGTGCCCTCGCCGCGACGCTGCCGCCATCCCAGCGCTCGGACCTCCGGGCGTCCTCTGCCACATCTTGTGAGGTTTTGGGTTTCTGGCCACGCCGTGCTTCTCGGCACGCCGAATCCAAGCTGTTATTTACTGTTTTGGGGCCAAACTTTTATATGCTTCCTCCCTGGGTGTCAACAAATTCCTTCTTTTGTGGGCAATTGCCACGTCTGGCTTGATTGTGGGGTCATTCTTTTATGCGGGGCGAGCGTACTGGATCAAGTCTTTTGCCCAAAACCAGCGGAGTTCGGTAGGGGAGGGCGGCGTCCCGAACACGAACGCGCACCCGCTTCGTGGATTTTCTGGCGAGAAGGACCGGCGCCCGCAACTGTGGTACCATACCGCAGGTCAGTACCCCGTACCTGGTGGCCCGCCAACTGCCTGACGGCCATCCCAGTTCGGGGCGAATCTATGTGAAAGGTGGTTTTGACATGGCAGTTTCCAAGGAGCGCAAGGCCGAGCTCGTTGCCCAGTACGGCAAGGGCGAGAAGGACTCCGGTTCCGCCGAGGTGCAGGTAGCACTCCTCACCGAGCGCATTAAGGGCCTCACCGAGCACATGAAGGTCCACCCGAAGGACTTCCACACCCGTCGCGGCCTGCTCATGCTCGTCGGCAAGCGTCGTCGTCTCCTGTCCTACATCAAGGCTCGCAACATTGAGGAGTACCGTACCCTCATTAAGAGCCTCGGCATTCGCGACAACATTCAGTAAAGCGGTTCTTCGGAGGGGCGCCCGCGGGCGCCCCTTCTTTGGTTTGTCCGCGAGAAGCGCGGACGGGCGGCCACCTGGCCGCCAAGACGGCCCGTCTGCAATGGGGCAGGCGGAGATAAGGGAAAAGAAATGGCAAAGGTTACACACGAGTTCGACCTCTACGGCAAGCACTACGTCCTCGAGACCGGCGAGCTGGCCAAGCAGGCCACCGGCTCCTGCCTCGTCAAGTGCGGCGACTCCACGGTCCTTCTCACCGCGGTGGTCTCCAAGGAGCGCAAGGACTACGACTTCTTCCCGCTGACGGTCGACTTCATCGAGAAGATGTACGCCGTGGGTCGCATCCCCGGCGGCTACCTCAAGCGCGAGGCGCGTCCGTCCGAGAAGGCCACCCTCACGGCCCGCATGATCGACCGCCCACTGCGCCCGTCCTTCCCGGCCGGCTTCCGCAATGAGGTCCAGGTCGTGGCCACCACCCTCGTGGCCGACCAGATCAACCCGGTCGACACGATCTGCATTATGGCGGCCTCCGCGGCCCTCACCGTCGGCGGCGTGCCCTTCGAGGGCCCGCTTGCCTGCGTGCGCATTGGCCGCGATCGCGACACCCACGAGTTCATTGTGAACCCCACCTACGAGGAGCGTGACAACTCCGACCTCGACCTCGAGCTCGGCGGCGCCGAGGGCTTCATCTCCATGCTCGAGGCCGGCGCCGAGGAGATCTCCGAGGAGGACATGCTCGCCGCCATGGCCTTTGGCCAGGAGGCCATAGCCGCCTTCTGCGCCGAGCAGAAGAAGTTCTTTGACAAGGTCCGCGAGGTCAACGGTGAGTTCCCGGTCCGCGAGTACATTCTCGACGAGCCCATTCCCGAGGTCCACGACCGCGTCTTCGCCCACTACGACGAGATGGAGGCCGCCCTCAAGGACGCCGACAAGCTCTCCCGTGTCGGCAAGGTCGAGGCCCTCAAGGCCGCCATCAAGGCCGAGTTCACCGAGGAGGAGCAGGCCCAGTGGAGCCGCGCCATTCCCGTCGAGCTCAAGGCCCTCGAGAAGCACGCCATGCGCCTCATGGTCGTCGAGACCGGCGAGCGCGTTGACGGCCGCACGCCCACCGAGGTGCGCCCGCTCATGGTCAAGGGCGACTATCTCCCGCGCGTCCACGGCTCCGGCCTCTTCCAGCGCGGCCAGACCCAGGTGCTCTCTGTCTGCACCCTCGGCATGCTCAACGAGTGGCAGCGCCTCGACACGATCGAGCCCGTCGACGGCAAGCGCTACCTGCACCACTACAACTTCCCGCCGTTCTGCACCGGCGAGACCGGCCGCATGGGCAGCCCCAAGCGCCGCGAGATCGGCCACGGCAACCTCGCCGAGCGCGCCCTGCTCCCGGTGATCCCGTCCGAGGACGAGTTCCCCTACACGATTCGCGTGGTCTCCGAGGTCATGGAGTCCAACGGCTCCTCGTCTATGGCCTCCACCTGCGGCTCCACGCTCGCGCTCATGGACGCCGGCGTGCCCATCAAGCGTCCCGTCTCCGGCGTTGCCATGGGCCTCATCCAGGAGGAGGGCAAGACCGTCGTCCTCACCGACATTCAGGGTCTCGAGGACTTCCTCGGCGACATGGACTTCAAGGTGACCGGCACCACCAAGGGCATTACCGCCATGCAGATGGACAACAAGGCCACCGGCCTCACGCCCGAGATCCTGCGCTCCGCGCTCATGCAGGCGCACGAGGGCCGCATGTTCATTCTCGACGCCATGCTCGACGCCGTGCCCGCCGTGCGCGAGAAGACCAAGGAGTCCGCGCCGCAGATCATTTCCCTGCAGATCCCCACGGACAAGATTCGCGACGTCATTGGCTCCGGCGGCAAGGTCATTCGCGGCATTCAGGAGGACACCGGCGCCACCGTGGACATTCAGGAGGACGGCACCGTCTTCATCGCGGGCGTCGGCGGTGCCGGCGACGCGGCGGCCGAGCGCATTAAGGCCATTGTCAAGGTCCCCGAGGTCGGCGAGGAGTACACCGGCCGCGTCGTGGGGATCCAGCCCTTCGGCGCCTTCGTCGAGCTGCTGCCCGGTAAGGACGGCCTGCTCCACATCTCCCGTGTCGCCCAGGGCCGTGTCGACAAGGTCGAGGACGTCCTCAACATTGGCGACGAGGTCAAGGTCCGCGTCCTCGAGGTCGACGAGAAGGGCAAGATCAGCCTCGATCGCATTGACAAGCCCGAGGCTCCGACCGGCTCCGGCAACGGCCGCTCCCACGAGGGCGGCGAGAAGGACCGTCCGCGTCGCGACCACCGCGGTCCGCGCCGTCGCCCCGGCGACAACGGCGGCGACGAGCGTCCGCGTCCGCGCCGTCACCACGGAGCGTAGCGCGACGCACGCCTCTGACGCGACTTGGGCCGCCCCCGGCGTTCCTTCGGGAAGTGCACTTCGTGGAACTTCCCTCCGGAACGCCGGGGGCGGCCCCGTCAGTCGGCTGGGTTGCTTGTCAGGGAATTGAGGGTTCTGGGTTTTCGGGCTCGGCGTGCGCCAGCGGCCCCGGTTTCGCGAGGTTCTTCTCGGGTTTTGGGGCGAACGTTTTATGCTACGGGACCGGGGCGCCGCGCTTTCCGAGGTTGTGGGCAACTTCTCTTATGCAAAACCCCTCGTCCTGTGGCGCGGCATCAAACTTGTTGCCCAAAACCGCAAGGGCGGGCAAAGCCGCACGTCGGGGCAGGGACGCCGGGCACGTTGCGGCGCGGCGCAGTGCGCGGCCGCGTTCGGGCGTGAAGCCCTCGTGGAACCGGTCAGCGGCGCGCTCTTCTCGACTACAATTGACCCAACTGCGAACTGGCATGGCCCTGCGGCCGTCTCATAGCCCCGTTGGAACCACCCGAAAGGAACCACCCAGGAATGCCAAAGAAAGACATCGCGCTCAAGATCATCCCGCTGGGAGGCTTGGACGGAATCGGCAAGAACATGACCGCCTTCGAGTACGGGGACGACATGATTCTCGTCGACGCCGGCCTCATGTTCCCCGACGAGGGACAGCCCGGAATCGACCTCATCCTGCCCGACTACACCTACGTCCTCGAGAACGAGGAGAAGCTCCGCGGCATAATAATCACCCACGGCCACGAAGACCACACCGGTGCCCTGCCGTACCTGCTGCAGGACCTCACGCGCAAGGTGCCCGTCTACTCGAGCAAGCTCACCCTTGGCATAATCCAGGGCAAGTTCGACGAGCACGGGATCAAGAACCCCAAGACGCGCGAGGTGAGCGACGGCTCCACAATCACGCTCGGCGCCTTCACCGTGACGTTCTTCTCCATGACCCACTCGATTCCCGCGGCCTTTGGCGTCTTCATTCAGACGCCCGCCGGCACCGTCATGCACACCGGCGACTTCAAGTTCGACCAGACGCCGATCGACGGGCGCCGCCCCAACTTCCACGCGATCAACAAGTTCGGCGCGGCCGGCGTCGACCTCTTGCTCTCCGACTCCACCAACGCCACGCGCCCGGGCTTCACGCCGTCGGAGGCCTCCGTCGGCCGCGACCTGCGCCACGTGATCAAGAACGCGCCCGGTCGCGTCTTCGTCGCGGCGTTCTCGAGCCACATTCACCGCCTCCAGCAGATCTGCGACGCCGCGGCGGCCGTGGGCCGCAAGGTCGTCGTCACGGGCCGCTCCATGCTCACCAACACCCGCGTGGCGCGCGAGCTCGGCTACCTCAAGATCAACGAGGACGACATAATCGACGCCTATGACGTCGACCGCATTCCCGACGAGAAGGTCGTCGTGCTGTGCACCGGCAGCCAGGGCGAGCCGCTCTCCGCGCTCGCGCGCATGGCGACGGGCGAGCACAAGTCCCTCTCGATTCACGAGTCCGACACGGTGATCATCTCCGCCACGCCGATTCCCGGAAACGAGAAGAGCGTCCAGTCGATAATCAACGCGCTCTCCAAGATCGGCTGCGAGATCTACGACAAGTCCAAGGGCACGGTGCACGTCTCCGGCCACGCCAGCCAGGAGGAGCTCAAGCTCATGCTCGCCATGGCGCGCCCCCGTGCCTTCATGCCCGTCCACGGCGAGGCCCAGCACCTGCGCGCCCACGCGGCGCTCGCGACCCAGATGGGCGTGCCCGAGAGCCGCGTCTTCGTGCTCGACAACGGCGACTCGCTCGAAATGGTCAAGCACAAGGTCCGCCGCGGGCGCGCGGTGGAGTCCGGCGTGGTCTACGTCGACGGCGGCACCGTCACCGAGGCCAACCCCGTGGTCCTGCGCGACCGTCAGAAGCTCGGCGCCGACGGCGTGATCACCGCGAGCGTCGTCGTGGCCAAGCGCGGCCGCTCGGTCAGCGCCGTGGAGGTCTCGGGCCGCGGCCTCTCGTCGTCCGCCGACGACCTTCTGGCCGGCGACGCCCAGGACGTCGTCCGCGCGCAGGTGACGAAGCTCCTCGGCGACGGGGACGGCGCGAGCATAGACGCCCTGCGCCGCGGCGTGAGAAACTCACTCTCCAACCTGCTGTGGAACAAGACGCACACGCGGCCCATGGTCATACCGGTTGTCATGGAGGTCTAGTCCATGCCCGCAAAACGAACCTCAAACGCAGCAAAGAAGGGGAGCCAGGCCCGCGGCCAGCGGCGTCCCCAGCGCGCGGCCGCCCCGGCGCTTGCGGGCACCCTGCGCGGCGACATAATCGGCATTGTCCTGGTCGTTCTCGCCCTCGCGCTTCTCGCCACGATCCTCGTCCCCTCGACGGCCGTGGTCACGAGTGCCCTGCGCGACTTCCTCGCCCTCTCGTTCGGCGTGGCCGCCCCGCTCGTGCCGGTGGCGCTCTTCGCCTTTGCCGTCACCTTCTTCATTGACGGCGAGGAGGCGATCTCCGGCCGCGTGGCGCTCGGGCTCGCCCTGATCGTCCTTGCCGCGCTCGCGCTGTTCTCGCTCAACCTTGCCGACCCCGCCGCCGCCCCCGAGACGATCTTCGCCCCCGCGAGCGCGCGCCAGGCCGGCGGCTACGTCGGCGGCGCCGTGGCGTACTGCCTGCTCGAGCTCGTCGGCACCGTCGTCGGCAACATCGTGCTCGCGGGCGTCGTCGTCGCGGGCGTCGTCGTGTGCGGCTTCTCCGTCTCCGGCGCGGTGACGCGCGCCCGCGAGCGGATCGCGGACGCCGCGCGCGACCACGAGGAGCACGTCCGTGCCCGCCGCGAGCGCCAGATCATAGACGCCGCGGCCGACCAGGACGTTCCCGCCCCGGCGGCGTCGCCCTCGCTCTTCGACGACGACGCGCCCGCGCCCGAGGGCGCGACCTCCTTCATTGGCAACCGCAAGACCAGCGTGCTCAAGCGCGGCGCGCGCAAGGGTCGCGAGGTCGGCGCCACGCTCCTGCCGAGCGAGGACGAGGCCCCGACCAAGGTCGTCGAGCGCGCGTCCGAGCCCTCGCCCGAGCCCGCCGTCGCCGTGCCCGCGTTTCTCGACCGCGCCGCCAAGAAGGCCCCCAAGGCCCCCAAGGCCCCCAAGGCCGAGAAGGACAAGCGGGCCGAGAAGGGCGCCGCGCCGAGGCCCCCCGCCAAGCTCTCGCGCCCCGGCGACGCCGACGAGACCTACGAGCTCCCGCCCCTCACCATTCTGCGCGACAACCCCGACGCGGGCGGCGCCTACGCCGGCGAGTCCGAGCTCAACGCCACCGCCGAGCGCCTCCAGGGAACCCTCGAGGAGTTCGGCCTCACCTCGCGCGTGGAGGGCTGGATCGCCGGACCCTCGGTCACGACGTTCAAGATCTCCATGGGCGAGGGCGAGCGCGTGAGCAAGATCGTGAACCTCGAGGACGACATCGCCCTCTCGCTCGCAGCCAAGTCGGTCCGCATCTTCGCGCCGATCCCGGGCACCTCGCTTGTGGGAATAGAGATCCCCAACGAGAAGCCCCAGCCGGTCTTCCTCTCGGACGTGCTTCCCTACGCGACGGGCGGCCCGCTCGACTGCGCCTTCGGGCGCGACTCCGAGGGCCGGCCGATCGTCGTGGACCTCGCGGGCCTGCCGCACCTGCTCGTGGCCGGCACCACAGGCTCGGGCAAGTCGGTGCTGCTCAACGCCATCATCATGTCCATGCTCATGCGCGCCACGCCCGAGCAGGTGCGCCTGATCATGGTGGACCCCAAGCGCGTCGAGTTCACGGGCTACGCGGGCCTGCCGCACCTCTACGTGCCCGTGGTCACGGAGCCGCGCCAGGCCGCGAGCGCCCTGCAGTGGGGCGTGACGGAAATGGAGCGGCGCCTCAAGGTCTTCGAGCACTACCGCGTGCGCGACATAAAGACCTTCAACAAGAACGTGGACGGCGAGAAGTACGCGGATATGGAGAACCCGCCGAAGCACATGCCGTACTTCGTGATCGTGATCGACGAGCTGGCGGACCTCATGATGGTGGCGGGCAAGGACGTCGAGTCCTCCATTGTGCGCATAGCCCAGCTCGGCCGCGCCGCCGGCATTCACCTGATCGTGGCCACGCAGCGCCCCTCGGCCGACGTCGTCACGGGCCTCATTCGCGCCAACATTGACAACCGCGTCGCGCTCTCGGTCGACAACTCCATAAACTCGCGCATAATCCTCGACCAGAAGGGCGCCGAGCAGCTTCTGGGCAGGGGGGACATGCTCGTCAAGCTCCGCGGCAAGAAGCCCCGGCGCGCCCAGGGCTGCTGGGTCTCCGACGAGGAGATCGAGAAGACCGTCGAGTTCATTCGCGGTCAGGTCGCCGCCGACTACCACGAGGACATTCTGACCGCCGTCGTGCCCACCTCGCCTGGCTCCGGAGAGCCCGGCGCCGCCAAGGACGACGACCCGCTCGTGTGGGAGGCCGCGCGCATAGTCGTCGACTCCCAGCTCGGCTCCACCTCGGGGCTGCAGCGCGCCCTCTCGGTCGGCTACGCCCGTGCGGGCCGCATCATGGACATGCTCGAGGCCAAGGGCGTCGTCGGCCCCGCCAACGGCTCCAAGCCCCGCGAGGTGCTGCTCGACAAGGACGGCCTCGAGGACCTGAGGGCCGCCGAGGCGGACTTCAAGGGGGTCGAGTGACATGTCGCTTCCCCGCTTCAGCGAGGCGCTCGCGCGCCGCCGTCGCGAGCTCGGCCTCTCGATCGCCCAGGCCTCGCGCACCCTCAAGCTGCGCGAGGACGTGCTCGTCGCGTTCGAGGAGGGCGACTTCGAGCACATGCCGCAGAGCGGCTACGCCCAGGGCATGCTCTCGAGCTACGCACGCTACCTCGGCCTCAACGCCCGCGAGATCGTTGACCTCTTCCAGGAGGAGGTCTACCAGTACCAGCACGGCACCTCCTCCCACGAGCTGCGTCGCAGGACGCGTCAGACGCAGTCCGGCCGCGGCGTCGGCGGCTACGACATGCCCAACGAGGTCGGGTCGCGCCCGAAGGCCTACGTCGAGTACCGGCCGCTCCTGCCGACCGGCGGCGGGCCCGCCGGCGACCTCGGCGACTTTGCGACCACCGCGGAGGTGCGCAGGAGGGGCTCGGTGCCCCTGGCAGGCGTTGGGACCCCCGCGCCCGGCATGCGCGGCTCGAGCGGCTACGCGCGCCTCAACAACGCCCCCGTGACCCGCGAGCGCCCGTCGGGCAGCACCGCCCGCAGGCGCCCGCCCGCCTCGCGCCGGCGCGACGAGCGCTCAGGTCGCCTCCTGAGCGAGCGCCAGTACCTCTCCTACGCGCGCGAGGACGAGTCCTCCGAGGTCACCGGTCGCCTCTACCTGCGCGACGACGTGAGCACCAGGCGCGTCCGCGCCGGCGAGTACACCGACGACCTCAGGCTCGACGACGAGGCGCGCCCCTACGCCTCCGCCGCCACCACCTCCGGCCGCCGCTCCTCCCGAAACATTGCCAGCGTCGAGCGCCCCAACGTTCGCCGTCGCCCCGCGCGCGGCCGCTCCGGCGGCTCCTCGCGTCCCCCGCGGCGCGGCGGCCTCGTGGCGCAGTTCCTCTCCGACCCGCGCCGCGCGCTCTTCGCCCTCATTGTCCTTCTCGCCGTCGTGCTCACCGCGATAATCCTCTTCTCTGTGAGCTCCTGCGTGAGCGGGCGCAGCCAGGGCGGTCAGCCGACCCAGGTGGTTCCCGTCGAGACCACGGACTCCGATTCAGGCTCCGACACGGCGGACGAGAAGGAGGACGAGCCCGCGACCGACGAGCCCGCGACCGACGACGAGGGCGGCGAGCCCGCGTCCGCCGACGCCGACGCTGACGCAGACTCGACCGACGACGCGGCCGACGCGGCCCCCGAGGAGACCGTCGTCGAGGTCAGTGTCGAGTCTGGCTCGGTCTCATGGGTGGAGATCACCTGCGACGGCACGAGCGAGGTCGCCGACAGCGTCACCGGCCCGTGGAGCCAGACCTTCACGGTCCACGAGTCGATCACCATTCAGGTGGCCAACCCCGACGCCGTGACCGTCACCAAGAACGGCGAGCGCGTGGAGCTCTCGCCGCGCGCCGGCGGGCTCGGCTCGGTCACAATTGAGGGGACCCCCGCGCCCGCGGACGCCGACAACACCGACGAGGGCGCGACCGGCGCCTCGACCGAGCAGCAGTAAGACGAGACGGGCCCCGGGCCCGGGAAAGGTTCGCCATGGCAAAGGAATCAAGCTTCGACGTCGTCTCCGTCGTTGACATGCAGGAGGTGGACAACGCCTGCCAGCAGGCCTCCCGCGAGCTCTCGCAGCGCTACGACCTGAAGGGCACGGGCGCCACCCTCGAGCTCTCCAAGAAGGAGGGAGTCTTCAAGATCTCCGCCCCGTCCGAGTTCGTGGCCTCGCAGGTGCGCGACATTCTGGGCTCCAAGCTCGTCAAGCGCGGGGTCGACCTCACGGCCGTGCGCTGGGCCGACCCGGTTGCCGCCTCCGGCATGAGCGTTCGCCAGACGGGCACCGTGATCCAGGGGATCGACCAGGACACCGCCAAGAGGATCGCCAAGGACATTCGCGACCTCAAGCTCAAGGCCAAGGCCACGGTCGAGGGCGACAAGCTCCGCGTAAGCTCCGCCTCCAAGGACGTCCTGCAGTCCGTCATTGCCGAGCTCAGGCAGCGCGACTACGGCCAGCCCCTCCAGTTCGTCAACTACCGCTAGCGAGGGGACATGCGCTTTCTCATAGTTACGCTCGGCTGTGCCAAAAACGAGGTCGACTCTGACCGCATGCGGGCGCTTCTGCTCGCGGACGGCTTCGAGGAGACCCTCGAGGCTTCCGAGGCCGACGTCGCCCTGATCAACACCTGCTCGTTTCTCGCCTCTGCGACCGAGGAGTCGGTCGAGGCCACCCTCGAGCTCGCCGAGGAGCGCGCCGAGGGCGTCCGCGCGTGCCCGATTGTCATGTGCGGCTGCGTGCCCTCGCGCTACGGCGACGCCCTGGCGGCCGAGCTCCCCGAGGTCGCAGCGTTCGTGCGCGCCGAGGAGGAGGACGGCATAGCGGGCGTCGTGCGCGAGGTGCTCGGCCTGGGCGCGAGCGCGGGCGAGGCCGCGCCGCGGACGCTGCGCACCGTCGAGGGCACGAGCGCCTTCGTGAAGATATCCGAGGGCTGCGACCGCTTCTGCACCTTCTGTGCGATCCCCTACATTCGCGGGCGCTACCACTCCCGTCCCGCCGACGAGGTCGTCTCGGAGGTGCGCTCCCTCATGGAGGGCGGCGTGCGCGAGGTGGTCCTCATCGGCCAGGACACCGGCGTGTGGGGCTGCGACCTTGGCGAGGGGGAGACGCTTGCCGCACTCCTGCGCCGCGTGGCCGAGGCCGTGCGCCCCTTCGGAGGCTGGGTCCGCGTGCTCTACCTCCAGCCGGAGGGCATGACCGACGAGCTGATCGCCACGATCCGCGACGTGGACGAGGTCCTTCCCTACATAGACATTCCCATACAGCACTGCTCGGCGCGCGTGCTGCGCGCCATGGGCCGCTCCGGCTCGCCCGAGGAGCTGCGCGCGCTCTTCGCGCGCCTGCGCGCCGAGATTCCCGGCATGGTGCTCAGGACCACCGGCATGGCCGGCTTTCCCGGCGAGACGGACGAGGAGGCCGAGGAGCTTCTCGACTTCATTTCCGAGCAGGCCTTCGACTACTGCTCGGTCTTCGCCTACTCGCAGGAGGACGGCACCGCCGCCGCGCGCATGGAGGACCAGGTCCCCGAGGACGTCAAGCTCGAGCGGACGCAGCGCCTGATCGACCTCACGGAGCAGCTCGGCTTTGCCGCCACCGCCGCTCACGTCGGCGAGCGCGTCCGCGTGATCGTCGACGGCGTCGAGGAGGGCGAGGCGGGCCCCGAGCTGATCGGCCACGCCTGGTTCCAGGCGCCCGACTCCGACGGGGCCGTCCACATTCCGTATGGCGAGGCGACGGTCGGCGACGTCGTGTGCGTGGACCTCGTCGATTCGTTCTGTTACGAGCTCGTCGGCGAGCTCGTGGGGGAGGGTGAGTGACATGGCTGGCGAGAAGAGCGTCTGGACTCCTGCCAACATCGTTACCTGCGTGAGAATCGCGTTCATTCCGGTCTTCATGGCCGTCGCCGCGTGCGCGGGCGCCGTCGGCGCGCCCGCGGCCGTCGCCGCGTTCGTCCTCTACACCCTGCTCTCGCTCACCGACAAGGTCGACGGCTACCTCGCCCGCTCGAGGAACGAGATCACCGACTTCGGCAAGTTCCTCGACCCGATCGCCGACAAGCTCCTGGTGTTCTCAGCCCTGCTGCTCCTGCTCCAGGACGGCTGGGTCAGCGTGTGGGCCGTCTTCGTGATCTTGCTCCGCGAGTTTCTGGTGAGCGCGCTGCGCATGGTCGCGAGCGCCAACGGCCAGGTCATTGCCGCCGACGGCCTCGGCAAGGCCAAGACCGCGGTGACCATGGTCGGCCTGTGCGGCTTCTACCTCGCCTTTGCGCTGCTCTCGGTCGGCGTGGCAGACCTCGGCGACATGGTGCTTCTCGTCTCGCGCGCGCTCTTCGTCGCCGCGGTGGTGCTCACGGTCGTCTCGGGCGTGCAGTACTTCTGGAACGCGCGTCACGTCGTTTTTGGGGAGTAGCCATGGGGGAGCGGGACCTGCTCCTGGCCGACCCTGCGCTCCTCGACGAGTGCGCCGAGCTGCTCGACCTCGCGAGGGAGCGGGGGCTTTCGCTCGGCACCGCCGAGTCGTGCACCGGTGGGCTCGTCAGCGCCTGCCTCACGGCCGTGCCCGGCTCCTCCGACGTCGTGCGCGGGGGAGTCGTGAGCTACGCCGTCGCCGTCAAGCGTGCCGTGCTCGGCGTGAGCGGCGAGGTGCTCGACGACCCCGCCCTCGGCGCCGTCTCGCGCGAGTGCGCGGAGCAGATGGCTGCCGGCGCCCGTCGCGTCCTGGGCTGCGACGTCGCGGTCTCGGTGACCGGAATCGCCGGTCCCGGTGGCGCCGAGCCCGGAAAGCCCGTCGGGACGGTCTGGTTTGGCGTGAGCGCGCCGCGCGGCGCCTCCTCGAGGCTCGAGCTTTTTGCGGGAGGGCGCGACGAGGTTCGTCACGCCGCCGTGCGCACGGCGATTCGGCTTCTGCGCGAGGCCGTCATGGA
Source organism: uncultured Olsenella sp. (assembly GCA_949290055.1). Taxonomy (GTDB): domain Bacteria; phylum Actinomycetota; class Coriobacteriia; order Coriobacteriales; family Atopobiaceae; genus Thermophilibacter. Next base: position 62,965 of record CASEQJ010000003.1, on the reverse strand, counting down.
GAAGTCGTGAGACCACGGCTCCTCTGACGGGTGGCCGCGGGGGCATGGCTCGCCCCGTCGACCCCGCTCACCTCAGGTTCTCCGCGTGCCTGCAAGCCTCGTGCGCGCCTCGTGGGAGCCAGCGTCAGACTCGTGCAAGAAGCGCGCGCTAGGCTCGTGTCATGCGGCTTGACGCAGAACGGTTGTTCGTATACAGTCTGGACGAACGCAACGTAGGGAGTGAGCATGGCCAAGTCAAAGGGCACCACCAAGGAGATACGTCCGCGCACGACCGGCGAGGAGCGCGACCAGGTACTCGCCGCCACCACGGAGGAGATCGAGAAGAAGTTCGGCAAGGGCGCGATCATGCGCTTCGGCGACGACGGCCCGAGCCTCGAGGTCGAGGCGATCCCGACCGGCTCTCTTGCGCTGGACGCCGCGCTCGGAATCGGCGGCGTGCCCCGCGGCCGCATTGTCGAGATCTACGGTCCCGAGTCCTCGGGCAAGACCACGCTCTCCCTTGAGATACTTGCCGAGGCCCAGGCCATGGGCGGCGTGGTCGCGTTCATAGACGCCGAGCACGCGCTCGACCCCGGCTATGCCGCCCGCATTGGCGTCGACATTGACGAGGTGCTGATCTCCCAGCCGGACACCGGCGAGCAGGCGCTCGAGATCTGTGACATGCTCGTGCGCTCCGGCGCCATTGACGTCGTGGTCGTCGACTCCGTTGCCGCGCTCACCCCCCGAGCCGAGATCGAGGGAGAGATCGGCGACTCCACGGTCGGCCTTCAGGCCCGCCTCATGAGCCAGGCGCTCAGAAAGCTCGCCGGCTCCCTCTCGAAGTCCAACACCACCTGCATATTCATTAACCAGCTTCGCGAGAAGATCGGCGTCATGTTCGGCAACCCCGAGACCACGCCGGGCGGTCGCGCGCTGAAGTTCTTCTCGTCCGTCCGCATGGACATTCGCCGCATTGACTCGATCAAGGCAAACAACGAGGTCATTGGCAACCGCGTGCGCGTGAAGGTCGTCAAGAACAAGGTCGCCCCGCCCTTCAAGCAGGCCGAGTTCGACATCATGTACGGCCAGGGAATCTCCAAGGAGGGCTCGATCCTCGACATGGCGGTCGACTACGAGATCGTCAGCAAGTCCGGAGCCTGGTACACCTACGAGGGCGAGCGGCTCGGCCAGGGCCGCGAGGCGGCCAAGGAGTTCCTCTCCGCCAACCCCGCCCTCATGGAGGAGATCGACCACAAGGTGCGCGTCGCGTGCGGCCTCGAGCTCGGGGACGAGCGCGTCGGCGAGGTGGTCGAGGACGCGGACGTTCTCTCCGACGCCCTGTCATGAGCACCTGCGCACTCTCCTGGTCCGTCGAGCTGCCCGCGCGCGGCGTCCGCTCGGCGCGGCCGCGGGCGAGCCTCTGCGTGAGCTCTGAGTCGCACGGCGAGGAGCGGTTCTCGCTTCCCGTCTCCGTGGGGAGGCGGCTCGAGGCGCTCGCTGCGGAGGGCTTTGAGCCCGCCTCACGCGCGGAGCTTCTCCATAGGCTCGGCGAGGTTTCCAGACAGTGCGCCCACGCCCGCATGGAGGCGCTCGTCGGTCGAAGGGACTACTCCTGCGTGGAGCTTGGGCGCCGCCTCTGCGAGGACGGGTTCTCCCGCTCCGTCGCAGACGAGATCGTCTCTCGGGCGCGTGAGGTCGGAATCGTCGACGACGCGCGCTACGGCGCGGCGTTCGCCCGGTCCAAGGCGCTCTCGGGGTGGGGGAGGCTCAGGATCGAGCGCGAGCTCTCCCGGCGTGGCGTCGAGCCCTCCTCGGTTCCCGGCTGGCCGCAGGAGTTCCTCAGCGCCGAGGACGAGCGCGAGCGGGCCCGCTCGCTCGCCTCGCGGCGAAGGCTAACGGGAAAGAACGACTACCAGAAGCTCGTTCGGTTCCTGTGCTCCCGCGGGTTTGCCGTCTCGCTCTCCACCTCCGTGGCTCGCGAGGTCCTCTCCGACCATGGCCTCGAGCCCATGGGCACCGAGGTCTGAGGTCGCTCGGACAGCGCGCTCTCACCTGCGGCTCGTTTGACAAAACCCTTACGTCCGGGCTAGGATATGAGTGCTCGTGGAGCGCATTCTCTCGCTGGTTCGCCAGCTGCTGATTTTGTCTTTCATTCGTCACGTCGGCTGTCAACACACCGCAGATTGTGGCATAGGCGTCTTGACTGCACCTCCACGGCGGGTTCCGTGGCGCGCTCGCGCCCCGGTCTCCTGAACTCGTTTGAAGACTGAACCTGAGGAGCAGACATGACAGACCCGATTATCTTTGTGGTGGGGGCGGTGTGCCTGGTCGTGGGCGCGGCCCTCGTCTACCTCGTCCTAGCCGGAAAGAGCAACTCCAAGCTCCGCGACGCCGAGGCCCAGCTCGCCTCCGCGCGCACCGAGGCCGACCGCATAACCCAGGAGGCCTCGCGTCAGGCCGAGAACGCCAAGAAGGAGGCGGTCCTCGAGGCCAAGGAGGAGATTCTCCAGCTCAAGCAGAACTCCGAGGCCGAGGAGAAGAAGCGCAAGAGCGAGCTGCAGACCCTCGAGAACCGCATCATGCAGCGCGAGGAGTCCCTCGACCACCGAAACGACGCCCTCGACCGCCGCGAGCACCAGCTTTCCAGTCTCCAGGGGCAGCTCGACCGCAAGAAGAGCGACCTCGACGAGCTCGTCGAGCGCCAGAGCGCCGAGCTCGAGCGCATTGCCGGCCTCTCCTCCGACGAGGCGCACGACGAGCTCCTCGCCCGCGTGCGCGCCGAGTCCGTTCGCGAGGAGGCGCAGATCCTGCGCGAGTCCGAGCAGCGCGTCCGCGCCCAGGCCGACAAGACCGCCCGCGAGATCGTCTCCACCGCGATTCAGCGCTGCGCCGCCGACCAGGCCGGCGAGATCACGGTCACCTCGGTCCACATTCCCTCCGACGACCTGAAGGGTCGCATAATCGGCCGCGAGGGTCGCAACATTCGCACCTTCGAGCAGGTCTCCGGCGTCTCGCTTGTCATTGACGACACCCCCGAGACCGTCGTCCTCTCCAGCTTCGACCCGGTGCGCCGCGAGACCGCGCGCGTCGCGCTCGAGAACCTCATCGCCGACGGGCGCATTCACCCCGCTCGCATTGAGGAGCTCTACAAGAAGGCCGAGGCCCTCGTCGCCGAGCGCGTTCGCGAGGCCGGCGAGCAGGCCGCCTTCGACGCCGGGATCCACGACCTGCACCCCGAGCTGGTCAAGACCCTCGGCGCCCTGCGCTACCGCACCTCGTTCGGCCAGAACGTGCTCTCCCACTCGGTCCAGGTCTCCGCGCTCTGCGGAATCATGGCCTCCGAGCTCGGCCTCGACGAGGCGGCCGCCAAGCGCGCCGGTCTTCTCCACGACCTCGGCAAGGCCATTGACCACGAGGTCGAGGGCCCGCACGCCGTGATCGGCGCCGACCTCGCCCGTCGTTACGGCGAGCGCCCCGAGATCGTCCACGCGATCGAGGCCCACCACGCCGACGTCGACCCCGACACCGTGCTCGACGTCCTGGTCCAGGCCGCCGACGCGATCTCCGCCGCGCGCCCCGGAGCCCGTCGCGAGTCCGCCGAGAACTACATTAAGCGCCTCGAGAAGCTCGAGGAGATCTCCAACGCCCACGACGGCGTCGAGCGCACCTACGCCATGCAGGCCGGTCGCGAGCTTCACGTCATGGTCGAGCCCGAGAAGATCTCCGACGCCCAGGCGACCGTGCTCGCCCACGACATCGCCAAGCAGATCGAGGACGAGATGGAGTACCCCGGTCAGGTGCGCGTCGTCGTCATTCGCGAGTCCCGCGCCGTTGACGTCGCCAAGTAGGTCGCATGGCTGCCCCCGCTGACGCTCTCGCCGACTTCGTCTCCACCATGGGCGGGGACCGCGCGCTTCGGGTCGAGGAGAGCCTCGGCGAGGGGTTCGTCCGTCTGCGGGTCGCGGAGGCGGAGCGGCGCCAGGCAAAGCATGACGTGCGCTGCGTCGAGGACGCGGTCATGGAAATGCTGCGCAACGCCCGAGACGCCGGGGCGCGCCACATATACGTCGCCACCACGCGCGAGGGCGACCTTCGCACCCTCACCATGCTCGACGACGGCTCCGGCATTCCCGAGGACATGCACGAGCGCGTCTTTGAGGCACGCGTCACCTCCAAGCTCGAGTCCGTGCACATGGACCGCTGGGGGATTCACGGCCGCGGCATGGCGCTCTTCTCCATTAGGGAGAACGCCGTGAGCGCCGAGGTCGTCTCCTCCGCCCCCGGCAAGGGCTGCGCGCTGCGCGTCACGACCGACGCGCGCTCCCTGCCCGAGCGCGCCGACCAGTCGAGCTGGCCGGCCGTCGGCGTCGACGAGGACGGCCGGGAGTCCTGCGTCCGCGGACCGCACAACATAATCCGCACCTGCTGCGAGTTCGCGCTCGAGGAGCGCGGCACCTGCGAGGTCTACCTCGGCTCGCCCGCCGAGGTCGCCGCCACCGCGCGCGCCCGCGCCGCCCAGTCGCTCGACAGCTCCGAGCTGCTCTTCGTCGACTCCCTCGACCACCTTCCCGTCATAGAGCGCCTTCGCGCCGCCGCCGACGCGCGCGAGCTCCGCGAGCAGGCGTCGCTTCTCGGGCTGGACATGTCGGAGCGCACCGCCCACAGGATCGTCTCGGGCCAGATCCGCCCGCTGCGAAGCGTCCTCGCGCGCATTCTGAGGGGCTCCGAGGCGCGCGTGCCCGCGGGGGAGCGCGAGGTGGACCTCACGCGCGACCGCCGGGGGCTCAGGGTGTCCGCCGACGACATGAGCGAGTTCGCACGCGTCATGGAGCGCGACTTCTCCCTGCTCGCCGACAGGTACTACCTGACGCTCGCGGGCGAGCCAAAGATTCGGGTGAGCGGCGGGAGGGTCACCGTCACCTTCGACCTCGCCCCGTCCGACTAGCCCTCACTTCTCAGCACCCGTCCCAACCAGTAAAATCAACCCCAGACACGCACACGACACGAACCAACACGTCGCACCACAGCACAGGAGTCGCACATGGAGTACCTCAAGGTTTCGAGCAAGTCCTCGCCCGCCTCGGTCGCCGGCGCCATAGCGGGCCTCGTCAAGGACGGCGTGCCCGTCAACATGCAGTGCGTCGGCGCGGGCGCCGTCAACCAGGCGATCAAGGCGGTCGCCATTGCCCGCGGCTTCCTGATACCGACCGGCGTTGACATTTCCTGTGCGCCCACGTTCTCCGACGTCGAGATCGGCGGCGAGAGCCGCACGGCCATTCGCATAGCCGTCTACGTCCACCGCATAGCCGCTCCCGCCGCGGTCGCCCCCCAGGGCTCCGCTGAGGCGGTCGATGCCTGATGCGTCACCCCGCAGAGCTCGTCGGCAAGACCTACTACGTCAGGACCTTTGGCTGTCAGATGAACCTGCACGACTCCGAGCGCGTCGCCGGCGTGCTCGACGAGTGCGGCTGCATATGCGTCGACGACCCAGACGGCGCCGACATTGTCGTGTTCATGACCTGCTGCGTGCGCGAGAAGGCCGACCAGCACCTCTACGGCCAGGCCTCCGCCATGGTCAGCGCGCCCACGCCCCCCTCGGGGCGGCGCGTCGTCGCCATTGGCGGCTGCATTGCCCAGCGCGACGGCGAGAGGATTCGCGAGCACGTGGCCTGCGCCGACGTCGTCTTTGGCACGAGCGCCATAGCGAGCCTGCCCGACCTTCTCGCCGAGGCCTTTGCCGGCGACGGCTCGCACGCCGAGGTCGACACCGTCGAGGAGGGCCGCTCCTTCTCGACCGAGCTCCCGAGCCACCGCGAGAGCGCCTTCCACGCCTGGGTCCCGATCATGACCGGCTGCAACAACTTCTGCACGTACTGCATAGTGCCCTACGTCCGCGGGCGCGAGAAGAGCCGCACCATGGAGAGCGTCGTCGCGGAGGTGGAGCGCCTCGTCGCCGACGGCGTCCGCGAGGTCACGCTGCTCGGCCAGAACGTCAACTCCTACGGTCGCAACCTCTACGGCGAGCCGCGCTTCGCCGAGCTCCTGCGCCGCGTTGCGGACACCGGGATCGAGCGCATACGCTTCACCTCCTCGAACCCCAAGGACCTCTCCGACGAGACGATTCGCGCCATGGCGGAGACGCCCGCGGTCATGCCTCACCTCCACCTGGCCGTCCAGAGCGGCTCGACGCGAGTGCTCAAGGCCATGAACCGCAGCTACACGCGCGAGGAGTACCTCGACTTGGTGGCTCGCCTGCGCGCCGCCATGCCCGACCTCGCCCTCTCGACCGACATAATCGTCGGCTTTCCCGGAGAGACCGAGGAGGACTTCCAGGACACGCTCTCACTCGTGCGCGAGGCGGGCTTCTCCTCCGCCTTCACCTTCATTTACTCCCGCCGTCCGGGAACGCCGGCGGCCGACATGCCCGACGACACGCCCCGCGAGGTCATTCAGCGGCGCTTCGACCAGCTCGCCGACCTCGTGGCCGAGCAGGCGCACGAGGCCAACCAGGCGTTTCTCGGCGGTCTTGTGAGCGTGCTCGTCGAGGGGGCCTCCAAGCGCGACGACACCGTCCTCGTCGGCCACAGCGAGCACAACCAGACCGTGCACTTCTCGCTTCCCGAGGGCCGCTCCGCCGAGGACCTCGTCGGCTCGATCGTCGACGTGCGCGTGGAGGAGGCTCGCACGTGGTATCTGCGCGGCACCGTGGAGGGCGAGCCCAGATGAGTGCGCCCGGACCCGTCGTCTGCGTCGTCGGGCCCACCGCCTCGGGCAAGAGCGCGCTGGCCGAGGAGGTCGCCGCTCGGCTCGAAAGCTCGGTCGTCTCTGTGGACGCCATGCAGGTCTACCGCGGCATGGACGTCGGCACCGCCAAGACGCCGCCGGCCGAGCGCCGTGTGCCCCTGCTCATGGTCGACGTCGTCGATCCGACCGAGGACTATTCGGTCCGCCTGTTCCAGCGCGACGCGCGCTCGGTCGTGGACGGGCTTCTCTCCGCAGGACGGGTTCCGGTCCTGTGCGGCGGCACGGGCCTCTACCTGAACGCCGTGATCGACGACATGGAGTTTCCCGCCGGCGAGAAGGGCTGCGCGTCCCGCGAGCGCTACGAGCGCCTCGCCGCCGAACGCGGCGCGCCCGCGCTTCACGCGCTGCTCGCCGAGCGCGACCCTGAGAGCGCCGCGCTCATTCACCCGAACAACGTCCGGCGCGTCGTGCGCGCGCTGGAAATGCTCGACGAGGGCGTCTCCTACGCCCGCCACCACGAGGGCTTGCACGAGCGTGCCGCACGCTACGACGCACGTCTGTGGGGACTCACCATGTCGCGCGAGCGCCTCTACCGGCGCATTGACGAGCGCGTGGACGCCATGGTGGACCAGGGCCTCCTCGAGGAGGTGCGCGAGCTCGCGAGCCGCGGCCTTACCGCGGAGCTGAGCGCGGGCCAGGCGATTGGCTACAAGGAGCTTCTCGCCGCGCTCGTCGGCGAGACGAGCCTCGAGGAAGCCGTCGAGCTCGTGAAGCGGCGCACTCGTCGCTACGCGAAGCGGCAGCTCTCGTGGTTTCGCCACGACGGCCGCGTGCGCTGGATCGACCTGGACGAGACGAGTCTCGACCAGGCCGCGACTCGTATCGTCGAGGACGCGGGGAGGGAGGCGCATGGGACGATTTGAGCCCCTCTCGACCGCGCCCGTTCCCGAGCGCGCGATTCTTGTGGGCGTTGAGCTGGGGAGGACGGAGTGGAGCTGCGAGGAGTCGCTCGCCGAGCTCGCCCGTCTCGCCGAGACCGACGGCGCTGAGGTCGTCCTTACCATGACGCAGCGCCTTGACGCCCCCGTGCCCAAGACCTTCATAGGAAAGGGCAAGGTCGAGGAGCTGGTCGCCGCTGTGCGCTCGCTTGCCGCCGACGTGGTGATCTTCGACGACGAGCTCACGCCCTCGCAGCAGGCAAACCTCGAGCGCATGGTCGGCGAGCCCGTGAAGATCATAGACCGCACCGCCCTCATACTCGACATTTTTGGCGTCCACGCCAAGACGCACGAGGGTCGCCTTCAGGTTCAGCTCGCGCAGCTCCAGTACGTGCTCCCGCGCCTGCGCGGCATGTGGAGCCACCTCGTCGGAGAGCAGACGCGCGGCGGGATCGGCAGCCGCTTCGGCCAGGGCGAGAGCCAGCTTGAGGTCGACCGCCGCCTGGTGCGCGCCCGCATATCGACGCTCAGGCGCGAGCTCGAGCGCCTGGATCGGCGCCGCGCGGTCCAGAGCAAGGCGCGCTGGGACTCGGGCGTGTATCGCGTGGCGCTCGTCGGCTACACCAACGCCGGAAAGTCGACGCTGCTCAACCGTCTGACCGGCTCGGACGTCTACGCCAGAGACGAACTCTTTGCCACGCTCGACCCCACGACGCGCGCCCTCGACCTCGAGGAGGGCAGGAGGGTCACGATCACCGACACGGTCGGATTCATTCAAAAGCTCCCCACCACGCTCGTCGAGTCCTTCAAGTCGACGCTTGCCGAGGTGCGTGCGGCCGACCTCGTCCTTCTCGTCGTGGACGCCTCCGACCCTCACCGCGAGCTCGAGATCTCCGCCGTCCGCTCGGTGCTCGAGGAGATCGGCGCCGCCGACATCCCCTGCGTGGAGGTGCTCAACAAGTGCGACCTCGTGGACCCCGCCGAGCTCCCTGCGATCACGGCGGCTCACCCTGACGCCCAGGTCGTTTCCGCCCTGGACGGCAGCGGTCTGAGGGGCCTGCTCTACCGCATTGCGCAGGAGGCGAGCAGGGGCAGCGTCTCCATGAGCGTGCTGGTCCCCTACGAGAAGGGCCTGCTCATGAAAATGGTGCACGAGCGCTGCCAGGTCATGCACGAGCGCTACGTGCAGGAGGGGCTGCTCGCCACCGTGCGCGCGGACGCGCGCATGGCCTCGACGCTCGAGCCCTACGTCGTCGACGACGTGCCCGCGGACGCCTAGAGCGTGCCGAGGAGCGCGCAGAGCCCGAGAATCACGGGCTGGTGCGCCACGTAGACCACGAGCGCGTGGCGCCCAATGAGGTTGAGCGGCGTGAGCGCGGCCTCGCGTGCCCAGGCGGGGTAGCCCCTTTCCGCCCAGGCCGTCCCGAGGGCGGCGCCGGTCAGGTAGAGCAGCAGGTAGGGGAGAAGCGGATAGTAGTCCCCCGAGGAAAAACCCGCTCCGGGCAGGCCCAGCCACGAGAGCCAGGGCGTGGCGTAGAGCTCTTTGGGGAGCTCCACCGAGAGGGGCCCGAGCCCCACCGCGGCGTCCGGCAGCCTCAGGAGGGCGAGAAACGCCACGAACAGGACGGCAGCCGCCGCCCAGCCGCGCGGAAGCGCGCCAGCGCGCGAAAGAAGGGCGGCAACGAGCGTGCAGGCGGCCATGCAGTAGATAATCCCGAAGGATATGGGGACGTCTACGGCGACGAGCGTGGTGACGACCCATATGGCGAGGGCGACCAGACCGTAGTTGGCCGCGCGTCTGAGGTTGCTCCTCGACAGGGGGCACATGCACCCGGCGACGAACAGGAAGGTCCACGATATGCTGCAGCGCCACACGTCCTGAAGGGGAGGGGCAAACCACGCGAGGTCAGCACCGACTATGAACCTGAGGTCGTAGCAGAGGTGAAAGAGGACCATGGAGACGACGGAGAACCCGCGCAGCAGGTCGAAGAGCTCTATTCTTCCGCCCCGGGCGGCGACGGCCTCACCCATTAGGAGAGCGAGCGAATGAGCGCCGTGACCCTGCCGAGAATGACCGGGTTCGTCACGTAGATCGGCTCCATGGTGTCGTTCTCAGGCTGGAGACGAACGCGACCGGGCTCCCGGTAGAAGGTCTTCACCGTCGCCGAGTCGTCAAGCAGCGCGACGACGATCTCTCCGTCGTGCGCGTCATGCTGCTCCTTCACGACAATGTAGTCACCGTCGAAGATTCCGGCGTTGATCATGGAGTTGCCGCGGACGCGAAGGACGAAGGAGCTGGCGTCACCCACGACGGAGGTGGGGAGGGCGAGCGTCTCCTCGACGTTCTGCTCGGCGAGAATCGGGACGCCGGCGGCGACGCGACCGACGAGCGGAAGGCGAATGACGTTCTCGTTCACGTCCTGGTCAACGCGAGCGAGCGGCTGCGCCCCCTCGTCCTGCTGGGCGGCCGTGCGGTCGGCGGTCACCTCAATGGTGCGCGGCTTCTTCGAGTCGCGCTTAATGAGGCCGTGCTCCTCAAGGACCTTGAGGTGCATGTGGACGGTGGAGGGGGAGGCGAGTCCGACCGCGGAGCCGATCTCCCTCACCGAGGGGGGATAGCCGTGCTCGTCGGTGTAGGAACGAATGAACTGGTAGATGGCGACCTGACGCTTGCCGAGCTTTCCCTTTGCCATGAGGCCTCCTTTGTTCGCTGATCAAAGTATAGAGCCTTGTTCCACATTACGCAAACACCTGTTCTAAATTTCTCTTGACACGAACACATGTGCTGTCATACTTGGGTACAGACGTTCTGGTTTTTCGCACAGCATTTTCTGTCCGGGGCGACCTCTATAACTGAGCGTGAGATCGCAACCGAAAGGGGACATGGAGATGACCACTTCCAACAACTGCCTCACCGTTGGCTTTGACGGGACCGCCGCGCTCAAGCCGAGCCCTCGTGCGCACCTCGTCCTCATTGAGGGCGGACGTCGTTCCGCGCGCGCGCAGCGCCCGGTCGTCACCCCCCTCACGTTTCGTCAGTCCTGCCTCCTCCTGCTCGTTGGCGTCCTTGTCGTCGGCGCCCTCGGGCTTGCCGCCGTGGTCTCGGACGCGCTCTCTGCCTCCTCGCTCGAGCGCACGCTCTCCGAGCTTCCCGAGCGAGAGCTCGTGGTCCGCGACGGTGACTCGCTGTGGTCGATTGCGGAGTCCCTTGAGGTCGAGGACGTTTCCACGGCTGACGTCGTCTCGTGGATCAGCGAGCGTAACGGCCTTTCTGACGCGCTGCTCGTTGCCGGTCAGCGCCTGACGGTCCCCTCGCCGGACCTCGTATGACAGCGCCCTTCAATTTCGTTTCCGAAGGGTTGCGACACGCCATATTTGTGCGTTTTGTGATAACGTTTTCCTCTGCAATGTGTAGAGGAGGTTAGATGCGCTGTCCCAGGTGTGGCTGCGAGGAGTCGAAGGTCGTTGACTCCAGACCGTCAGAGGGCAACGACGCCATTCGTCGTCGCAGGGAGTGCACAGGCTGCGGGTTTCGCTTCACGACGTACGAGCGCTGCGAGGAGATGCCCATTGTCGTCATAAAGCGCGACGGCCACAAGGAGCCCTTCGACCGGCAGAAGCTCATGAGGGGGCTTCTCACCGCCACCGTGAAGCGCGACATTCCGCTCTCCACCCTCACCGCCCTCATAGATGACATCGAGGCCAGCCTGCGTGACACCGGGACGATGGAGGTTTCCTCCTCCGACCTCGGAAGCATGGTGCTTAAGCGCCTCATTTCCGTCGACAAGGTGGCCTACGTGCGCTTTGCCTCCGTCTACCGTGACTTCAAAGACGTTGACGAGTTCAGCGAGGAGCTGAGGAGCCTCAATGACTGACGATATGGTTTCCCTTCCAATTAAGCGCCTCGACCCCACGGTCGAGCTTCCGAGCTATGCCTACGCCGGGGATGCGGGCCTGGACCTGCGCGCCAACGAGGACGTCACCCTCGCGCCGCACGAGCGTCGTCTCGTCTCCACCGGCCTGGCTGTGGCCATTCCCGAGGGTTATGCCGGCTTCGTGCAGCCTCGAAGCGGTCTTGCGCTGCGCGAGGGCCTCTCCATGGCAAACACGCCCGGCCTCGTCGACTCCCACTACCGCGGCGAGCTCAAGGTCTGCGCCGTGAACCTCGACGACGAGACGCCCATTCGCATTGAGCGTGGCGAGCGAATCGCGCAGCTCGTGATTCAGCGCGTTCCTGTGGTCGAGCTCGTCGAGGTCGACGAGCTCGACGAGACCGACCGCGGCTCCGGCGGCTTCGGCTCGAGCGGCGTCTGAGATTCGGTATTCCGCTCGCGACCTCGCTCGCGGCAGAACACATAGTGTACGTAGCAACACGAAAGGGATGTTAGTTTATGGAAACGTTTTTCAAGGCAGGTGAGAGGGGCTCGAGCGTCGGTCAGGAGGTTCGCGCTGGTCTGACCACGTTCCTCGCAATGGCGTACATCATTGCGGTGAACCCCTCGCTGCTCACGGCGGCGGGCATTCCCGCGACCGCGGCGGTCACCTCGACGTGCCTCGGCGCGGGCGTCATGACCATTCTCATGGGCCTCATTGCCAACCGCCCGCTGGCCTGCGCCTCGGGCATGGGCGTCAACGCCGTCTTTGCCTATACGCTGGCCGGCATTGCCGGCGGCGACTGGCACGCTGCGTCCGCCGTTATCTTCATTGAGGGCGTCGCCATTCTCATTCTCGTTCTGTGCGGCCTGCGTGAGGCGATCATGGACGCCATTCCGGTGTCGCTGCGTCACGCGATCTCCGTCGGCCTTGGCCTCTTCATTGCCATGATCGGTCTTGCCGACGCCGGCATTATCGTTGCCGACGAGTCCACCATGGTCGCCCTCGGCGACGTCTTCAGCCCCACCTTCCTGGTCGGCCTGATCTCGATCGTCGTGACGATCGTCCTCTACGCCATGAACGTCAAGGGCTCCCTGCTGCTCGGTATCGTGATCGCCGTCGTCGCCGGCATTCCCCTCGGCGTCACGCAGATGCCGGCGGGCATTGTCTCCGGCCTCGACTTCGCCACCTTTGGCGCGCCGTTCCAGGCCGACGAGGCCGGGATCATGGGCATTGCCAAGGTTGTGACCAACCCCACGCTGCTCGTCTTTGCCTTCTCCCTCATGATGTCCGACTTCTTCGACACCATGGGCACCGCCATGGCCGTGGCCAAGCAGGGTGAATTCCTCGAGTCCGACGGCCGCGTCAAGGACATTAAGCCGATTCTGATCGTCGACTCCGCCGCCGCCGCGGTGGGCGGCCTCGTGGGCGCCTCCTCGATCACCACCTTCGTCGAGTCCGCCTCTGGCGCCGCCGACGGTGGCCGCACCGGCCTCTCCTCGGTCGTTGCCGGCGTGCTGTTCATTGTCGCCGCGTTCTTCTCGCCGCTCATTTCCATTGTGAGCTCTGCCGCCACCTGCGGCGCGCTCGTCTTCGTTGGCTACCTCATGATGAGTGAGGTCACCGAGATCGACTGGTCCGACCTGCTCGAGGGTCTGCCCGCGTTCCTGATCGTCGCCGGCGTACCCCTGACCTACTCGATCTCCAACGGCATCGGCTTTGGCTTCATTGCCTACGTCGTCGTTGCCGCGGTGACCGGTCAGCTCAAGAAGGTCAAGCCGCTCATGTGGGTCGCGGCTCTCGCCTTCCTGGTGTACTTCCTCGTCGTCTAGCGTCGACTCTCGCCCGGGCGCAGAGCGCCCGGGCTTTTTTCATGCAGCAAACGAAAGGAGGGTGTGACATGAGCTCTCACGAACGTGAGGTCATTGGCGTCGACGACCGCGTGTCCGTCGGCCGGGCCATTCCGCTCGGCATTCAGCACATGATGAGCATGTTCGGCTCCACCGTGCTTGTGCCGGTGCTCACCGGCCTCAACCCAAACGTCGCGATCATGTGCTCCGGCATTGGCACGATCTGCTACCTGCTCGTCACCCGCAACAAGATTCCGAGCTACCTGGGCAGCTCCTTCGCCTTCATTAGCCCCATTCTCGCCGTGGGCGCGACGCAGGGCCTCGAGGCCGCCATGTCGGGCGTCGTCGTGGCTGGTCTGGTGTTTCTCGCGGTGGCGGGAATCATTCGCCTCGTGGGCACGGGCTGGCTCGACCGCCTGCTGCCGCCCGTTCTCGTTGCCTCCGTCATGGTGGTGATCGGCGTCGGTCTCGCCGCCACGGCGGCCGACATGGCCTTCATGACGACGGACGCCTCTGGCGCGAGCGTCTTCTACGGCACCGGCGCAATCGTCGCCTTTGTCACCCTGGCCGCCGCGGTCGTCTTCTCCAGCATGGGCGGAATCGTCGGCACCGTGCCGGTCCTTCTCGCGATCATTGTCGGCTACCTCGTCTCGCTGGCGCTTGGACTGGTTGACTTCGCCCCCGTCGCCGAGGCGGCCTGGGTGGGTCTGCCGCAGATCTCTGCGCCGCACTTCGACCCGGGCGCCATTGCGCTTGTCGCCCCGGTTGCCGTGGTCGTCGTCATTGAGCACATTGGCCACCTTCTCGCCGTCGGCGAGATCGTCGGCAAGGACTACCGAGAGATGCTGCCGCGCTCGCTCGCCGGCGACGGAATCTCCACGGTCATTTCCGGCTTCCTCGGTGGCCCCCCGACCACGACCTATGCCGAGAACATTGGCGTCATGAGCGTCACGCGCGTCTACTCGACGCAGATCTTCTGGTATGCCGCCGGCTTCGCGCTCGTCGTGGGAGGCTTCTGCCCCAAGCTCGCCGCGCTCATTCAGTCGATCCCGAGCCCCGTCATGGGCGGCGTGAGCCTTCTGCTCTTTGGCCTCATTGCCTCCAACGGTCTGCGCATGCTCGTGTCCAACAACGTCGACTTTGACGTCAACCGCAACCTCATGATCGCCTCCGTCGTGATCATTCTTGGCGTCGGCATGGAGACCTCCGGGATTTCCATCCCCATTGGCGACTACACGCTGCCCGGCATGGCCACCTCGACGCTGGTCGGCATTCTCATGAACCTGGTTCTTCCGCGTCCGAAGGACGCCTAGAAGTTGCCTAAAAGGGGCCTGACCCTTTTAGGCGAGCGAGGCGGCGGCTCAATTGAGAGTCGCCGCCTCTCATTTTGTATAGTTCTGTGCGCAGCGGGTATGCATATACCAGGTACCGAAGAGGGGAGAGCCATGTGCGAGCACGTACACGACCTGGTTATCGTCGGCGGAGGCCCTGCCGGGCTCTCGGCCGCAATCTATGCCTCACGGTCTCTGCTGGACGCCGTCACGCTCGAGCGCGAGGCGCTTGGCGGTCAGGTGATCCTCACGAGCGAGATCGACAACTACCCCGGCGTGCCCCACGCGGACGGCTTCAGCCTCGTTGACGCCATGCGGACGCAGGCGGAGGAGCTGGGCGCGACCATAGTCATGGACCCCGTGAGCGCCATAGAGCGAGACCCCGTCTCCGGAGTCTTTCATGTGAGCGGTGCCACGGCCGCCTATGAGGCCAAAGCCGTGGTCGCCGCCCTTGGCGCCCGGCCGCGGGTCGCAGGCTTCAAGGGTGAGACCGATTTCACCGGCAGGGGAGTCTCGTACTGTGCCACCTGTGACGGCATGTTCTATAGAAACAAACACGTGTTCGTAATCGGAGGGGGAAACTCCGCAGCCGAGGAGGCGCTGTTCCTGTCGCGTCTGGCCTCGACGGTCACCATGGTGGTGCGCAAGGACCACCTGAGGGCTCAGAAGGCGCTGCTTGCGGAGCTGGAGGCCTCTGAGCGCGTCGAGATTCGCTATGAGACGAGCCTGCTCGAAGTCTTTGGAGACGTGCTCCCGCACACCCTGAGGTTCCGTGACAACCGCAGCGGAAAGACGTATGAGGAGACCTACGAGGAGGGCTCGTTCGGCATATTCGTTCTGGTGGGCCGTGAGCCACAGACCGAGCTCCTAAGAGGCCTCGTGGAGCTTGACGAGAGCGGCTACGCGGTGACGGACGAGCGCATGGCAACGAGCACGCCCGGATTGTTCGTGGCCGGAGACGCGCGCAGAAAGCCCTTGAGGCAGATCGTCACGGCGGACTCTGACGGCGCCGTGGCGGCAACGAGTGCGGCGGCATACCTCGGACTGCCCGTCGAGGGCTGAGAGAGGTATGTTGAACTGATTCCTATAAAACCGCGATAATATATCTTATGTAAAGTAAGGAAATGCGAGTAAAACGACGTCTGACAAGCTACTCCCTCACGCGCTGCTCGCCCATGAGGGACAGCTTGAGGCTCGCATCCCCCAGCGTTCCCGAGGCCGCTATGAAGAGCAGCTCGTCCGAGGCAAGCAGCACGGTGTCGCCCGTGGGCACGAGCCTCTGTCCGGCGCGCTCCACGATCAGCACGCGAACGCCATCCGGCCAGGGCACGTCTTTGACCCTCATGCCCTCGAGCCGGCTCCCCGCCCCAACGCGCACCGAGCCGAGGTCCTTCTCGCCCTCCACGGCCTCTGCGGCCCCCGTGGGCCGCGTGGAGCCGAGCAGGCCGGACAGCAGGTGCTCGTAGAAGGCGTCAACGCCCGTCAGGCTGGAGACCACATAGGCCAGAATGGACACGATCGTGACGGAGAGCAGCGCGTCCAGCGAGCCGGTGAGCTCGAACACGAGCACCACCGCCGTCACCGGGGCGCGCACGACGCCCGCAAAGAGCCCCGCGACGCCAAGGGCGACGAAGTTCGGGCAGAAGAGCGGCGGCAGACCGAGCCTCATGGCGACGACGGAGAAGGCTCCCCCGACCAGTCCGCCGAGCACCACGAGCGGAAAGAGCGTGCCTCCCGGCGCGCCTGAGCCGAAGCAGACGGCCGTGAACGCATACTTGCCCAACAGAAGGGCGAGAAGCGCGGCGAGCGAGGGAAAGGCGCTCGCCTGCAGGACGTCCACGATCGCGTCCCCACCGCACATGAGCTCGGGCCAGCTGAATGCCACGACGCCGGCAAGCGCAAACGGAACGACAAGTCTGAGCGCGCCGAGTCGCTCGGGTATGAGCGCGTAGAGGCGCTGCGTCACGAACATGCCCCGGTTGTGAAGGGCGCCGAGAAGCCCGCAGACGAGGCCGAGCGCGACCACGAAGAGGTAGTCGACGTGGGGCAGGTTCGTTATGAACGCAAGACTCAGCACAGGCTCCACGCCAATGACCTGGGAGACGAGAAAATCCGAGGCGACGGCCGAGCACATGACGGAAATGATCAGCGGGGCCGTGAACTCCTTGTGAATCTCCTCGAGGGCAAAGAGGACGCCCGTGAGCGGCGCATGGAAGGCGGCAGACATGCCGGCCGCGGCACCGCAGGTGACCAGGAGCCGCTCCTCTCCCCTCCTGCGCCTGAGCGCGCGAGAGACGGCCTTGCCCGACATGCCTCCGAGCTGCACCGAGGGTCCCTCGCGGCCGAGCGAGAGCCCGGAGAGCGCGAGCAGGGTGCCCTCGACGAACTTCGCGGGGATCACGCGCGCCCACGGCGCGTCGAGCCGACCCAGGACCTCGGCGTCCACCTGTGGAATTCCGGAGCCCGAGGTCGCGGGCTCCCACCTCAGGAGCGCCGAGACGACCGCGTAGAGCACACCGAGAAGGGTGAACCAACCGAGCATGCCGAGCAGGCTGCCGGCGAGGTCTCCGGTCAGGGAGCGGAGAAGCCTCTCGGCCCCGGAGAGGGCGAGGCGATAGAGCGTGACCACTCCCCCGCCGACGAGCCCGACGAGCGCGCCCTCCCACACAAGACTCACCTGGAAGCGTCGGGAGAGCCTTCTGGAGACGGGGTCGCCTGTCGTAGCCTGGTCGTTCATGGGTCGCTAGTAGGGTCCGCCGCCAATGAAGGAGTAGACGGAGCCTATGACCACGCCCTTGGTCGGCGTTGCGGCGTGCACCATTTGGCCGCCACCGAGGTAGATTCCCACGTGGCCGCTGTGCGGGAAGACGAGGTCGCCGTAGTTGAGCTGGGACATGCTCGTCTTCCAGTCACCGGACGCCTTGAGCGAGTCAATCATGAGGTACGTGGAGCGTCCGCGCGCGTAGCCGTAGCAGTAGCAGACGAGACCCGAGCAGTCGAAGGCGTCAGGTCCGGTGGCGCCGTACACGTAGCGGCTGCCGACGAGCTGAAGCGCCGTTGCGACGCCGCCGCCCGAGGGCACGTGGCCGCCGCTGCCGCCACTGCTGGAGCCACCAGAGCCGCCCCCGTCGTTGGAGCCCCCGCCGTTGCTGGAACCGCCGCCACCGCCCGCGGAGCCGCCACCCTGGTTGCCGCCGCCCGTAGTGCCCCCGTTGGAGCCACCCTGGTTCGCGGCGTCAAGCGCGGCCTGGAGCTCGGCGTTTCTCTGCGCCTCGAGCTCGGCCTGGAGCTGGGCGTCGAGCGAGTTGTAGACAGACTGAGCCTCGGCGACGCGCTCCTCGTACTCGCCGACCTGAGACTGGAGGCTCTCGACCTGCTCCTGCTGGTCGGCCTGCTTCTCCTCGAGGTCGGCCCTGTCCTGCTCGAGCTGCGCGGCAAGTGCGCTCACCTCGGCGATTGCGGCCGCCTGGCTCTCGGAAATGCTGTCGAGGTAGTGGACGCGGGTGACGAGGTCCTCAAAGCTCGTCGAGTTGAGGACAAAGTCCAGAAGGCTCGTCTCGCCAGACTTGTAGGAGGACTTCATGAGCTCGCCGAGCTTGCCCTGCTTCTCGGAGAGAATCGCGTTCTGCTCCTCGATCTGCTGGCCCTTCTCGGCAATCTCGAAGTCGGTCTGCTCGAGCTGGGTGGTTGCCTCGGCGAGGCTCTCCTGCATGGCGGAGAGCTCGCTGCCAAGCGCCTCGAGCTGCGCCTGCGCGGCGGCGAGCTCGTCGGCGGTGTCCGCGTAAGCCCACCGAGGGTTGGAAATGGCGGCTGCCGTCGCAAGCGGCAGCGAGAGAAGTCCGGAGAGAACGGCTCTTCTTGAGAGGTTCATGGTGTCCTTTCGTTGGCGTGCGACCCCATTATAGAAAAACGGCAACGGGGGCGCCGCACATCATACGAACGGCATGAACCTGACGCGAGGAGCGCGCCTAGTCGACCTTCACGAGGGTGAAGACCTCCTGGTCGTATGCCTCGGCAATGACGTCGCGCGGGTGCAGGAAGCACAGCTCGAGAATGAAGGCGAAGCCGGCGACGCTCGCGCCGGACTGCTCGGCGAGCTTGCCGGTGGCGACGGCGGTCCCTCCGGTCGCGACGAGGTCGTCGACGATCAGGACGCGGTCGTCGGGCGTGAGGGCGTCCTGGTGGATCTGCAGCTCGTCGGTGCCGTACTCGAGGGAGTAGCTCTGGGAGAACGTCTCGCGCGGGAGCTTGCCGGGCTTGCGGGCGGGCACGAAGCCGCACCCCAGGCGGTAGGCGACCGGGACGCCGACCATGAAGCCGCGCGCCTCGGCGCCGACGACCTTGGTGATTCCCTTGTCCGCAAAGTTATCAGCAATGGCGTCTATGACGGCGCGGAGCGCGTCTGCGTCGTCGAAGAGCGGCGTAATGTCCTTGAAGACGACGCCGGGCTCGGGATAGTCCGGAATGTCGACGATCCTGCTCTCGAAGTCAAAGTCACTCACGAGCTTCTCCCCTCCTCGCGCCGGGACGACCCGGACGCGACGTCCTTGAACGGATTGGTCACACGGCGCGCAATGAGCTCGTCGCGAACGGCGTTGGTGAGACCGAGCATTCTCGAGAACGCCTGGTCGTAGCGGGTGCGAGCGGCTTCAGTGTCCTCAAGCTCGACGCCGCCGCCCTTGCGGGCGTAGACGACGAGCGCCTGCTCGAACATGGAGGACTCGCGGTTGGCGGCTATAACGTACTGGCGCAGGTTCTTGGGACCGATCCCAAAGTGGCGCAGCTCGTCGCAGAGGCGAATGAGCGTCAAATCGCGCCCGTCAACGAGGTCGCGGCCGTGCGGCGAGCGCGTGAGCGTGATCACGCCGGCCTCCGAGAGCTGCCTCACAAAGCTGACGCTCGCGCCCACGAGCTCGGGCATGCGGTCGATTGGGTGGAGCTTGCCGAGGTTCTCCTCGTCCTCGGCGGGAAGCGCTATGGTGTCGGCGAGGGCGCCGGGAGCGTCCGTGGCCGGGGCCTGGCCTGCGTCGGCCCGCTCGAGCTCCTCCTTGATCACGGAGAGCGGCAGGAAGCGGTTCTTCTGGAGGTAGAGGATCGTCTCGAGACGACGCACGTCGCGCTGCGAGTAGAGGCGGTAGCCGCTCGGCGTGCGCGACGGGTTGAGGAGCCCCTCGTCCTGAAGGTAGCGAACCTTCGAGATCGAGAGGTCAGGGTACTGCTGCTGCAGCTTCTTTACGACCTTGCCGATCGTCAGGTAGCCGGCGTCGGTCATGACGGCTACGCCTCGGTGTCGATCCGGCGCGGGCGCGCGTTGGTGTGGAAGACCATGCGGAAGGTGCCGATCTGAATGGTCGAGCCGTCCTTGAGCGAGGCGCGCGAGGCAATGGCGCCGTCGACCCACGTGCCGTTGAGCGAGCCGAGGTCCTCGATCGTGGCGAGGCCCGACGCGACGTTGCCGAGGTCCATGCGGGCGTGGTGGCGCGACACGGTCATGTCGTTCAAAAAGACGCTGTTGTGGGGGTCGCGCCCCAGGGTGATCTGCGGGGCGTCAAGCTCAAAGACCTCGCCGATCTGCGGGCCCTTCACAATGGTGAGCGTGGGGTTGGCGGGGCGGTGCGCACCCATGAGGTCGGGGACCGTCGAGTCAGCGGCGGGCATACGGAAGATCTCGGTGGCTCCGGAGCCGGTGGTGTTGTTGGGCATGTCTCTCCCCTCGTCGTCGTATCCTCTATGATAGCGCGGTTATCGGCAGGCGACACAGTCCATCTCGATCAGCGCTCCCAGCGGGAGCTCGTTCACGCCGACCACGGCGCGCGCCGGGGCGGGCGTCGTGAAGCGCCGCGCATACACCTCGTTCATTGCCTCCATGTCGTCGAGCGAGGCGAGGTAGACCGTCGTCTGCGCGACGTCGGCGAGCGTGCAGTCAACCTCGGAGAGTATGGACTCGATTATGTCTATCACGCGCTCGGTCTGCTCGCGAATGCCGCCCTCGACGAGCCGGCGGTTGTCTCGGTCGGAAATGGGGAGCTGCCCCGAGGCGAACACGAGCCGGCCGGCGGTCGTCCCCTGAGAGTAGGGACCGATCGCCTCGGGGGCCCGCTCGGCGTTGATCGAGTACTTCATCGTGACTCCTTTCCGGGCCCGCGCGGGGCGTCAGACAAGGGCGCGAGCGCCCACGAAGTCGTCTGCGTCACGCACGACGCCCCACGCCTCGAGCTCGTCGCGCGAGCAGCGCGCCTCGGCACGTCCCAGCGCCTCGCCCCAGGGACAGCGCTCGGAAACCCGCTTCGCGACCCATTCGAGGCCAACGGGGGCGACCTCGGTGAACGACAGAAAGCTCCTCCATAGTAGCCGGGCGGCGCCGGCGGGGACGAGCACGAGATAGGCGGGTGGCGCAAACGGCGCGGCGACGTGTGCGACGACCACGGGAATGGCGTCAAGCTTGAGCTGTCTGACCGTTCCCGGAGCGGGCAGGTCGTTCTTGTCGCCCACATAGTCGGAGAGCACGTGCGAGGCCTCGGGGCCCGCGAGCAGAAGCGGGACGAGCATGTCGCTCGCGTCCGCGAGCTCAAGCTCGCGGAAGGCGGCGCGCCTGTCCTGTGCCCGTGCGCCGCCGAGAAACGCGAGCCACGCGGCAAGCGCGTCCGCCCGCGCGCTCGCGTCGACTATGACGTGCTCGGCGTCTCCGGTGCGCACCAGAAGGGGGACGGAAACGAGGCCGCCCGTGCCGTTGAGCGCCGCCTCGAGCGCGACCTCGCCGACCGCGAGGCGCCGCCCGGCGAGCGCAGAGCCCGCAAAGACGGCGGCGTCGGGCCCGCTGGCGAGCAGGTAGGCGACACCTGTGAGGTCGGCCAGAACGGCCCCCGCGCCCTCGGCCGACTCGTGCGCATAGGAGCTCACGCGCAGAAGCCCGCTCGTCTCAGAAGGGGCAAAGCTCGCGCCGAGAAGAACGTGCTCGCCGTGAAGGGCGCCCATGCGCGGCGCGCTCACCGCGCCCGCTCCCCTCCGCGCCGGCTCTGGCGAATGACCTGAACGCCCTTTGCCGTATAGACCACGGCGGTTATGAGCGAGCAGACGACCCCAAGGTAGACGAAGAATATGCCGAGGGCGGCCGGCTGCGCGTTCAGGCCGGGCAGCCACGAGGTCTCGACGAGCCCGAGCCCGTCAACGACGGGAAGCCCGAGCAGAAGGTCGCAGAAGCCGAACATGAGGAGCGCGGTCGCGGCCTTGCCGATGTAGACGACGTCGATCGGGCGCCGGCGAAAGTGCTGGAGAATGAGCCCGCCGAGCGCGAGGTAGGCGTCGCGGCCAATCACGAAGACGGGCACCCACAGCGGCAGGTCGCCGACTATGAGCAGGCCCAGGACGCCCGTGAAGAGCAGGACGCGGTCCATGATGGGGTCCATGATCTTGCCGAGCCAGCTCACGGTCTGGGTGCGCCTGGCCACCTGGCCGTCGAGGAAGTCGGTCGTCGCGGCGACGACGTAGCACACGAGCGCGGACGTGCGGTGGTGCCCCGCGGCAAACAGGACGAGAAACGCAATGGTGAGGCCGAGGCGGCAGAACGTAATGAGGTTGGCGATCGTGAAGACCTGCGAGGAGGGGTTGTCCGAGGTGCCCACGGGACTCTCGGTCGTTCCCTGCACCTGTGCCTCTGCTGCGTCGGTGTCGGCGATAGTCTTGGCGCGCTCCTTGACACGCTCCTTGGCTCTCTCAGTTCTTTCAGACACGCGCAATGCCTTTCACTTCGTTTGACTCACGACCACAAGTTACCCATTTTAGCGCAATTTGATTCGAGGCTCGTAAGCGCCTAGAGGACCGTTCTCTCGAGCAGGGCGACAAGAACGCGAATGCCCTGGGCGTAGGCGCGCCGCGAGATTCGCTCGTTCACGCCGTGGAGCCCGCGTCTGAGCTCCTCGGGCGCGGGCCGGAAGGGCGTCACGCGCAGCAGCTTGTCGCAGACGCCCTCGTAGCGCACGGAGTCGGTCCCCCCGCAGACTATAGAGGGCACCACGAGCACGCCAGGGTGGTAGCGCTCGAGGACGTCGACGAGCTCCTCGTAGCCGAAGCCGCCCGCCTCGTCGAGGCGACCGGCCGGCGTGTGGTGAAGCACCTCGACCTCAATGTCCTCCCCCACCTGCGCGCGGACCCAGGAGACGATCTCGTCGGCGGACGTCTCGGGCAGGAGCCTGAAGTTGATCGTCACGCTGGCGTCGGCGGGCATGACGTTGGCCGCGGGCGCGCTCCCCTCGACCTGGTCCACGGCCATGGTCGTGCAGACGAGAGGGTAGAGCTCCCTGGTCCTGGAGGCGGCGCGGGCAAGCGCCTCGGCGTTGCCGTCAACGTCGGCGACGAGCGTGCGCAGGGGCTCCTCGGCAATGTAGGGGGCGAGCCGTCGCAGCGTCTGGGCAACGGGGGGCGTGAGGCGGGGCTCGGGACGCGTCTCGGACAGCCGTGCGACGGCGCGGAAGAGCCGCTCGAGCGACGTTCCGCCGAAGGGGTTGGACGAGTGGCCCCCGGACCCATGCGCCGTGAGCCGCACGTTGAGGTAGCCCTTCTGGGAGAGGCAGACGTCGGTAATGGTGACGCCCGGAGCACCGTAGGGGGCGGCGTCTGAGAAGGTCGTCACGCCTTCGTCAAGCGAGAAGGCCGCGCGCACGCCGCGGCGCTCGAGCTCGGCGGCCAGCGCGGTCGCGCCCCGACTGTCCACCTCCTCGTCCTCGCCGAACGCGAGCACGACCGTTCTTCTCGGCTGTCCGTGGCGCGCGAGGAGGTAGTCGAGCGCCTCGAGCTCGCCCATGAGCATTTCCTTTATGTCGAGCGCTCCGCGGCCCCAGATCCACTCGTCGTCAACGAGCCCGCCGAAGGGGTCGCACGACCACTGGTCCTCGGTTCCCGGGACGACGTCGACCACGTCCTGGTGAGCGAGGAGCAGCGCCGCCGGCAGCTCGGGCTCGGTGCCGGCGGCGGTCATGAGGATCGAGCGGCCGACGCGCTCCGTCACGGCGTGACTCGCCACGTGCGGATACGAGCGACAAATCAGCTCGTAGAGCTCGTCGAAGGGCGCGAAGTCCGTCCGCTCCGGGGTGGTGTAGACGGTCCTCAGCGCAAGCGCCGAGCCCAGTCGCTTGCAGGCCCCGTCAAGGTCGAGGTCGGGATAGTCGTCCTCGTGCGCGAAGTGCTCATACGCGTCTGTGCTCAGGTCCACGTCCTTCTCCCTCGCCGTCGCTAGGCGCTTGGCGCAATGACGCGCACCCTTCTCACGTGCTCGAGAGCGGCGAGTCGCTCGATCGCCTCCTCCGGGACCGGCGCGTTGACCTCGACGAGCGTGTAGGCGGCGCTGCCGCGGCTGACGTTGCTCATGTTCTCAATGTTGAGGCCGGCGTCGGCGACGACCTGTGAGAGCTGACCAATGACGCCCTGGGCGTTCTGGTGGAAGAGGGCTATGCGGTAGTCGTCCACGAGCGGGCCGAGGTCGACGCGCCCGTAGTTGACGGAGTTGGTGATGTTGCCGTTCTCGAGGTAGTCCCTCAGCTGCCGCGCGGCCATGACGGCGCAGTTGTCCTCGGCCTCGCCGGTGGAGGCGCCGAGGTGCGGCAGCACGATAGCGTTCTTCATGTTCGCGCTCGCGGGGTTGGCGAAGTCGGTCACGTAGCGCGCGATCTTGCCGTCGTCGAGCGCCTCGGCGAGCGCCTGCTCGTCAACGAGCGCGTCGCGCGCGAAGTTGAGCAGCACCGCCCCGCGCTTCATGTGCGCGATCGCGTCGGCGGAGATCATGCCCTTGGTGGAGTCGGTCGCCGGGACGTGCAGCGTGACAAAGTCGCAGGCGGCCAGGAGCTGCTCGAGGTCGGTGGCGTGCTCTATGCGGCGGTCGAGGCCCCATGCGGCGTTGATTGAGAGGTAGGGGTCGTAGCCCATGACCTCCGCGCCGAGGGCTATGAGGGCGTCGGCGACCTGCGCGCCGATCGCACCGAGGCCGATCACGCCCACGCGCTTGCCCGCGAGCTCGCAGCCCGCAAAGCGCTTCTTGGCCTTCTCGGCGCGCTTGGCGATCTGCGGGTCGTCAACGGCGTCGCGCACCCACTCTATGCCGCCGATCACGTCGCGGCAGGCGAGCAGCATGCCGCATATGACGAGCTCCTTCACGGCGTTGGAGTTGGCGCCGGGCGTGTTGAAGACGACCACGCCTCGCTCCGCGCAGCGCTCAACCGGAATGTTGTTCACGCCGGCGCCCGCGCGGGCAATGGCGAGCAGCGACTGCGGCGTCTCGATCTCATGCAGGTTGGCGCTGCGGACGAGCCAGGCGTCCGCCTTTGCGGGGTCGTCCACGAAGTCGTAGCCGGCGCTTGCGAGCGCGTCGGTGCCGACGGTGGAGATGTTGTTCATGCAGTGAATGGCGTACATGCGCATGTCCTCCTCGCGCCTAGTGGCGCGTCTCGAAGTCCTTCATGAAGCTGACGAGCGCCTCCACGCCCTCACGCGGCATGGCGTTGTAGATCGAGGCGCGCATTCCGCCCACGGAACGGTGGCCCTTGAGGTTGACGAGGCCCGCCTTGGCCGCCTCGGCGACGAACTCGGCGTCGAGGTCCTTGTCGCCCGTGACAAAGGGCACGTTCATGAGCGAGCGGCAGCTCGGGTCCACCGTGGACGAGAAGAGCTCGGACTCGTCGAGGAAGTCGTAGAGCACCTTGGCCTTCTCGGCGTTGCGCTCCCCCATGGCCGCAAGGCCGCCGTTCTTCTCGATCCACTCGAAGACGAGGCCGCAGACGTAGATGCCCCAACAGTTGGGCGTGTTGTAGAGCGAGCCTGCGTCGACCTGCGTCTTGAGGCGCAGCATGGTGGGCACGCCGGGCAGGTCGTCGGGCACGAGGTCCTCGCGCACGATGACGATCTGGACGCCCGCGGGGCCGACGTTCTTCTGGACGCCGGCGTGAATGAGGCCGTAGCGGGTCACGTCGACGGGCTCGGAGAGGAACATGGAGCTCTGGTCCGCCACGAGCACGTGGCCCTTGGTGTTGGGCAGCTCGGGGAACTTGGTGCCGTAGATCGTGTTGTTCTCGCATATGTAGAGGTAGCTTGCGTCCTCACGAATGGGCAGGTCGGAGCAGTCGGGTATGTAGGAGAAGTTCTTGTCGGCCGAGGACGCGACGGCCACGGCGTCGCCGAGGATCTGCGCCTCCTGGAAGGCCTTCTTGGCCCAGTTGCCGGTGATCACGTAGTCGGCCTTGCCGTTCGCGGCGAGGTTCATGAAGACCGTGGAGAAGAGCAGCGAGTCGCCGCCCTGGGTGAATATGACCTTGTAGTTGTCGGGAATGCCCATGAGGGAGCGCAGGCGCGCCTCGGCGCCCTCGATAATGCCCTTGAAGGTGGAAGATCGGTGGCTCATCTCCATGACGCTCATGCCGCAACCAGCGTAGTCGAGCATCTCGTCCGCGCACCGCTTGAGGACGTCCTCGGGCAGCACGGCGGGACCGGCGGAGAAGTTGTAAACACGTGCCATGGGATCCTCCTATGGTTGGCCTTGCCGTGAGGACCATCATAGGCGCGCTTTCGTGCCGCTGGCCCGGCAGAAGCGTGCCGTTTGCGAGTCTGAAACGCGACCGACACATCCGAGCGCTGGCGTCCGTCGGGTCTGCCCCCTGCCCCGCCCTTCTGTTTTGGGCAACAAGTTTGATGCTCCCCGAGGCCGCACATCAGATTTTGCGCCCAATACCGGTGTATTCCTGACGATTTCGAAGAAATACAAAAGCTACGGAAAGAAAGTGCGCCGGCTTGCCGAGAAGAACATAAAGGTTGTTGCCCAAAACCTTGAGGAATTTCTTGCATGGAGCTCTGTCAGGAACACGAGAAGGCTGTTTCCCCAAAACCATGCGAGACTTGACACGGAGGACCGAAAATATGCAAAAGGCCAGGGATTGCTCCCTGGCCTCGAAAGTTCTGGTCGGGTGGACTGGATTCGAACCAGCGACCCCTTGACCCCCAGTCAAGTGCGCTACCAAACTGCGCCACCACCCGGTCGTTGTGCGAAGAAGAACTATAGCATCCCTCACTCACCCGTGCAAGTGTCGAACTTGCCTTCAATGAACCCAGACAAGGAGGAGCGTTACGCCAGGGTCGCCTCGAGCTCGGAAACGGTCACAAGCTCGGAACCATAGCACTTCTCGCAGTGCTCGAGTGCGCCCTCCTGGGTGCCGCAGAGGAAGGTCATTGTGGCGTCGGTCACCACGACCGAGGCGTAGTTGTTGAAGTACGCGTCGGCGAGGGTGTGGAGCACGCAAATGTTGGTGTCCGCCCCTACGGCGATGACGGTCTTGACGCCGAGCTCGCGCAGGGTGAGGTCGAGGTCGGTCTGGAAGAAGCCGGAGTAGCGGCGCTTGGGAATGGTGATGTCACCGGGAGCCTGCTCGATCTCGGGGAACACGCGGACCTCGCCGGCGACGCCGTGCTCGCCCCAGAGGTCGAGCTCGCGATCAAGGCCGCGGACGTGCGCGTCGTTGCAGTAGATCACCGGAATGCCGGCGGCGTGACAGGTGGCTACGGAGCGCGCGACGGCGGCGCGATAGGCGGCAGTCGCGGCGTCGGGGTCATAGAGCGCGTCATCGCCCACGGCCTCGATGGCGTCAATGACGAGCAGGGCGGTAGTGTTCTTGTCGAGCTCCATGGTCTCCCCTCTCGGTTGGGTGGTAGTCTGAAGCATAGCGGATTGGAGGAACCGTGGAGAGGTCATTCTTCGAGTGCGCGTGGGACGTCGTTCGCCAGATACCCGAGGGTCGTGTGGCCAGCTACGGACAGGTTGCTCGCCTCATGGGCGCTCCACGGTGCGCCCGGCAGGTTGGATACGCCATGCATGGCAGCCCTGGCGTCGCCGGAGGCGTGCCCTGTCACCGCGTCGTCTTCGCCGACGGCTCGCTCACTCCTGGCTTTGCGTTTGGCGGACCGGACGAGCAGCGTCGCATGCTCGAGGCCGAGGGCGTCCGCTTCCTTCCGGACGGCAAGGTTGACATGGCGTCCTGCGCTTGGGAGGTCTAGCCAATCTCAGTGAGGGCGCCTGCAACGGTCGTTGCCAAATTTGCCGCATTATGAACGATTGTTTTTGCCGACGCTCAGCTGCTAAGAGTCTGAGGGCAAGAACGGCCAGTTGATATAAGTCCAACTATTTATATTTGAACCCGTTCTCGGCATAAATCGTTCACAATGCGTTGAATTTGGCAACACCTTGCGAAACTCGCCCCCTTACAGGCGCGGAGGACGCTCGAGCAGCATGTGCCACGTCTCCCAGCGCTCGTGGTCAAAGTCGTCCTCCACTCCCCTCCTTCGCGGCCGTCGCCTGCCCAGGGCAATCCTTACCTGCTCCATTGAGCTTATCCATTGACTGTATGAGGACCGCTGCCGTTCGGTAAAGGTGAAATGCGTGATCTTACGGGACCCGTTGATTTGGTTGCCGCGCTCAACGTCATTGGCTCGCTTTGCCTCCCCTCCGTGCGTAATCTCGGGATCGTAGTCAATCCCGACGATTCGCCTCACTCCGCGCGCGTCCCTGCTCACAATCGAAACGTCGGGATAGCGCATGGTGTAACGTCGGCGACCGGAAGCGTCCAGGCCCGCAAACACGCGAATCCCCCTGTTCATGGAGACGTCGCGACATGCGTACCCGCCTAGGGCATAGGGAAGCGCCGCAACGACTCCAATTGCACCCTCGGGCGGAGAAAGCGCCCCGTCGCGGACATACGCAAGCGCTTTCCAGGCAGCCCTGACGCCATGCACCCCATTCACTCGGCGAAGATACGCTGTGATTTGCGTGACTGAAGTCAGCGGGGCGTCTCCGTGGGCGCGGTCTGCCAGTCCGGAGGATTCGAACTCGTCGATCCTATACGACGAGCAGAGCGCCATGCCGACGTAGGCGGCAATACGCATGTCCTCCGTTGCCGCAATCTGCAGAAACGTGAGCTCGGGTGAGGTGACCAGCAGGCTATACCCGCGCCGGCCCATGGAAAGCACCGAGCCTTGCGGCAGCTCGCTCGTGCAGACGTGACACGTGACCCCTCTGTGGTCGCGCCGACCGTCGGCACGCGAGACAAGGACGTCAATCACTCGCTCCCCTTGGTCGTCCACCCGCAGATACGACGCGAGCGCGTCGAGGAGATCGCGCGTCTCTTCAAAGCCCGGGGCAACCTCGGGAACGGACGGGCTGGCCGCACTGGCCTCAGTTGCGTCAGGTCGATCTCGAGCGTTGGGGTTTCTCAGAAGCCAGCGAACCGCAGTCCGATGAGATATGCAAACCTCCATGACATGCCCCTTCTCGTCGATTTAGGGGATCATCGCAAAGGGCACGTGCACGAATTTGCTCCCAGGCTGCCACCAATCTCTCACCCTACGTTCAAATTTCGCGGTGACGCGGGAAAACGAGCGCGCCACGGGTATAAGGGCAGGGAGACGACAAGGAGGAAAACCATGACGTGCTCACTTCTCTACAGCTCCAAGACCGGCAACACCAAGAAGCTCGCGCAGCGCGCAAGAGAGCTCCTGGGCGAGAAGATCGTGGATTGCGTGGCCGATTCCGACACCGTCCTGCTCGGGTCCTGGACCGACAAGGGCGGTCTTGACCCCGCGCTCACCGAGAGGCTCAGCGAGCTTGAGGGCAAGCGAGTCTTCCTGTTTGGCACCTGCGGGTTTGGCGGGAGCCAGGCCTACTACGACCGCGTGCTCGATCGCTTTGCCTCGGCACTTCCCGAGGGCGTCCAGGTGGTGGGCCGGTTCATGTGCCAGGGGCAGATGCCGGCCGGGGTCCGGGAGCGCTACGTGAAAATGGCCGAGCAGGACCCCGCCCGCTTCGAGCCCATGATCGAGAACTTCGACCGCGCGCTTGGCCACCCGGACGCCGCGGACCTTGAGGCCTTCGAGGCGGCGCTGAGCGAGGCGGGACTCGTCTAGGCCCTGCTCGTCGCGACAAGGTCGACGCCGGTGCCGGCTATGTCGGGCACCACCACGTCGCCGATCTCCACCGGAGCGCACGCCGTCACGCCCGCAAGGGCTCGCATGACGTCCATGACCGCGCCCTTTGGCACCTCTCGCGCGGTCTTCACCGAGACACGCGCGGCGCCCCCGCCCTTGACGGGAACGGTGGTGGTGACGGTCCTGACCGGGTTTGTCACCTCCGCGCGGGCGTAGGCGTCACCGCGGGCGCAGAGGTTGCCGCTGACGCTCAGAACCTGTCCGTCTCCGTCCACGGCAACGCTGACCTGACACCCGCGCGGGCACCGAATGCACGTCAGGATTTGCGCGTTTTTCTCGGCCATCACGCCTCCTCGAGACAAATGACAAGGCTGTCGGAGGGACTCGCGCCGGCAAGGTCCTCGCGCCTCAGCACGATCTGCTCCATTTCCCCGGGCACGAGAATGTCTCGCCTGCGCCTGGCGACGCAGCGCCCGCCGAGGTGGGCGACAAGAACCCTGTGCTCGTAGACGCCGTCGACGCGCAGGCGCACCTCGAGTCGCTCGGGCATGCGTGAGACGTCGATCACCTGGGGCACCGTGTAGCGCACGCCGCCCTCGGCACGCACGCTCAGCCGCATTCCGGCGGAGCTGCCACCGCTCGCGGCAAAGGCGGCGGCGCTTGCGCCCGCACGCTCGGCCTCCTGACTCACATAGTCCACCAAATCGTGAACATGAAGGACGTTTCCGCAGGCAAAGACGCCGGGGACGCTCGTCATGAGGGAGTCGTCAACAATCGGTCCGCGCGTCACCGGGGAGAGCGCCACGCCGGCGGACCTGGAGAGCTCGTTTTCCGGGAGCAGGCCCACGGAGAGCAGCAGCGTGTCGCACGGGTAGGTTTGCCCGGTCCCGGGAATCGGCACGCCCGCCTCGTCCACCCGCGAGACCTCGACCGCCTCCACGCGCCTGCGACCGTCGACGCGCGTCACGGTGTGCGAGAGCAGAAGGGGTATGCCAAAGTCGTCGAGACACTGGACCACGTTGCGCTTGAGGCCGCTGGAATAGGGCATGAGCTCGGCCACGCAGGCCACGTGCGCGCCCTCGAGCGTGAGGCGCCGCGCCATAATGAGCCCAATGTCGCCAGAGCCAAGAATGACGACCTCGCGCCCCACCAGCAGGCCCTCTCGGTTCGCGAGGCGCTGGGCGCAGCCTGCGGTGTAGACGCCGGCGGGACGGAACCCGGGCAGCGCGAGCGCGCCCGCGGGACGCTCGCGGCAGCCCATGGCAAGAACGACCGCACCGGCACGCACGCACCGGACGCCCCGTCGCGCGCTCACAAAGGTGACGCTGCGGTCCGCGGCCACGTCGAGCACGGTCGCGTCCAGCAGAAACTCGACGCCCGCCTCCTGCGCCGCGTCCTCAAAGCGCGCGGCGTATTCGGGGCCGGTGAGCTCCTCGTGAAAGGTTATGAGGCCAAAGCCGTTGTGGACGCACTGGTTGAGAATGCCCCCGAGCTCGCAGTCGCGCTCGACCACGAGCACGCGCCCAGCCCCGGAGCGCCGCGCGGAGAGCGCGGCGGCAAGCCCCGCCGGGCCGCCCCCGACCACCACGACGTCGTAGTCAGTCATCTGCCAGCGCCTCCCTCGAACTCACGGACGCGCCCCGTGACAAGCTCCGAGCCAGGCCCGTCCTTGGTGAGCCGCGCCTCGTCAACGCCAAGCTCGCGGGCGAGAAGGGCCATGACGAGCGGCGTGCAGAACCCGCCCTGGCACCGGCCCATGCCAGCCTCCACGCGCCGCTTGACGGCGTCGACCGAGCGCGCGGGAATGGGTCGGTGAATCGCGTCGACGATCTGCCCCTCAGTGACGGTGCGGCACCGGCAGACCACGTGGCCGTACTCGGCCCGCCGCGCAATGAGCGCGTCCCAGTCCTCGCGCGAGAGCCGCGTGACGTCGACAATGGGCTCGGGGCGCCGCGCAAGCGCGCGCGTCGGGGCAACGCCAAGACGCTCTGCCACCAGGCCGGCCACCATGCGGCCGATCGCCGGAGCGGCGGAGAGCCCCGGAGACTCAATGGCCGCGCAGTCGATAAACCCGGCGGCGCCCGCCACCTCACCTATGACGAAGTCGTGCCCGGGCTGGTGGGCGCGCAGGCCGGAGAAGGTCCGAATGCGCTCGCCCAGCGGCACGTCGCGCACCGTCATGGAAGCCTTGCGCGCGACCTCGGCAAGCCCGTCGGAGGTGGTGTCGGTCCCCTCCTTGTCGCCAATGTCCTCGGCCGTGGGACCAACGAGCAGGTTGCCACCGGTCGTGGGCGTCACCAGCACGCCCTTGCCCAGGCGTGTGGGCAGCGCGAAGACGGTGTGCCGCACGTGAGCGCCCGCCGTTGTGTCAAGCACGTAGTACTGGCCGCGGCGCGGCGTGATCTCCAGTCGCTCGTCGGGGCGGCAGACGAGGTTGTGCAGCTCGTCGGCGTGAACGCCGGCCGCATTGACGACGACGCGGGCAGAGAGCGACCCCGAGTCCGTGGTCACGCGCCAGCCGCTCCCGAGGCGGGCCACGTCGCTGACAGGCGCGTTGAACCTGAACTCCACCCCGTTCACCGCAGCCGTCTCCGCGAGCGCGACCGTGAGCTGAAACGGGTTGACGATCGCCGCGGTGGGGGCCCAGAGCGCCGCCACGGCGGCGTCGGAGACGTTCGGCTCCAGCTCCCGAAGCTCCTCGCGCTCGACCACGCGCAGGCTCTCGACGCCGTTTTGTCGCCCGCGCCGCAGCAGCTCGTCGAGCCCGCCGCGCGCGGCCGCGTCCGTGCACACCACCAGGGAGCCAATCCGCTGGTAGTCAACGCCCAGCTCCTCGCAGAGCGGCCCCATGAGCCGGGACCCCTCGACGTTGAGGCGCGCCATGAGGCTTCCCGTGGCGGCGTCAAAGCCGGCATGGACGATCGCGGAGTTCGCGCGCGAGGTGCCGCAGCACACGTCGTCCTCGCGATCGAGCACAACGACGCGCAGGTCGCAGCACGCAAGCTCGTAGGCTATCGAACACCCGGAGACGCCCGCTCCGACAAGGGCGACGTCATAGTCAAAGGCCTCGTCCACCGCTCCCCCTTAGGCTATGCCGAGCTTCTCGGACAGGTCGAGCCACTCGTCCTCGAGGGCCTCGCGCTCGGCCAGGCACGCGTCGAGCGCCTCCTGCGCGGCCATGAGGGCGGCGTAGTCGCTCGCGTCCACCGCGGCCATGTCGGCGCGCAGGCGGTCGGGCTCCCCCGCCGTCTTGTCCAGCTTCCGGCTCACCGCGTCAAAGCGCTTCTTGAGCTCGCGGCGTTCCTGGTTGGAAAGCCCGGCAGAAGCGGGGCGAGAAGAGCCGTCCCCTTGCGCAGCGGTCTCTGCCCGCGGCTCACCGCCCTTCTCGCCAAGCAGGCGCAGGTACTCGTCGACGCCGCCGGGCACGTGGCGCACGTGACCGTCAATGAGCGCAAACTGGTCGTCGGTCACGCGCTCCATGAGGTAGCGGTCGTGGGAGACCACGAGCAGCGTTCCCGGCCAGCTGTCGAGCAGGTCCTCCATGACGGCGAGCATGTCCGTGTCAAGGTCGTTGCCCGGCTCGTCGAGCACGAGCACGTTGGGCTCCTCCAGGATCACGCACAGCAGCGCCAGGCGCCGGCGCTGGCCTCCGGAAAGGTCCCGTATGAAGTTCTGCAGCTCGCGCTGCTCAAAGCCCAGGCGCTCTATGAGCTGCGTGGGGCTCTGCAGCTTGCCGCCCACGAGGTAGCTCCGCTTGTAGCGGCCCAGCACCTCGAGCACGCGCCAGTCGTCCTTCTCGCCCAGCGCGTCAAGGTGCTGGCTCATGAAGCCAAAGCGCACCGACGCGCCGATCTTCACGGTGCCGGACGTGGGCGTAAGCGCGCCCGTCATGAGCGCGAGCAGCGTCGACTTGCCAGCGCCGTTGGCTCCGAGGATTCCGTAGCGGTCGCCGGGACCAATGAGCCACGAGACGTCGTCAATCACGCGCGGGCCGTGCGCGTAGGCAAAGCTCACGTCCTTCATTTCTATGACCTGCTTGCCCAGGCGGCTCACGGCGAGGCGCTTGAGCTCGAGCGGGTTTCTGAGCGGCGGGTCGTCGGCAATGAGGGCGCGCGCCGCCTCCACGCGAAACTTGGGCTTGCTCGTGCGCGCCTTGGCGCCGTGCGCGAGCCAGTTGAGCTCCTTGCGCAGCGTGTTCTGGCGGCGCTCCTCCATGACGGCCGCCTGGCGCTCGCGCTCGACGCGCTGCTGTACGTAGGCGGAGTAGCCGCCCTCGAAGGGCTCTATGCGCCGGTCGTGGACCTCCCACATGTGCTCGCAGACCTCGTCCAGGAACCAGCGGTCGTGCGTGACCACGAGAAGCGCGCCCTCCCCCGCCGGCCAGCGGCGGCGCAGGTGGTCGGCCAGCCACTCAATGGCGGCGAGGTCAAGGTGGTTGGTGGGCTCGTCCATGAGGACGACGTCCCAGGTGTGGCAGAGCACGCGGCAGAGGTCCACGCGACGGCGCTGCCCGCCGGAGAGCTCGCCCACGAGCCCGTCGAGGTCAAGGTCGCCCACGAGCTCGTCAAGAATCGCGCGGATTCGGGCGTCGGAGGCCCAGGTGTACTCCGGCACGTCGC
The DNA here is from genome assembly GCA_949290055.1 of uncultured Olsenella sp. Lineage (GTDB taxonomy): Bacteria > Actinomycetota > Coriobacteriia > Coriobacteriales > Atopobiaceae > Thermophilibacter. Next base: position 28,679 of record CASEQJ010000003.1, on the reverse strand, counting down.
CAAAGATCGCGCGGCGCACGGGGTCCCCGTCGTCAAGCTCGTCAGCCTGACCGAGGTAGCCGACGGTGATTCCGCGGCGCCAGGTCACCGTGCCGGCGTCCGGCTCCAGCACGTGGCCGACAATCTCCAGCAGCGTGGACTTGCCGTCGCCGTTTCGGCCGACAATGCCAATGCGCTCGCCCTCGTTTATGCCAATGGTCTGGTCGTCGAGCACGCACTTGCCGGGCCACTCGTGCCCCACGCGCTCAAGACCTATGAGGATTCCCATGTGAGACAGCCCCTCCGTTGAGGTTTTCGTCCCACATTATACGGGCTCCAAACCAGGCGAGAAGGACGACGGGCCGGGTGTCAGAAACGAGAGCCTCGGCGCATGAGCCTTCCGCCTGCAATAGCGAGCGCGCCTACGGCGAGAAGCGAGCACACCGCTATGACGGGCAGCGTGTCACCGGTGCCTGCGAGACGCGCGGCCTCTGCCTCGGCCGCAGCCGCCGCCTCGGCGGCGTCGATCGCCTCGAGCAGCTCGTCGCAGCGCTCGATCAGGTCCTCCAGCTCGGCGCGCTCCTCGTCCGTCGCGTCCCCAAGGTTCTCCTCGGCGGCGTCCCTCACCGACTCGACCGTCTCTCGGTCGTCTGGGTCAACGGTATCCGGCGTGAGGTCCTCGATCTGGCCGGCGAGGTCCTCGATGGGCTTCATCGTGACCGTGACCTCGGTGACATTGCCCGACCGGTCGATGGCAACGATGACGTAGCTCCGGTCCACGTTACCCGCGAGCTCGAAGCTGCCGCCGGTGATTGCCGCCCCGTCGAGCGTGACGGCGTCGAGGTTCTCATCGGCGACGTCGACGACCCTGGTCGCGTAGTAGGTTCCGCCGTCGTCAACGCCCGTGACCGCGGGCGGCGTCGCGTCGAGCACGAGGCCGTCGGAGGAGACGTAGGTCACGTTGCCCGCATGGTCGGTGATCCTGGCGTAGACGACCAGGCGCTGGTCGGGCTCGATGTTGAAGGGACCCGTGTATTCGGTGAAGTTCATGCCCTCGAGCTCGTCGACCGTGAGCGGCGTGTCGCCGTCGTCGAGCAGGTATGCCACCTTGGCGGCATCGTCATCCGTGTAGCCCGCCATATTGTAGCTGTCGTCGTCGGCGGTGATCTCGACCGTCTGGGTCTCCTTGAAGAAGTGATTGAACGTGATGATGTTCAGAAGCGACGCCCACGCATCGTTCTCGATCGAGATCTCGCCGGTTGGAGCTATCGTGTCGATTAGCAGTGCCCCGTACTCGTTCTCGCACACATCGCAGACCGGTCGTGCGAAGTAGCTCTCCTCGCCGCCCGAGCACGGTGCCTCGTCGAGATGGGTTCCGCAGCCGTTCTCGCAGGCGTGGTAGTGCTTGCCGTCTTCTTGCGTCCAATCATCCGATGGGGCATGGTTGTCGGGGTTTACGCTGCCGTAGGAATAACCGCATATGTCGCAGACGGCGAGATGCGTGCAGGTCGCCGTGCCTCCGCTGTGCTGGCAGGCGTAGTTGCAGACCGTGCAGAAGCCGTTCTCCCACGTATGATTCGCCTCAGTGACTTCAACGGCGCCGCAGCACTCGTAGACCTGCTGGTGGTTCGTCGCGGTCTGCTTCCACACCGGCTGACCCTCATGGTTATCCAGATCGACGCTACCGGTCGTGGCGCCGCACACCGAACAAGTCGCGGGCTTCAAGCAGGTCGCAGTCGAATAGGTGCAGCTCTGGCGCTCCTCATAGGTACAGTCATCGTTCGTGCATCTGCGTCTGTGCCACCCGTTGGAACCCGCCAGAAACGCGCCAAGCGAATGGCCGCCGCTTGCCGGCCTTATCTCAAATCCGCACGTAGAGCATAGTAGCGCTGTCATGCAGTTCCCGTCATCGGTGCCGGCATGAGCCGCGTAGACGGCCTTCACTGTCACGGACGAGCCGGACAGCGAAACCGTGGTGCTTGCCGAGGACGAATTCCCGAACGATGCGCTACCGCCAACAACCTCCCATCCTGTGAAGTGACCCGACGCGGTCTTTTCGGAGGCAGAGATTTCCACGGTGCTCCCGGCGATATAGCTGCCGCCACCAGACCCGTCCTGAACGGTCAACGTGCAAACGTCGCTTTTCTCATACAGCGTGAGGCTCTGCGCGTCGACGGAAGCCCCCAAAGCTTCGCCACTGCTGCCGTATATCAAATTAATAAGGTTCCGCACCGACAGCGACGCGCAGCCTGCTGTCACGCCATCCGTAGGCCAAACCTGATTGAAGACGTACAAGGGGTTGCGCAGCGTCTCGGCAAGGGAGTTGGAAAAGAGCTGATTCGTAGCGTCAGGGGCGTTGGCCCCGATGAGGGCAATCCTGCTGTCGGGGGAGGGCATGGCTCCGACATGATTGGGGAGGCCAAGATAGCCCGCATAATCCGGGTCATCACGATCGATGTACGTCAGGACGTTGGTCCAGTCGATAAGATACGTATTCCCGTCGTTGTCGATATACGAGTAATAGGTTCCCGTTGGCGTTCCGTCGAACAGGCAGCCATTCGCAGAAGTCCCGGAATTCGCAATGTCGCTCGTATAGCGCGTGTAGAATTCTCCCTCCACGTCATCCCAGTACCACGTGCAAGGAGAGTCCGAGAGATATACGAAGGGAAGCGTCGGATACACCACGCCATCGAATTCCGTCGGCGTCGATCCAACGAAATAGTAAGCGTATCCAGGGCGTTCATGAACCGTTTCGACGACGGTCTGCGTCACCGCGAGGTATTGGGCACCTTCGACGTTCTTCCCGATCATGCGGATCTGGTAACCCTGATTCCCCTCGTCCATGTCGCTCTGAACCGCGGTCACCTCGAACTCGTACTGGTCGAGATCGCTGCCGTTGGCCCAGAGATTGCCAGAATCGTCGAAGCTGAACGCGGTGGTTGACGTACCCTGCTGATATGCGGGAATGAACGTGTCCGCCGTCAGGAGCCTGGCCGCAGGATCGGTTTTGGTGAGGTTGTTGCTGATGTTTGCATGGAACACGTAGGTCTCGCCGCTGGTGGGCTTGTCGGCCTTGACGTAGACGGAATTACCAGTTACCGCAAATGCTGGAAGCGGGGGGGGGGTAAGCAAAAGCACGGTAAGCACAGTCATTAGTGCAGCAATTCTTTTGAGCAATGTCTTACCCATTGATTACCCCCTGCAAGCAAGCGTGCCGTGTCAACTCAAACGAGATGTTTCCATAAAAATGTAGGGTAATCAGGGTCCGCTCGCCATTACCCAAATCCAGTGAAAAATGGGTGATGAGTCGATTCAATACCCCGCGGCGTTAGCCTACGCTGTGGCAGTCTAGTCGCTCTTAAGGCTCCGAAGCAGGGCAATCTCTGCGGCCCAGCCGTCGAGGCCCGTCTGCGGGGTCTCAAGGACCAGGGGCAGGCCCTCCAGACGCGGGTTCGTGACCACGGCGCGGAAGGTCTCGAGGCCGAGCGTTCCCTCCCCTATCCGCTCGTGGCGGTCCTTGTGGGAGCCGAGCGGGTTCTTGGAGTCGTTCAGGTGCAGGGCGCGCAGGCGCTCAAGACCAATCGCGCGGTCAAACTCGTCGAGCACGCCGTCGAGGTCATGAACAATGTCGTATCCCGCGTCAGCCACGTGGCAGGTGTCCAGGCACACGCCGAGCAGCTCGTCGTGGGTGACGCCGTCTATTATGCGTGCTAGCTCCTCAAAGGAGCGCCCGACTTCGCTGCCCTTGCCCGCCATGGTCTCCAGCAGCACCGTCGTCGCCTGCCCGGGTTCGAGTACCTCGTTCAGGCCCTCGCAGATGAGGCGAATCCCCTCGTCCACACCCTGCTTGACGTGCGCGCCGGGGTGGAAGTTGTAGAGGTGCCCCGGCATGCGCTCCATGCGCGCCAGGTCCTCGCGCATGGAGCGCCGCGCAAACTCCACCGTCTCGGGCTTGGCGGAGCACAGGTTGTAGGTATAGGGCGCATGAGCCACAAGCGGTCCAATGCCGTTTGCCTCGAGCGTGGAGAGAAACACAGCCAAGTCGCCCTCTTCCAGTTTCCGCACGCTGCCTCCACGCGGGTTGCGCGTGAAGAACGCAAAGGTGGTTGCCCCGATCGAGACCGCGTCGGCCGCCATGGCGGCATATCCGTTGGCAGTGGAAAGGTGGCACCCTATGAGCAGATTACTCAATGCAATCTCCCGTCTAGCTAAGAACTGCCATATTTGACGTCATGTGAACGATTGAGATTCAAAAAATGAAAGGACATGTGTTTTCAAATCAAGATCAACTGCGGATACTTGAGTACGATGTCCGTGCGGCAGCAGCTCCATGACGCAAAGTCGTGCATGAGACGGCGAATATGGCAACAGCTTCGCAAACCGCTAGGCACGCCGCGCAATCCAGTCCAGAATCGCGTTGGCAACGTCGGCGAGCGGCATGGTCTCAAGCTGCTCCACGCCCTCCGCGCTCACGAGAGCCACGCGGTTGGTGTCCGCGCCGAAGGTGGATTCGGGGCGGCTCACGTCGTTTGCCACAATGAGGTCGGCACCCTTGCGTGCGAGTTTCTCCCGTGCGTAAGCGATCAGGTCGTCGGTCTCGGCGGCAAAGCCAACCACAATGCGCGAGCCCTTTGCCGCGCAGAGGTCGGCCAGAATGTCGGCGGTCTCCGTGAGCTGAATCGCGTCCAGGTGCTCTCGGCTCTTCTTGAGCTTGTGGTCGGCGGGTGCGGCGGGCGTGTAGTCGGCCACCGCGGCGCTGCAGATTGCGACGTCGGCGTCCTCAAACGCGGCGAGCATGGCGTCGTGCATTTGTGCCGCGCTCTCGACGTCAATGCGACGCACGCCGGCGGGCGTGGCGAGCGCGGTGGGCCCGGAGACGAGCGTCACCTCGGCCCCGCGGCGCGCGGCTGCGTCGGCAATCGCGTAGCCCATCTTGCCGGTGGAGCGGTTCGCGATGTAGCGAACCGGGTCAATGGCCTCGTGCGTCGGCCCGGCGTTCACGAGGACGCGGCGTCCCACAAGGTCGCGCGGGGAAAGAAGCGCGAGCGCGGCCCCCACGATCTCGTCGACGGTCGCGAGCTTGCCCTCCCCCACGTCGCCGCAGGCCAGCCGCCCACTGTCGGGTCCGACGAGGCACACCCCCCGAGCGCGAAGCGTCCCCACGTTTGCCTGCGTGGCCGGGTTCTGCCACATGTGCACGTTCATGCCCGGTGCCACGAGCACGGGGCACGCGCAGGCCAGAAGCGTCGTCGTGAGGCAGTCGTCGGCGATTCCGCAGGCCAGCTTGGCGAGCACGTTTGCCGTGGCGGGCACCACGACGGCGGCGTTTGCCCACTCGGCAAGCTCAATGTGCGGAATGGCGGAGCCCGGGTACTCGAAGAGCGACGTGGCCACGGGAGCGCCGGAGAGCGCCGCAAACGTCGCCGGACCCACAAAGCGCGTCGCGTCCTCGGTCATGGTCACCCGGACCTCGCAACCCGCCTTCTGCAGACCGCGCAGCACCTCACACGCCTTGTAGGCGGCAATGCCGCCGCAGACCGCCAGCAGGACGCGACCCCTCTCGCCGCTCACTGCTGCCCCTCCTCGGAGGTTATGAGCATGCGGTGGCAGTACGGGCACTCGGCAATCTCCTCACCCTGCGCCAGGTCGTGAAAGGAGCTCGGCTGAAGCTTCACGCGGCAGATCGAGGGCACGTTGCCGCGCAGGCGCTCGACGGCAAGCCCCTTGAAGCGCTTGCGCGCGGCCTCGTAGCGCTCCAGGAGCTCGGGCTCAAGACGCCCCGCAAGCTCGTCACGCTCGTGGGAGAGGCGCACGATCTCGGCGCGCAGCGAGGAGGAGCCCTCGGCGAGCGCGCTCTCGGTCGCGGCGCGCTCCGACTCGAGGCGCTCGGCGGTCGCGCGGGCGTTCCGCTCGGCACGCTCAAGGCGCTCCAGCTTCTCGCGCAGGGGGCGCAGCGTGTACTCGGACTTCTCTATGCGCTTGGCAAGCGAAGTGAGCTGCTGCTCAAAGTCGCGGATCTCGCGGTGGGTGTGCTCGCCGGCGTCGGCAGCCGCCTGCACCTCGGCGGTCTTCTCGCGGTAGTGGGCGAGCGCGACCTCGGCGTCGGAGATGTCGGTCTCGGCGTCCTTGCGCTGCCCGACAATGCCCTTGAGCTCCGTGGCCACCTTGCGCGCGGCGAGCTCGATCGTGGCCAGGCGCTTGCGCTGCGGCATGGCGGAGAGCGTGGAGGCGTGCTTCAGCAGCTCGAGGTCGACCTCCTGGAGCCTCACGAGGGTGTCAGCGACGGTCATGGGTACCTTCCTCTCAGCGCCGCGCGGCAGAGCGCTCGGCGACGATTCTCAACAGGGTGTCGGCAAAACGGTTCAGAACGTCCTCCCCCACGCGCTCGTCAAAGCTGACGCGTAGCGAGCCCAGCGCCTGGTCGCGCGGGATCCCCATGGCAAGAAGGACGTGACTCGCGTCGAGCGAGCCGGACGAGCACGCCGAGGCGGCAGAGACCCCAAAGCCCGCCTGGTCGAGCGCGAGGATCAGCGTCTCGGAATCCACGGCGGGAACCATGACGCTCACGATTCCGGGAAGACGGCCCTCGTCGACGCGGGCGCAGGTCGTGGGCAGAATACCCGTCCCCGGTGCGCAGAGACGCTGGTAGAGCCCATTGGCGCGACGGGCGACAAGGGCGCGGGTCTCGGCAAGCGAGGCCTCGCACGCGCGCGCCGCCGCGGCAAAGGCGAGCGCACCGCGCACGTCCTGCGTGCCCGCGCGCCTGCCCAGCTCCTGGCCTCCCCCAAACACCTGAGGCCGTAGCGGGGCCCTGCCGCGCACGGCGAGCGCGCCCACGCCGACCGGCCCGCCGATCTTGTGTGCGGCGACGCTCGCGGCGTCCACCTCGGAGAGCTCGAGCGGGACGTGACAGAAGGCCTGCACGGCGTCGGTGTGGAAGAGCGCCCCGTGCGCGTGCGAGCGACGAGCGAGCTCAGCCACCGGCTGGATCACGCCCGTCTCGTTGTTTGCAGCCATGACGGAGACCAGGGCGCACGAGTCGTCGAGAAGCGCCTCGAGCGCGGCGGGGTCCACCGCACCGTCACGGCCGACGCCGACGAGCTCGACCTCGAACCCACGCGAGCGCAGCGGTCCCACGAGGTCGAGAACGGAGTCGTGCTCGATCGCGGAGAGCAGGACGCGACGGCGACGCGCGCTTCTCGCCCGCACGCCCTCGGCCAGCCCGAGGACCGCAAGGTTGTTGGACTCGGTGCCGCCCGAGGTGAACGTGACGTCCGCGGGCCTGAAGCCCCCGCCGAGCGCGTGCGCGACGTCGCGCCGCGCACCGTCCAGGGCGCGCGCCGCCTCGCGTCCGAGGGTGTGGAGCGAGTTGGGGTTCGCCCCGACGTAGGGCGAGGCGTCGTAGGCGCGCTCGGCCTCCAGCGCCTCGGGCCTCAGGGGGGCGGAGGCGGCGTAGTCAAGGTATTCGCAGCGATCTGGCATGGCGCACCTAGAGCGGCTTGGAGGCGCCGCGCTTGGCGTTGCGCCTGAGCTCCTGGATCGCGCGGGCGCGGTCGGCGGCGCTGAACACCGAGGAGCCGGCCACGATCACGTTCGCGCCCGAGGCCACGACGTTGGCGACGTTGCCCATGACGATGCCGCCGTCGACCTCGATCCGGGGGTTGACGCCATGCTCGTCGCACAGGCGCCGGAGGCGCCGGAGCTTCTTGAGGGAGGACTCGATCAGGCGCTGGCCGCCAAAGCCGGGGTTGACGGTCATGACGAGCACCATGTCGAGATCGTCAATGATCGGCTCGAGCAGGCAGACGGGTGTGGCGGGGTTGAGCGCGATCGCCGCCTTGGCGCCGCGGTCGTGAATGAGGGAGACAAGCCGGTTGGCATGCGTGGCCGCCTCGTAGTGGAAGGTGAGCGAGTCGGCGCCGGCGTCGAGGTACTTCTCGACCTGAACCTCGGGGTTCGAGACCATGAGGTGAACGTCGACCGGAAGCGCGGTCGAGGCCTTCACGGCGCGCAGGAGGTCGACGCCAAAGGATATGTTGGGGACGAAGTGACCGTCCATGACGTCAAAGTGCACGAGGTCGGCCGTCTCGATCTGGGCGAGCTCGTCGGCAAGCCGCGTGTAGTCGGCGCCGAGAATGGAGGGGGCGATCAGAATGGACTCGTTCATCGGTCGTTCTCCTTCTCAGACTTGTGGAACGCAAAGTGGCGCTCCTCACCGTGGACGAGGCGCCTCACGTTCTCACGGTGCGACCAGATCACAACGACGGCGGCAACGGCGACGGGCGCTATGGCGACGGGCGGAAAGCCAAAGATCAAGCACCACACGGGCAGCGAGGCCGCCGCGACGACGGAGCCGAGCGAGACGTAGCGCGTGGGAATGACGAGCAGCAAAAAGAGCGCGAGCAGGCCCACGCCAATAGGCCAGTAGAGCCCGAGCGCGGCGCCAAAGCCCACGGCGATTCCCTTGCCGCCGTGAAAGCGCAGGTACGGTGAGAACACGTGGCCGCAAATGCAGGCGAGGAAGACGACCGTGAGCGAGGTCCCGAAGACGGTCGTGTGGTTGAGCGAGGCGAAGTCGCCGCCAAAGACGACAAGCGCGAGCACGACGCGCGAGACGAGCATCCACACGAGCCCCTTGCCGAGGTCGAGCAGAAGCGTCGCCGCGGCGGCACCCTTGCCGACGGAGCGCGCGACGTTGGTGGTGCCTATGTTGCCGGAGCCGGTGGCGCGCACGTCAACGTGACCCATGGCGCGCGCGACGAACAGCCCGAAGGGCACCCCGCAGACGAAGTAGGCGCCGACCGCCAGAAGAACGGTCAGAATCTGGAGCTCGCTCACCGGTCCCCTCCCTCGCTCTTGCGGCGGAACTTGAGGCGCACCGGCGTGCCGGTGAGGTCGAAGCGCTTGCGCAGGCGGTTCTCAATGAAGCGCTCGAAGTTGTCGTCAACGAGGTCGGGCGCGTTGCACCAGAACGAGATCACGGGCGGCTTGGAGCCGGTCTGCGTGGCGTACTGGATCTTGAGGCGGCGGCCGCGCTCGCTGCGCGTGTGGCCGCCCTCGCGAATCTCGGCGAGCAGCTCGTTGAGCTCAGAGGTCCTGAGCTGGGAGGCGTGCGCGTTCGCGGCGCGAACCGCGAGCTCGAGCACCTTGTCGGTGGCGCGCCCCGTGAGGGCGGAGACGTTCACCGTGGGGATCCACGGCGCAAACGCAAGGCGCTTGTCTATGGAGGCGACAATGGCGTCACGCTGCTGGTCGGTCTCGACGAGGTCCCATTTGTTTAGAATCAGCACGAGGCCGCAGCCGCGGTCGATCGCCATGCCAGCGACCTTCTGGTCCTGCTCGGTCACGCCGACGGTGGCGTCGACGACGAGCAGGCACACGTCGGCACGGTCGATCGCCTGCAGGCCGCGGACGAGGCTGTAGTACTCAACGTCCTCGTGAACCTGCGTCTTCTTGCGCATGCCGGCGGTGTCGACGAGCTTGATCGGCTGGCCCTTCCACTCGATCATGGTGTCGATCGCGTCGCGCGTGGTGCCGGCGACGTCGGAGACGATCGAGCGCTTCCTGTTGGCGAGGCGGTTCGCGAGGCTGGACTTGCCGACGTTGGGCCGCCCGACGATCGCGAGGGAGAGGACCTCGTCGTCCGTCTCGTCCTCGACGGGCTCGGGCAGGGCCGCGACGATCTCGTCGAGCAGGTCGCCGGTGCCGTGGCCGTGGCTCGCGGAGAGCGGGCGGGGCTCGCCGACGCCGAGGGCGTAGAAGTCCCACAGGCCGTCCTGCTCGGTGGCGGGGTTGTCCTTCTTGTTCACGACGAGGAAGACCGGCTTGTCCTGGCGGCGCAGGACGCGGGCGACCTCCTCGTCCTCGTCGGTCACGCCGGTCGAGCCGTCGACGACGAAGACAATCACGTCCGCCTCCTCGCAGGCTATGAGGGCCTGCTCGCGAATGCGCGGGGCAAAGACGTCCTTGGACTTCACCGACTCTATGCCGCCGGTGTCGATGAGCGTGAAGTCACGGCCGTTCCAGTCGGCGTCATGGTAGGAGCGGTCTCTCGTGACGCCGCGCGACTCGTGCACAATGGCGTCGCGGCTCACCGCGATGCGGTTCACGAGCGTGGACTTGCCGACGTTGGGCCGGCCGACCACGGCGACTACGGGTTTGGGCATCTGGTCTCCTCGCTATTCGTTTGACCTGCAAATCTTACCACGAGCGGCAGGTATTCGCCGGTGGGCGCATGAAATCCCCACCCCGGCCGCGTCAGCGCGTCGTCCTGATTCGGAGCCCTTCTCCATGTTTTGGGCAACAACTTTGATGCGCTTCTCGGCAGTGCATAATTCGTTTTGCCCACAATAAAGGCTTCTTTGGCAAAATCGCACATTGTGGCGAGAAGAACGTCCGACTTCGGACTCACACATAAAACCTTCGCCCCAAAACAGGCGATCGGACACTTGAAATAGGGACGTGCGGAGCACGCGGGAGCCGTTTCCCCAAAAGCTTGGAATTGTGGACAGGCGGGCTAGCGGTCCGGGTCCAGCGTGGCGAGAAGCGCGTCGAGGTAGTCACCGGGGTTGGGGACGCTCATGCACACGACAGCGCCGCGTCGGCGGAGCTCCTCGAAAATGCGGTCCTGCGTGGCGCCGTCCAAGGTGAGTCGATCGAAGTTGAACATGACCTCAGGAAGCACGACGAGCGCGCCGGAAAGGTCCTCCGCCAGCTGGGCGAGCAGGTCCTCCGAGACGATGAGTCCGGTGACGTTGACGTCGCCGCCGAAGTAGTCGTTTCTGATCGCGCGGGTGCGAGCGCGGCCCGCGGGCGAGAGCGCGCGGCAGAACGCGTCAATGGTCGCAGCCGCCGCCTCGCCGCAGACGAGCTCCACCCGCAGGTTCTTCTCGGCCAGGGACTCGTCAACACGCCGCAGGTCACAGGCGCGCTCCCGTGCAACGAGCTCCGTCTCGTCAAGGAAGCTCCGGAGCATGCCGATCCCGTCGTAGAACTGCGGGTAGCCGTCGTAGGTCTCGGCCGCGGGAACGGGCAGGCCGGCGTCCACGTAGAACTCGTCGGAGAGCTGGAAGCGCGTCAGGCCGAGCGTCCTTCTCGCCCGCTCCTGGTAGGGCTCGAGGAGGCGGACCACCGCCCGCGAGGCCTCGGCGTCGTCGGAGTACGAGCTCTTGAAGCGGCGGCTGTGCTTGGTGTAGCCGAGCGGAACGATAGCGAGCGAGGTAATCCCGGGACGCGCCTCGACCCAGTCGAGCGTGGCGGCGAGCTCGGCACCGTCGTTTATGCCCGGGCAGAGCACGATCTGCGCGTGCACCTCGATCCCGCCCGCGAGCAGCCGCTCGAGCACCTCGATCCCGCGGTCCGCGCGTCGGCCGATCAGGCTGCGGCGCACCTCGGGAGAGATCGCGTGAATCGAGACGTTCATGGGCGAGAGACCGCAGGTGACTATGCGATCGGCCTCCTCGTCGGAGACGTTGGTGAGCGTGACGAAGTTGCCCTGCAGGAAGGAGAGGCGGTAGTCGTCGTCGCGCAGAGTGAGCGTGGCGCGCGCCTCCGGCGGCAGCATGGCCATGAAGCAGAACTGGCAGGCGTTCACGCAGGTGCGAATCCCGTCAAAGAGAACGTCGGTGAAGTCTATGCCCCAGTCCTGGCCGCTCTCGCGCCAGAGCTCGCAGGTGCTCGTGGTGTTGTCGCGCGGATCAAAGACCTCGAGCTCGCAGCAGGCGCCGTCAGCCTCCCAGCGCCAGTCGATCAGGTCGCGCGGCTCGACGCCGTTCACGCGCACTATGCGCATGCCGGGCTCGATGCCGGCCTCCCAGGCGGGGCTCCCCTCCTCGACGGCGGCCACCCAGGCCCCCGCCGCGCGCTCGCGCGTCGAGGCGTAGTCCGCGCGCTTCTGCTCGGCCATGCCGCGACCCCCTCGTTCTTCTCGCCCGGGACGCAACTGGCGCCCCGCTTGTTGCTCAACGATACCCAATACGCGATTTCCAACAAAATTCGCCCCGAAAACGTTGTAATTCGCGTATTCGGAGACCCCGCTACGCGAATTAGAACGAAATCAGGCCTGAAAACGTTGCAAATCGCGTACAAGGTGGACGAGAAGAACGCGCGCTACTCCCCCACCAGGCGCTCGATCTCGGCGCGGACGGCCTCGATCTGGCTTGCCGGCGTGCTCGCGCCGGCGGTGATTCCGATCACCGCAGCACCCTCGAACCACGTGGGACGCAGCTCGTCGGCGCCCTCCACGTGGTGCGTGCGCGGGCAGCGGGCGGCGGAGATCTCGGAGAGGCGCGTCGTGTTCGCGGAGTTGCGCCCGCCGATCACGACCATGACGTCCGCCTCGCGCGCAAGCTCGTCTGCCGCGGCCTGGTGCCCGGCGGTGGCCTCGCAGATCGTGTTGATCACGCGGACCTCCTCGGCGCGGGCGAGAAGAACCTCCACCACCTCGGCGAGAAGGGCCCGGCGCGCCGTCGTTTGCACCACGACGCCCACCTTGCGCGCCTGCGGCAGGGCACGGGCCTCCTCGGCGGAGCCCACCACGACGGCCCCCGGGGCGTGCGGCAGCGTGGCCTCGACCTCGGGGTGCCCCGCCTCGCCCACGACGACGACCTGGTAGCCCTCGCGCGAGAGCCGCTCTGCGGCCAGGTGGACCTTCTTCACGAAGGGGCACGTGGCATCCAGAACGCAGGCGCAGAGCTCGCGGGCGCGCGCCTCCTCGTCGGGGGCGGTGCCGTGCGTGCGCAGAAGCAGCGTGTCGCCGGCGGCCTGCTCGGGCGACTCCACGGCGTCGACCCCGCGCGCGGCGAGGTCGGCAACCACCCTCGGGTTGTGAATGAGCGGGCCGAGCGTGTGGACGGCGCCCTCGCGCGCCTCGGCGGCCTCCTCGACCATTCTCAGCGCGCGCTCGACGCCGTAGCAGGCGCCCGCCTCGCTCGCGACGCGAATCTCGGGCATGTCAGTCCACCCCGGGGTAGTCCGCGCGCAGCTGGTCGCGCAGCTCGTAGACGCGCGCCATGCCAATGCGCTCCATTTCGGCGAGCTGCTCCTTGCGCTTCTCGGCGCCGATCTCCGACCATTCTACGGGCTTCTCGGCACGCACGTAGACGGGCCTGCGAAAGCGCAGGTGACGGGCTCCGATTATGGCCACGGGCTGGACCGGCGCCTTGGCGAGCTGTGCCATGATCGCGTAGCCGCCATGGGCCTCCTGGTCGGCGTCGTCGCGGACGCGGGTGCCCTCGGGGTAGATCAGGACGCACTCGCCGCGCATGAGCATGGCGCGGGCGCGGCGCACGGTCTTCATGTCGGCCGTGCCGCGCTGGACGGGAAAGCCCCCCGCGCGCGAGAAGAGCCACGTGGCGGGCTTGATCTTGTCAAAATCGCCCTTGTAGACGGTGCGCACGGGCACGCCGGCGAGCCACAGCGTCACGACGAGCACGACCGGGTCGAGCATGGACTCGTGGTTCATGATTATCACGCGGCCGCGCGCGTCGTTGGTGAGCAGCTCGGCGTTCTCGAAGCGCCAGGGCCACAGGAACTTCGTGACCACCCACAGAATGCGGACGACGGCCCCTATGAAGAGCCTGCCAGGCAACGGGTGCTCGCGAATGTCGTGGTCGTAGTAGTCGTCAAAGGTGTTGCCGGCAAAGGCGCGCATGCGGCCCTCCGTCTTGGCGTCGCTCATGAGGCCCTCCTCTCCGCGCGCTCGCGCAGCTCGGGCGAGAGCGAGAGAACCGCGTCCACGACCTCCTCGAAGCCAAGCTCGGAGGAGTCTATGCGAGTGGCGTCCTCGGCGGGCCGCAGCGGCGAGGCCTCGCGCGAGGAGTCGTACTCGTCGCGGCGCACGAGGTCGGCGAGGATCTGCCGCTCGGCCTCCGCGTCAACCGCAACCGTCTCCCCCGTCGCGAGGTTGCCGCCGCCGCGCTGCACCGCGCGCCTGCGTGCGCGGGCCTCGGGCGAGGCGCTGAGAAACACCTTCACGTCCGCGCGCGGGAACACGACCGTCCCAATGTCTCGGCCCTCGGCGACCACGTCGCCGCGCTCTCCGGCCTGGCGCTGGAGGGCGACCATGGTCTCGCGCACCGCAGGGATCGCGGAGACGGGAGAGACCGCCCACTCGACCTCGGGCGTGCGGATCTCGTCGGTGACGTCCGCGCCGTTCACGCTCACGCGCTGCGCGTCCTTCTCGCTTTTGAACTCTATCGTGAGGTCGCGGGCCACCTCGGCCACGGCCTCGGCGTCGCCGACGTCCACGCCGCGCTCGAGGCAGGCGAGCGCAACGGAGCGGTACATGGCTCCGGTGTCGAGGTAGGTGAGCCCGCAGCGCCGCGCGACCTCGCGCGCGACGGAGGACTTGCCCGACCCGGACGGTCCGTCAATTGCAACGATCATGGTCACTCCTTGTCCTGTCACAGAGCGCCTCGAGCGAGGCGCGCTCGCGCGTTGTGAGCTCGCGCCACTCCCCCTCGCGCACACCCGTGAGGCCAAGCGGCCCAAAGGCGTCGCGGTGCAGGGCGAGCACGCGGTGTCCGATCGCGAGGAGCATTTTCTTTACCTGGTGCTTGCGCCCCTCGTGAATGGCGAGCCCGACGACGGCGTTGGGCTCGCCTCCCCCGGTCCTGCCCGCGCCGCGCGGGGCGACCGCCGAGAAGAGCCTCTCGTCGGGACCGATCAGCCGCGCCTTGGCGGGCGCGGCCGGCCCGTCCTCAAGCATGATACCCCGACGGAGCCGGTCGAGCTCGCGCTCGGTGGGCGTGCCGCTGACGAGCGCGACGTAGTGCTTCTCCACGTGACGCGAGGGGTGCAGCAGCGCCTGGCCGAGGTCACCGTCGGTCGTGAAGAGAAGAAGACCCGTCGTGTCGAGGTCGAGGCGCCCCACCGGGAAGAGCCCGGGGTGCTCGCGCGTGGGTACGAGCTCGGCGACCGTGGGACGTCCCTGCGGGTCGCTCATGGTGGTGACGTAGCCGGCGGGCTTGTTGAGCATGAGGCAGACGGAGCCGCCCTCAAGCCGCACCGGGCGCCCGTCGACGGTCACCTCGTCGCGCTCGGGGTCGACCTTGCTGCCGAGCTCGCTCACCACGACGCCGTTCACGCGCACGCGGCCCTCGGTCATGAGGCGCTCCGAGCCGCGTCGGCTCGCGACGCCGGCGCGCGCAAGAAAGCGCTGGAGGCGCATGGGGTAGATCCCGCTCTCGCGAATGGGGTCACTCATCTGCCGCGTCCGCCTGGTCGCGCCCGTCGTCCCCGACGGTCTCGTAGTCGTCGAGCAGCTCGCGCTCGTCGTCCATGTCCTCGGCCGCCTCCTCGAGCGTGGAGGAGATCGAGCGGCCGGAGAGGCGCTCGCGAATGAAGCGCCGGGATTCCTCGTCAGGGGCGAAGTCCTCGAGCGGGGGCAGCTCGCGCAGGCTCTTGAGGCCAAAGTGCTCCAGGAACAGGCGCGTGGTTCCCCACAGCTGGGCGCCACCGTGGTCGCGGTCGCGGCCGACCTCCCGCACCAGGCCCTTCTCGCGCAGGGACGCGATCACGCCGTCGGAGTTGACGCCGCGAATGGCGCGCACCCCCTCGCGGGTGACGGGCTGGTGGTAGGCGATCACGGCGAGCGTCTCGAGCGCGGCCTGCGAGAGGCGCCGCGTGTCCCAGGAGAGCACGTAGTCGGCGACCTGGTCATGGTAGGCGGGGTGCGTGAAGAGGCGCCAGCCGCCGGCGACCTCGCGGAGCTGAAAGCCGCGGTTGGCGTCGGCATACTCCGCCGAGAGCTCGGCGAGGGCCTGTGCGGCGTCACCCGGGTCGACCCCGGCCGCGCGCGCGAGGTCGGTCGCCGGCACCGAGTCGTCAGAGACGAGCAGCAGCGCCTCGAGCAGGCCCTTGAGCGAGCCGGACTCGATCCGCGTCATGTCAGCCATGTTGAACCTCCTGGTTCCTCTCGTCCGGCTGGCCCTCGTCGAGCTCAGCCAGGACCGAATCGTCGAGCTCGTAGGCGGGCGCGCCCTCCACGTGAGAGACGTCGATCTCGCCAAAGAGCTCGCTCTGCCGCACGTCCACCAGGCCGCGCTTGTAGAGCTCGAGAATGGCGAGGAAGTTCGCGACGACGGCCTCGGGCGTGTCCTGTCCGTCGAGCAGCTCGGTGAAGGTGACGCTGCCCCGCCCGCGCACCAGCCGGTCGACCGCCGCGATCGTGAGCGCGACCGGGACGCGCTTTGGCGCGACGTGCTCGGCCTCCAGCAGGAAGGACTGCCGCTGGCTGTCTATGTCGGCGCAGATGACGGCAAGGCTCCTCAGCGTGATTCCCTCGAGGTAGTCGGGCATGAGGTCGAGAAACTCGGGGTCGGCGCCCACGGTCCGCGCGAGCATGCGCGATTCCGCCTCGGCGCGCGCGCCGAGGGCGGCCGCGGCGCCCCTGAACTGCTTGTAGGCAATGAGGCGGGCAATGAGCACCTCGCGTGCCTCGTCCGGGGAGAGCCCCTCGAGGTCCATGTCCTCCTCGTCAAGCTCCTCGTCGCGCGCGGGCAGCGGCTCGTCGGGGACGAGCGAGGCGGCCTTTATGTCGAGCAGCGTCGAGGCGACGAGCACGAAGTCGCTCGCGACGTCGAGGTCGAGGTCGCGCATGCGCTCGACCTCCTCGAGGTACTGAGCCGCCACCTCGGAGATCGAGATCGAGCCTATGGTGACGCGCTGGCGGCTCACGAGCTGGAGGAGAAGGTCAAAGGGACCGGAGTAGGCCTGGGTGCTCACACGGTAGGAGGCCATGCTCACACCCCCAGCAACAGCAGGTCGTAGAGGGTGCCCGCGGTCCAGTCAAGGTAGATTCCGAGCGGGTCAAAGCCCAGAAGCGACGGCAGGACGTAGAGGACGACAATGAGAATCGGCATGGCGTACTGCTGCAGGCGGTAGTAGGCCGCGCGCGCCTTGCCGCTCAGGAAGAAGAGCACGACCTTAGAGCCGTCGAGCGGCGGGAGCGGGACGAGGTTGAAGAAGCAGAGCACGAGGTTCACGGAGACATAGGTGCTGAGGATCGTGAGAATCCAGCCCGCGACCTGGTAGGAGACGGCCCCCGTCGCGAGGGCGGCAGCGAGCGGGTCCCACGCAAGGCGCAGCACCAGCGCGCCAAGCGCAGCCTGGAGCAGGTTGGAGGCGGGACCCGCCAGGGCGACGAGAACCTCGTCGGTGCGCGGGTGCCTCAGCCGGTTGGGGTTGTAGGGCACGGGACGGGCAAAGGCGAAGACGGGTCCGCCGAGAAGCGCCATGACGAGCGGGAGCAGAATCGACCCGAACCCGTCGAGGTGGGCCCGCGGGTCGAGCGTGAGCCGCCCGGCGTCGCGCGCCGTGGTGTCGCCGCAGCGCAGCGCCGCCCAGCCGTGCGCCACCTCGTGCACGATAGCGGAGAACATGACGAGCGCGACGGTAATGGCTATGGAGACCAGCGCGTTGACCGAGTAGCCCATGATCACCCCCGAGCGCCGCGCTCAAGCGACGCCGCAACGTGGCAGAGCAGCCAGTCCAGTACGAGCAGGGCGAGCGCGACGAGGGCAAAGTCGCCGCGGAAGGCCCCGCCGAAGGGCGTGACAAACACGAAGAGCCCGGAGACGCCCGAGGGCAGAAGGCTCGAGACCAGGCCGTTGGCGCCGAGCAGAAGGGAGCGCGGCCCGGCGGGCAGCACGGCGCCGGCGACGACGAGCGCAACGAGCACCCAGGCAACGACGCGGCAGACGCGCGCGGTGACCCTGATCACGCCGGACATGAGGCCTCCTCGATCTTCTCGGTCAGCTCGAGCCACTCCTGCTCGAGCGCGGGCACCTTCTTCGAGAGCGCCGTGTACTCGCTCATGCACTCGTCGAAGCGCTTGGCGTCGTTGTAGAGCTCCTGGTCGGCCATGAGCGTCTCGAGCTCCGCCAGGCGCGCCTGCGCGGGCTCGAGCGCCGCCTCGACCTGCCTGAGGCGGTCGCGCTCCTTCTTGAGCGCGCGGTTGCGGCGGTTGCGCTCCTCGGCCTCGGCGCGGCGCTGCTCGCGGGTCTTCACGTTGCGCCCGGTCGCGGGCTGGGCGGGCTCGGGTGCGGCCTTGGCGGCGGGAGCGGGCGCAGAGGCGGCCTCCTCGGCGGCACGGGCCTCGAGCTCCGCGCGCTTGAAGAGGAAGTAGTCGTAGTCCCCCTCGTAGACGGTGACCTTGTGGTCGCGCACGTCAACGACCTTGTTGGCCACGGCGCGCACGAGGTGCTCGTCGTGGGAGATCAAGACGATCGTGCCCTTGAAGTCCACGAGCGCGCGCTCGAGCACGTCGACGGAGTCAATGTCGAGGTGGTTGGTCGGCTCGTCGAGCAAAAGCAGCGGATCCGGCGCCACAAGCATCTTCGCGAGCGCCAGGCGCGCCCGCTCGCCACCGGAGAGCACGCCCACGCGCTTCTCGACGTCGTCGCCGTGGAACAGGAAGGCGCCGAGCAGACGGCGCTCCTCGGAGGTGGTCCAGCCGGCAGCCACCGAGTCCAGCTCGGCGAGCACGGTGTTCGCCTCGTTCAGCTGCTCGAGCTGGTGCTGGGCGTAGTAGGCCTTCGTGACGTTCTTGCCAAGCTCGACCGTACCCTCGTCCGGGGCGAGAAGCCCGTTCACGAGCTTCATGAGCGTGGACTTGCCGGCACCGTTGGGTCCGGTGAGCGCCACGTGGTCGCCGCGGTAGAGCTTGAGGTCGACGCCCGAGTAGACGTGGTTCTCGCCAAAGGACTTGGAGACGCCCTCGAGGCTCACCACCTCGTCGCCGGTACGCGGGGGCTCCGGGAACGAGAAGTGCACCTTCTTGGTGCCCTCGGGCAGAATCACGAGCTCGCTCTTGATCTGCTCGATCTTCTTCATGCGCTCCTGTGCCTGCGCGGCCTTGGTCGGCTTGTAGCGAAACTTGTCGACGAACACCTGCATGTGCGCGATCTCGCGCTCCTGAGCGGTGCGCTTGGCCCGCATCTGCTCGAGGTTGTCCTCGCGCTGCCTGAGGTAGCCGGAGTAGTTTGCGGTGTAGGTCGTTATGCGGCGGTTCTCCACGGCCGCCACGTGGGAGACGCAGGCGTCCATGAACGCGCGGTCGTGCGAGACGAGGAGCACGGCGCCGTCGTAGCCCGACAGGAACTGCTCGAGCCAGCGGACGCTCTCGAGGTCGAGGTGGTTGGTCGGCTCGTCCAGAAGCAGCAGGTCAGGGTGGCGAAGCAGCAGCTTGGAGAGGGAAATGCGCATCTGCCAGCCGCCCGAGAAGTCGCAGGCGGGCTTGTCGAAGTCCTCCACCGGAAAGCCGAGACCCGCAAGGATCTGACGGGCGCGCGCCTCGAGCTCGTAGCCGCCGAGCCGCTCGAAGCGGTCCTGCGCGGCGCCATAGCGCTCGAGCAGGCGGTCGAGCTCCTCGCCGGGCGCGGTCTCGGAGATCTGGCGCTCCAGTTCGCGCACGCGGCGCTCCATGTCCTTGACCTCGTGCGCGGAGTCGACCACCTCGGCAAGCGCGCTCTTCTCGCCCGCGAGGTGCGTCTCCTGCTCGAGATAGCCCACGGTGGTGTCGCGCGCGAAGCTCACGGTGCCCTCGTCGGCGCTCTCCTCCCCCATGAGTATGCGCAAGAGCGTGGTCTTGCCGGAGCCGTTTGGCCCGACGAGCGCCCAGCGCTCACCGGCGTTCAGCTGCAGCGTGGCACCCGTGTAGAGGGTGCGGCCGCCAAAGGACTTGGAGATCTTGTCTGCGAGCGCTATCACGTGCTTCCCTGCTAGTCGGCTATGGTGAGGTGAATCGCGAAGCCCGCGACCTCCTCCTTGAAGTAGATCAGGTAGGTGCGGCCGGAGCCGTCGGGGCAGAGCGTCCGCGACGCCTCGTTGAACTCGACGCCGCGCGCCTCGTACCAGGCCTGGGCGGCGTCAATGTCGTCGACGTGCAGGCCTATGTGGCCCTTCTCGCCCCGCCCGCCGTTGTTCATGACCTCCACGAGGCTGCCGGCGAACGAAGAGACCGGGAACGGCTCCTCGCCGCGCGCGATTCCGAGCAGCGCGCAGAGCGCGTCGGCCGTGGCCGCAGCCTCCTCGGGCGTGTTCGTGTTAATGCCAACGTGCGCGAGCCTGAGCCCAAAGAGCTCGGCGGGGTTTTCGGTTGCAGTCATGCGTTCCTCCCTGTAGTCAACCCTACCAGTATAGGCGAGAAGAGCGCGGGGCCAAACGCGGACACGCAAGGCCCATGGGATTCACGCAGTGCGACAAACTCGGCGACGCCTACCCCACGCGTGCGAAGCGCACGAGGTCGGTGTCCGGCTCGGTGTGGAGGGGCAGGGCCAGACTTGCTACCGCCCCGCCCGGCTCGGCGAGGCGGAAATGGACGGGAATGCCGGGCGGCAGCTCCCCCAGAACCGCCTCGAAGACGAAGGTGTCATAGGAGAAGTGGCTGAGAGGCGCGCTCCAGCCGTTGAACTCCAGGCGAAGGGACCCTCCTTCGAGCGTCACGCGTGCTGGTCGGTAGCCGGGGCGCGCATAGGTGCCGACGTAGTCGGCGAGCGCGTGGGAGGGCGTGGTTTCGGGTACTCGCTCGCCGGTGAGGCGACGCACGAGCCCACGGTCCTTCTCGGCCTTCCTAACGGCATGGTCGTGGTAGCGCGCGACCCAGTCTCCGCCGCTCGCGCCAAGGTAGTGGTCAAAGACCTCGCGGGCGAGCGCGTTGTGCAGCAGGCTCCCGTTCATGTTCGTGAGCGCAACCACGCCGAGGCCAAGCTCGGGAAGCAGGCCGACAAACGACGAGAAGCCGTCTATGTTGCCGCTGTGCTGGACGAGGGTGCGGCCGCGGTAAGACTCGACGAACCAGCCGAGACCGTAGCTATGGAACGCGGTCTCCGGCTGCGGCATGTCGAGCGGCTCGCCCAAAAGCATGTTCGGAGCGTGAAGCTCGGCGAGGGCGCGCGCAGAGAGAACGCCCTTGCCCGGCACCTCGTCGCCGAGGTGGAGCCGAGCCCACACGAGCAGGTCGTCGACGCAGGAGCTGATGCACCCGGCCGGGGCAAACGGGGAGCCAACTCCCGCCGAGCGGTCTTCGACGACACTCTTGTAGTACGGAATGGGGGCGCTGCCGCGCAGGGGGTCAGCCCCGTCGGGCCGCCCGTACCCGACGGCATGGTCGGAGTCCTCGGCAAGGTCGTCGACGTAGAGGCACGAGCGCGTCATTCCCAGCGGCTCCAGAATGCGCTGCCTCAGCAGCTCCTCGTAGGTCGCGCCGCTCAGTCGCTCGAGAACGCGACCCGCGAGCACGTAGCACTGGTTGTTGTACTGAAAGCTCGTGCGAATCGGTCGGTTGGGCTCGAGGAAGCGCAGGTTGTAGACAATGTCGTCACGCGAGTAGTCGGTACCGTACCAGGAGTACTCGTGACGGGGCAGCCCCGTTCGGTGGCAGAGGAGGTCGCGCACGCAAACCATCCGCGTCGCGTAGTCATCAAAGAAGCGGGCCTCGGGGAGGTACTCGCGCACGGGCGTGTCCCAATCGAGCGCGCCCTCGTCCACGAACTGGGCGCAGAGCGCGGCCGTGAACGCCTTGGTGCAGCTAGCGATCTGGTAGAGCGTCTGGGAGTCCGCGGCAAGACCGCGCTCAGCGTCGCGCATGCCAAAGGCGCCCGAGAAGACCGTCTCGCCTCGGTAGGTGACGCCAAGGGCCACCGACGGGCTCTCCCAGAGCTCGAGTCCGCGCTCGGCCGTCTCCTCAAGCTCTTCGAAATAGTCGGACATGGTGCGCCCCCTCGTCCTTCTCGTCCCGCTAAAAGTCCAGCTCTATGCCCAGGCCCGGCTCGTCGAGCAGGCGGAACGTCCCGCCGTCGCGCGTAAAGCCGCCGGGTATGCCGTCGTCGTCGCCCACGAAGAAGGTGAAGCTGTCGCAGTCCGCCTCGACGATGGCGCTCTTTGCGGCGACGAGGCTTATTCCGGCCGTGAGGCTGATCTTGTTCTCCATCATGCACCCGACCATGCAGCCCACGCCAGCCTGCTCCGCGACGTCCGCGATCTGAGCGCCGCCGAAGAGGCCTCCGCACTTCATGAGCTTAATGTTGAAGAAGTCGGCGGCGCGAAGACCCGCCGCGCGCTGCGCGTCGTGGGCGTCGTGAATCGACTCGTCGAGCATGAGCCTGACCGAGGTGTCATTTCTGCGCATGAGCTCGGCCGCCCCCTCGAAGTCCCACCACGGAAGGAACTGCTCGGCCGCGTCGACCCCGAGCGACTCGAGCTCCGTGAGCGCGGCGAGCGCGGTCTCGACCGTGTACCCCTGGTTGGCGTCCACGCGCATGCGGACGTCGTCTCCAACGCTCGAGCGTATGGCACGAAGCGCCTCGAGGTCGTGGTCGAGGTCGAGCCCGATCTTGACCTTGAGGATTCTGAAGCCAAGGTCAAAGACGCAGCGCTCCGCCTCGCGGCGCATGTTCTCCGGTGTGTCAATGCCGACGGTAATGTCGTTGACCACAACCGGGTCGTCGCCTCCCAGAAGGCGCCACACGGGCAGGCCGCGGTGCTTTCCGGCAATATCGTGAAGCGCGACGTCAAAGGCGCACTTTGCCGAGCCGTTGGCGTGAATGCGGGCGTCCATGATCGCGTGGGCGCCCTGAATGTCGAGCGCGTCGGCGCCGACGAGGGCCTTGGCGAGGTCCTCGAGCACGAGGCGGCAGGTGTCCATGGTCTCGCCCGTGACAAAGGGCAGCGGCGCGGCCGAACCAAGACCGTAGATCCCCTCGTCGGTCTCGACCCTGACGATCCAGCTGTCAGCGCTGTCCATGGTTCCGTACGCGACGCTAAACGGCTTCTTCAGCGGCGCCGAGAACCTCTCGATCCTCACGTTGGTGACCCTCATGGCAAACCCCCAATCTCAACGGCTAGGTGCATGGTATACGAACCGCTCGCGAAGCGGGTCTATAATGTTCCGGCAAGAGAGCGACGGAAGAATGCGACGGTGACAATGGAGCGTCAGGGTGCTCATGTTTTGGATACGAGGTCGGAGCGCACGGGCGCCTGGCGCCGGCGCGGCGCGGCGCCAGAGCAGACGCACCCCGGGCGCAGGGTCGCCGCGCTCGAGGGCGTTCGCGCGCTCGCCATTGCCGCGGTCGTGCTCTACCACGCCGACCCCTCGTGGCTGCCCGGCGGCTTCTTCGGCGTGTCCGTGTTCTTTGTTTTGACCGGCTACCTCACGACGCTCTCGCTCGACCGCGAGCTCGCTCGAGAGGGTCGCCTCGACTACCCTCGCTTCCTGCTGCGTCGCCTGGCGCGCCTCGTTCCCTCGGTGGTCGCCGTCGTGGGCGTCACGATCGTGCTCTGCGCGGTCTTCTCGCACGCGCTCGTCCCTAAGCTGAAGTCCGACGCGCTGAGCGCCCTCCTCTTCTTCGAGAACATTCACTACATAGTGAGCGACGTGCCCTACTTCGCCGCGGCCGGGCTCCCCTCTCCCCTGACCCACCTCTGGTTCCTTGGCGTGACCATGCAGTTCTACCTGGTCTGGCCGCTCTTGCTCCTCCTGCTGCGAAAGCTCTGCCGCGGGCGTGGGGCCCTGCTCGGGGTTGTCGGGGCGCTGGCGCTCGCCTCGGCGGTTGCCATGGCGGTTCTCTACGACCCTGCCGACACGAGTCGTGTCTACTACGGCCCCGACACCCGTGCGGCCGAGTTTCTGGTCGGCGCCCTCTGCGCGCTCGCGACCGAGGGCCGCGGCTGGGACCTCTCGCTGCCCGACCGTGACGAGGACGGGTCTCGCCCCCTCCCCTGGTGGTCCTACGAGGCGGCCGGAGCCGGCGCGCTCGTTCTTCTCCTCGTCATGTGCCTTCTCATTGACGGCTTCTCGCCGCTCACCTACTACGGCGGCACGCTGGTCGCCGCGCTTCTCTCGGCGGTCCTCGTGGGCACCGTGTGCCGCGAGGGGGGCGTGCTCTCGCACGTGCTCGGCCTTCGCCCGCTCGTTGCCGCCGGCGCGGTGTCCTTCTCGCTCTACCTGTGGCACTACCCGCTGCTGCTCGTCATGAACCCCGCGACGCGCACGACGGAGCTTCCCTGGTGGGGCTGGGTGCTCGAATTTGCGCTGATCCTTGCCGTGAGCGTCGCCTCACACGTCTTTGTCGAGAAGGGCGAGGGCAGGCCGTGGGTCATGGGCCTCACCCGTGTCCGCGTGGCGCTCTTTGCGCTCGCCGCGTGCGCGCTTCTCGTTCTCGCCCTTGTTCCGGTGGACGCAAGCCAGGGCGGCGTGCCCGTCGAGGAGCAGCAGCGGGAGTCCTCGGAGCAGCCGGCCGAGGACGAGCCGGCAGAGGAGGCAGAGGAGGAGGCAGAGGAGGAGCCCGCGGTCCCGGATCCCGCAGACTACACCGTGGACCCCGAGACGGGCGTCACCGACGCCCGCGTGCTGCTCGTGGGCGACTCCGTCTCGCTCGGTGCGCAGGACCGCTTCTACGAGATCTTCCCGAACGGGTGGATGGACTCCGCGATCAGCCGCCAGCTCACGGTCGGCGTGGACGTCTACCGGAGCTGCGCGGCGGCCGGCCACGACGCGCCCGTGGTGATCTATGCCCTTGGAAGCAACGGTCCGGCGACCGAGGAGAGCGTGCGCGCGCTGATCGACGCCTGTGGCGACAACCACCGCGTCCTTCTTGTCAACACGCGCGTGCCCGGAGCCCAGCAGGACCGCAACAACGCGCTCTACAACCAGATCGCCACCGAGTACGAAAACGTCGAGGTCGTGGACTGGTATGGCACGAGCGCCGGTCACGACGAGTACTTCTGGGATGACGGCACCCACCTCAGGCCGGAGGGCGCCGACGCCTACGTGGCCATGCTGCGCCGCGCCGTCACGGGTCGCTAGGTAGCCGGAGCGCGCAGGAAAAAGGGCCGTCGGACTTGTCCGACGGCCCTTGAACGTTTGGTGGAGATAAGGGGGTTCGAACCCCTGACCTCGTGACTGCCAGTCACGCGCTCTCCCAACTGAGCTATATCCCCGCTGGTGGGCGATGCTGGATTCGAACCAGCGACCCCTTCCGTGTGAAGGAAGTGCTCTACCCCTGAGCCAATCGCCCGTGCGAGGACCTATCCTAGCAGAACTCCGCGCGCATGGCACGAGAAAATTTTTGAGACGCGGACGCGCTTCCAAGAATACGCGACCTTGTTCGGTCGTCTTCCAGAAAACTTGACCCTTGTAAGGTGCGCTTCTAGAAAACTTGACCCTTGTCCTGAGCGGTTCTGGGAATCGCGACGTTTGTTTCGTTTGGTTCTAGAAACCTCCAACCTTGTCCTTCTCGCATGCTCTAAATCAACACAAAGGCACGAATTCTTAGAAGCAAGGGCGACAAGCCCGTCAATTCCTAGAAGCGCAGGCGACAAGCCCGCCAATTCCTAGAAGCGCTGGCGCCAAGAACCTCGATTCTTAGAATGCCAACGGACAAGGGCGGCGATTCCCAGACTCACCGGACACGGCGTTACAAAAACGACCCGGTCACCAACCGACGACCGGGTCGAAAGCTCTCTGGTGGGCCCGGCAGGATTCGAACCTGCAACCCAGGGATTATGAGTCCCCTGCGCTAACCGTTGCGCCACGAGCCCTTACTGAAAAGGCGGCGACCAAAGCCGCCGCCCTCATTTGCATGGTGGAGATAAGGGGGTTCGAACCCCTGACCTCGTGACTGCCAGTCACGCGCTCTCCCAACTGAGCTATATCCCCGCGTTGGTGCGTAAGCAACTATACCAGACCGGGCGTCAGGGTCAACAACATTTTTGAAGAACTCGCGTTTGACCTGCTAACGGGACCAAATCATGTCACGCGTGACCTCGCGCACGCCCGCCGCGCCGCACATTTCCATTGCGTCCGCAAGCTCGGAGCGAAGCTGCGCGAGGAGGGCGCGCACGCCGTCGGCTCCCCCGCCGAAGGCCGCCACGACGAACGGGCGACACACGAGGCACGCGTCCGCGCCGAGGGCGAGCGCGCGGAACACGTCGAGGCCGCTCCTGACGCCGCCGTCCACAAGAACCGTCACCGACCCGCGCACGGCGCCCGCGATCTCGGGCAGGACCTCAGCGGTGGCCGGCGTGCCGTCGAGCACGCGCCCTCCGTGGTTGGAGACCACAATGGCGTCGACGCCCGCCTCGGCGGCTCTCACGGCCGCAGACGGCGTCATAACGCCCTTGAGCACAAAGGGCACGCTCGCCTCGTGGCAGCGCGCGACGACCGCCGAGACCTGCGTCGCCGACTTCGCGCCCGCGGGGGGCACCTGTCCGCGCAGAAACGGCAGGCCGGCGGCGTCTATGTCCATGGCGACGGCCGCGGGGCGAGCCGCGAGCGCCTGGTCGAGCTTGGCGTCCATGGTCTTCTCGTCCCAGGGCTTCACCGTGGGGACGCCGCGACCGCCGAGCTCGCCAATGAGGTCGCACGCCTCGGTCATGATGGAGGCGTCGAGGCCGTCGCCCGTCCAGGCGAGCGTCCCCTCCCCCGCCGCGGCCTCGAGGACGCAGCGGTTGTACGAGACGGTGTCGTACTTCTCGCCGTAGTGGCGCTGAACGTCGCCCACGGGGCCAATCATGACGGGAAGCGAGAGCTCGCGCCCCAGCACGGACGTGCGCGTGTCGGCCGAGAAGGGCTCGTGCAGGGTGTCCATGTTGACGTGAAGCCCCTGCCAGGCCTCCCAGTTTCGGTGCGCCACGCGCCCGACGCCCTTGTCGCCGGGCCCCGGCATGACGCCGGCGCACGCGCGCCCGTCACAGACGGGGCACGCCTTGCAGAAGGGCCCGATGTTTCCGCGAGCGGCCGCGGCGAGATCGGCGTAGCTCATGAGGCTTCCTCTCGATAGAACGGTGCCCCGGCGAGAAGTACCGGGGCACGAAGGGTAAATCTAGGCGCGGGCGGGGACGACGCGCTCGCTGAGCCAGGAGACGAGCTCGTCCATGGGAACGTCGAAGCGCTCGCCGCTCTCGCGGACCTTGACCTCGGCCATGCCGTTCGAGACGCCGCGCTTGCCCAGGATCACCTGGTACGGAATGCCGATCAGGTCGGCGTCGGCAAACTTGACGCCGGGGCGCTCCTTGCGGTCGTCGAGAAGAACCTCGAGGTCGGCGGCGCAAAGCTCGTTCACGACCCTCTCGGCAACCGGCGTCACCACGTCGTCGTTCACCGCAAGCGGCACGACCTCGACCTCGTAGGGCGCCACGCAGACGGGCCAGGAGATTCCGTGCTCGTCGTTGTGCTGCTCCACGACGGCGGCCAGCGTGCGAGAGACGCCGATGCCGTAGCAGCCCATGAGGAACGGGCGCTCCACGCCGTCCTCGTCCGCGAAGGTGGCGCCCATGGCCTCGGAGTACTTGGTGCCGAGCTGGAAGACCTGGGAGACCTCGATTCCGCGTGCGCTCCTGAGCGCCGCCCCGCAGTGCGGGCAGGGGTCGCCGGCCTTGACGCTCACGAGGTCGGCCCACTCGTCGACCGTGAAGTCGCGGCCGGGCCTGGCACCCGTGAAGTGGTAGTCCACCTCGTTGGCGCCGCAGGTCCAGCTCTGGCTCTCGCGCAGGGACTCGTCGCAGACCAGGCGCACGCCCTCGGGCAGGCCCACGGGCCCGATGAAGCCCTTGTGCAGGCCGACGAGCTCGAGCTCCTCGTCGGTCATGAGGTGGTAGGCGCCAAAGAGCTTGCCCGCCTTGATCTCGTTGAGCTCGTGGTCGCCGGGCACAATGGCCACGACGTTGGTGCCGTCCTCGGCAACGAGGGCGAGCGACTTGCGCGTGCCGTTCTCCGGAAAGCCGAAGAAGTCCGCCACGGCCTCGATCGAGCCCAGGCCGGGCGTGTGGACCTTCGTGAGCGTGCCGTCTCCGGGGCCCTCGGTCACGGGCACCTTGGTCGCGGCGGCCTCGACGTCGGCGGCAAAGCCGCAGTCGCACCAGACGAGCTCGGCCTCACCGGAGTCGGCGAGCGCCATGAACTCCACGGAGGTGTCGCCGCCGATCTGGCCGGAGTCGGCCACGACGGGCAGGGCGTAGAGACCGCAGCGCTCGGCTATGCGCGCGTAGGCGGCCTTCTGCTGCTCGTAGCACTCCTGGAGCGACTCCTGCGTGGCGGAGAAGCTGTAGGCGTCCTTCATTATGAACTCGCGGCCGCGCATGAGGCCAAAGCGCGGGCGCATCTCGTCGCGGAACTTGTCCTGGATCTGGTAGAGCGTGCAGGGCAGCTGCTTGTAGGAGCGCAGCTCGTTCTTCACGAGGTCGGTGAACGTCTCCTCGTGCGTGGGACCCAGGGCGAACTCGCGGCCGTGACGGTCGGAAATGCGCATGAGCTCGGGGCCGTAGGCGTCCCAGCGGCCGGACTCGTGCCAGAGCTCGGCGGGCGTGAGGACGGGAACCATCATCTCCTGGGCGCCAATGGCCTCCATCTCGTCACGAATGACGGCCTCGATCTTGGCGATAGAGCGCCAGGCGAGCGGCAGGTAGCTGTAGAGGCCGGCGGCGGTCTTGCGGATCATGCCGGCGCGCAGCAAGAGGCGGTGGCTTGCGAGCTCCGCCTCCGCCGGGTCCTCCTTGAGCGTGGGCGCGTACAGCCCGGACATCTTCTGATAACGCTTCACGTGCAATCCCTTTCTGCGTCGAAAGCAACGCCCTGATTCTACGACAAGCAGCCGACAAGAACGTTCGGGGTCGTAACACATCTGCCGCCGCCCCGGCGGGGCCAACCTCCGGCGCTCAGACAGGTCCTCGCCGCAAAGGGCGCGGCTGCGGAACTCGCGGCG
>CASEQJ010000002.1 GCA_949290055.1 uncultured Olsenella sp. | reverse complement strand
CTCGAGCTCGCGCGCGTAGGCGCCGAGCACCCCCACCGCCGCGGCCTCGGCGTCCGTCACGCCCGCCCGGCGCGGGGCGGCCGCGAGCCAGGGCAGCCCCGCGTCCGCGCGGCCGGCGAGCAGGGCAACCATGCCGGAGCTGTGTCCCAGGCCCTCAAAGCCTGCGAGCGCGCGCTCGACCAGCAGCTCGCGGGCGGCGCGGCTCACGAGCTCGCGCCCGTCTCCCCACACGCCCCAGCGCTCTCGCACCCAGAGGTCCGGGGTCGAGACGCTGACGCCGAGCGAGAGGCCGTCGAGCCCCGCGAGGACGCGCTGAGCGTCGAGCGCCTGCGCAAGCGACGGGACGAGCAGCACGACGTCGCCGGACGCGGTGAGCGCGTCGCGCAGCAGCTTCCCGACCGCCCCGCCGACGAGGCGCTCTTCTCGGCTTCTGAGAATCGTGAGTGACATGTGACCCCTCCCGAGCGCACGTTCTTCTCGACCAATCCTACCCTACCGGGCCGACCGGACAAAAAACGCGCGAGGGGTTCGAGAGGATCAGCAAGCGGTGCCGTCGAGGCGGGAGAGCACCATGCGATAGCCGCCCGCGGGTCCGTTGAGGCACTTGGAGACGCGGCTCACCGTGGTCGACGACGCGCCGGTCGCGTGGGAGACGTCGAGGTAGGAAGCGCCGGCGGCAAGCATGGTCGCCACCTCGAGGCGCTGCGAGAGGTCGTCTATCTCGCGCGGGGTGCACAGGTCGGAGAGGAAGGCCCGGGCCTCGTCCGCCGAGCCGAGCGAGCAGAGCGCCTCGAGCAGGCGCCGCACCTCGGCCTCGCCGACGCTCGTCTGTCCCGCCATGCCGTCCTCCCCTCCTCGCGTCCGTCCTCCGGCCCAACACTTTAGCGCATTAAAGCGGCCGCGCGCCAGACATGACGCTAGAATTGTGCGGAAGCGACCCGCGGAATTCGGAGGATCAATGCGCAGCTACCTTGAGGACGACCTTTCGAACGTTCGGCTCGTCGCGAGCGACATGGACTTCACGCTGCTCGCCGACGACAAGTCCATGCCCGAGGGCATGTCCGGGCGGATTCGCGCGCTCGAGCGGGCGGACGCCCTGTTCGCCGTCGCGAGCGGCCGTCCGCTCTACACGCTGCAGGACCTGTTCGGCGCGTCGTGCGACCACATGGCGTTCGTCTCCGACAACGGCGGCGCCGTGGTCTGCCGGGGCGAGGTGGTCTTCAAGGACCTGATCGACGACGCGGTGCTCGACGAGCTCGTCGCCTTCACGCTGGAGCGGGCGCCGGAGGCGGTGCCGGTGATCTGCGGCCTCGAGCGCGCCGTCGTGCCCACGTGGGGACGCGCCCATGACGCCGCCCTGCGCGTCTACTACCACGAGATCCTCTACGTGGACGACGTCACGGCCGTCCGCGAGGAGGCCAACAAGTTCACGGTCTACTTCCCCGAGAACAACTCCGCGGCAGCCTACGAGGAGCGCTTCGCGCCGACCTTTGGCGAGCGGCTCTCGGTGACCTGCGCGGGCGTGGACTGGCTCGACGTCATGAACCGGGGGATCGACAAGGGCGTGGGGATCGCGCGGCTCTGCGAGCACCTGGGCCTTCCCATGGACGACGTGGTGGCCTGCGGCGACACGGACAACGACGCGGAAATGCTCGAGGCGGTGGGACACGGCTACCTCGTGGCCAACGCGCCCGCGCGCATGGAGCGCTTCGCGGACTTTCGCATACCCTCCAACAACGACCGCGGCGTGGCACAGGTGATCGACGCCGTGCTGGCCGCGCGCGGCGCGTAGCGCAGACGGGAGGCAGTCCCATGGGGTTTGTCGGCAGGTGGTTTGTCACGGCCATAGCATGTGCGGCGGCGATCTGGATCGTGCCCGGAATCGAGGCCGTGGGCGGCAGCTGGGCGGGGCCGATCATGTGCGCGCTTTCGCTCGCGCTGCTCAACGCGACGATCAAGCCCGTGCTGCAGGTGCTTGCGCTGCCGTTCACGGTTGCCACGCTGGGAATCTTCTACGTGGTGGTCAACGCGCTGCTGCTCGAGCTCGCAAGCTCCCTCTCGCTCGGGATCTTCGGAGCCGGCGTCGCGATCGAGTCCTTCGGCTCGGCGCTGCTCGGCGCCGTCATAATCTCGCTCGTAAGCATGCTCGTCGGCGGCGCCGTGGGCGACGACTGACGAGCGCGCGTTCTTCTCGCCCGCGAGGGTGCCCGGCCGCCCAGGAATCGCCGCCCTTGTCGCCCAAGCTTCTAGGATTTCCCGCCGTTGCTCTAAAACACGGGCCTTCCGACGCACAAAAGCCCCGTCCTGCCGCCAACCAGAGGACAACCCCCGCGATTCCCAGACCCCCCCTCAGTACAACGACAACATTTCCTAGAAGGAACCCCGACATGACGGCGCCCCGCCCCTTTGCTAAGCATGCTTCCTGAGCGCTACGCGCGAAGCAGCATGCGTGCAAAGGGGCGGGGCGCCTACCCCGTCAGGGAGGATGCTACGCCATGACCTTGCGGAACAGCTCCACGACGGCGGCGTGATCGGCCTCGCGCGGGTTGCCCGGGAAGCAGGCGTCGGCGATGGCGTCGTCGGCGAGCTGGTCAAGGTCGGCCTCGACCAGGCCGTCGCAGGTCGGCTTGATGTTGACGTCGGCGGAGAGCTGGCGCACGGCGGCGATCGCGGCGTCGGCGGCCTCGTCGTCGGTCATGCCGGTGGTGTCCACGCCCATGGCCACGGCGACCTCGGCGAGGCGCTTGGTCACGACGGGCTTGTTGTACTCCATGGCGACCGGCAGCAGCATGGCGCAGGCAACGCCGTGCGGGGTGTCGTAGTGCGCGGAGAGGGTGTGCGCCATGGCGTGGTCGATTCCCAGGCCCACGTTGGAGAAGCCCATGCCGGCAATGTACTGGGCGAGCGCCATGCCCTCGCGGCCGGAGCCGGGAACGCCGCTCTTGGCCTCGGCCACGGCGTCGCGCAGGTGCTTGGAGATGAGCTGGATGGCCTTGTAGTGGAACATGTCGGAGAGCTCCCAGGCGCCCTGGGTGGTGTAGCCCTCGATCGCGTGGGTGAGCGCGTCCATGCCGGTGGCGGCGGTGAGGCCGGCGGGCATGGAGGCCATCATGTCAGGGTCGACCACGGCGACGTCGGGAATGTCGTTGACGTCGACGCACACGAACTTGCGGACCTTCTCGGGGTCGGTGATCACGTAGTTGATCGTGACCTCGGCGGCGGTGCCGGCGGTGGTGGGCACGGCAATGGTGAAGACGGCGTGCTTCTTGGTGGGGGCCACGCCCTCGAGGGAGACGACGTCGGCGAACTCGGGGTTGGCGACGATAATGCCAATGCCCTTGGCGGTGTCCATGGAGGAGCCGCCGCCGATGGTGACGATGCAGTCGGCACCGGAGGCCTTGTACGCCTCGACGCCGTCCTGGACGTTCTTGATCGTGGGGTTGGGCTTGATCTCGGAGTAGAGCTCCCAGGCGATGCCGGCATCGTCGAGCAGGTCGGTCACCTTGGCCACGACGCCAAACTTCACGAGGTCGGGGTCGGAGCAGACGAAGGCCTTCTTGTAGCCGCGGCGCGTAAGCTCGCCGGGGATCTCCTTAATCGCGCCGGAGCCGTGGTAGGAGATGTTGTTCAGGACGAAGCGGTTGACTGCCATGCTGTTGTTCCCCCCTTGGGTAGTCACGTGCCGGAAACGCCGGCGTTCCGGTCTGGGAGTATACGCCTCGCCGCCCCGCGCGCGCCCCGCTTCTCCGCAGGCGGCGCGTCGCGTCGGCGGCCGCGACGCCGATACGCGACTTCCAACGAATGAGGCGCCAAAAACGTTGGCAATCGCGTATCGGCAGAAGCAAATACGCGATTGCCAACAGAATCGGGCGCCAAAACGTAGGAAAGCGCGTATTGGCGAGAAGAGCCTCGGCCTGCGGCGCTACAGCGCGCGCAGCGCGTCGACCAGAGCGGTCTTGTCGGCGGTCTTCTCGTCCTTCATCTTGATCACGCGCGCCGGGCACCCCGCCACGACAGCGCCGGCCGGCACGTCCTCCACGCAGACGGCCCCGGCCGCCACGACGGCGCCGGCGCCCACGCGCACGCCCTCGATCACCACGGCGTTGGCACCGATCATGACGTCGTCCTCCACGACGACGGGCGTGGCGCTCGCGGGCTCGACCACGCCGGCCAGCACGGCGCCCGCGCCCACGTGGCAGCGCGCGCCCACAATCGCGCGGCCACCGAGCACGGCGCCCATGTCGATCATGGTGCCCTCGCCCACCACGGCGCCTATGTTGATCACGGCACCCATCATGACCACGGCGTTGTCGCCGATCTCGACCTGGTCGCGAATGATCGCGCCCGGCTCTATGCGGGCGTTCACGCCGCGCAGGTCCAGAAGCGGCACCGCGGAGTTGCGCGCCGCGCACTCCACGTCCACGTACTCGATCGAGTCGGCGTTGGCGAGAAGGACGGGCTCGATCTGCGCCCACTCGCCGAGGACGATCTTGCCGTCGCGCCCGCCGTAGACGTGGGCGCCCGGCCAGTCCAGCCTCATGCCGCACTTCTCGCGCACGTACACCTTGACCGGCGTCTTCTTGGGCGCGGTGGCAATGAAGTCAATAATCTCCTGTGCGTTCAAAGCTCGTTCCTCCCGGTTCGTGCGGCCTAGCCAAACATGAGCGTATCAAAGTCGTAGAAGCCGGGCTCGCGCGTGAGCAGGCGCGCGGCGGCGGCCACGGCACCGGTGACGAAGATCTGGCGGCTCGTGGCGCGGTGCGTGAGACAGACCTCCTCGTCGGTGCCGAAGAAGTGGACCTCGTGCGTGCCCGCGACGGTGCCGCCGCGGACGGCGTGCACGCCGATCTCACCGGGCACGCGGGCACCCACCATGCCCTCGCGCCCGCCCACGACCGGCCGCTCCCCCGTCGGGTCGACGGCGGCAAGCAGGGCCTTGGCCGTGCCGGACGGCGCGTCGGCCTTCTGGTTGTGGTGGGTCTCGACGATCTCCACGTCCCAGCCGGCGAGCGTAGCCGCCACGAGCGCCGTGGCGCGGCGCAGGGCCGCCACGCCGAGCGAGTAGTTGGACGCCCAGATCACACGGTTCTTCTCGCCCAGCGCACGCAGCTCGTCCAGCTGCTCGTCCGCAAGGCCCGTGGTGCCGCAGACCACCGCCGCGCCCGTGCGGCGCGCGTAGGCCAGCGTGTGGGGCAGCGCGGCCGGGGCGGAGAAGTCCACAGCAACGTCTGCAGCCGGCGCGGCGGCGTCAAGCTCGTCGATGTTGTCCACGTCGTAGGAGCCGAGCACCTCAAAGCCGCGGGCGAGAAGCTCCTCGCGCACAAGGCGCCCCATGCGACCCGCCCCGCCGACGACGATCGCGCTAGCCAAGGAGACCGACCTCCCTCATGGCCGCCACGAGGCGCTCGCGACCGGCGTCGGAGATCTGCCAGAGCGGCTGGCGGTAGTGCTCGCCGATGAGACCCATCTCCGCGAGCGCGCACTTGACCGGAATGGGGTTGACCTCGCAGAAGAGGGCGTGAATGAGCTCGAGGTTCTCGAGCTGGGCGCGGCGGGCGGCCTCGACGTCGCCGGCGAGGAAGTCCGCGCACAGCTGGTGCACCGTGGCGGGCGCGACGTCGGCCCAGACGGAAATGACGCCCTTGGCGCCGAGGCTCATGAGCGGCACCACGATGTCGTCGTTGCCGGAGAACATGCGGAAGTCGTCGGAGAGGTAGCGGGCGGCCATGGTTGCGTAGCTGATAGAGCCCGAGGCCTCCTTGAGGCCCCACGCGTTGGGGTGCTGCGCCAGGCGGGCGAGGTTCTTCTCGCTGATCGAGCAGCCGGTGCGGCCGGGAATGTTGTAGAGAATGCAGGGCACGTCCACCTTGTCGAGGACGGCGGTGAAGTGGCGGTAGATTCCCTCCTCGTTGGACTTGTTGTAGTAGGGGGTGATCAGCAGCAGGCCGTCTATGCCGAGCTTGACCAGGCCGGCGGCCTTGCGCTCGGACTCGAAGGTAGCGTTGGAGCCGGCGCCGCCGATCACAGGGACGCGGCCGGCCACGCGCTCAATGACGCAACGGGCGACCTCGAGGTCCTCGTCGTCGGTCATGGTCGAGGACTCGCCGGTGGTTCCGAGCACGAGAATGCCGTCGGTGCCGCTCTCCAAGTGAAAGTCCACGAGGCGCTCGAGCGCGGGGAAGTCAATGGCACCGTCCTCGGTAAACGGGGTGACGAGCGCGACGATCGATCCGGTCAGGTTGGTCATGTCCATGGTTGCCTCTCTTCTCTCGTATGCGAGCGAACCTCACACGTCCAGCGTTGCCAGGTAGTCGGCGGGTGTCTCGGCGCGGCGGATCAGCTGCACCGATCCGTCTGTGCGCAGCAGCAGCTCCGCGGAGCGCAGCGCGCCGTTGTAGTTGTAGCCCATGGAGTGGCCATGGGCGCCCGCGTCGTGAATGAACAGCAGGTCGCCGACGTGACACTCGGGCATGAGGCGGTCACGGGCGAACTGGTCGTTGTTCTCGCAGAGCCGGCCGACCACGTTGTAGCGGCGCGTGCACGGCGCGTCCTCGGCGCCCATGACGCTCACGTGGTGGTAGGCGTCGTAGATCGCCGGGCGCATGAGGTTGGCCGCACAGGCGTCCACACCCAGGTAGTCATGGTAGGTGACCTTCTCGTGAATGACGCGGGTCACGAGCGCGCCCGCCGGCGCGAGCAGCCAGCGTCCCAGCTCAGAGAAGACCGCGACGTCGCCCATGCCCGCGGGCACGAGCACGTCCTCATGCGCCTGCCGCACCCCCTCGCTAATGACTGCCAGGTCACAGGGGGTGTCCTCCGGGTGGTAGGCCACGCCGATCCCGCCGGAGAGGTCGACGAAGCCAATGTGCACGCCCAGGCGCGCGGAGAGGTCCACCGCCGTCTCAAAGAGCCGGCGCGCAAGGCGCGGGTAGTAGTCGTTCACCTGCGTGTTGCTGGCGAGAAACGCGTGGATCCCAAACTCCTCCACGCCCAGGGCGGCAAGCTCGGCAAAGGCGGCCTCGAGCTGCGCCGGCGTCATGCCGAACTTGGAGTCTGCCGGCGAGCCGATTATGCCGTTCGCGCTCTCGAAGGTCCCGCCCGGGTTCACGCGGCAGCACACGGTGCGCGGCACGCGCCCGCCGAGGGCGCGCTGGAGGCAGGCCACCATGTCCGGACCGTCCAGGTTGATAATCGCACCGCGCTCGTCCGCGGCACGGAAGTCCTCGTCGGGCGTGTCGTTGGAGGAGAGCATAATGTCGCGGCCACTCACGCCCGCGCGGTCCGTGAGCAAAAGCTCCACGCCCGTGGCGCAGTCGCAGCCGCAGCCGCACTCCGCGAGGATTCGAAGTATGGCGGGGTTGGGCGTGGCCTTGACGGCAAAGTACTCCTTGAAGCCGGGGTTCCACGCAAAGGCGGCGGAGAGCTCCGCCGCGCGGCGGCGAATCTCGGCCTCGTCATAGAGGTAGAACGGCGTTGGGTACTCGGCCGCTATGGCCTCGAGCTTCTCGCGCGTGACAAACGGACGCTTCTGCATGACACCCCTCGCTCGCCGTGCAGGTGCGCGGCCCCGGGGCGGACGTGCGTCCGGCAAGGATAGCGCACCTGCGAGTTCTTCTCGCAGACAGTCCCGAGGGTCTTTCCCGCGGGCCCACCGCCGCGCCGCGCCCGACGCGACAGTTCGGCGGACCTCGCCTCCCCGGGGATCTGTGCCTGCCGGCTCCCCCACGGCTCTTCGTGTCCGCTCCTCTATCTGTGTGGGTAGCCTAGCACGGCGGACCCGCGGCGCACAGGGCGAAAAACAAACCTGAAACATGCGGGGCTGCGCGTTCTTCTCGCCCGCCCGCGCCGCCGCACATAATAATGCGCTCAATCGTACAAGCGCGTTATTTTCACCTGCGCATATAGAATGTTGTGCTTGATCGAGCGCGTTATCCGCCGGATTCGCCCGACCGCCTAAATCGAGCGCCCGCCGGCAGCCAGCTGCGATACGCTAGAGGCGAGGAAGGGAGGCACGGTGGACGAGAAGATCGGGCGCATCGCGCGGGCATATGCCGACGAGTGCTACGAGGAGGAGCTCGAGCTCCTGCGCACGCTCGCGCAGATTCCGGCCCCGTCCGGCCACGAGGAGCGGCGCGCCGAGTTCATTCGCGACTGGCTGCTTGCGCAGGGCGCGCCCGTGGGCGCCGTGCGCGTCGACGACGCCAAGAACGTGATCTTGAGCCTGCCCGGCCCCGCGGACGACGACGGAATCGCCGTCTTTGCCGCCCACACCGACGTGGTCTTCCCCGACACCGAGCCGCTGCCGCTCGCCGAGAGCACGACGCGCCTTCTGGCACCGGGTGTCGGCGACGACACGGCCAACCTCGTGGGACTGCTCCTCGCGGCGCGCTACCTGCTGCGCGAGCGCGTGCCGCTTGACCGGCGCCTGCTCGTGGTGGCCAACTCCTGCGAGGAGGGCCTCGGCAACCTCGCTGGCACGCGCGAGCTCTTCCGCCACTACGACGGACAGGTGCGCGAGTTCACGAGCTTTGACCTCTACCTCGGCATGCACGTGGTCTCCGCCGTGGGCAGCCACCGCTGGCGCGTGAAGTGCCACACCGAGGGCGGCCACTCCTGGGAGAACTTCGGGCGCGACAACGCAATAGAGGCGCTCTGCAGCTTCATTGAGGACCTCTACGCGCTCGAGCTGCCCACGCGCGCCAAGACCACGATCAACGTGGGACGCTTCGTCGGCGGCACCACGGTGAACTCGATCGCCGAGGACGCGAGCGTGCTCGTGGAGTACCGCTCGGCGTCCGAGGAGTGCCTCGAGGAGATGTACGGGAAGTTCGTGGTGCTCGTGGAGGAGCACCTCAAGGCCGGCACCCGCATCGACGTGCAGCTCATTGGCCGGCGCCCCGCCTCCGGCGAGCACGTGCCCGAGGGCCAGGCCGCGCTCATAGCCCGCACCGACGAGGTCCTGCGCGAGCTCGGCGGCGTGAAGAAGATTCACCACCAGGAGTCCTCCACCGACGCCAACATACCCCTCTCGCTGGGCATTCCCGCCCACACCGTGGGCACCGTCGAGGGCGACCTGCTGCACACGCGCGAGGAGTGGATCGAGAAGGACAGTCTGCGTCGCGGCCTCGCCGTCATTCTCGCCCTCATGCTGGATCACGCGACCCAGCTGAGGGACGAACGGGAGGCGCCGCATGTCGAGAAGGACGGGTGAGACCATGAGGTTTACGGGAGCAACCGTAGCGGCGCTGTGCCTTGCGACGGCGCTTCTGACGGGCTGCGCGCAGGCACCCGCCAGCGACGACGCGACGCCGCGGGCGACCGTCTTGGAGGAGCGGGCCTCGCCGGCGGAGCAGCCCGCCATGGAGCGGTGGCAGGAGGGCGCCTTCTACGAGCGCCCCGTCCCCGAGATCGTGAGCGACCTGCAGCTCCTTGGGTTCGACGTCTCCTACCAGAACCATGACCAGATCCAGGGGTACGACCTGTTCTCGATTGGGCTGCGGGGCACGCCCGCCGAGCTCCCGCTCGAGGGCTCGGACGGCGTCGTCGACGTCACCCTACAGGTCGACGACCCCGTCTTCCGCGAGGGCACGGACGGCTCGTCCGTCGAGGACCTCGCCGAGGACGCGCGTCTCAGCTGCTACGCCTTCAGCCTCTCCTGCCCTGCGGTCGACGCCTCCGAGTACGAGGCGCTCGCCCGGGAGCTCGCCGACGGGCTCGGGCTGGGAGAGTTCACCTCCTCCAGCGTCGAGGACTCCCTGGGAACGGGGACCATGACCGGCTCCTTCACCGGCGAGGGAACGCTCATGGGCGAGCGGGCCACCTGGTCGATCGGGGTGATCTGCGAGGGCGCCGAGACCGCCCGGAACCCGGAGGCGCCGCTTCTGGTCTCGTTCAGCTGCTTTGTCGCGCCCGAGGCGTGACGGCGGCAGGTCGCGGCAAAGAAAAAGGAGCCCGCAGGCTCCTCCTCCCGTAAGGGATGTGGTGACGCTTACGCCGCACACACGCACTTGACGAGCAGCGGCGAATCCACGTGGTTCTGCTCGTGGGAGGAGAACCACTCGTCAACGTCATTGAACAGCAGCCTCGGGCTGTCGGCCCAGAAGCGACGCTCGTGGCCGTCAATCATGGCGCGGTACTCGCCGCTCATGAACCAGCCGTTGTGGCAGGCGTCGAGCACCTTGCGCTGACGCTTGCTCATGTCCTTGATCTTGGTCATGCCTTCCCTCCTTTCGGGTTTTGACACGTTCGTTATACCCATTCCAACCGTTCGTGGAAAGAGGGTTGACAAAGTCATTATCTCTCCTACGCAGAGGCTTCACAAATGTGTCCACCTGCGTTTCCGGCGTCTTAGGGAAGCGTTAAGGGAGCGTTGGCGCCCACCTACCGAAGTCCCGACTTTCAGCTACCTGACGCTCCCAGAGAATGAAATCCAACAAAGGCAAAGGGTGTTTCAGGACGACAAGAACGGAGGAAACCATGAGGTTCACCAAGACCGTGGTGGCTGCGCTCGTCCTCTCGACGGCGCTGCTCGTGGGCTGCGGCCAGGCGCCGGTCACCAACGCGACGCAGGACGAGGCCGCCGTCGAGCAGGCCGAGCCGGAGGCGGAGCCCGCCATGACCAACTGGCAGGAAGCCGCCTTCTACGAGCGCCCCGTGTCCGAGATCGCGAGCGACCTCGAGCTCCTGGGCTTCGAGCCGCTCGAGCAGTCCCTCGTCACGACGCAGGACGGGACCAACGTGTTTGCAGCCTCCTACGAGGGAAAGCCCTCCGACAACCCCCTGGAGGGCTACAGCGAGACGGTATACGTCAGCCTCTCGGTGAACGACCCCGCCGTCGAGGGCGAGACGGACAAGCCCACGGCTAACGACCTCGCGCAGGGCACGACCCCAAGCAGATTCAGCGTCACCTTCCAGGGCCCAGCGATCGATCCCGAGGAGTTCGACGCCCACGCGCAGCAGGTGGCCGAGGCGCTCGGACTGGGGGAGATCAGCAACGCCACGGAGGTGACCGTTGCCGACCCCGAGACAAAGATTGTCACCTACGACGGTCCCGGGACGTTCATGGGCACTGAGACCCACTGGATCTTGAGCGTTGCCCTCTACGGGCCGGACACGGCCATCGACCCTGACAACCCGCTAGTCGTTGCACTCAGCTACAACGTCTGACGCCACCCGACGGGCACGAGCCGGGTCATATCGACGAGAAGGGCGCCTCCCCCGCCGCCGCGAGATACAATTCGAGTATTTCGCAGCCACGTGGGGAGGCGTCTTTTGAATCTCAAACAACTCGAGTACTTCGTCGCCATAGCCGAGGAGGGCCAGATCACGGCCGCCGCGCGTAGGCTGCACATTTCGCAGCCGCCCCTCTCCTACGAGCTCCGCGAACTCGAGCGCGAGCTGGACACGCAGCTCGTGCGCCGCGGGCCGCGCGGCGTCACGCTCACCGAGGCGGGGCGGCTCCTCCACGAGCGCGCGACGCGCATTCTCGCCATGGCGACGGCCACCGCGCGCGAGGTCTCGAGCGTGGGCAAGGGCCTCACGGGCACCCTCTGCCTCGCGGTCTGCGACTCCGTCGCGGGGCTCGCGCCGTCCGCGCGCCTGGCAGAGCTCGCCCAGCTTGCCCCGGACGTCTCGCTCGAGCTGCGCGAGGGCAGCGTCCCCGAGGTGCTCGAGCTCGTGACCAGCGGCATTGCCGAGGCCGGCGTCGTGCGCACGCCCTTCTCCACCCAGGGCCTGCGCACGCGCTACGCCCCGACCGAGCCGCTCGTGGCGGTCATGCCGCCCGCGCTCGAGCGCGGCGACGAGCTCACCGTTCTTCTCGCCCAGCTTGAGGACGTGCCGATCGTCTGCGACGCCCGCACGGCACACGCCCTGGGTCGCGCGCCCTTCTGCGTCACCGAGGACGCGCGCACGACCTGCTCCTGCGCCGCGGCTGGCCTCGGCGTCGGGCTCGCGCCGCGCTCCATGCTCGCCGTATGCGACACCGGCCCCTGCTACATAAAGACGCTTGCCGAGAAGGACCTCGAGAGCCGCGCCGCCGTCGTCTGGAAGGCCGACCGCACCCTCTCCCCGCTCGCGGAGCGCGCCGTGGCGCTTCTCGGCGAGCTCTGTTAATTGGGGACAGTCCCCAATTAACAGAAAGCGCCCCCGGCGGGAAAGGTCCGGGGGCGCAGGAGGAAGGGCTAGTGCTGGACGGGCTCGTCGACGGATTCGGACTCGCTCACGGGCACGGACTCGGGCTCCGAGTCGCCGGAGCCCTCCTCCATGCCGTCGCGCACGTTCTTGACCGTCTTGCCAATGGCGGAGCCCAGCTTGGGCAGGTTCTTGGGCCCAAAGATCACGAGCACGACGAGCAGTATGACGGCAAGCTCCATGGGACCCATGCCAAAGACCATGTGAGACCTCCTCTGACGCTGTTCTTCTCGTCCATGGTAGAGCGCGAGAGCCCAGCGGTAAAATACATAAGAGTATGGGTTCCCATACAACGTTTGTATGTCAAAGCCCCGTGACAGGGGGACGGGAAGGTGTCAGAACCTCCGTCCCCCCGTCTCGTCGAGCAGCTCCTCAATTGTCACGAAGTCGTCTGCCGCGCCGGCGGGGGCTCCGTCGAACAGGGCCTCGACCTCGAAGGCGCACGAACCGTCGGTGGGCAGGCGCAGCAGGGTGAACGCGGGCCGCTCCACCTCGCAGCGCTCGAGCTCCGCGCGTCGGTTGGTGGCGAGCACCCGAGCGCCGAGCGCCCGAGCCATGGCGTCCTTCAACGCGTCGTTCTCCCGCCTGAGCCTCAGCTCACGGACCTTCTCCCCCCAGTTTTGCTCGGTGGCCTTGCCCTTGAGCGTGCGGTGCGGCGCGCCGTCGACCTCGATGGCGAGCACCATGCGCCCCGTTGCCAGCTCATGGACCACAAAGTCGAAGTGCGCGTCCGTCGCGAGAAACTCCCTCACGCGCGCCGGGTCGCCCGCACCTGCGAGCCGCTCGTCGCTCGCGTCGAAACACTCCGCGAGCCTGACGCCGCGCCTGACGCCGAGCCCGCGCCCCGCGAGGTCGACCCCCTCGAACGCGCGCTCGAGGGCCCGCTCGGTGGCCCAGTCGTCCGCGCCCCACCTATGCGGCGCCTCCCTGCGAAGGCGCGCCACGACGTCGAAGACGGAACGCAGAGCCGTGCGGTGGAACCCGTAGTCATACGAGCTCTCCGGGAAACCGCTCGGCGCGTCGGAGTCGCGTGCGGGGTCGTTGCGCTCGCGCACGTAGTCGACGAGCTTTTGCAGGTACAGCTCGCGCCGCTTGCGGCGCTCCCGCTCCTCCTCGCTCATGTCGCGCTGGTAGGGTCCGACCACGCGGTCCTCCCCCACGAGCGCCACCTGAACGTCGACGCCCATGAGGCACGACGACGCCACAATCACGAGCTCGCGCCTCGCCCGCGAGACGGCCACGTTGATCAGCGACCTCGCCTCCGTCCAGGGCCACTCCCACGAACCGTCCTCACCCGGGAGCAGGTAGACCATGTCAAACTCCTGACCCTGGGACTTGTGAATGGTGAGCGCGGGAACCTCCGGAGCCACGAGCGGGTCGCCTCCCGTCCCCTCGGTCGTCTCCGCGGGGTCGACGCCCTCACGAGCAAGGCGCTCCCCCAGCTCTGCGAGCAGCCCGCGATACGGCGAGAGCACGCAGACGCTCGGCGGGCGGCGCTCCCCCATGCGTCGCCGCAGCTCCGGCCACTCCTCGCGCATGAAGACCTCGAGCTGCCGCGCGTTGGTGCGCGAAAGCTTGTGGTACCCCCGCTCGCCCCCGTCCTCGGGGCGCACGCGCTCGCAGTAGTTCCCCTCGAACCACCGCACGCGAATCGGGACCCTCACGCCCCGGCCGTCGTCCGGGGTGCGAACCTGCAGCTCCTTTCCCACGGGCGCGTACACCGCCTCGGTGCAGAAGCCGATGATTCCCGGGTGGCAGCGGTAGTGCTCGTTCAAAAGCGTGCTCGGCAGGTCGTCGCCGAGGGCGAGCCTCATGGCGAGAAGGACGCTCCTGCCGGTGCCCGTCTCGGCGTCGGCGAGCGCATAGCGCGCGTCCCCGATCTCGTCGAGCCCCCGCTCGGCGAGGGCGGAACGCAGCTCGAGGTCCTGCTCCTCGGAGTGAATCGGCGGAAGCTGCTCGTCGTCCCCCACGAGCACGAGGTGGCGCGCCGCGCTCATGGCAATGAGGCCCAGAAGCGGGCTGCACTGCGACGCCTCGTCCATGATCACGTAGTCGTACTGGTGGCTGCGGCCGTCGGCGAAGCACTTCTTGAGCGAGTGGATCGTGCTCGTCACAAAGGGATAGCTGGCGAGAAAGACCTCGGCGCGCACGGTGGGCTCCCAGCCGCAATCGGCAAAGCGGAGGCACTCGGGGGCGTCCGGGTGGCGCCTGACCCACCCCCGTCGAAGGTCCTTCCTGCCGAGACGGGCATAGCACTCGTTCATGCGCCGCTGGTTGGGACCCGCACCCGAGCCCGGTCCCCACCCCTCGACCTGCTCGCGAACGTTGTCGATCGCCTTGCCGTTGTTGGCGACCACGGCGACCGTCGCCCCGCGCGCGAGCATGCACGAGACCATATTGAGGATCGTCTTGGTCTTGCCGGTGCCCGGAGGCCCCTGCACGAGCGAG
Source organism: uncultured Olsenella sp. (assembly GCA_949290055.1). GTDB lineage: Bacteria > Actinomycetota > Coriobacteriia > Coriobacteriales > Atopobiaceae > Thermophilibacter. Next base: position 92,560 of record CASEQJ010000002.1, on the reverse strand, counting down.
ACGTCGCTCTCGAGCGCACGGGCAACGGCCCGGCGCTGGCTGGCGTTGAGCGGGTGGTCACCCTCGAGCAGGTGACCCTCGAACGAGGCCGCCTCCGCCGCGCCAAAGCGAAGGCGCGAGCGCGCCGAGGCGTCACCGAGAAAGGCGCGCGTGAGGTCGTTCAGGCCCGCGCCGTCGCCCGCCTCCTTGAAGAACCACGCCGTCGAGTAGCCCTCCTGCTCGTAGGCTGGGTAGGCGTTTGGGTCCCTGGACCTCCTCGAGTCCTTCTTTCGACCGAGCACGTCGGCGCAGACGGCGTAGCGGTCGAGGATCTCTCCGATTTCCATTCGCGGCTCCCTTGACGTTGCGTTGATCGGACGCACCGAATCCGGGGCGGGGCCCACCCGCCCCGGAGAGGGCGCCGCTAGCGGTTGACCACCCGAACGGCGGCGTTGTCACGGACGTTGCCCGCGAGCATGCCGATCGTGAGGAGCGTCAGGGCGAAGCACGCCTCGAACCCCTCGCCGCTCGACCACGCCTCGAGGCGGCGACGCTCGTCCTCGGAAAGCGAGGCAAACCAGCCGTCGTCCCCCACATGGTCGTAGAGGCCGTCAAGCACCGGGTCTCCCCCGTCGCGGAGGTTAAGGCGGTCCTCGCTGATTTCAACCAGACTCTGCTCGCCGCGGTGGCTTTCGGCGAAGCGGAGGAACTGCTCGCACATGAACGCAACGCCAAGGGCGACGTCGGTCTCTATGAACCAGCCGCCCTCCTCCTTTTCAATGTCCCCGTCGATAAGCGACACCATGACGTCGAGAAGCGCCTCGAGCGCGGGGTCGTGCACGATGGTGTGGAAGGCGGCGAGAAGCGCCTGCGCCATTCCGTCCGGAACGAGGCCGACAATGACCGAGAGCTCGCTGACGGGAAGGCACTCGAGGTTTTCGTCCTCGTCGTTGAAGTCGTCGACTTCGTCAAGGTCGTCTGCGGCGAGCCACTCTGCACGCACGGCTTCGCACTTCTCCATGGAGCTCTTGACCTGCGTACCAAGCACGAGACAGGACGTCTGCAGACCCATGCCGAGGGTCGCCTCCGGCGAGCTTTCCAAGAGCCCGGCGCGCGCCTCCTCCGTCTCGAGCGAGAAGAACCCGCTCCTTTCGAGCAGGGCGTGACTCGCCCCGTCCAGGCGCTCGCAGAGGTACCTCACGCCAGGGGCAAACGTCCCGATCTCTCCCTCGGGGCAGCACAGGCCGGCAAGAAAGCCATTGAACGAGCGAATCGTCCCGTTCGTGACCAGGGGCTCATAGCGCCTGACGGCGGCTGCTGAGAGCCCGCCCTTGACCTCGTCGTTCTTCTCGAAAGGAATAGTGGTGCCGTTCATGCAACTCCCTCTTTCTCTCTGAGACGGCTGCGCCGTCAACCTCGTTCACGCTTGCATGCCTGGTTGGTCGTGCTCAGGTCGCTTGGCTTCCTCCAATCACTCGATTCCCTCCACGCGCGCCGCAGCGCCGAACCGCTCCGCGCAGGCGCGAGCCTCGTCCGGGTGCTCGTTCTCGTACTCCCGAACGCGCCACAGCGCGTGAACGTAGTCAGCGAGGTACTCGTCGTTGCTGGGACGCCCGTAGCGCTCGTACTCGGGGTCGCCCTCCAGCGTCAGGCGCCGGTCGAGCTCACCGGAGAGCGCCTCCACGAGGCGCTCGCGGGCGTCCTGCGCCGCGAAGACGAGCGTCGCGTACGTGGGGTTCGCCTCAAAAAACGTCGGCTGGTCGTTCTCTGCCATTTCCACACCTCCTTCCTCTGGGAACATGTGCGTCCCTACGCAGCCTTGCGCGGGCTCACGATCGCGTCGGCAAAGCCCAGCTCGCAGGCACGCTCGGCGGTGAGGAACGTGTCGCGCGCGGTGAGCGTCTGCACGCGCTTGACGGAGAGGCCGCTGCGCTCGGCCAGGATCTGGCTGAGGGTGCGGCGCAGGCCCATGAGGCGGCGGCTCGTTTCCTGCACGGAGAGCGCCGAGCCGCCCGCGTTCTGGATCAGCGGGTCGTGGATCATGAGCTCGGCGTGCGGGAACATTTCCCGGCGGTCGCCACAAACGAAAATGACCGCACCCATGGACGCGGCCGTGTCCAGGCACACGGTGCGCACGGGGCAGGAGATCGTGCGCATGGTGTCCACTATGGCGAGGCCGGCCGAGACGCTGCCGCCCGGGCTCGCCACGTAGAGCGTGACCTCTGCCTCGGGGTCGGTATGCTCGAGCTGCAGCAGCTGCTGGCAGACGTCGAACGCCATGGCCTGCGTCACCTCGCCGGTCACGGAGAGCTCACGGCGAGCGAGCATCTCGTCGTAAATGCTCGTGAGCGAGATACCGCGCGAGGTCTCGCGCATGGTGTGGGGGCTGAGGATCTGGTGGCTCATGAGATGTCCCTTCTGTTGGGGTTCCTGACGTGAAGAGGCGCTAGCGTGGGAGCTCGGGGTCGTCGAAGTCGCTCGAGGCGGGCGCGGGCTCTTCTCGCCCGAGGCCCGCGCCCTCGCCCTCGCGGAGCTCGAAGTAGCGCGGGTGCTCCTCGAGGTGGTAGGACTCGATCTCCTCGGCGGCATGACCGCGCACGAAGAGCCAGGAGCGCTCCGGGCTCATCTCGAGCAGGGTCTTGGGCATGCGGTCCGCGCGCTCGGAGAAGCAGTGCGCCGTGTCGAGGTCCTGGAAGCCCAGGACGAGCTGCGTGTCGCAGTTGCCCATGATCGACATGGCACGCGAGCGGCCGTAGCGCGCCTCGAGCTGGTTCACCGACTGCAGCAGAAGCGTGCACCAGATCTCTCGGCTGCGAACGACGGCGAGGATGTCGTCGATGTTCTCTATGTAGAGGTTCGCGAAGTCGTCAAGGAAGAGGCGCACAGGCTGGGGCAGCCGACCGCCCGGGCAGCGATTGGCCTCGCGTATGAGCGCGCCGAACGCCTGGGCGACGAACAGGCTCGTGAGCGAGTCGAGCGAGCGGTCGACGTCGCTGATCGTCACGAACAGAGCGCGACGCTCGTGGCCGTAGCGGGCAAAGTCCACCCGATCGGGGGCAGTGTAGAGGTTAAGTGCCCCGTCAAAGCCCAGGCACCTGAGCTTCTCGGCGATTATGCCGACTATGCTCGCGTTCGTCCGCTCGGACTCCCGCGTGGCGGCGTAGCGGCGGTACGTGGAGCCCGCGAGGCTCCGAGGACTTGTGAGCTCGAGTTCCTCGAGCAGGCGAAACGTCGCGCCGTCGTGCAGGTGCTCGTCGAGCTCGATCACCGCGGCGAAGGTCTGCTCCTCCTGGGGCAGCTCCTCGACGACGTAGGCGATGAGCGCGGTGAGCAGGTTCGAGGCGGCGTGGTCCCAGAACGGCTCGTCACCGTTCTCGACGGGGCAGAGCGCGCTGGCGACGGAGATGACGTCCTGCTGGTTCACGCCGCCGTCAGCGTTGCGCCGAATGAAGACGAGCGGGTCGTACCCGACGTTTCTCACGCCCTCGGGAAGCGACGCGGGCCGGTCGCAGACGCCGGCGAAGTCGAGCCGCTCGACGGTATAGCCCGCCCGCACGAGCGCCGGCGCCATGTCGGCACAGAGTGTGCCCTTCGTGTCGAGCACGATGAAGCTCGGTCCCGTCTGGAGCAGGTTGGGCTTGAGCACGTGGCGCGTCTTGCCCGCGCCAGAGGGACCTATGACGAGCACGTTGTCGTTGAGTCCCGTCAGAAAAGAGTCGGTCTCGAGGGAGCGGTCGCGGCCGACGATCGTCGAGCCGCGGTAGGGGGCGCGGGTGGATTCGGTGACGACGGTGGTGTTGTGCATGTGCATGATCCCTTCGACGTATGGGTGAACGAGCGAGAGGGGCGACGGGTCACGCCGCCAGGATTCGCTTGGTGAGCGTGGGGTTGGGGCTGCTCCCGATTAGGTCGCCGGGCGCGCAGCCTCCCCCAAAGCGCTCCATGAGCGCAATGGGTTCGAGGTAGAGGTGGAGAAACGCGGCCGCGGTGTCCCCGGAGATCGGCTCGGGCTGCTCCGTCGCGCCCGCGCACGCCTCAATGAGGTCGTCGATTCCCTCGGGCTCGCCATGGTCGGCATAGACGACGCTGTTGTATGCGCTCGCGGCGCTTGCGGACTGGCAGCCGGAGAAGAAGCGCGAATGTTCTTCGTAGCGAGCCTGCGCCTCGAGCGCGTCGCGACCGTCGAGGCCTCCCAGGGTCGCTATTGCCTCTCGAATGTGCGCGTCGTCGGCAAAGGCGAGCGCGCAGAGCAGCGCATAAGCCTCGCGAGGGGTGGGCCTTGGCCCCCTTCGCTGCGTCGTGAGAATGCTCACGTCGTAGCAAAACGCCCGTCTCGCGCGTGAGCCGGCGCTGCCCTCCTGCCGCCGGTCCCACCCCCTGCGGTGTCGCTCGACGTAGCGCTCGACCGGAGCGAGAAGGGCGCGTATCAGCTGGTCGCGCAGGTTCGCGAGGGTCTTGGCGCGAGCCCGTGAGCTCTGGGAGGCCTCGTCCAGCAGGAGCGCAACGCCCACGGCCTCGCGGACCGAGCTCAACTGAGACGGCAGGTGAGAACCGTTTGTTTTGACCTCAAGGCCAACCAGGTCCGAATCCATGACCTCTTGGCATGCCGCAAGCGCGGCGCCCCCGAGGCAGTAGCGCTCGAGAGGCATGTCCGCCGCAATGCGCAGGCTTACGACGATAAGCTCGGGAGTGGGGACAAACGAGAACGCCCCCTCTATGCGCTCGTCTAGAACGGAACCGTGCATTGTCATGCTGACCTTCCTTTCTGCGACGGAGAGCCGTCCGACCATTCGTCTGCTCCCCTTGCCGCTCCTGCTTGCCCGTGGACGTGTGATTTGCCGCTTTCTGATTGCTGCTGGCCGTTGGTGGGCTTGTGCCGGGGACCGCCGCCCCACGCGAATCCTCCTCTCCGCTCCCGCGCTTTCCTGCACCAACGCCCGCGGTCTCTGTCCGTGCCCCCTGTTCTCCCAGGGTCCTCGCCCGTCGGCTCTCCTGTTGTTGGGTCACGGCACGCTCGAGGCGGCTACCCAAAAGAGACAAGGGGACACTCCCGCTCTTCGTTTGTCAAAGAACGCCAGCTCATGCGACGCAGCCACATGAGAATCCACCGGCACTTTTGAGAGGGCTCGGCGTCCGCGCGGGACACAGCACGACCCTCAGAAGCGTCGATGGAAGCCTATTGAGTTAGAAAATGGATTCTTTGGTAATCATGTCTCTTGCCCTTACCTCTTACACGCTGAAACCTGAAAAGTGATGTGCTCGGCTGCGCCCGGAGGCGCCCTTCTGAATTACGCGGTGGATAGTATGCCCACTCCCCCGCCGGAAGTAAACGGGAATCTCCAAAAAAATCCGCTCGCGGGCAAAACGGGTACCGTTCGACCCCTGTCTGGCAGGAAAAGGGAGCCGCCGCACGCTCGTGTGCGACGGCCCTCAGGCGGGAAGAGCGACAGCGCGCGGCCCTATGCGAACGGCAGCGTGGCTTGACCCGAGGAGAGCCGCTTGACCTTGCGGTCCGTCACGACGTCGTCCTCGCGCAGGCGATCACACAGAAGCGGGGAGGCCGGGTCGTAGGCGGCGCGGCTGCGCTCGACGGACTCGGGACTGAAGTTGGCGTAGCAGTAGCGGCAACCGTGCGGGCAGGTGTTGTAGGTGCCCACGTCAATGCTCGTCACGCAGCCGCACTCCGGACGCTGCGTCTTGTCCTTCTTGACGTCCAGGGGACAGCCCAGAATGCGCTCGATCAGGGCGCGGTCGACGCAGCAGTTGTGCTTTATGCCGCAGTCGGCGAGGTTCACCCGCTCGGCGCAGCTCGCGCACGCCATGCCGTGGGCGCGCACCGTGTCCGCGAGCTCGGTCGCAAAGGCGCGGAACTCCCGCTCGGAGGGCAGGTCGTCACGCGCGCCGAGCGTCTCAATGCTCTTGCGGTTCCGCTGGTAGGTGTCAACGAAGCTGATGACGCACTTCTCCGTGCAGCCCTCGAGCTCCTCCGCGATCTCGCGCACCGCGCGCAGGTGGTACTGCGGCGTGTACTTCTCGTTAAAGAGAATGGGGTCGTAGCGCCAGACGACGCGCTCGGGGCCGATTCTGTGCGCGAGCTCCTTCATGGCGGGGAGAAGGACCTCGTGCTTGTCGGGAAGGTTGCCCTCGACGTCGCGGCCGTAGCCGGTGAGCGTGGCCTGGAAGTAGTACGGGTAAGCCGCGAAGGCGTCGAGGTGCTCGAGCATGGGAGCGGGGTTCTTGGTCCAGAAGACGATGCAGTCCACAAGGGCCGGGTCGAGGCTCACGCGACTCACCTGGTGGGCGTTCATGGGGTTGCGCACGCACACGAACCCCTCGCGGACGCGGTTCGCGAACCACTCAGCGTAGAACGCCGGTATGTCCGTGCGCCGGCTCGCGCTTATGATCATGGTCGCTCCTTTCGCGCGGGCGCGCTGCTAGCACAGGCCGTCGAGATAGTAGACGCGGTAGCAGGGGAACCAGCCGCGCAGGATGGGGCTCTTCTCGATCGGGCAGCGCACCTTCTTCTCGCGCTCCTTCCACGTGCACGTCGTCGCCCCGTGATACGGGCAGCATGGGGGAAGTTCCTCGCCCAGCACCCGCTTGAGACAATCCTCGTCGTCCATGCTCAGGTGCCCCCACCAGCCCTCGTCGGTGAGCTGGGAGATGCGCCTGTCCGCGCGGCGCTTCTCGCCCCTGATCGCGTCGTCGACCCCAACCCTGAGGCCCACGTGCTCGAGCAGGAGGGAAACGCTCTCCCGCATGGCAAGGTCGTTGTCTCAGATTCCCTCCCTGTCCTTGTAGCCATGGGGTGGGCAGACGCACAGGTAATGCCAGCAGTGCTCGTTGTACTGGAAGATGCTCTCACCAACCCTCTTAATCTCGTCCTCGCTCATCTCCCCGAGACTCTTTGGGAGGACGATGACGCGCGCGCAGGGGTACCTGTGCTTGCGCGCCTCTTCGCTCTCCAGGTAATCGGCGGCACTGCACCCCCACCGATACCGATAGCCCTCCCCCTCTGGGAGCGGGAAGCAGAGGTCGGACCAGTCAGCAATATCAACGCCCACGTAGCCCGTAAGTCGGTCGGACTCTCCGCGCTCTGCCAACAGAGAGCGGAGCGCCCAGAGGTCGACGCCGTTGCCACACCCGAGCGAGAGGACGTCCAACTTCTCCTTCCCAAGGTTCTGTCGGTCCATGTCTTCGAGCAGATCACGCCACATGAGGTAGTACTCATAGGCATAGCCGTACCCGTAGCGAAGGAAGTAGTAGAGACGGGAGAGGGACGTGTCGTACTTCGCCTTGTCCTGATTGCCCCCCTCGTTGGGCGAGAAGTCCGGCGCGATGACGCACTTCTCGTCGCAGTCCATCTCCTGTACGCCCTTCTCGAGCACCTCCCACCCCTTGGACAGGGCGTCGCGGAGGCTTCCCATGGACGCCTCCGCTATCAGCCGCTTGCACGAGGCGGGCGCGTCAGGCTCCATGGGGGCGAGGACGTCCTTGCCCCTGCGCGACCAGAGCTCCGTGAAGACGGGGTCGAGCAGGCTGATGAGGTAAATGTCAAGGCTTTCGCCGTCGTGCACCTTGCTCTCAACGGGGCCGGAGTGAGCGAGCAGGCCCTGATCGACCTTGTCCCCAAGGTCGGCAAGGCGTGCCACCCACACGCCCTCGAGCGGCTCGACGCGCCTGCCGCCCATGGCAAGGCGCTCCCAGTGCACATAGACATAGAGATCGCTGTCCGGATATGCCGCACGGGCCCGCCTGAGCTGGTTGGCGTCAAGCGAGACGGTGCAGGACGGGCCGTTTTTCTTCTCGAGGAGTCGACCCCGCTTGTCCCTGCCGTAGTAACCGGCCTTGAAGTACGGCGTCCTGGCGCACAAGAGAAGGGCCGGACGGTCGTGGTCGTGGTCGTAGAGACTTGACATGCTGGGAAGGGCGTCGAGATCCGGCCCTGCGCTCAGGTTGCGGCCAATGAGCGGCGCGGCGCGCTCGACGAAGTCGGGCACGAGGCGCTCGCCGCGGCGACAGAGCGCGTTCCCGTCGTCGATGGAATCGGGGAAGCGGGGCTTGTCGGGCTTGGCTGCGGCTGCGACGCGCTCCCTGGCGGCAGCGTAGGCCGAGCCGTCGACGTCGGCCGACAAGAGCTCAAGGACCTTCCGGACGCCGCGCTCATCGTACACGGGGTACGAGCCGTGCCCGTCGGTCGAGGGCCTCTGGCTGATGCCCCACTTGCGGCCGAGCTCCGTGACCTGCCAGGTCTTCGCGCCCTCCTCGTCCGTGACGCGCTCGACGAGCCCGGCATCCGCGAGCATCAGGTGCATCCCGGGCGACTTGACGTCAGCGCCAATGCTTCCCTGCTCGCGTAGGCGCTTGAGCAATTTGCTCAGAGAGACGCCCTGCTCTGCGGCTCCGTCCTGCGCGGCCTCGGTCTTCTCGTTGTCCATACCGTCACCCCTCTCGAAGGATTGGTGTCTAATTTATAGCTTCCCAGGCGCATTGGGGAATCCCTCCCTCGCACGCACGTCCGCCACGATCTCGACGGACCGCACGAGAACACACACCGGTGCCGAAGGAGCAGCGCGTCCACGCAAGATGGAGCCACCCCAAGGCAACAGTGAAAACTGATTACGTTTTATATGGTGGTGGTGTTGGTGATCATGTCTCTTGCCCTTACCTCTTACACGCTGAAACCTGAAAAGTGATGTGCTCGGCTGCGCCGGGGGGCGCCCTTCTGAAATGTGCGTTGGCTAGTATGCCCGCTCCCCCGCCAGAAGTAAACGGGAATCTCCATAATTGTCCACTCGCGGGAAAAACGGGCGCCACTCGCCCCCCGCTCGACAGGAAAAGGGGCTGCCGCACGCAATCACGCGGCAGCCCCAGACAAAAAAGATCGTCGTGGCGCGAGACCCTACTCGACCTCGTCCTGGTCAAAGACGTGGAAGCCGGCCTTCTCAATGGCCCAGCTCGCCTCTGCGGCGCTCGCGGGGTCGGCGATCTTGAGCGCAAGAATCGCGAGGTCGTCGGTCGTGGAGAAGCAGTAGAAGTACTCGATGTTGATGTCGAGGTCGTCAAGCTTCTCGAGGAGGTCGGCCGCGCCGCCCGGCTGGTGCGGGACGGCAATGGCCATGACCTCGGTCTTGATTGCGCGATAGCCGCCGGCCTCGAGCGCAGCGAGGGCGGCGTTCGTGTCGCCGCAGATTATGCGGACGATGCCGTACTCGGTGGTGTCGGCCACGGAGAGCGCCGCCATGTTGATGTTGGCGTCGCCGAGGGTGCGGCAGAGCGCCGCGATGCGGCCCTTCTCGTTCTCCAGAAAAACCGTGATCTGGTCAATCATCAGCGGATCCCCTTTCTCAGGTCGACAATGCGCTTGGCCTTGCCCTCGCTGCGCGCAATGGTCTTGGGCTCGACGAGCTTGACCTTGACGCCCACGGAGAGGGCCGTCTTGAGGCGCGCGGACATCTCCTTCTGCAGGCGCTCGACGGCGGCGACGGAGTCGAAGTTGAAGCCGGGGTTAACCTCGGCCTTGAGGGTGACCATGTCGAGCGAGCGGTGGTCGGTGTCGACCTCGATCTGGTACCAGGACGAGATCTGGTCGAAGGTCTTCATGACGTCCTCGATCTGGCTCGGGAAGACGTTGACGCCACGGATTATGAGCATGTCGTCGGTGCGGCCGTGGATGCGGTCAATGCGGCGGTGGGTGCAGCCGCAGGCGCACTCGCCGGGCAGGATGCGCGTGATGTCGCGCGTGCGGTAGCGCACCACGGGCGACGCCTCGCGGTCGGTGGTGGTGAGCACGAGCTCGCCCCACTCGCCGTCGGGCAGGACCTCGCCGGTGTTGGGGTCGATGATCTCCGCGTAGAAGTGGTCCTCGGCCAGGTGCAGGCCGTTTTGCTCCCAGCACTCGATGGCCACGCCCGGGCCCATGGTCTCGGTGAGGCCGTAGACGTCGAGCACGTGGTAGTTGAGCTTGCGCTCCAGGTCGCGACGGAAGTTGTCGCTGAAGGGCTCGGCGCCGTGGATGCCCGCGCGCAGGTGGAAGTCACGTGCCGGGTCGATGCCCATCTCGAGGGCGGTGTCGGCGATGTGCATGGCGTAGCTCGGCGTGCAGCAGATGATCGTGGAGCCCATCTCCTTGAGCACGCGGATCTGGCGCTCGGTGTTGCCCGCGGACATGGGAATCGTGGTGGCGCCGGAGTAGAGGCCGCCGTAGTGCGCGCCCAGGCCGCCGGTGAAGAGGCCGTAGCCGTAGCAGACGTGAACGACGTCGTCGGCGCCGCCGCCCGCGTACTCGATGCCGCGCGCGAAGCACTCGCCCCAGATGTCCAGGTCGTGCTGGGTGTAGCCGCCCACCGTCGCCACGCCCGTGGTGCCGGAGGACATGTGGATCTCCTTCACCTCGGAGAGCGGCGTGGCAAACATGCCGTAGGGGTAGTTGTCACGCAGGTCCTGCTTGGTGACGAACGGCGCCTTCTGAAGGTCGTCGAGACTCTTGACCGAGTACGGGTCAAAGCCGGCGTCATCGAAGCTCTTCTTGTAGAACGGCACGTTCTCGTAGCACGCGATCACGGTCTTCTTGATGCCCTCGAGCTGGATCTGCTCGATCTGCTCGTGGGGCGCGTGGAGAATCTCCTGCATACTGCCCTCCTGTTGAACCTGAAAACTCGCTGCGCTGATTCTACGACCTGAGCGTGCGGGAGAGGGCAAGCGTTTACGGTCGCGTGACATATGCGCCCGAACTCAAAGGCGGCAGAGCGGGGCCCCTGTGTCACTTTGAGCCCCTTCTGAGGTCCTCGAAGCGTCAACTTGGGATACAGACTAAAGCGGCTCGTTTGCCAACAGGCATTTTGTCGTCCGGTTTGGCGCCGCTGTGCACACAAGCCAGATTCAGCCACTCAGATGAGGCCTCAAGTGACACAGCGGAGCCCGATACGTGCCTTGAGCTACGGCACCGGGAGCCAGGCGCCCGACCAGCCGCTACCGCAGGGCCTCCAGGCGGGCCAACACCGTGCGCGTCGCAGCAATCGCGGCCTGCACGTTCTCGTCGGCGTCCTGAATCTTCTTCTGCACGTAGAGATCCACGAAGGGGTTGTCCACAAGGACGTCGAGCGCAGAGGCGACGGCCCCTACGTCCACGCGAAGCGACTCTATGCCGCTCACGTCGTTGACCTCGCGCGTGAACGCATGGAGGTCGGCGCGGGCCCGATCGAGCGCCTCGCGGGCACCGCCGAGACGCCAGTGCTTGACCATGCTCGAGATCGGCCCGCCGAGCACCATGTCAAAGAGGCCCCAGTTGCTCGCGCTGTCCAGCGCGTCGGCAGCCTCCTCCAGGCTCGCTAGGGCACGCCGTCCGGCCGCCACGGCCTCGGCAACCTCGCGTCTCTCGCTCGGCGTCATGCGATCCCCCCGTCTCGTCAGTCTCCTCGACCATGGTAGCAGGGCGGAGCGCGTGCCGCGAGGGAGTTGATTCAAAGTTTTTGACCTTGTTTGGGCAGGTTTTGCATTAGGTGGTCACCGCTTGCTTCTAGCGAGGCAAAATCCAAGGGGCATTGCTTGGTTTTGGGGCAAACGATTTATACAAAACCTTCTTCCCGCCGAAACTCGTTCCACCCTCGGGCGCGCACGCACACGTTTCCGCAGGTCGAGGTCTTCTCCCCACCCGCAGACAACGTGCAGCGTAGGACGGGCATAAAAGTTTCGCCCCAAAACCAGTAAAGGCGCCTCGACGCCAGCGCCCCCACGCAGACAAGCAGGGGCCCGCATGCGCACGTAGACGCACGCGGGTTCCGCGTCAGACCCTGAGAACGATACCGTTTGCGGAGAAACGCGCGCACCCGACCGATTCAGGCGCATACTTTTCCTATCTGTGGCCCTGAGGGAAGGAAACACCCATGCTTCGAGTTGGTCTTCTCACGAGCGGCGGCGACTGCCAGGCGCTCAACGCAACCATGCGCGGCATCGTCAAGACGCTCTACCGTCAGTCCGACGAGCCCGTCGAGGTCTACGGCTTCGAGGACGGCTACCAGGGCCTGATCTACGAGCACTACCGCATGATGGACAACCGCGACTTCTCCGGCCTGCTCACGCGCGGCGGCACCGTGCTCGGCACGAGCCGCACCCCGTTCAAGCTGCTCGACACCCCCGAGGCCGACGGCATCAACAAGGTCGAGGCCATGAAGCACACCTACCGCAAGCTCAAGCTCGACTGCCTGTTCATGCTCGGCGGCAACGGCTCCACCAAGACGGCCAACCGCCTCTCCCAGGAGGGCCTGAACGTCATCGCCCTGCCCAAGACGATCGACAACGATACCTTTGGCACCGACCTCACCTTTGGCTTCACGAGCTCCGTCGAGGTGGCCACCCGCTGCATCGACGAGATCCACACCACCGCGAGCTCCCACGGCCGCGTCTTCGTGATCGAGATCATGGGCCACAAGGTCGGCTGGATCCCGCTGTACGCGGGCGTGGCCGGCGGCGCCGACGTCATCCTCATCCCCGAGATCCCCTACGACATGGACAACGTCGTGCGCGTGATTGAGGACCGCGACAAGGCCGGCTCGCGCTTCACGATCGTGGTCGTCGCCGAGGGCGCGATCTCCAAGGAGGAGGCCGCCCTCTCCAAGAAGGAGTACAAGAAGCTCGTGGCCGCGCGTACCACGCCGTCGATCGCCTACGACATCGCGGCAGAGATCGACAAGCGCACCGGCCGCGAGATCCGCATCGCCGTGCCCGGCCACACCCAGCGCGGCGGCCAGCCCGACGCCCAGGACCGCATATTCGCCACGCAGTGCGGCGTCGAGGCGGCGCTCGGCTGCCTCGAGGGCGAGTTCGGCTTCATGGTCGCGCAGCGCAAGGGGAAAATGACCCGCGTGCCGCTCAAGGAGGTCGCCGGCAAGCTCAAGTACGTCGACCCCGAGGGCGACCTCGTGCGCGAGGCCAAGGCGCTCGGAATCAGCTTCGGCGACGAGTAGACGTTCTTCTCGGCAGCTCAAAGGCAGCGGCGGGGCCCCTCGGAGCCCCGCCGCTTTTTCATAGTGACAAGAGCGCTGGCGAGAAGGACGTGCGGCCGCGCCCCTACAGCATGTTGCGCGTCGCAAACTCCGCCTGGACCGTGGCGAGCATGAGCTCCACGTCGTCGAGGCCGAGGTGGCGCTCGGACTCCCCCGCCTTGAGGGTGCCGCGGCGGCGCGCCCAGCTCTCGAGCGAGGCGGGTCGCTGCTCGTGCGGCAGCGTCTTGGTCTCGGGGTCCACGCGGCGGCAGATGTCGCGCGTGTCGATGGGCACCACGCGACCCGCCTTGCGCGCCTCGGCGTAGCCGTCGATGTGCAGCGTGAACCAGGAGTCCTCGAAGGCGGCGTTGTGCGCCATGAACGGGTAGGCCGTGAGCGCGGCGAGAAGCGCGGCCTGGACCTGCTTGTCCTCGCGGAACGGGCGCCGGCCCTCGAGGTCGGACCATGAGATCTTGTGAATGTCCGCGAGCGGCACGCCCTTCTCGGCGTACATCTCGGGCAGGCCGAAGTAGCCGGCAAAGGGGTCGTGCGGCTTGGCATCCGGCCCCACGGTCATGAACTCGAGGCCGACGTTGATTATGTAGCCGCGCGCGGGGTCGCGGTCGGTGGTCTCGATGTCGATCCCCACGACCATGCCGGAGACCGGCGCGTCCACCCACGCCACGTTGAGGTCGCGCGCGTCCGGACCGGCGAGCGCCGCCACCTTGGTGTCGCTACGGTGCTGGAGCACGGCGACCGCATGAATGAGCTCGGCGTTCGTGAGGCCGCGCGACAGACACGACGGGCTCACGTCGCGCAGGCGCTCAATGCCGTAGCGGTCGCAGAGGTCGCGGTTGCGGTCGGCGAGCTCGCGAATGAGGTCGTAGCCGCAGGGCTCCTTGCCAGGCTCGGCATCGCGCCAGGCCGCCATGAGCGTGACGAGCGCGTCCTCGTTGCGCGTGCGCTCCGCCGCGAGCGAGGCGTCGTCGGTGAGAAAGCCCGGGAACGTCAGCGCGCTCGCGCAGTCTATGGCCTGGCTCAGATCCACTACCGCCCTCTTCCGCTCGGTTGCCTAAAAGGGGTCGGACCCCATTTAGGCATATTACTACGCGGCGTGGAAGACGCGGCCCTCGCGGCGCGGCTTGGCCTCGGGCTCCTCGGCGGCGTATCCCAGTATGCAGTGGCCTATGCCCTCGTAGTCGCCCTCGACGCCGAGCTCGGCGAGAATGGCCTTGCCCTCGGGGGTGTCGAACTCCTCGCGCGCGCGGTGGATCCAGCAGCTGCCCAGCCCGAGCGCGTGCGCGGCGAGCATGAGGTTGCCCATGACGAGGCTGCCGTCGTAGACGCGGTTGGGCTGGTCGCGCGGCGCGAGCACGACCAGGACGACCGGCGCGCCGTAGAACGGATCGGTGCCGGGACGGCCCATGATCTCGGCGTTCATGGCCGAGAGGCGGTCGCGCAGCTCGCGGTTCGTGACGGCAATGACGATGGGGCCCTGGCGGTTCATGCCGCTCGCGGCCCAGAGCCCCGCCTCCACGACCTCGTCGATCTTCTCGCGCTCCGGCATTTCGTCGGTGTAGGCGCGCACGCTGCGGCGCTCCTCCATGGCCCGGATTACCTCGTTCATGGGTACCTCCTCGACGCTTGTCCTGAGGTGGTTATACCCCACCTCGAGCCCCGGAGTGACGCCACAAACCGCATGGTTTTGGGTTTTCAGCCCTCGCGTGCTCGCGGAGAGGCCGATTTCGAAGCAAATCTTCAGGTTGTGGGCAACAGGTTTTATGTCGGAGCGCCGAGAAGGACCGTCGAGCCGCCACTTCGCCACGCTATGCAAGGTAGTGGGCAACAACCTTGATGTTTTTCTCGTCTGCGCATCAAACTTGTTGCCCAAAACATAGGGTGGAGCAAACTGGGGGCGGGGCAAGCGGATCAGTCTGAGCCGCCAACCTCACGCAGCAGGTCGGCGGGGTCCACGCCGTAGAGGTGCGCGAGCTTCACGAGGTTCGTCGTCGAGGGCTCCGTCTTGCCCTGCTCCCACTTGGACACGGCCTGCCGGCTCACGCCGAGCTTCTCGGCCACGAGCTCCTGCGTCATTTTGCAGCGCTCCCGGTGATCGCGCAGGACCTCGCCGAGCGAGCGGCGCGCGGCCACGGTCTCGGGGCTCTTGTCGGCCCTCTCCTGCCGCAGGAACCAGCGAATGGCAAGAACCAGCAGCACGACAAAGAGGACCCACGGCACAACGCGGGCAAGAAAGAGCGGCAGCAAAATCAGAAGCTCCGTCGGCCCCATTCCCAAGATCATGACACCCTCCCTTCGCTGGCTTGCCCCCACTGTAGCCGAGCGAGGCGGTTGCGCCCACCACCTATCGCGCAACGTGGGGTTGCGTTTGGGTTGCGGCAAGGTCTGCGGGCGAGAAGGGCGGGCGAGAAGGACCGCGGCGCCCTAGCCGAAGAGGCTCAGACGCGAGAGGGAGCGACGGAACGCGACAAAGTCGATCCCGCCGGGGCGGCGCAGCGAGGAGAGGCAGATGGGGACCGGCAGGGCGTCGCCCTTCGCGAGCGGGCGAATGACGTACCCCTCGGGAGCGCCGGTGATGTTGCCAACGAAGATGAACGAGTAGCAGCTCCCGTCGGTGAGGGAGTCGGGCACAGCGTCGCCCACCGAGAACTTGACGACCTCGGAGCGCAGGCCGCGCTTGAGGTACTCGTCCACCACGGCGCGGCAGTAGTGCTCGAAGTCGCAGGGGTAGAGCACGGGGTAGTCCGCAAGCTCGTCGAGCGAGACCTCGCTCTTTGCGGCGAGCGGGTGGTTCTGGGGGACGAGCACGTCGGAGGAGACGGTGCCGAGCGGGCCGCAGGAGACGTCGTCCGCCTCGAGCGGGCCGACGGTGATCAGCGCGTCGCAGCGCCCGGAGCGCAGCGCGTCGAGTGCGTCGGAGCAGCGCAGCATGTCCACGTTGACCTGGCGGCCAAGCACCTTGCCCGTCACCGTGGAAATGAGCTTGACGAGCCGCTCGACGCCCGGGTAGACGGGGCAGCAGAAGCCCATGCGCAGGGGTGCGGGCGCCGACGCGACGCCCGGCTCGCTCGCAAAGCGCTCCAGGGCCTCCCACTCGTCGAGCACGCGGCGGGCGCGCGTCGCGAAGGCGCGGCCGAGCGGCGTGGGCGTGACGCCCGCGCTGCGGCGCTCAAAGAGCGGCTCGCCGAGCGAGGACTCGAGCTCCGCCATGGCCTTGGAGACGGCCTGGACGGATACCCCCTCCCGCGCCGCGGCGGCAGAGAAGCTCCCCAGATCCATGATTGCGCACACGTATCTGACCTGCTTGATGTTCACGGGTCCTCCTCGACCGTCAAACGCTCATGCAGCCTTTCTATGGTTGCACACGGTCCGCGCCCGCACGACCTGAGCGCGTGACCTAAACGCAGGGTTGAACAAGGCGCCGCGTGCCCGGCGAAACCACGCCACGCTC
Organism: uncultured Olsenella sp.; assembly: GCA_949290055.1. Taxonomy (GTDB): domain Bacteria; phylum Actinomycetota; class Coriobacteriia; order Coriobacteriales; family Atopobiaceae; genus Thermophilibacter. The sequence continues at coordinate 76,129 of CASEQJ010000002.1, read as the reverse complement.
ACGGGATTGTCCCTTGCCCACCGGCGCCCGCGGTCTACAATGCTCTCTAGATATGAGAACGGTTTCACACGAAAGGTCGGCAGACACATGACAAAGACGAACCCCCGCGCGCCAAGGCGCCAGCCGCTCGCCCGCTCCGCCGCGAGGGCCCGCGAGGACGCCGCCTTTTTCCGCCGTCTGCGCCGCCACCACGACGAGCTGCGCTGGCTCTACATGGAGCTCTACGACAACGGCGCCATGTTCGCCGAGCTCTGCGACCAGATGAAGGCCTTCTACGACGAGCGCGCGGCCGCCCTCAAGGCCCTCGACGCCCGCCGCGAGGGCCACGCGTGGTATCGGGACCGCGATCTTCTCGGCATGCAAATGTACGTGGAGAACTTTGCCGGCACCCTGCGCGGCGTGGAGGAGCACCTGGACTACCTCGAGCGCACGGGAGTCAACTACCTGCACCTCATGCCCTTCCTGGACACGCCCGCGGACCGCAGTCGCTCCGACGGCGGCTACGCGGTCAGCGACTTCCGACGCGTGAAGCCCGAGCTTGGCACCATGGACGACCTCGCCCACCTGGCCGAGAAGTGCCACGAGCGGGGAATCAGCCTCTGCATGGACTTCGTCATGAACCACACCTCCGACGAGCACGAGTGGGCGCGTCGGGCCCGCGCCGGCGAGGGCGAGTACCTGAGCCGCTACTTCTTCACCGGCGACCAGGCCCTCATAGACCGCTACACCCGCGACGTGCCCCAGGTCTTCCCCACCACCGCGCCCGGCCACTTCACCTACCTGCCGGAGCTGGGGCAGTCGGTCATGACGCAGTTCTACCCCTACCAGTGGGACCTCAACTACAAGAACCCGCGCGTCTTCAACGAGATGATGTACAACTTCCTCTACCTGGCCAACCAGGGCATGGACATAATCCGCATAGACGCCGTCCCCTACATATGGAAGCAGCTCGGCACCAACTGCCGAAACCTGCCGCAGGTCCACACGATCGTGCGCATGATGCGCATGATCTCGGAGATCGTCTGCCCGGGCACCGTCCTGCTCGGCGAGGTGGTCATGGCGCCGGTCGAGGTCGTGCCCTACTTTGGCACGCCGGAGAAGCCCGAGTGCCACATGCTCTACAACGTCACGACGATGGCGACCACCTGGAACAGCGTGGCCTGCTGCGACACGCGCCTGCTGCGTCGCCAGCTCGAGGCCGTCTGCGGCCTGCCGCGCTCGTGCACCTTCCTCAACTACCTGCGCTGCCACGACGACATCGGCTGGGGCCTGGACTACGCCACGCTCTCGGACTGGGGCATGGAGGAGGTGCCGCACAAGCGCTACCTCAACGCGTACTTCCAGGGGCACACCGAGGGCAGCGTCTCCCGCGGCGAGCTCTACAACGCCGACCCCGTGACCGGCGACGCGCGCTTCTGCGCGACCACGGCCTCCATGTGCGGCGTCGAGGCGGCGGGGTTTGCCGGCGACGCCGCGGCCATGGACGTGGCCATACGCAAGGACGTCATGCTCCACGCCTACCTGCTCACGCAGTCCGGCCTGCCGATCGTCTACAGCGGCGACGAGGTCGGCCAGGTGAACGACTACACCTACCACGACGACCCCGAGAAGGCCGAGGACTCCCGCTACCTGCACCGCGGCCGCTTTGACTGGGCGCTCGTGGACCGCACGGACGAGCCCGGCAGCGTCCAGCAGCGCCTCTACGACGCGCTGCGAGCGCTCGAGGGGATTCGCCGCAGCCAGGCCGTCTTCGACGCGGACGCGGAGGTGACGGTCGTGGGCTACAGCGACCCCTCCGTCCTCTGGATCAGGCGGCGCGCGGGCGAGAAGACCCTCCACGCGGTCTTCAACTTCAGCGACGAGGACCGCACGCTGTGGATGCCGGAGCGGGGCGAGTACGCCGACCTCGTGAGCGGCAAGCTCGACGAGTTCGAGACCTTCGAGCTCGCGGCGTGGGACTTCAGGTGGTGGCTCGCCTAGGCCTGCGCGAGGCCGCGCAGGAAGCGCGCGAGGGAGACGGCGGCCACGCTCGTCGAGCCGTCGGCGGCCTCTTCGGCGGCGTCGGCGGCGTCGTCGAACACCTCGAGGTCGTCCTCGCTCGCGTCCGCGGCCTCGCAGGCGGCGACAAGGACGTCGAGGGCGGCGGCGTCACCGAGCCCGCTCTCGAGCGCTCGCGCAACCTCGTCGCGCCCGAGCGCGAGCATGGCGCGGAAGTCCTCGAGGGTCATCTCGTCGTCGTTCGGCGCGGCCTCGGCCAGCCCCTCGAGCCAGGCGTCCCAGAACTGCGCGGCGCCGCTCGAAGGCTCGAGCCGAGAGACGGAGCGCGACGCGTCGTCGAAGAGGTCCAGAACGTCGCCGTTGCAGGCGGCGACGGCGCTGCTAATGGCCGAGACCACCTCGACCATGACGGGCCCGCCCGCGGCGTCGACCTGCATCAGCTCGTCCTCGGAGGTAATGACCTCAACGCACGCGTGCAGCAGCCGCACGGCAATCCCGTCCCGCTCGATCATGGCACTCCCCTCGTCGCATACCTGATGCGATTCTACGAGGAGCGCCGCCGGGCATGTCGCCGCCCGGGCCATGCGGGCACCAGTGCTCGGCCAGCGGCGCGGCCTACTCCGTGGCGAGATCGACGACGCCGATCTTCTCGGCCGTGTCCTCAGTGATCCAGATGGTGTTGCGGTCGCGCGAGATGAACTGGCGCGTGACGTCCTCGTCCAGCACGAAGACCTCAGCGTTCTCCGGAGTGAGCACGTAGAGGACGTCGTTGTAATCCACGACCTCGTAATCGTCACCGCTCATGGTGACGCTGCGCACCTCGGTGGCGTCAGTGTCCACGCCCTCGGGGACGTTGCTGCCAAACGGGTTGAAGCCCATGATGACGCCGATCGCGATTATGGCGACCACGATGACCCCCGCGACGACGCGGCCCGCCTTGCCCGGCACTGCCATGGTCGTTTCTCTCTCCTTGGTTGACTTTCTCTCAACATGATACCGGGTCGACGGGTTTCATACGCTAAACTCATGGTAGACGAGGAGGTTAACGTTAACATGGACATCAACCAGATTGCCCAGATGGCAGGCGTGTCGCGCGCGACGGTCTCGCGCTACCTGAACGACGGCTACGTGAGCCAGGAGAAGCGCGCCGCCATCCGCCGCGTCATCGAGAAGACCGGCTACGTCCCCTCCCGCCAGGCCAAGTCCCTGCGCACCGGCAAGACCAACGTCGTGGGCGTCATCATCCCCAAGATCAACTCCGCCTCGGTGAGCCGGATGGTCGCGGGTATCACCCTCGTCCTGAACGAAGCCGGCTACCAGGTCCTTCTCGCCAACACGGACAACGACGCCGCGCGTGAGGTGGAGTTTCTCCATCTCTTTGCCGAGAAGAGCCAGGTGGATGGCGTCATTCTCATCGCCACCGTCATCACCCCCGAGCACCGCGAGGCCATCTCCGCCCTGCCCGTGCCTATCGTTGTGCTCGACCAGGACGTCGACATCTGCTCCTGCGTCTACCAGGACGACTACGCGGCCATGCGCGAGGTGGCCGCCGTCGCGCTGCGAGACGCTCGCCACCCTGCCTACATCGGCGTCTTCGAGGAGGACGTTGCCGTCGGCCAGATGCGCCGCAAGGGTTTTCTCGATGCGTGCGCCGAGGCTGGAATCGAGGTGCCCGAGCGCGCCCTGCGCATCGCGGACTTCACCGTGGACTCCGGCTACGAGCAGGCAGAGGCGCTGCTCGAGGACTATCCCGAGCTCGATGCCATCGTCTGTGCCACCGACTCGATTGCCTACGGCGCCCTCACCTGCCTGCGCGAGTACGGCCGCATCGTGCCCGAAGACGTCGTCGTGACCGGTGTGGACGACTCGGAGATCTCGCAGATCGTCACGCCCACGCTCACCACGGTCCACCTCCACTACAAGACCTCCGGCATGGAGACGGCGCGGATGCTCGTGGGGTTCATGACCGGTAAGGAGTACGTGCCCCGCAAGGTCAAGATGAGCTACGAAGTCGTGACGAGGAACTCCACGCGCTAGGCGATCCGTCCCTGCCACCCCCGCCCCGCTGCGGTTTGGGTTCATCTTCTCGGTCCCTGCGTGGAAATCAATTCTTTACCGAACGGTCTACCTGCCGTTTCTTTGGCAGGCAGCGTTGCGGCGCGCCAACGACGAACCCAAACCTCTGAGGGATGGAGGCTGCCCGGGAACCTTCTCGCCGTTTACCGACAAGATCATGCCGCTCGCAGACCATTACGGTCGCGCGTCCCTTCTCGCCGTATTGTGAGAACGATTTCATATGGGAACGTTCTCATGCCGAGAACGGTCAGGGGAAAGGTGGAATCGAATAGCACTCGACTACAGGCAGGCAGCACAGGAGATATTGGACGCGATAGGCGGACCGGGAAACGTGGTCTCTGCTGCGCACTGCGCCACGCGCCTGCGCCTCGTGCTCGCGGACGACTCCAAGGTCAACCAGGCTGCCGTGGACAACGCGACCGGCGCCAAGGGCAACTTCAAGGCATCCGGCCAGCTGCAGGTCATCTACGGCACGGGCACGGTGAACAAGGTCTACGACGAGTTCATCGCCCTCGGCAACATCACCGCCGCCACCAAGGCGGAGGTGAAGGAGGCAGCCGCCCAGCAGCAGACCAACCCGTTCATGCGCGCGATCAAGCTCCTGGGCGACGTCTTCGTGCCCATCATCCCGGCCATCGTGGCCTCGGGCCTGCTGCTCGGCATCATGAGCGCGCTCAGCTTCATGGACACCAACGGCTTCATCAGCCTGGACACCAACAACGCCTGGTACCAGATCCTGAACCTCGTCTCCAACACGGCGTTCACGTTCCTGCAGATCCTCATCGGCTTCTCCGCGGCCAAGGCATTTGGCGCCAACCCCTACCTCGGCGCGGTCGTGGGCATGCTGCTCATCAACCCGGGCCTCCAGAACGCCAACACGGTGGCCACCGAGGGCGTGCTCCAGACCTATCCCGTCATCCCCGGCCTCTACTCCATCGAATGGACCGGCTACCAGGGCCACGTCATTCCCATCGTCATCGCCTGCGGCATCCTCGCCTTCATCGAGAAGCGCCTGCACAGGGTGGTGCCCGAGGCCTTCGACCTCTTCGTGACGCCGCTCGTCTCCGTTGCCGCGACCGCCTACGTCACCATGCTCGCCGTCGGGCCCATCTTCGTGTGGGCCGAGAACGCCATCCTCGGCGGCATCCAGTTCCTGCTCACGCTGCCGCTCGGCCTGGGCTCGCTCATCATGGGCGCGCTCTACGCCCCCACCGTGGTCACCGGCATCCACCAGATGTACACCACGATCGACCTCGGCCAGATCGCCACCTACGGCGTCACCTACTGGCTGCCGCTCGCCAGCGCCGCCAACATCGGCCAGGCCGGCGCCGCCCTCGCCGTGGCCCTCAAGACCAAGGACGTCAAGGTCCGCTCGCTCGCCCTCCCCTCCTCGCTCTCCGCCTTCATGGGAATCACCGAGCCCGCCATCTTTGGCGTCAACCTGCGCTTCTTCAAACCCTTCGTGGCCGGCTGCATCGGCGGTGGCCTGGGCGCCATGTTCGCCTCCATCGTGGGGCTCGCCGCGGCGGGCACCGGCGTCACCGGCATCTTTGGCATCCTGCTCTGCCTCAGCCAGCCCGTGCAGTACGTGATCATGTTCGCCATCTCCGGAGTCGTGGCCTTCGCCATCTCCTACGCGCTCTACAAGGACCCCGAGGCCGCGACCCCCGCCGAGAAGCCCGTCGTCCAGGCCTCCGTCTCCGCGCCCGCCACTGACGCCGCCAACGCCGCGGCCCTCTCCGCCGCCGCTGCCGACGCCGCCGTCGCAACCGTGACCGACGCCGCGCCCGCCATGCGAGCAGAGGTCCTTCTCGCCCCGATGACGGGCGCCGCAATCAGGATGACCGAGGTCCCCGACCCCGTCTTCGCGAGCGAGGCCATGGGCACCGGCGCCGCCGTCCGCCCCACCGAGGGCAGGCTCGTCGCCCCTGCCGCGGGCACCGTCACCGTGCTCGCCGAGACCGGCCACGCCCTCGGCATGACCACGGACGCGGGCGCCGAGGTGCTCATGCACATCGGGATCGACACCGTGACGCTCGAGGGCAAGCCCTTCGCCGCGCACGTCAAGGTGGGCGATCACGTGGAGGCCGGGCAGCTCCTCATGGACGTCGACCTCGACGCCATCCGCGCCGCGGGGCTCGACCCGGTGACCCCGGTCATCGTGACCAACGCCGATGCCTACGCCACGGTCGCGCCGCATGTCGGCATGGCCGTGCGCGCCGGCGAGAGCCTCGTCGAGCTCTCCTAACCGTCCCTCCTCGCACGGGGGCAGCCCGCGCCGGACGGGCCGCCCCCCTCACACTCGGGAGCCATCATGTCACACGATCTATGGAGAATGGGCTTTCACCTCATGCCGCCCGTCGGCTGGCTCAACGATCCCAACGGGCTCTGCCAGCTGGGCGGCACCTACCACGTGTTCCATCAGTACAGCCCCGACTGGCCCATGCCCGGCGCGGCGCGCGGGTGGGGGCACCTCTGGAGCCACGACCTCGTCCACTGGCAGGGCGGGGGCAGCGGCTTCGCCATCGCGCCGGACACGCCCGACGAGGCCTCGGGCGCCTACTCGGGCTGCGCCGTCCCCTTCGAGGGCGGGGTGCGCCTCTACTACACCGGTAACACCAAGGAGCCGGGAGACTTCGACTACGTGCGCGCGGGGCGCCGCTCCGCGCAGATCCTCATTGAGGCCGAGGCGGACCCCGCCGCACCCGGAGGCCTCGCGCTCGGCAAGAAGGACGTGCTGCTGAGAAACGCCGACTACCCCGCGTTCTGCTCGTGCCACGTACGCGACCCCAAGGTCTGGCGCGAGGGCGGCTCGTGGTGGATGCTCCTCGGGGCGCGCGACCTCGACGACCGGGGGCTTGCGCTCGTGCTGCGCTCGGGCGACGGCGTGGCCTGGGAGGGCACGGGCACGGTGCGCCCGCGGGAGACGTTCGGCTTCATGTGGGAGTGCCCGGACCGCGTGGCGCTCGCCGGGCGCACGTGGCTCTCGCTCTGCCCGCAGGGCATGGAGGGCCGGCCCTGGTCCTTCGGGCAGCGTGATGTGGCGGGCTACGTCCCGCTGCCGGAGGGGGCGAGCCTCGCGCGCGCGGGCGAGCTTGTGGTGGACGAGGGCCGCTTCCGCCTCTGGGACCACGGCTTCGACTTCTACGCGCCGCAGACCTTCGTGGACGAGTCCGGCCGCACGCTGCTCGTGGGCTGGATGGGGCTTCCCGAGGCCCCCTACGGGAGCGCGCCGGAGGGGCTCACCTGGTGCCACTGCCTCACGGTGCCGCGCGAGGTCACGGCAGGCGCGGACGGCGGGCTGCGTCAGTGGCCCGCCCGCGAGCTCGAGGGGCTGCGCGGCGCGCGGCACGAGCTCGCGGGCGCTGCGGGCGCGCTCGAGCTGCCCCGCCACCGCGCGGACGTGGTGGTGGAACATCCGCACGCCCGAGGCGAGCTCGCCCTCGACGGGGCGCTCTCGATTGGCTGGGGGGACGGCGCGGTCTGCCTGCGCTTTGCGGACGACGCCGTGGGATGCGGCCGCACCGAGCGCGCCGCGCGCTGCGGGGACGTCCGCGACCTGCGCGTCCTTGTCGACAGCTCGGCCGTCGAGGTCTACGTCAACGAGGGGGCGCTCGTGCTCTCCACGCGCTGGTTCCCCCGCTCCCCCGCCCTCTCGCTCGCGGCCTCCGGCGTAGACGGCGTCACCGCCTGGGAGATGGGCGACGGGATGTCCGGGACGTACCCGCCCGCAGGGCAAGACGGCGTTATGTAGCAGGGAGTTTTTTTCTTCAGCCCCTTGACGTCGCCACGCCGCCGTAGTACGCTGTCCGCGTCTAAAAACGCGTGGACTTTTCTGGGCGCTAGCCACCTTTTCGCCACGCAACCGAGTAGTCGGTTGCGTGGTTTTTGGTGCCGAGAGCACCGCGGCAGGGCCGGACGAACCCCACCTTCCGACTGCGAGAGGCAGACGCACGACACGTGTGCCCGCTCAGGCGGGCGGAAGGGAGCATGATGGCAGAGACGACGATCGAGCGGCAGGCTGCCGGGACGCAGGGCGCCGCGGCCTCCGGGCAGGCCAAGGCGGCACTTCAGGTGTTCGCGGGAGGCGCCTGCTACGGCGCCATGGCCACGACGTACAAGCTCGCCTACGCCGCGGGCTTCACCTCGGCGCAGGTGGTGGCGAGCCAGGCGTGGTTCGGCTGCCTCTTCTTCGCCCTCGCCACGCTCGCGGGGCGCGCGCTCGGCCACCGCTGGCAGCACGTGGGCTGGAGGCTCGCGCTCAAGCTCATGGGCCTGGGAGCCCTCACCTGCCTCACCTCGATCCTCTACTGCTACGCCATGAGCGTGCTGCCCGCCCCGGTGGCGCTCACGCTGCTCTTCCAGTTCACGTGGCTCGGGCTCGTGTGGCAGACCATCATGACGCGCCGGCCGCCCAAGGCCGTCCAAGTCGTCTCCGCCCTGGTCATCGTCTTCGGAACGGTCTTCGCGAGCGGCGTCTACAAGACCGGCATCGCCGGGTACGACCCCGTGGCCCTGCTCTGCGCGCTGGGGGCGGCCGTGTCCTGCTCCCTCTTCGTCACCCTCTCCGGCAAGGTCGAGGCCCCCTGCTCCAGCGAGCAGCGCGGCGTCATCGTGTGCGCGGGCTCCGTGGTCATGTCGCTCACGGTCTGCCCCGACTACCTGGTCTCGGGCGTCCTCGTCCAGGGCATCCTCCCCTTTGCCGTCATCGCCGGGTTCTTCGGCCTGCTCTGCCCGGTCCTGCTCTTCGGCATGGGCTCCCCGCACCTGCCCGCGGGCCTCTCCACCGTCATGGCCGCTGCGGAGCTCCCCGCCGGCCTGCTCATCGCCATGATCGTCCTCGGCGAGCCGCTCGGCGTCGTCGAGTGGCTGGGCGTCGCCATCATCCTCGCCGGCGTGTGCCTGGCGCAGCTGCCCTCCCTGCTCGGCGGCAGGGCGGCCCGTCGCGCCGCCGCGGGCCAGGCAGCCAGCTAGCAGTCATCCCTTCGTGAGCGGCTCCGCGCGTTCCAGGGGGAGGGCCCGAGGGCCCGGCGCGCGAGACCGCAAGACGTGGCACAGCGCCCCCCGCGAAGGTGGGGGCGCCAGAGAGAAGGAGGCACCATGCCGTTTCCAGAAGGGTTCCTGTGGGGAGGGGCCACCGCCGCTAACCAATGCGAGGGAGGCTATGACGAGGGCGGCCGCGGCCTTGCCAACGTCGACGTCATCCCGCACGGGCCGGAGCGCAACGACGTGAGCCGCGGCCTGAGGCGCATGCTCGACTTCGAGCCCGGGTACTACTACCCGGCCCAGACGGGCATCGACTTCTACCACCGCTACCGCGAGGACATAGCCCTCTTCGCGGAGATGGGCTTCAAGGTCTTTCGCCTCTCCATCGCCTGGAGCCGGATCTTCCCCAACGGCGACGAGGAGGAGCCCAACGAGGCCGGGCTCGCCTTCTACGAGGACGTGTTCCGCTGCTGCCGCGAGCACGGGATCGAGCCCCTCGTGACCATCACGCACTTCGACTGCCCCATCCACCTCGTCGAGAAGTACGGCGCCTGGCGCAGCCGCACGCTCATCGACCTCTACAAGCGGCTCGTGACGGTGCTCTTCAACCGCTACCGCGGCCTCGTGCGCTGGTGGATCACGTTCAACGAGATGAACATGATCTTGCACCGTCCCTTCATGGGCGCCGGCATCGTGCTCGAGCCCGACGAGAACCCCCGCGAGGCCGAGTACCGCGCCGCGCACAACGAGCTCGTGGCCAGCGCCTGGGCCACCAAGATCGCCCACGAGGTCGACCCGGAGAACAAGGTGGGCTGCATGCTCGCCGCGGGAAGCTACTACCCCTACTCCTGTCGTCCCGAGGACGTCCGCGCGGCGCAGGTCAAGAACCAGGAGGACCTCTTCTTCGTGGACGTGCAGGCGCGCGGGCACTACCCCGGCTACGCGCTCAAGATGCTCGAGCGCGAGGGCATCGACGTGGGCATGACCGCCGAGGACGAGCGCATCCTTGCGGAGAACACCGTCGACTTCATCTCGTTTAGCTACTACTCCTCGCGCTGCACCGCGGGCGACCCCGATTCCGTGGGCGGCGTCGCCGAGGGCAACGCCTTCGCCGGCGTGGAGAACCCCTACGTGCGCACGAGCGACTGGGGCTGGGTCATCGACCCGCTGGGGTTCCGCATCACGATCAACGACCTCTGGGACCGCTACCAGAAGCCGCTCTTTGTGGTGGAGAACGGCCTCGGCGCCTATGACGAGGTGCTTCCCGACGGCACGATCGAGGACGACTACCGCATCGCCTACCTGCGCGAGCACATCGAGGCCATGCGCGACGCCATCGAGCAGGACGGCGTCGAGATGCTCGGCTACACCACCTGGGGGCCGATCGACCTCGTGAGCGCGGGCTCCGGCGAGATGGAGAAGCGCTACGGCTTCATCTACGTGGACCGCGACAACCTGGGCAACGGCACGCTCGAGCGCAGGCGCAAGAAGAGCTTCTACTGGTACCAACAGGCCATCGCCACCAACGGAGGCGACCTGGGCTAGCCGCCCGGGCAATATCACTAAGGAGAAAATAATGGCTGAAAAATACGACGACCTGGCCAGATCCATACTCGAGAACGTGGGCGGCGCCGAGAACGTCACGAGCGTCGCGCACTGCATCACGCGCGTGCGCTTCAAGCTCAAGGACGAGTCGCGCGCCAACACGCCCAAGATCGAGGCCCTGAAGGGCGTCATCCAGGTCATCCAGGCCAACGGCCAGTACCAGGTGGTCGTGGGCAACATCGTGGAGGACGTCTACGACGCGGTCCTGGAGGCCGGCGGGCTTGCGGGCGGCGGCAGCGCCGCCGAGGACGAGCCTGAGGGCGAGAAGACCGTGGCGTCGGTCATCATCGACCTCATCTCGGGCATCTTCCAGCCCATCCTGGGACCGCTCGCCGCCGCGGGCATCATGAAGGGGCTTCTCGCCCTCTTCACCTACTTCGTCCCGGACTTTGCCAACGACGGCCTCTACACGCTGCTCTACACCGTGGCGGACGGCTTCTTCTACTTCCTCCCCGTCGCCCTGGCGTTCAGCGCCGCACGCAAGTTCCGCATGAACGAGTTCACCGGCGTGGCGATAGGCGTGGCGCTCGTCTACCCGACGATGGTCGCCCTGACCTCGGGCGAGGTCCTCGGCAGCATCGACCTCGGCGTCGCCGGCACGTTCTCGTGGTACGCGACCGCCCTCGGGATCCCCATCATCATGCCCGCCTCGGGCTACGCGAGCTCGGTGATTCCCGTCCTTCTCATGGTGTGGTTCGGCTCGCTCGTGGAGCGCTGGCTCAAGGGCTGGATGCCGGCGGCGCTCAAGATGTTCCTCGTCCCGCTCGCCACGATGACGGTCTCCATCGTCCTGGGCTACCTCGTCATCGGCCCGGTGGCCACCCTCATCACCAACCTGCTGAGCGCGGCGTTCTCGTTCATCTTCCAGCTCCCCGTGGTGGGCGCGGTCCTGGGCAGCGCCCTGGTCGGCGGGCTCTGGATGTGCCTCGTCATCTTTGGCTTCCACTGGAGCCTCATCCCCATCTCCATCATGAACCTGAACACCCTCGGCCACGACTACGTGCTCGCCGCCACCATCGGGCACGGGTTCGCGCTCGGCGCGGTCATCTTCGCCATGTACCTCAGGAACAGGGACGAGCGCTTCCGCGGCATCGCCCTCCCCGCGATGATCTCCGCGTTCTTCTTCGGCGTCACCGAGCCGGGCATCTACGGCGTCGCCCTCCCCAACAAGCGCGCGTTCGTCGTGGCGTGCCTGAGCTCCGCCGTGGGCGGCGCCATCGTGGGGATGACGGGCGCCCTCATGTACATCTCGGGCGGGCTCGGCGTCTTCAACCTGCTCAACTTCATCGACGAGACCCCCGGCGGCGCCGGGATCTCCCACATGGTCTTCGCGATCGTCGCCTCGCTCGTCTCGGCGGTCCTGGCCTTCGTCGTCGAGTTCGTCACCTACCGGCCTGATGCCGAGGAGGGCGCGCCCGAGCTCGCGCCCGTCCAGACCGAGTACGAGCGCGGCACCGTCTGCTCCCCCGTCACCGGCTCCGTGGTCCAGCTCTCCGAGACCGCCGACCCCGTGTTCTCCTCCGGGGCGATGGGCGCCGGCGTCGCCGTGAGCCCCGCCGAGGAGACGGTCTTCTCGCCGGTCTCCGGCACCGTGCTCTCCGCCATGCCGCACGCCGTGGGCATCCTCGCCGACGACGGCTCCGAGGTACTCGTGCACGTGGGCATCGACACGGTGGAGATGGCCGGTGACGGCCTGACCTGCCACGTCCAGCAGGACGCCCGCGTGACGGCGGGAGACCCCATCGTGACCTTCTCCAAGGCCAAGGTCGCCGCGGCGGGAAAGCAGGACACGGTCTTCGTCATCGTGACCAACACCGACGACTTCGCCTCCGTCCAGCCGCGCGAGGACGGTCCCGTCACCGCCGGCAGCCCGATCATCCGCGTGACGCGCTAGCCTCCTGGCGCGTCCATCCCCTCCTGGCCCCCCGGTCTCCCCCACCGGCGGGGCCCTTCTGTGGGTGGCCCCGCCCCGGCGGCGCTCCCCGCGCCGCGCGCGCCGCCGTTGGCCGAGAAGGGCGCGAGGCAGGTGGCACGGGCTTTCCCGACGGGCGATAATGGGCATGGAATCGATTCCGCAAACGAAAGGATCCAACATGTTCTCTGTCAGCGCACTGGGAGAGCTCCTCATCGACTTCACCGACGCCGGCACGTCCGAGGGCGGCCAGCAGCTGTTCGAGCGCAACGCCGGCGGCGCGCCCGCCAACGTGCTCGTGGCCCTGGAGAAGCTCGGCCACAAGACGGCGTTTCTCGGCAAGGTGGGCTGCGACATGCACGGCGAGTTCCTGCGCGCCACGCTCGAGGCCAACGGCATCGACACCACGGGCCTGATCAGCGACCCGGACGCCTTCACCACCCTCGCCTTCGTGGCCCTCTCCGCGGACGGCGAGCGCGAGTTCTCCTTCGCCCGCAAGCCCGGCGCGGACACCCGCATCGCCGCGGACGAGATCGCGCGCGACGTGATCGCCGCCTCGCGCGTCTTCCACGTGGGCTCGCTCTCGCTCACCGACGAGCCGGCCCGCTCCGCCACGCTCGCCGCGCTCGCCTGCGCGCGCGAGGCCGGCTGCACCCTCTCGTACGACCCCAACTACCGCGCGAACCTCTGGCCAAGCGTCGAGGCCGCCGTGGAGCAGATGCGCGCCGTAGTGCCGCAGATGGACCTCATGAAGCTCTCCGACGAGGAGTGCGGGCTGCTCACCGGCCTTGACGACCCCGAGGCCGCGGCGGCCGCGCTTCTGGCCCAGGGCCCCAAGGTCGTGGCCGTGACGCTCGGCGCGGGCGGCGCGTACGTGCGCTGCGCCGACGGCGGCGTCGAGGTGCCGGGCTTCCCCGCGGACGCCGTAGACGCCACGGGCGCCGGCGACTCCTTCTGGGGCGGCTTCCTCGCGGGCTTCTGCGAGAGCGGCAAGGCGGCCGACGACGTCACCTGCGAGGACGCCGCGGGCTTCGCGCGCCTCGGCAACGCGGTGGCGTCCCTCTGCGTCCGCAAGCGCGGCGCCATCCCCGCGATGCCGGAGCGCGCAGACGTCGAGGCGCTTCTCGGCGCGTAGCCGCGCATTCCTATTCCCTGCCAAGAATCTCAACTTGCGCGATGTCCTTCTCGGCTCCAAAAGCGCGTGAGTCGGGAAAGATGGTCAATTGGACAAGAATCCCGAATTACGCGATCAGGTAACGAGCTTGCTCCGTGCGTAAGTCGGGATTCTTGGTCTCCGGTAGAGGGGGTCGGGGCCTAGCCCCCAAGCGCGGCGAGAAGAACCTCGCCCCAGCGCTCAGCGAGCCGCTCCGCGGACCAGGCGGCGTTCGCCGGACTCGTCGAGGGCAGCGTCTCCGCGGTCAGCCCCGTCACAGGCTCCAGCCAGCGGCGATACAGACGCGCCGCCGTGCCGCCATTGCAGAGCACGACACGAATCGGCGCCACCGCCGTTATTCTCGCCACGTCCGCGGGCACCACGTTGCGAATGGAGGCATCCGAGGAGCCGCGCACGTCGCAGCTCTCGATCACGTCCCAGAGCGCGATGCCGTGCCGCAGCAGCATCGCCCGCTTGGCGGCGATGTCGTCCACCGCGGGCTCGCGCTCCCCCAGCACGTTTGCCATCACGCGCCAGAAGCGGTTGCGCGGGTTGCCGTAGTAGAAGCGATTCTCGCGAGAGAGTGCCGAGGGGAACGAGCCGAGCACGAGCACGCGGCTGTGCTCGTCGAAGACCGGCTCAAAGCCGTGGGATATGTGCTGGTAGTCAGCCATGGGGCCATCGTAGCGCGCCCACCGGCCAAGCGCTACCGTCCGCCGAGAGCGCCACGCGCGCTCGGCGAGTTCAGCGTGCCGCTTGACGTGCGCGAACGTAAGGTTTATGAAGTTGGCACCCACCTCGACCCCCGAGAGGAAGCCATGCTCGAGATTCCGTGCGACATCACCGACCCCCTGGGTCTGCACGTCCAGCTCGCCGTCCTGCTCGCCAGCGAGGCGCAGCGGTGGCGCAGCAGCGTGACGCTCGAGCACGCGGGGCGCTCCGTCGGCGTCTCGCAGCCCATGGAGCTCATGATGCTCGGGATTCGCTGCGGGGAGCACATCGTCGTGCGTGTGAGCGGCCCCGACGAGGCGACTGCCGCGGAGGCCATCCGCAAGATCATGGCGACGTTCTAGCCCTGAGCGACTATCCCCGCACCATGCCCTCGAAACGCTTGTAGAGCAGGCCGCCCGCCGCCGCCAGCGCAACGGCGACCACGACAGCACCCACCGCCATACCGTAGTTGCCGGCGCCGAAGGCGGACGCCGCGACCGTCGACGTGACGATCGAGGGAATGCGGCCGAGCGTGGTGATGGCGAGCACGGGCCAGAAGCGAACCTCCGTCAGCCCGGCGAAGTAGGTGAGGAAGTCCTTGGGCGTGCCGGGGATGAGAAACACGACGAGCATCACGAGCTCGAGCCGCCGCGCGTTATGGAGCCAGCCGAAGCGCTCGAGATGGCTGCGGTCGAAGAAGAGCCCGACGAGCGACCAGCCCCAGCGACGCACCGCGAGGAAGATCGCGGCCGAGGCCACGGCGCTCGCGACGAGACAGACCAGCGTGCCCTCCCAGAAGCCAAAGGCATAGCCGCAGGCCAGCTCCACCGGCTCGCCCGGCAGGAAGGCGCACATGATCTGGAGCGCGTTCACCGCGCCGAGCGCGAGCCTCGAGAGGACGGGGTGCTCCGCCACGAGGGCGCGCACCGCGGAGACGTCGGAGAGCCAGGCATAGAGTTCGGGAAGGCCGTGCCAGCACGCAATGCCGACCAGCGCGAGTGCCGCGAGCAGGGTCGCGACGACGGCCATCCGGCGACGGCGCAGGGCCGAGCGCTCGTCCTTCTCGTCCACCTCTCCCCCTTCGCGTGCCACGCTAGCGACGCAGCTCCGAGAGCGCCACGCGCACGGCCTCGTCCTCGTCGTCGGTCACGACCATGAGCTCGGGGTCGAGCGGCGAGATGTTACCCTCCCCCAGCACCGTGCCCTCGAGCCAGTCCATGAGGCCGCGCCAGTACTCGGTGCCGAAGAGGACCACCGGCGTGCGCGCCACCTTGTGCGTCTGCACGAGCGTGAGCAGCTCGAAGGCCTCGTCAAGGGTACCAAACCCGCCTGGGAAGATGATCGCGCCGCGCGAGTACTTCACGAACATCGTCTTGCGCACGAAGAAGTACCTGAACGTCATGCCCAGGTTCACCCACTTGTTGATGTCCTGCTCGTGCGGGAGCTCGATGCCCAGGCCCACGGACTTGCCGCCCGCGCGCGCCGCGCCGCAGTTGGCAGCCTCCATGATTCCGGGGCCGCCGCCCGTGATCACGGCGACGCCCGCCTCGGCCAGCTTGCGCCCCACATGGCGCGCGGCACGATACATCGGGTCCGTGCGCGGCGTGCGCGCGGAGCCAAAGACGGTCACGGCCGGCCCCAGCTCAGCGAGCGCACCAAAGCCGTCCACGAACTCCGCCTGGATGCGCAGGACGCGCCAGGGGTCCATGTGTAGCCAGTCGGTGTCTGCCTCCGGCTCCAGCAGGTTGGTCGTGGTGGTCTTCTCGGGGATCATCGGCCCGCGCAGGATCACGGGACCGCGGTGATAGGTGGTACCGAGGACGTCGTCCTTCTCGTCTGCCATGTCGTCTCCTTCTTTCCGGAGCATAACGCTACGCCGCAAAGGTCAGCGACGGGTAAGCCGCCCATGGGGTTTGTGTACCCGTTTTGACGTTCTTGTCGGGGCTGAGAGCGCGACGCGATGCCACGATTAGGCTGGTTTTGTGTTTTGGCGCTCCGCGTGCTTCCGCGCGAGACGTCCTCGAGGCATCTCCCGTGGTTTTGGGGCAAAGGTTTTATCTTCAGCCGACCAGCTGCCCGCAATTTCATGGTTTTGCGGGCCACAAGCCAAGACATCCGTACTTTTGCATAAGGTCTAGAACTTGTTCATCAAACTTTCGCCCCAAAACCTCAAAGGCAGGCGAGAAGGACGGGCAGTCGACGGCGCACCTAGCCCAGGCCGAGGGCCATCCCCGCCAGGCGCACCGCCAGCGCCACGACCCATGCCACGCCGCATTGCATGGCGACCACGGCCCACATCATGCGCGTACCCAGCTCGGCCTTCACCGCAGACACCGCGGCCACGCACGGCGTGTAGAGCAGCGTGAACGTGAGAAACGCAAACGCCGTGAGCGGCGAGAAGAGCTCCGGCAGCCCCGCCGTGGAGCCGCCCATGAGGACGGTCAGCGTGGCCACCACGTTCTCCTTGGCACCGAAGCCCGCCGCCAGGGCAGCCGCAGCGCGCCAGTTGCCAAAGCCGAGCGGCGCGAAGAGCGGCGCCAGCAAGGCGCCCAGTGCGGCGAGCATACTGACGGACTGGTCGGACACCACGTTGAGGCGCACGTCGAAGGTCTGCAGGAACCAGATCACCACGCTCGCCACGAATATGATCGTGAACGCCTTGGTGGCAAAGCCCTTTGCCTTGTCCCAGGCCAGGCGCGCCACGGTGCGCGGCGCGGGCATGCGGTAGTTGGGAAGCTCCATAACGAACGGCACCGGGTCGCCGCGGAAGGCCGTCCCCTTGAGCACGAGCGCCACGAGAATGCCCACCACGATGCCCATGAGGTAGAGGGCGATCATCACGAGCGGCGCGCACTCCGGGAAGAACGCGGCCGAGAAGAGCGCGTAGACCGGCACCTTTGCCGAGCAGCTCATGAACGGCGTGAGCATGACCGTCATCTTGCGGTCGTGCTCGGAGGGCAGGGTACGCGTGGCCATGATGGCGGGCACGCTGCAGCCAAAGCCGATGAGCATGGGCACGAAGCTGCGGCCGGAGAGGCCCAGGCGCCGCAGCAGCTTGTCCATCACAAAGGCCACGCGCGCCATGTATCCGGAGTCCTCGAGAATCGAGAGCAGGATGAAGAGGACCACGATGATCGGCAGGAAGGAGAGCACGCTTCCCACGCCGGCAAAGACGCCGTCTATGACCAGGCTGTGCACCACCGGGTTGAGCCCAAAGGCCGTGAGCGCGGCGTCCACCTGCGCCGTCACCCACTCAATGCCCAGCGCGAGAAGGTCGGAGAGCCGCTGGCCCACCACGTCGAAGGTAAGCCAGAAGACGAGCGCCATTATACCCACGAACACAGGAATCGCGGTGTACTTGCCCGTGAGCACGCGGTCGGCGGCCACCGAGCGCGCGTGCTCGCGGCTCTCGTGAGGCTTGACCACGCACTCGGCGCAGACACCCTCTATGAACGAGAAGCGCATGTCCGCGAGGGCCGCCAGGCGGTCGCGCCCGGACTCGTCCTCCATTTGCGTGATTATGTGCTCAACCGCGTCGAGCTCGTTCTGGTCCAGCCCCAGCGCGCGCATGACGAGGGAGTCACCCTCGATGAGCTTGGTCGCCGCAAAGCGCACCGGGAGGTTGGCCGCAGCGGCGTGGTCCTCGATTATGTGACAGATACCGTGAATGCAGCGGTGCAGGGCGCCATGGTCCGGACCGTCCGCCGCGCAGAAGTCCACGCGCCCCGGGTGCTCGCGGAAGCGCGCCACGTGCAGCACGTGCTCCACGAGCTCGGAAATGCCCTCCTCGCGCGCGGCGGAGATGGGCACCACGGGAATGCCGAGCGCGGCCTCCAGGCGGTTCACGCTCACCGTTCCGCCGTTTGCCGTGAGCTCGTCCATCATGTTGAGCGCCAGGACCATGGGCCGGTCCAGCTCCATGAGCTGCAGCGTCAGGTAGAGGTTTCGCTCTATGTTGGTGGCGTCCACGATGTCTATGATCGCGTCCGGGTCGTCCTCCAGAATGAAGCGGCGGCTCACCACCTCCTCGCTCGTGTACGGGGAGAGCGAGTAAATGCCCGGCAGGTCGGTGACCGTGGCCTCGGGATGGCCCTTGATCTGGCCGTCCTTGCGGTCAACGGTCACGCCCGGGAAGTTGCCCACGTGCTGGTTTGAGCCCGTGAGCGCGTTGAAGAGCGTGGTCTTGCCGCAGTTCTGGTTGCCGGCGAGCGCCAGCTTGAGCGGCCGTCCCTCGGGAATCGCCTTGCCGGCCGCACGCGGTGCGTACTTCTCGCCAATGGCGGGGTGATCGGAGGCCTCCAGGCGCTCGCGGCCCTGCGGAAGGTCGTGCATGTCGTGGACGTCGGTGAGCGCGATGTGCGCGGCGTCGGCACGGCGCAGCGTGAGCTCGTAGCCGCGCAGGCGGATCTCGATCGGGTCGCCCATGGGGGCGCGCTTCATGAGCGTGACCTCCACACCGGGCGTGAGGCCCATGTCGAGGATGTGCTGGCGCAGGGACGCCTCGTCGCAGTCAACCGACGCCACGACTGCGTCCTTGCCAATCTCCAGCTCGTCCAGGTTCATGCGCTCCCCCTCGTCACGTTGTCCGCTCGCAATTGTAGCGTGTGGGGAGCCGCCCGCGCGTAGACGAGTGCTCGCGCGCCAAGCCTAGAGACTCACCCTCCTCGAGCAGTCGCACAAGGTCCTCCTTCCGTGGAAGCACCGTTTGGTACGCACTCGCGAAAATGTGCTGCCGACCCTCCGGAAGGGTCATTTCAACCACCGAGTCCTTCTTGTCCTTGCAAAGGACAATTCCTATCGTGGGAGCTTCGTCTGGCAGCTTCACCTTGCGGTCGTAATAGTTCACATACATCTGCATCTGCCCAATGTCCTGATGCCGGAGCTTTCCCATTTTTAAATCAACTAGAACGAAGCATCTCAGAATCCTGTTGAAAAAGACCAGGTCGACATAAAAGTGGTCTTCTTCGAAGGTGAGCCTCGCCTGCCGCTCCACAAAGGTGAATCCCGTTCCCATTTCCAGCAGAAACGTCTCAAGCTGAGCAATGATGCGAGATTCGAGCTCCGACTCGGAGAGCCCAGGGGACTCTGGCAGCCCGAGAAACTCGAGAACGTAAGGGTCTTTGACGAGGTCCTCGGGGCGCTCGACCACTTGACCCTCTTGCGAGAGACGCCACACCTCGTCCCTGTCTCGACTGAGGGCAAGCCGCTCGTAGAGCGAGCTGTCTCGCTGACGGTTCAACTCTGAGAGACTCCAGCCGTTGCGAGCCGCCTCAATTTCATAGAAATGGCGCTCCTCGACGTTACTGATACGCATGAGCAGAAGGTAATGGGACCAGCTAAGGTAGAATGAGCGGCCCGTGCTCGTCTTGGGGAGACCCTTGAATTTGGTAAACGGTGTTTCCCCAATCTCGTCCTCGGAATAGACGAGATAGAAGCGCCTCATAAGCTTGAGGTTATCCTCCGAGTATCCCCTGCCAAAGCGCGCGGTCAGCCGCTGCGCAAGCCCCTTGAGCACCGCTTTCCCGTACTCCGCCCTCCGGCTTCCCCCTTGCTCCACCTCAACGATCATGCGCCCTATCTCGAAGTAGGCGTAGACCATGGAGACGTTGATTGCGGTCCGAGCACGCTCCCGAGAGCGTTCAATAAGGAGAGAAACCCGCTCGTAGAGTTCGTCGACACGCTGTAGCTCGTCCACAGTGCCCTCCTTGAATTAGAACGTTTGTTCTGTTCTAGTCTATACTAGAACAACTGTTCTAATCAAGGATCAATCAGGGGTAATTTGGGAGCGCGCTACTGCCTCACGAGGAAGGCGACGCCGAGGGCACCGGGGCCGCAGTGCGAGGTGATCACGTTGCCCGTGTCGTACCACTCCACGCGCTCGAAGCCAAGGGCGCGCGCGTGCTCGGTGGCGGCTGACTGGACCTGCTCGGGAAGACCGGGGGACTTCACGAAGACGACGCGCACAGGGTCGAACTCCTCGCGCAGCGCAAGGTAGTCAATGAGCGCTATCGCTGCGGAGGTCATGGAGCCGCGCAGCTTCTTCGTGGCGACGAGCTTGCCGTCCAGAAGCTCCACCACCGGCTTGATCTTGAGCAACGTCGCACCGAGGAAGGCCACGTTGGAGAGGCGGCCACCCGCTCGCAGGTAGCCGAGGTCGCCCGGGAGAAACGCCATGCGGGTGCGTGCGGCGACGCCGAGGGCATGCTCGCGCGCCTCCCCGAGCGTCGCCTCGGGGTGCTCTCGCAGCCAGGCGACGAGCTCGCGCACGACAAGACCCTGCCCCACCGTCACGTGCGCGGTGTCGAGCGTCGCCACGTAGTCGCGGCCCTCGGCGGCGGCGAGGGCGGACTCGAGCGAGCAGGTCGTCGCCGCCGAGTACGCCACGTGCAGGATCTGGGCCTCGGGGTCCTCCTCGTGGATTCGGTCGAAGACGCGCTGGAAGTCGACGGGCATGCAGCCGCTCGTCTTGGGGAGCACACCGAGCTGGCGGCACCGCTCGAGCATTTCCGCAGAGGAGAGCTCGCCGTCGTCTATGGTCTTGTCGCCCAGCGTAACATGCATGGGAACGAGCACGACGCCCAGCTCGGCCGCCTCAGCGGCGGGAATGTCGCATCCGGTCTCGGCGGTGATAACGATCTTCGGCATGGGTCCCTCCCAGGTCGCAGTCATATGCACAGTGTAGCGGTGTCGCGAGCGCGGCGCTCGCGGGGGCCATTCCGCAGATGCGACACAACTTCGGGCTGAAAATGTGAGATGCTGTAAGACAAGCGACGATTCGAGTGAGGAGGGGGCAATGTATCTCGAGCACATCAGCTCGCCCGAGGACGTGCGCGCCCTTCCGGAGTCCGCGCTGCCCGCGCTCGTCAGCGAGGTGCGCACCGCGATCGTCGAGAGCACCTCGGTGACCGGCGGCCACACCGCCTCGAACCTCGCCACCGTCGAGCTCACCGTCGCCCTGCACCGCGTCTTCGAGACGCCGCGCGACAAGATCGTGTTTGACGTCTCCCACCAGTCCTACGCGCACAAAATGCTCACCGGACGCGCCGCGGCCTATCTCGACCCGGCGCGCTACGGCGAGGTCTCGGGGTTCTCCAACCCCTCCGAGTCCGAGCACGACCTCTTCTCCATGGGCCACACGTCCACCTCGGTGAGCCTCGCCTGCGGCCTTGCCTCGGCGCGCGACCTTGCGGGCGAGAAGTACGACGTGGTCGCCGTGATCGGCGACGGGTCGCTCTCCGGCGGCCTCGCCTTCGAGGGACTGGACAACGCCGCCGAGCTTGGCAGCGGCCTCATAATCGTGGTGAACGACAACGAGTGGTCGATCGCGCCCAACCACGGCGGGATCTACCGCTCCCTCGCTGAGCTGCGCGCGAGCGGCGGGACCTCTCCCGACAACGTGTTCCGCGCCCTCGGGCTCGACTACCGCTACCTCGAGGACGGCCACGACGTCTCCGCGCTCGTCAAGGCCCTCTCCGAGCTGCGCGGCACCGACCACCCGGCGGTTCTCCACATTCACACCGAGAAGGGCCACGGTTACGCTCCCGCCGCCGCAAACCCCGAGGGCTGGCACCATGCCGTCCCGTTCCAGGTTGACACGGGGGTCATTCGCCCCGGGACCGCGTCGCACCCGGCCGACGAGAACTACGCCAACGTCACCGGCGCGCTGCTCATGGACTGGATGGGGACCGATTCGCGCGTCGTCGCGGTGAATGCCGCGACCCCCTACATAATGGGCTTCACCCCCGAGCTCCGCCAGCTTGCGGGCCCGCGATTCGTTGACGTCGGCATAGCCGAGGAGCATGCCGTGAGCTACGTGTGCGGCCTTGCGCGCGGCGGCGCGCGTCCCGTGCTCGGAATCTACGCCACCTTCCTGCAGCGCGCCTACGACCAGCTCTGGCACGACCTCTGCCTGAACGACCTCTCCGTGACCATTCTCGTCTTCGGCGCCTCCGTCTTTGGCACCTCCGACGTCACTCACCTCGGATTCTTTGACATTCCCATGCTCGGCTCCCTGCCGCGCCTCACCTACCTCGCCCCCACCTGCATAGAGGAGTACCTCGACATGCTCTCCTGGTCGATCGAGCATGAGGGAGGCCCGGTGGCGATTCGCGTCCCCGTCGCCGAGGGCGTCGTGTCGCGGCCGGACTTCGTGCGCGCGGACGACTACGCGCATGGCTGCGAGGTCCTGCAGGAGGGCTCCGACGTGGCGCTTCTCGCCCTCGGCGACTTCCTTCCCCTGGGCGAGAAGATCGCGGACTCGCTGGCCGAGCACGGCTTCCACGCGACGCTCGTCAACCCCCGCCTTGCCACCACGCCCGACAAGGACCTGCTCGGGCGGCTTGCGGACGGGCACCGCGTGATCGTGACCCTCGAGGACGGCGTCCTCGACGGCGGCTTTGGCGAGCGCTGCGCCCGAGAGCTTGCCGCCGACGACGTGCGCGTGCTCTGCTACGGCCTGCCGCGCGCCTACGTCGACCGCTACGAGCCCGCCGAGCTTCTCGCCCGCTGCAGCCTCACGGTCGAGGGCGTCACGAACGACGCGCTTCGCGCCCTCAGGAGCTAGACTCCTCCCCTCCCTCGCCCAGGGCCCGGGCCTCGTTGAACTTCTCGCGCATGGTGGGGTTCTTGTAGGTGAGCTTGCGAATGGTCAGCGCCTCGGCCTTGTCGTTGGCAAAGCGCAGCTGCCGCTCCGAGGAGGTCAGGTCCTCCTTGACCTTCTGGAGGCGCGCTATGGCCTTGTCGATCTCGTCGATCGCGTCACCGAACTTCTTGCTCGCCGTCGCGTAGTTCTTGCCAAAGCCGTCCTTGAACTTCTCGAGCGCGTTCTCGAAGTTGGTGACGTCAATGTTCTGCTGACGAACCTCGGCGAGCTCGCGCCGATAGGCGTGGGCGTTCTCCGCGGCGTTTCTCAGCAGCGTGATCATGGGAATGAAGAACTGGGGCCGGATGACGTACATCTTCTCGTACTCGTAGGACACGTCGACGATTCCCGAGTTGTAGAGCTCGCTCTCGGGCTCGAGCATGGAGACGAGTACCGCGTACTCGCAGCCCTTATTGCGCCGGTCCTGGTCGAGCTTCTTGAAGAAGTCCGCGTTCTTGTGGCGGTTGGACGAAGCCGAGGCGTCGTCCTCGTTCTTCATCTCAAACATGATCGAGACGATCTCGACGTTGTCCTCGTCGACCTCGCGGAAGACGTAGTCGCCCTTGGAGCCGCCCACGACGTCGTTGTCCTTGTGGAACTCGGCGCCGCGGAACCCCAGCGAGCGCCAGCGGTTGAACTCCATCTCGCAGTGCTGCTCGAGCGTCTCGCCAATGAGCTTGGTGGACAGACGCGCGCGCTGGTTGCGCAGGCGCTCGATCTCGTCCTCGCGGTCGCGAATGGTCTGGTCCTTGAAGCTCGCCTGCTCGGCCATTTGCCGCTTGAGCGACGCCTCCACCTGCTCGCGCTCGAGCTGCGCGGCGCGCAGGTCGCCCTCGAGCTCGATAATGCGCTGACCCTGCTCGCCCGTAGCCTCGCTGACCGCGAGCGCCTTCTCAGTGGCAAAGGACTCCTCGCGGGCCCTGAGCTTGGCCTCAAGCTGCGCAATCTGACGCTCCCGCTCGGAGAGCCGCTCCGCGAGGCTCTTCTCGGCCTGGGCGCGCTCGAGGGCGAGGGCGTCGTCCCCCTCCTTGACGCGGGCCTTGAGCCGGGAGATCTCGGCGTCCTTCTGGGCGGCGTCGGCAAGCGCCTCCTGGCGCGCGCGAGCCACCGCCGCCTCGACGGCGCTCGCGCGCTCGCGCTCGGCCATGTGCTCGCGCGCCTTGAGTTCGCGCGTGAACTCAGCGTCGCGCACCTGCCGCACGATCTGCGCGTACTCGGTCTCGTCTACCTGGAACACCTCGCCGCAGTGCGGGCACCTGATCTCAGCCATGGAATCCTCCGTTCGACTTGTTCTGAGACCAGCTTACCCAACCCTCCGGACACAAATTGCCTAAATGGGGTCAGGTCCTGTTGGACGACGTTCGTCTACAGCTCCGGTTATGTACACCTGCTCGACGCTCGCAGAAATGAGACGGCCACAAATCCGCAGGTAGTTGCACTGTCCCTACATCGACTCTCCGCAATGGGTGTACATAACCAGAAAACCGTCCCCCGCACGGCCCCTCGGCCCGAAAAAAGGCCCCGCGGCGCGTGCCGCGGGGCCTACGAGTCGTCGATCCCGTCCTCGGACTAGCGTCCGAAGGGATTGCTGCGCTCCTGCTGGTACTGCTCGTAGAGGCGCATGAGGTCCTCGACGCTAATCTCCTGGCCGTTGAGGTTCACGGTCTCCTCCTCGCTGGTCTGCTCCTGCTGAAGCGCCTCATCGGAGCCGAGGGTCACCTCGAAGGTCCTCTCCTGGTCTCCACGCATGACGACCACCTCGACGGTGTCGCCGATGTCATGGGAGCGCACGGCGAGGATGGCGCCGTCGGCCGAGGAGATCGCCTCGCCGCCAATGCTGGTGATGACGTCGCCGACCTCGATTCCCGCCTCTGCCGCCGGGCTGCCTTCGGTGACCTCGACGACGTAGGCGCCCTCCTCCACGGAAAGTCCGTTGCGCAGCGCATTGGCGGCGGTCACGGTCTGCATGGAGAGGCCGATGTAGGCGTGAGTGACCGTCTCGCCGGCGATCACCTTGTCGGCGATCTCCATGGCATAGTTGCCCGGAATGGCGTAGCCAATGCCCGCGAAGCTCTCCGTGTCGGAGGAGAAGAGCGTGCAGATACCCACGAGCTTGCCCTCGGCGTCGACGAGCGCGCCGCCGGAGTTGCCAGGGTTGATCGTGGCGTCGGTCTGAATCAGGTTGGTGTAGAGGGTGTTGCCGGTCGAGTTCTCGAGCAGTGTGGAGCGCGAGAGCGCCGAGACAATGCCCTGGGAGACGGAGTTCTCCAGGCCAAACGGGCTGCCCACGCTCATGACCCAGTCACCGACCTGCAGCGCGTCGGAGTCGCCGTGCTCAATCGGGGTCACCTCGTCGCCGCCAAAGTCCACATGGATCACGGCAACGTCGCTCGACGGGTCGGTGCCCATGAGGGTGGCGTCGTAGCTCTTGCCGTTGTAGGAGACGGAAATGCTCTCGGCGTCCTCGATCACGTGGTTGTTGGTGATTATGTTGCCGTCGGTGTCGTAGATGACGCCGGAGCCCATGCCCTCGCCCTCGGGGAAGGTGCAGTAGACCGTGACGACGGACGGCAGCGCCTTGGCGGCGACGGCGTTGGCGACCGTGGTGTCCTCGTCCGCCGGGTCGATCGTGATCTGCTGCGTGGCGTCACCGCTCACGACCTGCGTGCTCGCGGGACCAACAAGGCCCGTCAGCATGAGGACGCCCGTGAGGGCACCGGCGCCCAGCACGCCACCCAGCAGGCCCACGAGCAGGGTCTTCAGGGTGCGGCGCGGCTTCTTCTCCTTCTTGGGCTTCTCGGGCGAGAAGTTCGGCGGGGTCTGCGGCTGGTCGCCGCCCATGTGGCCGGTCGCGGGCGGCGTCGGGCGCTGCTCCGTCGGCTGGCTCGGTCCCTGCGACGCAGGGGCACCGTAGGGATACTCGGTCATGTTTCCTTCTTTCCTCGAACGCCGTCAAACGACGGGGTTTTCCTTCCGAGGTCGAATGTACCCAAAGCTCCGCACCGGATTCTCGAGTCCGGGGTTTGACACCTCTCGGACACGTTGCTTTCCGCTTCCTGAAAGCTCTTCTCACCCGCCCGTCTCACGCGCCATAGGTCACCAGTTCGCGCACGGGCACCCCGCGAACCGCAAGGGGGCGGCTCTCTCGACTATATGCGGAAGAGGTAGCCCACGCCGCGAATGGTGACGATGTGGCTAGCGACCTGCGGCCCCACCTTGGAGCGGACGCGGCGAATGTGGACGTCGACGGTGCGGGTGCCGCCGCAGTACTCGAAGCCCCAGACGCGGTGAAGCAGCGTCTCGCGCGAGTAGGCGCGGGAGGGGTGCGTGGCGAGAAACGACAGCAGCGAGTACTCCATGAGCGTGAGGTCGACGGGACGCTCGTCTATGTAGACCTGGTAGGTGGCGAGGTTGATCGTCATGTTGTCGATCGTGACGATGTCGGCGGGCGCGCTCTCCTCCCCCGGCCACAGAAGCAGGGTGCAGCGCAGCTCAAACTCGGCGGCGCCGGCGGTGGAGAGAATGAAGTCGTTGGTGCCCTGCGTGGGCATGTGGAGCGTGGCCAGCTTGTCCGGGTCCTGGACGAGCAGGCGCGGCATGAAGCCGTTCTCCGCCACGAACGAGTCGACGGCGTTGAGGAGGTCCTGGCTCATGCCCTCGCCGTCGAGAATGACGAGGTCGAACTCATGTCCCGAGGACACGGCCTGCGGGAAGGTCTCCTCGTTCGCGAGCGCGATCGAGACGTCGATCGCGTGCGAGAGCTCGCGCATGCGGTCGTGCAGGCGCGTCGTGGCTGAAACGAGCAGGATGTTCTTATGGTGCATCCTGAGGCCCCTCCCAAAGCATCAGCATGAATATGAGCATGTTACCACAACAATCCCTGCGCGCACGAGGGGCCCTTCGACGCTCCTCCAGGAAGTGCGCTTCGCGGAACTTCCTTCCGGAGCGTCGAAGGGCCTACGTCGGCCGTCCCGATGTTCCGGAGAGAAGTTTCGCGCAGCGCACTTCTCGGAGGAATGTCCCGACGGCCTGGCTGGGCGGTCAGTCTATGCTGCCGAGGAACTCCGCGGTGCGGGGGCTCTTGGGGTGCTCGAAGAGCTGTTCGGGCGTGCCCTCCTCCACGACGTAGCCGCCCTCCATGAAGATCACGCGGTCGGCGACGTCGCGCGCAAAGCCCATTTCGTGCGTCACGACGACCATGGTCATGCCCTGCTCGGCGAGCTCGCGCATGACGTCGAGGACGCCGCGCACGAGCTCCGGGTCGAGCGCGCTCGTGGCCTCGTCGAAGAGCATGACGTGCGGCTCCATGGCGAGGGCGCGGGCAATCGCCACGCGCTGCTGCTGGCCGCCGGAGAGCTCGTCGGGGTAGTAGTCGGCGCGCTCGGCGAGGCCGACGCGGGCCAGCTGCTCGCGGGCGACCTTCTCGGCCTCCGCGGCGGAGCGGCCCAGCACCTTCTGCTGGGCGAGCATGACGTTGTGCAGGGCGTCAAGGTGCGGGAACAGGTTGAACTGCTGGAACACCATGCCCATGCGCTTGCGGACGTCGTTGACGTCGGTCTTGGGGCCGGTTATGTCCTGCCCCTCGAAGACGATCTTGCCGCTCGTGGGCTCCTCGAGGCGGTTCAGGCAGCGCAGCATGGTGGACTTGCCCGAGCCGGACGGGCCGAGCACGACCACGACCTCGCCGCGGTGTATGTCAATGTCGATCCCCCGCAGGACCACGGTCTCGCCGAAGCTCTTGTGGAGGTCGACAATGCGCAGGATCGGCTCGTCGGTCAAGGTGGCGTCACTCATGGGAGGCTCCCTCCTCGGAGGCCGCCTCAGGCTCGACGGCGTGCTTGCGGGTGCGGTGGCCGCGGACGCGGTCCTCCAGGTGGCGCGTGACCTTGGAGAGCGGCAGCGTGATCACCAGGTAGAACAGGGCAGCCACAATGTAGGGCGTGATCGAGCCGGTGGAGGCCACGATCGTGCGCGCGTACATGACGAGCTCCATTATGCCCACGGCGGCGAGCAGCGACGTGTCCTTGTAGAGGACTATGAACTCGCTCGTGAGGTTGGGAATCACGATCCGGAACATCTGCGGCAGTATGACGTAGAACATGGTCTGCGCGCCGTTCATGCCGAGCGAGCGCGCGGCCTCGGTCTGGCCCTTGCTGATGGAGAGGATGCCGGCGCGGAAGATCTCGCACATGTAGGCACCCGAGTTCATGCACATGACCGTGACGCCCAGCACGAAGTTGGGAATCTGGATGCCGGCGAGCGGCAGGCCGAAGAAGGCCACGTAGATCTGCAGGAAGAGCGGCGTGCCGCGGACGATATTGACGTAGGTGGTGGCAATGCCGCGCAGAAGGCGCAGCTTGGAGATGCGCATGAGCGCAAGCAGGAGGCCCATGGGAATGGCCAGCGGGAAGGCCACGGCCACGATCGAGACGGACATGAAGAAGCCGGTGAGCACCACCGGGAAGCTCGTGACGAGAAGCGCCGGGTCAAAGAAGAGGTGCAGGAACCGGTTGGAGTTCCACGCCTGGACCCAGGGCTGCTCCTCGAGCCACTGCGAGAGGGACTCGGTGGTCGAGATCCCCTCGACCGGAATGGACGGAATGCCCTCGATGTCCTTCTCGGTGCCGTCGGCCAGTTCGTAGGTGGCCTCGAGTTGCATCTCGCCACCCTCTGCGGGGAAGAACACGTCGTAGATCATGACGTTGAGGTGACCCGCCTGGGTTATGGGCTCCGCAAAGTCGAGGGTGAGACTCTGACCGTCCATGGTCTCGGTGTAGTCGAGCTCGTTTCTGGTCATGAGGTCGTCCCCCGTGAGCAGCGTCACGGCAAGATTCTGGTTGCTGTAGCCGGTTCCCTCGGGAAGGCGCAGGGTGAGGCTCGTGACGCCCTCGCCCTCGGCGATGCTGGCCTCAAAGGTGATGCGCGACTCGGTGGCGCCCATGATCGCCGTGGGGTCATCCTCGGAGTTGGGGCGGCCGGTGCACTTGACTGCCTCCATGGCCTCGGCACGCGGAGCCGGCAGCGCCAGCGCGCCAAAGAGCGCAACCACAACGATCAGAATGCCGAGAAGAGCCACGGGAGCGCGGCGCTGGGCGGCGGTGTTGGTCAGAAGAGTGTTCACGTGACGTCCTCGCTTCGTATGCGCTGACGGCCCCTCCTCGCAAGAAGCGGGAAGGGGCCGCGCGACCATGTCCTGGAATGCGGGTGCGGCTTAGCCCATGTTAGCGGCGATGAGCTCGTCGATCGTGCCGTCCTCCTGGAGGGTGGCGAGGGCGTCGTTGATGGCGTCGAGCAGGGCCTCGTTGTCCTTGTTGACGCAGATGGCGTACTCCTCGCCGGTGGCGGAGGTGAGCACGACGTGCTGGTCGGTGTAGGCGCCCGCGAGCATCTGCTCGACCACGGCGAGGTTGCCGCAGACGGCGTTGGCCTGGCCGGCGGAGACGGCGGCAAAGGCGTCGGTGAACTGCGGGAACGCGAGCTGCTCGGCGTTGGGGAAGTTCTCGGCGGCAAAGTCGGCACCGGTCGAGCCGCTCTGGACGGCGATCGTCATGTCGGCGGTGTTGAGGACCTCGGCGGCGTTCTCCTCGGTAACGTCGGTGTTGGAGGAGAGGGTGGCAACGGCCTGGTTGTCAATGTAGTAGGGCGTGGTGAAGTTGACCTCGTCCTCGCGGTCGGGGGTAATGGAGATGCCCGAGAGGCCCGCATCGGCCTGGCCGCCGGCGACAATGGCCGGGACGATGCCGTCAAAGTCAATGTTGGTGTAGACGCACTCGAGGCCGAGCTGCTCGGCCACCGCACGACCAAGGTCCATGTCCAGGCCCACGTACTCGCCGTCCACGAGGTTCTCGAAGGGCGGGTAGTCGGGCGAGACGGCAAAGGTGATCGAGCCCTCGGTCACGAGGCCGAGGTCGCCGTCGGCGGCGTCGTCAGCGGTGTCGTCGGCAGCCTGGTCGGTCTGCTCGGCCTGCTCGCCGCCGCAACCGGCGAGGGTGGCGGTGCCCGCGAGCGCACCCGCGACGGTCAGAAAGTTCCTTCTGGTCATGCTCTTCATGTCTGGGTTCCTTCCCCCAAAGCTTTGGCGCGTGGTCACGCCCTTTCCCGACGGAGGCACGGGTCTTCCCGTGTCAGGGCGCATGCCCCGCCCGTCGCCAAGTGAAAAGTTTGCTCCAACGTCGCGGGTCCGACCCACGACGCATGGGTTACTTAACAAGATTGACATGACGGCGTCGCCCTTCTCGCCCGTCGAAAAGGACAACGCGTCCGATCTAGAAATCTCCGACCTTGTCATGGGCGCTTCTAAGAAACGGCACCCTTGTCATACGGCCGTCTAGAAATTCGGGACCTTGCAGGTTCTTCTCGCCCAAAAGCGAGTTTTCTCGGCAATTGGACAAGAAGGATCATGTTTTGCAGAGCCTCACGCGACAAGAGCCGCGATTCCTAGGCGCCCTCTGGACAAGGGCGGCTTTTCCTAGAGGCAGCCTACACGCCGCCGTAGTAGTGCTCGCGCTCCCAGTCGGTCACGGACGTGCAGAACTCCTCCCACTCGCGGCGCTTCTCGCGCACGAAGTAGGTGAAGATGTGCTCACCGAGGACCTCGCGCATGAGGTCGGAGGACTCGAAGCGGTCAATCGCCTCGCCGAGGGTGCGCGGCAGACGCTGAATCCCCTTGGCCTCGAGCTCGCGGTCGGGCGCGGCGAAGGTGTCGCACGTGGACTCCTCCGGCATGGGCAGGCCCTCCTCTATGCCGCGCAGGCCGGCGGCGATGGTCACGGCGAGCGCCAGGTAGGGGTTGGCCGTGGGATCGGGGCTGCGCAGCTCTATGCGAGTGGCAATGTGCTTGCCCGGCTTGTGCGTGGGAATGCGCACGAGCGCGGAGCGGTTCTTGCGGCCCCAGGTGGCGTGCGTGGGCACCTCACCGGTGGAGACGAAGCGCTTGTAGGAATTGACCGTGGGGTTGGTGACCAGCGTGAACTCCGGCGCGTACTTGAGGACGCCCGCAATGTAGTGCTGCGCGAGCTCGGAGAGGTGCGCGGGGTGGAGCTCCTTGGGACCCCAGAAGAGGTTCTCGCCGTCGTGGTCGAGAAGGGACTGGTAGAGGTACATGGCCGAGCCTGGCGCGCTGGCAATGGGCTTGGGCATGAACGAGGCGAACATGCCCTGGCCGGCGGCCTCCTGCTTGATGACCAGGCGCGCGGTCATGATGTTGTCCGCGCAGCTCACGGCCTCGGTGAAGCGCAGCTCGACGCCGTTTTGGGACGGGCCGGCGGCATGGTAGGAGTACTGCACCGGAATGGACATCTTCTCGAGCGTGAGCGTGGTCTGGCGACGCAGGTCGTTGGCACGGTCCATGGGCGTGAGGTCAAAGTAGCCGGCGGTGTCGAGCGGCACGGGGTCGAGGTCGTTGTCGAAGTAGAAGTACTCGATCTTGGGACCCACATTGGGCACGAGACCCTGCTCGTCGGCGCGGGCAAAGACCCTGCGCAGGCAGCGGCGCGGGTCGCCCTCGAAGGGCTCGCGCGACGGGGTGTAGACGTCGCAGAAGACGCGCGCCACGCCGGACTCCTTGGGGCGCCACGGGAGCAACGCGAAGGTAGCCGGGTCCGGGAACGCCAGCATGTCCGACTCCTCGAGCGAGGCAAAGCCGTCCACGGCCGAGCCGTCGAAGCCGATGCCCTCCTCGAAGGCCTCCTCGAGCTCCTCCGGGGAGATCGCGAAGCACTTGAGGTTGCCCAGCACGTCCGTAAACCACAGCTGCACGAAGCGAATGTCGCGCTTCTCGACGGTGCGCAGGACGAAGTCAATGTCTTTCTCGCTGCTCATGCGGATTCCTCTCCGACGGCGCCGAAGGTCATAGTCCAGAGGAGGTTCTCACAAGAGTGTTTCGCCACTGTTACCGGCGAGGCGTGGCGCGCGGAGCGGCCGCCGCGCATGAGACGATCCGCTGAGATTCTGCAAAACGTCCGCTCGTGTGATGTTTTCGGCTCGTGGAGAGCAAAACGGGGGCTCGTGTGATTGGTTTTCTGGTCTCAAGCGCCATATTGATTCAGTATTTGATTTTTCAACTGGGGTTTTGCAAAACGCGTCGCCGCTCCGCGTCCAAAACCCATCACACGAGCGAATGTTTTGCTTCTGAAGCGGCGGTTTCATCACACGAGCGGCCGTTTTGCACCGTGGCACGCTGCTCTGTCTCACGCGCCGAGGTTTTTCTCCACGTCCTCGAGCATGCGTCGGGCAGCAGGGCACGGACCGCCCGTCGCGTGCGCGGAGCAACCGTCCTTGCTTCCGCAGTCGGAGCAGCCATCGGCGCCGCGGCGCACAACCGAGCGAACGGCAAGCACGAACAGCACTGCGACGACCACTATGACGAGAAGATCCACCGGTCCCATACGCCACTCCATTGGGGAGAATGTTTTTGTGTTAACCAAGGTCAACTATACCCGTTCCGGCTACTATATACGTAGCGCGGCGCCCGCCGCACAAACTCCGCATCGAGAAGGGACGTGTCTCCAATGAACGACGATCAGACCATGCAGCTCGTCATCGTCCGCCACGGCGAGTCCGAGTGGAACAAGCTCAACCTCTTCACCGGCTGGACCGACGTCGACCTCACCGACACCGGTCGCGAGGAGGCCCACGCGGGCGGCAAGGCCCTCAAGGAGGCCGGCTTTGACTTCGACGTGTGCTACACCTCGCTGCTCAAGCGCGCCATCCACACGCTCAACTGCGTGCTCGACGAGCTCGACCGCAACTGGCTGCCCGTCCACAAGGCCTGGCAGCTCAACGAGCGCCACTACGGCGCCCTCCAGGGCCTGAACAAGGCCGACGCCGCCGCCGAGCACGGCGAGGACCAGGTCAAGATCTGGCGTCGCTCCTTTGACGTCCAGCCGCCCGCCCTCGAGCCCGGCGACGAGCGCGACCCCCACGTCCAGGAGATGTTCCGCGACGTGCCCAAGGAGGACCTCCCCTACACCGAGTGCCTCAAGGACACCATCGCCCGCGCCTGGCCGTACTTTGAGGCCGAGATCAAGCCGCAGATGGAGGCCGGCAAGCGCGTGCTGATCGCCGCCCACGGCAACAGCCTGCGCGCCCTCGTCATGCAGTTCGAGAAGCTGACCCCCGAGGAGATCCTCGAGGTCAACATCCCGACCGGCGTGCCGTGCGCCTACACCTTCGACAAGGACTGGAACGTCGTCGACAAGCACTACATTGGCGACCCCGCCACCATCGAGGCCAAGATCAACGCCGTCGCCAACCAGGGCAAGGCCAAGTAGCCTGCCACTGAGCGCTCGGGAAGGGCCCCGGGTTTCCTACGAGAAGTGCGCTGCGCGGAACTTCTCTCCGGAAACCCGGGGCCATTTGCGTTGCAGCGTCAATGCCTGCGCCTGAAATAACGCGCCGCCTGCCTTGAGGGGTGGGCAGGCGGCGCTTGGGTGCGCCGTTCGCGACGGGGAGAGGGGCCGTCGCTCGGGCAGGGTTAAACGAAACGTGCCGGGTTTTCGAGTCGCTGTTGTTTTCGGCACGGTTGTTAGTATAGGGTAACTCACGGGTAATCCCACCGTCGCAGTGGGATTCACGGCTTCTCCATAAGTTAACTATGGTTTACTAGCTCACCCCAGCGCCACGTCAAGGACCATCATCACAACGAAACCCGCAATGAACCCGAGCGTCCCCACGTTGGAGTGCTCGCCGAGGTGCGCCTCGGGGACGAGCTCCTCCACCACAACGTAGATCATGGCACCGGCGGCGAAGGAAAGCAGCCACGGCATGTACGGAGCGATCCAACCGCTGGCCAGGACCACGAGCACGCCAAACACAGGCTCCACGACGCCGGAGAGGCTACCCATGGTGAAGGCGCGGCGCCGGCTCATGCCCTCGCGCGCGAGCGGCAGCGCGACGGCAGCGCCCTCCGGGAAGTTCTGCAGACCAATGCCCACGGCAAGCGCCACGGCCATGCCAAGGTAGGCCTCCCCCGCCGCCCCAGCGGTCTGCGCCGCCATGGCAAAGAGCAGCCCCACCGACATGCCCTCCGGTATGTTGTGCAGCGTCACCGCCGAGACGAGCAGGGTCGTGCGCTTCCAGCCCGAGGGCAGGCCCTCCGGCTGGTCCGCGTCGGCGTGCAGGTGCGGCAGCAGCGTGTCGAGCGCCATGAGGAAGGCCACGCCCAGGAGAAAGCCACCCGCTGCGGGGAGCCAACCGGGCACGCCGAGTCCCTCGGCCTGCTCGATCGCCGGGTTGAGCAGCGACCACACACTCGCCGCCACCATGACGCCCGCGGCAAAGCCGAGGAAGATGTGGTGCATGAGCTTGCGCTCAGAGCGGAAGAAGAACACGACCGCCGAGCCCGCCGTGGTCATAAGCCAGGTGAAGCCGCAGCCGAGCGCGGCCCATGCGAGCGCCTGGGGGATGTTGTCGAGCATCTGGGGGCCTCTTTCGTTGTCTGGGTACTTTTTTCGTGCCTCCTTAAGTACTACCCAAACAGTACCAATTTTCTACCTGCGGGTCTTTGGGCAATCGTTCCCCGGATACTCGGTAGCCTCCGAAAAAAGTACCCAGATAAAATTGGGCGCGCCGCCGGGACTCGGCGACGCGCCCATGCGGCGAAAAGGAGCTGTCCCTTTTCGTCATTAGGCGAGCTGGGCGAGAATCTTCTCGTCAGCCTGCTCGGACTTGGGCATCGGACGCGCAATCTGGAAAATCATGCCCGCGAGCAGCACAAACGCCACCACGGTCCACGCGCCGAAGTTCCCCAGCGCGAAGAGCTCCCAGAGCTGGTTGATAATCAGGCCCACGCACCAGGCAAAGACGCACTGGTAGCCGATCGCGAACCAGAACCACTTGGGCGAGTCCATCTGCCTGCGGATGGTGCCGATGGCCGCGAAGCACGGGGCGTCGAGCATGTTGAACGCCACGAACGCGCACATGGCACCCGCGTGCATGACGCCCGCGCCGTCGGTGAACATGGCCGCAAAGGCCTGCCACATGACCGGGTCGCCCTCGGTGGCCTCGCCCAGGCCGAAGATCGTGCCAAAGGTGGAGACCAGGTTCTCCTTGGCGATAAGCGCGTTTATGGAAGCGGCGGTCGCCTGCCAGCTGTCGGCGCCGAGCGGCGCGAAGATCCACGAGATGGCACCGGCCACGATGGCAAGCAGCGAGTAGTCGGCGCTGAACTCGGGCGCGCCCGGCAGCGAGGCGAGAAAGCCGAAGGAGCCGTCGCCGCCCTCCCACGAGGCAAAGCCGAAGTTCGAGAGGAACCACACGATCACGCACGCGGCAAAGATGATCGTCGCGGCCTTCTTGAGGTACGCGGAGATGCGCTCCCACACGTGCAGCCACCAGCTCTTGAGCGCGGGCAGGTGGTAGTCGGGCAGCTCCATGACAAACGGCGCGGGCTCGCCGGCGAACATGCGCGTCTTCTTGAGCATGAGCGCGGAGACCACAATCGCGGCGAGGCCGAGGAAGTAGAACATCGGGGCCACCCACCAGGCGTCAGCGCCGCCCACGAGCACGCCCATGACCAGCGCTATGATCGGGGTCTTGGCGCCGCACGGAATCATGGTGGTGAGCATGGCCGTCATGCGGCGGTCCTTCTCGTTCTCAATGGTCTTGGTGGCCATGACGCCGGGAACGCCGCAGCCGGAGGAGATGAGAAACGGGATGAAGCTCTTGCCCGAGAGGCCAAAGCGGCGGAACAGGCGGTCCATGACAAAGGCCACGCGGCTCATGTAGCCGCAGTCCTCGAGGAACGCAAGCATCATGAACAGCACGAGCATCTGCGGAATGAAGCCGAGGACCGAGCCCACGCCACCCACGATGCCGTCGAGCACGAGCGAGCTCACCATATCAGAGGCACCCGCCGCGGAGAGCCAGCCCTCGACCACCGCAGGGATGGACGGAATCGCCATGCCAAAGAGCTCCCAGCCCTCGCCGAAGACCTCGTCGTTGGCCCAGACGGTTCCCCAGTCGCCCACCGTGGAGACAGCGATGTAGTACACGACGAACATGACCGCCACAAAGATCGGCAGACCCAGCACGCGGCTGGTCACGACCTTGTCGATCCTCTCGGACATGCTGAGCTTCTTGGGCGCCTTCTTGACGCAGGCGGCCATGACCTCGCCGATCCAGTCGTAGCGGTCGGAGGTGATGATGGACTCGGCATCGTCGTCGCGGGACTCCTCCACGGAGCGCACGATCTTCTCGGCCTGCCCCAGCTGGGCGGAGGAGAGGTGCAGAGCCTTCACAGCCTCGGCGTCGCGCTCAAAGACCTTGATCGAGTACCAGCGCACGAGGTTGGCGTCACAGCTGCCAGAAATGAGCTGGGCGATCTTGCCGAGCGCGTCCTCAACCTCAGGCGAGAAGCACTTGGCGCCCGGCTGGACCCTGCCCGCCTGGCCGGCGGCGACGGCCTTCTTGACGAGCTCGTGGAGGTTGGTGTTGCGCAGGGCGGAGACCTGGACCACCGGCACGCCCAGACGCTCCGAGAGGGCGGCGGCGTCGATGACGTCGCCCTGCTCCTTGAGCAGGTCGCACATGTTGAGGCCCACGACGACGGGACGCCCGGCCTCAAGGAGCTGCGTGGTGAGGTAGAGGCTGCGCTCGAGGTTGGTGACGTCAACGAGGTTGATCACGGCGTCGGGGCGCTCCCCCACCAGGTAGTCGCGCGAGACGACCTCCTCGGGCGTGTACGGCGAGAGCGAGTAGATTCCGGGCAGGTCGACGAAGGTGACGTCAGGGTTTGCGCGCCAGGCGGCCTGCTTCTTCTCCACGGTGACGCCGGGCCAGTTGCCCACATACCCGTTTGAGCCCGTGAGCTCGTTGAACAGCGTGGTCTTGCCGCAGTTTGGGTTTCCTGCGAGACCTATGGTTGTCTCTGCCATGTCCTGCCTTTCTCAAGTTAGCTAATTGCTACTTGTGTGGTACCATTTGTTAGATAAGGTTAACTCGTTGGGCGAGAAAAACGGCCGCTCCCGGCCGTGCCTGCTGCGCAAGGTTCTTCTCGTCCGCGCTACTCGCCCCTGGACACGTCCGTGACCTCGATCGAGGCCGCCTCGTCCTTGCGGATCGAGAGCTCGTAGCCGCGCACCGTGAGCTCCAGCGGGTCACCGAGCGGCGCCACCTTGCGCACGTGGACACGCGTGCCCTTGGTGAGGCCCATGTCCATGATCCGGCGCTTGAGGGCTCCGGCGCCCGTGAGCGCGGCCACGGTGCAGCTCTCCCCCACCTTCACGTCCCTGAGTGTTGCCATAGCCTTCCCTTCTTCCCGATGACCCAAAAGGGGACAGACCCCTTTTGGATCATTTAGATAGACACGGTGATGTGGCTCGCCATGGAGCGGTTGAGCGCGAGGCGCGCGCCCTTGACGGTCACGATGACGTCCCCGGCGGCGCGCGAGACGACCTTGACCTCGGCCCCCTCGACAAAGCCGAGCTCTGAGAGGTGCTGACGCAGGGCAGCGTCCCCGCGCACGCTCGCGACGCGCACGACCTCGTCCGTGCCCGCCATCGCCAGCGGAAGCTGCGGTTGTGCCATGACGGCCTCCCTAGAAGTTATCCTTCGTCAACTCACGACAAGTAATATACGACTAACTTCTGCCGAAGCAAGCACCGTTCACCGAATGAGTTACAGCAAGGAAACTTTATGCGGCCATTGGCCGAATCGCTTCGCCGGGCGGTTTCCTCAAATTGGGAGGTTTGGCACGCGTTGCGATTCGCGAGCTGGGGTTCTTCTCGGCACCATCCTCTAAATCGCCAATCTGGCAGACCATTTTGCGCCAAGTCGGGTTATTCGAGGAGCCCTCTCGATACAACCCTGCCAGAACGGTGATTCTGAGGACCGCGGGACCCTTTGCCGAGAAGGACAAAGGCTCGTATCACCCCGTGTTCTGCAGGCCCGCAGCGACACCGGAGACGGTACAGAGAATGAGGTAGGTGAGCGCGTCGCGCTCCTCCGGCGCAAGATCGCCGGCGCGCAGACGGCGCAGCGCGAGGGCCTGCGTCACGGAGAGCACGTTCACGAACGGCAGGCGCATGCGAATCACCGGCCCGAGCACGCGGCGGTGCTCGAGCGGCCACGCGTCCCCGGCAATCGCGAGCACCCAGCGCCGCGTGAGCGCCATCTCCTCGAGGACCTTCTCCGCGAGGTCGTCCCGGTCGCCGAGCGCCAGGTAGAGCCGCGCGATCCGCTCGTCCACCTTGGAGAGCGACATCTCCACGTTGTCAATGAAGGTCGAGAAGAGCGGCCACTCGGCATACGCCGCGCGCAGAAGGCCGAGGTCGCCCACGCGCTCGCACGCGGTTCCCAGGCCGTACCACGCGGCCAGGTTCACGCGCGCCTGGCTCCACGAGAAGATCCACGGGATCGCGCGCAGGTCGTCGAGGGAGGTCGCGCCGAGACCGCGCTTGGCGGGACGCGAGCCGATCGGCATGAGGCCCACCTCGGTAAGCGGCGTCACCGTGGAGAACCACGACGCAAAGCCGTCGGTGTGCAGCAGGTCGAGATAGCGCTCGCGACTGGCGGCGTCCAGCTCGGCGGCAAGCGCCGCGTACTTCTCGGTCGTCTCGGTGTTGAGCAGCTCGACGGAGGGGGCGGACGAGAGGAGCGTGGCGCCCGCGACCGACTCCACGTGGCGGCGCGCCAGCGTGGGGTCGCCGTAGCGCGCGAATATGACCTCGCCCTGCTCGGTGAGCTTGAAGCAGCCGTTCACGGAGCCGGCGGGCTGGGAGAGCACCGCGCGATTGGCAGGGCCGCCGCCGCGCCCGACCGCGCCGCCGCGGCCGTGCATGAGGACGAGGTCTATGTCGTTGTCCTCCGCCCAGCGCGCGATCGCGGCCTGCGCGGCGTGCAGCACGAGCGTGGCCGCCGTGGGGCCCACGTCCTTGGAGGAGTCGGAGTAGCCGAGCATGACCTCGAGCCGCCGGCCCGTCTGAGCGAGGCGGCGCTGGACCTCGGGCAGGCGCACGATCTGGTCGAGCGTCTCCACCGCGTGCTCGAGGTCGGTGGCCTGCTCGAAGAGCGGAATCACGTCGAGCACGGGGACGTCGGCCTCGTGCGCGAAGGCGAGGTGCGCGAGCTCGTAGACGGCGGCCACGTCCTCGGCGGAGCGCGTGAAGGAGATTATGTAGCGCCGCGCCGCGTCCACGCCGTTTCTGCGCTGGATCTGCGAGATCGCGCGGAAGGTGTCCAGCACCTCGCGCGTCATGGGCTCGAGCTCGCCGCGCTCGCCCCAGCGGCCGTGCTCGCGAATGTCCGCGAGCGCGCGGGCGTGCACGAGCGAATGCTGACGGAACTCCATCTCCACGAGGTGGAACCCAAAGGTCTGCGCCTGCCAGACCAGGCGCTGCAGCGGGCCGTACGCCGCGCGCACCGCCCCGGCGCGCGCGAGCGAGTCCTGAACGACGCGCAGGTCGGCAACATAGTCGTCCGCGCACGCGTACATGACGTCGGCGGTGCGGGCCACAGTGGCGCGCAGGCGCTCGGCGATCACGAGCATGGCCGCGCGGTGCAGCTCGCTCGCGGAGACGTCGAGCGCGCGGGCCGTGAGCTCCTCGCTCATCTCCACCTGGTGGCTCCAGAGGTTCACGAGCGCGTCGGAGGGCGGCGTGGACACCGCGTCAAGCGTGAGGTTGCGCCCGCACGCCTGCGTGGCGTCGGCCAGGCGCTCCAGCACGTGCACGCGGAACTTCTCGGCCACGGCACGGCTCACGCGCGCGGTGACGTACGCGTTGCCGTCGCGGTCGGAGCCGATCCAGCTGCCGGGGTGGAAGAACGCGGGACAGACGGGCGGCACGGTGCCGGCGCGCGCGCCGAGCTCCCAGTCGTCAAAGCGCCGGTAGACGTCGGGAACCATGTCAAAGAGCGTGCTGTCGAAGATCTCGACGATCGTGTCGGCCTCCTCGACGGGCGTCGGCTTCTTGTGCGCGATCGGCGAGGTGCGCAGCAGCGCGTCGATCTCCTGCAGCAGGCGTCGCTCGTTCTCGGCGAGCGCGACGCCGGCCAGGCGGGAGCGCTCCTCGAGCAGCCCCGAGATCCGCCGGATCTTGCCCTCGACCGCCTTGCGCCGCGCCTCGGTGGGGTGGGCGGTGAAGACCGGCCGAAACTCCAGGCGCTGGAGCAGGGCCGCGGCCTTGGCGCGGCCGCACTCGTCGACAAGGCGGCGGTAGGCCACCGTGAGGTCGTTGATCGGGTCGGCGTCCGCGGAGGGATCGACGGCCGCCTCGCGCTCGCGCAGCGAGTCCACGCGGTAGCGCTCCTCGCATATGTTGGCCAGGTGGAAGTAGGCCACGAAGGCGCGCATGAGCAGCGTGGCGCTGCGCTCGTCGAGGCCGTCAATGGTGCGCTCGAGCTCGTCAAAGGCCGCGCGCTCGTCGTCCGTCTCGGCGGCCTCGTCGGCGCTCGCGCGGAAGGCGTCCGAGAGCAGCACGTCAAAGGTCTCGAGCAGGCTCGGGTCAAACTCGTCGAGGACCGTGCGCACCAGGCGCAGGAACAGGTCAAGGTTCTCGGCAATGCTCTCAGGGACGCGAAGGACGGTCATGTTATCGTTCAGGCTCTCCGCGTGCACGTTCTTCTCGGCCAACGTTGCTCCTTTTTCGGACGTATGGTCCTTCCCGATAGAGAGTACCCTGTGCAGGCGGCCTTGGAAAAGACCCCACAGGCGAGAAACGCGATGTTCACGTCCGGCTTCTGGCGGCCTTTCTAGGAATTGTCGACCTTGTCATGGTGCGATCTAGAAAAACGCGCTCTTGTCGCGAGCCGGGGCCGTTCTTTGCGACAAGGGCGCGGATTATTAGATCACGGCGCGACAAGGGCCGCGATTCTTAGAATGCAGCCCCACAAAACTGCCCCAAACGACCCCGCGCCGTGACAAGGTCACGAATTCCTATACGCTGCCATGACAACCCCCCAATTTCCTAGACGGCGCCCCTCGGCGGTACAATCGGGAGCCGAGAAGGACGTCAACCAGAGAGATTACGCATGCAGAACCCGTTCAAGAGGACCAAGCCCGCCCCCGCGGCGCCCCAGACCCCGCACACGCCCCGCTACGGCGTGTCCCCGCGCAAGCCCCGCCGCGAGCGGCGGCCGCGCGAGCACGAGGCGTTTCTCGCCCGCGTTATCAACGACTGGTGGAACCGGCTCATTGCCGCGGTCTTTGGCGGGAAGTTCTCCGAGCAGACCGAGCAGTACCTCGCGCACCAGACCAAGCGCGACTACGTCTGCAACACGATCGGCCAGGCGGCGTGGGGCATGCTCTTCCCGCTGCTCACGATGGTCGCCACGTGGCTCGTGGGCGCCGAGCAGGCGGGCCTGTTCTCCATGGCCTTCACCGTGGGCACGCTGCTGCTGTTCCTGGCCAACTACGGCGTGCGCACCTACCAGGTCTCCGACCTCGACGACATGCGCTCTTTCCTGGACTACCAGGTCAACCGCTTTGTCACCTGCGCGGCCATGCTGCTGGTGGGGTGGATGTGGTGCCAGTTCCGCGGCTATGACGGCTACATGTTCTCGATCTGCATGGGAGTGCTGGTCTTCCGCGCCGTCGACGGCCTTGCCGACGTCTACGAGGGGCGCCTCCAGCAGAAGGACAAGCTCTACCTCGCGGGCCTCTCGCAGGCGGCGCGCTGCGTGCTGGGGCTCGTGGCCTTCTCGCTCGTGCTGCTCGTGACGCGCAACCTCGCGGTCGCGAGCTTTGCCATGGCCGTGGGTGCCGTCGCGTCGCTCGTGCTACTCACCGTGCCGCTCGCCTACTTTGAGACCGAGCGCAGCATGCCGGCCACGCTGCGCGGAATCCGCGAGCTCTTCGTCGAGTGCTTCCCGCTCTTTGTGGCGCTCTTTCTCTACAACCTGATCGACTCGGTGCCCAAGTTCGCCATGGAGGGCGCGCTCTCCTACGACAACCAGCTCTACTACAACGCCATGTACTTCCCGGCGCACTCGATCCTCATGGTGGCGGGCTTCATATACAAGCCCCAGCTCGTGCGCCTGGCCCGCATATGGGACGACCCCGAGAAGCACCGACGCTTTGACCTTCTGGTGCTTGCCATGGTGGGCGTGATCGCGCTCGTGACGGGAGCGATGGCGCTCTTCATGGGCACGCTCGGCATACCCCTCATGAGCCTCATGTACGGCCTTGACTTCGAGAAGTTCCGGGGGCTCTGTCTCGTCATGGTGGGCACGGGCGGCGTGTGTGCCTGCATAGACTTCCTCTACCAGATCGTCACGGTGCTGCGCGCCCAGGGCGACGTCTCCAAGCTCTACCTCATAGCGTTTGCGTTCTCCGTGCCGGTGGCCATGCTGCTCGTGAACTTCGCGGGGCTCGCGGGCGCCGTGGTGGGCTCGCTCGTCTCCATGGCGATCCTGCTGACGCTGCTGGTCATGGAGTACTTTGGGATCCGCAAGCGCATGAGCCGTGGCTACTAGCGACGGCGGGAGCCGCGGCGTCCCCGGGGCGGGCGCTTGCGCACGGAGTAGCCAAAGGTTCCGAGGCGCCGGCCCAGCTCGAAATACTCGCCGTGGCTGTAGGCGGTGAGGTTGGCGCGGGCCAGGTCCAGCTTGCCGCCCTCGTCGAGCAGCGACTCCTCCACCTGCACGGCCAGCACGTTCGCCAGGAACAGATGGTGGCTCCCCAGCTCCAGCACCTCGCGCACGCGACACGCTATGTTCACGGGGCTCTCCTCGATCGCGGGCGCAAGCTCGAGCTTTGCCGCCGGGGCGGCGGTGAGGCGGCACTCGGCCCACTTGTCGTAGTCGCGCCCGGAGCGCACGCCGCACCAGTCGCACGCACGCTGGAGCCGCGAGGTCACGAGGTTCACCACGAACTCCCCGGACTCGCGGATCAGGTGGTAGCTGTAGCGCTCCGGGCGAAGGGAGATCGAGAGCATGGGCGGGTTGGTGCAGACGGTGCCGGCCCACGCCACCGTGACAATGTCCTTCTCGCCCGCCGCGTTTGCGCAGCTCACCATTACCGCGGGCAGCGGGTAGAGCATGTTGCCGCCCCGCCACGTCTGCTTTGCCATGTGCCTCCATTCGCGTCTGCTTGCCCGATTCTACCTTTCCCGACCGCGTGCGCCAGCAAAAGCATGGTTTTGAACTTTTGGGCCTTCCGTGCTCGCCAAGTGCCTGAATCCGAGAAGAACCTCTGGGTTGTGGGGCAAAGACTTTATGTCACGGGACCGGGACGCCGCGCTCTCCCCTGTTGTGGGCAACATTGCTTATGCAAAAGCCCCCGATTCTCGGCAAGGCATCAAACTTGTTGCCCAAAACATGGGGGGCGGACGAGCTGGGAGGCCGGTGGGCAGGGGCGGACGGACGGGGGAGGGGGGGCAGACAGGCGCACGGACGCGGCGTCGCGCGCCCGCGGCTAGTCAAGCTCCTTGGCGCCGGTCCAGAGCTGCCAGTACTCGCCCCGGGCGGCGAGCAGCTCCTCGTGCGTGCCCCGCTCCACGATCCGGCCGTGCTCCAGGACCATGATGGCGTCGGCGTTGCGCACGGTGGAGAGCCGGTGCGCGATCACGAAGACCGTGCGCCCCGCCATGAGGGCGTCCATGCCGCGCTGAATGAGCGCCTCGGTGCGCGTGTCTATGCTCGAGGTGGCCTCGTCGAGGATCAGCACCGGCGGGTCCGCCACGGCGGCGCGCGCAATGGCGAGGAGCTGCCGCTGGCCCTGGGAGAGGTTCGCGCCGTCGGCCACCACGGGCGTGTCATAGCCGCGCGGCAGGCGCGATATGAAGCCGTCCGCACAGGCCAGCCGGGCCGCCGCGCGCACCTCCTCGTCGGTGGCGTCGAGCTTGCCAAAGCGGATGTTGTCCGCGATCGTCCCCGCAAAGAGGTGCGTGTCCTGCAGCACGATGCCCAGCGACCGGCGCAGGGACGCCTTCTCTATGTCGCGCACGTCGATGCCGTCGTAGGTAATCACGCCGGAGCGCACCTCGTAGAAGCGGTTTATGAGGTTGGTGATCGTGGTCTTGCCCGCGCCCGTGGAGCCCACGAACGCGATCTTCTGGCCCGGCTTGGCAAAGAGCGAGAGGTCCGCGAGCACGGTCTGCCCCTCCTCGTAGCCAAAGTCCACGTGGTAGAACCGCACGTCGCCCTGGAGCGGCACGTGCTCGCCGCAAATCTCCCACGCCCAGCCCGCGGCACCGGCGGCCGCACGGGCGGC
The DNA here is from genome assembly GCA_949290055.1 of uncultured Olsenella sp. GTDB lineage: Bacteria > Actinomycetota > Coriobacteriia > Coriobacteriales > Atopobiaceae > Thermophilibacter. Next base: position 31,899 of record CASEQJ010000002.1, on the reverse strand, counting down.
CTCCACGTCATCGGCGTGCACGAGGCGCACCTCACCCTCGTCCACCTCGGACGCAAGGCGCATGACCGAGAAGATCCGCTCCGCGCCCGCGAGCGCCGTGAGCAGGAAGTTCCCCTGCTGCGTGAACTGGTTGAGCGGCGCCGCCGCCTGCCGCACAAAGACCAGGTAGCTCGCCAGCGAGCCCACGTCCGTGAGCCCGCGCACGGCAAGAAGCGCACCCAGCACGCACACGATCGCGTAGTTCACGTAGCCCACGCACACCGTCACCGGCACCATCGTGGCCGCATAGGACTGCGCCGTGGTGCCCGCCGCGCGCAGGCGCTCGTTGAGCCGCCCGAAGCGCGCGAGGTTGGCGTCCTCGTGGTTGAAGACCTTCACGACCTTCTGCCCGGCGATCATCTCCTCCACGTAGCCGTCGAGCCCGCCGAGCTCGGCCTGCTGGCGCGAGAAGAACCGGCTGCTGCGCCCGCCCGAGAACCGCACGTAGAGTGCGATCGCCGCGTCGCACGCGATCGTGACCAGCGTGAGGCGCCAGTCCAGCACCAGAAGCAGCACGAGCGTCCCCACGATCTGCACCGCGGCCTGCACGAGGTTGGCGAAGCTGTTGTTGAGGGCCTCGGAGACCGTGTCCACGTCGTTGGTGAAGTAGCTCATCACGTCGCCGTGGCGCGCCCGGTCAAAGAACGAGAGCGGCAGCCGCTCTATGTGGGCGAAGAGGTCGCGCCGGACGTCAAGGACCACGCGCTGCGCCGCGCGCACCATGAGCTGCGTGTAGCCGGCGGCCGACGCCACTCCAATCACGTAGATCACGGCGGCCACCGCCACGCCGCGGGCAAACGCCGCCTGGTCGCCCTCCCCCACGGCGTTCACGACGGGCTTGATCATGTACGTGCCGAGCAGGTTGGCAAGTCCCGCCAGCGTGACGAGCACGGCCACCGCGAGCATGAGCCAGCGGGCGTGGCTCATGTAGGACAGGAGCTCGCGCAGCGTGGCGAGAAGGTCGTGCGGCCGCGACGGCGCGGCGTTTCCACGAGCGGGCACCTTACGCCACCTCCCCGCTGATCCCCGAGCCCACCTGTGACTCGTAGATCTCCTGGTAAATGGGGTCGGTGGCGAGAAGCTCCTCGTGCGTGCCGCACGCGTGGACGCGCCCGTCGTCGAGCACCACGATCTTGTCGGCGTCCATGACGGACGCCACGCGCTGCGCGATCACGATCTTGGTCACGTCAGCGAGGCTCGCCAGGTTCTCGCGGATCGCGGCGTCGGTGGCCATGTCGACCGCGCTCGTGGAGTCGTCCAGGATGAGCACGCGTGGGTGCTTGAGCAGGGCGCGCGCGATGCACAGGCGCTGGCGCTGGCCGCCCGAGACGCCGGAGCCGCCCTGGCCGAGCACGCCGTCGAGCCCTCCTATGCGCTCCAGGAACTCGTCGGCGCGGGCAAGCCGGCACGCCTCGAGCAGCTGCTCGTCGGTGGCGTCCGCGTCGCCCCAGGCCAGGTTCTCTCGCACCGTGCCGCTGAACAGCACGTTCTTCTGCAGCACCACCGCAACGGCATCGCGCAGCGCCGCGAGGTCGTAGGCGCGCACGTCGTGGCCGCCCACGCGCACCGCGCCCGCGCTCACGTCGTAGAGCCGCGCCACCAGCTGCACGAGCGTCGTCTTGCCCGAGCCCGTGCCGCCGAGCACGCCCACGGTTGATCCGGCCGGAACGTCCAGGCAGACGTCCGAGAGCACGTCCTTCTCGGCGTCCTGAGCGTACTTGAAGCACACGTGATCGAAGACGACCGAGCCGTCAGCCACGTCCGTAATCGCGTCCGGCGGCGAGGTGAGCGTGGGCTCCTCCTCCAGCACCTCGCGCACGCGCTCCACGCTGGTCACGGCGCGGGCGAGCATGAGGAAGACGTTTGAGATCATCATCAGCGAGTTCACGATCTGCAGGACGTAGCTCATGAAGCCCGTGAACGCGCCCACGGTAAGCGTGCCGGCGAGGATCATCTGCCCGCCAAAGAGCAGGATGGCCACGCTGGTCGCGTACATGGCGCCCTGGAGGATCGGGACGTTCAGGACCGCGGTGCGGAAGGTGCGCGTGGCGGTGTCCGCCAGGTGCTCGTTCACGGCGGCGAAGCGCTCGGCGACGTGGCCCTCGCGCACGTAGGCCTTGATCACGCGGATGGCGGCGAGGTCCTCCTGCAGGGCGTCGTTCAGCCAATCCATGGCGCGCTGCAGCACGCGATAGCGCGGCGCCACGCGCGCGACCACGGAGAGCATGGCCACCGCGAGCAGCGGCACGACCACGCAGAACACCACGGCGAGCTCCGGCGACATCACGAAGGCGTAGACGATGCCCGCCACCAGCGCCGAGGGGCCGCGCACGAGCGGACGCGTGCCCGTGACGAGTGCGTTCTGCACGACGGTGACGTCGGTGGTGAGGCGCGTCACGAGCGAGGAGCCCTCGAAGTCGTCGATGTTGGCGAAGGAGAAGGTCTGGAGGTGCGCGTACTCCGCCGCGCGCAGGTTGGCGCCCAGGCCCATGGCGGCGCGGGCCGAGAAGCGCGCGTAGGCCAGGCCCAGGCAGAGCGCGACCACCGCGCAGACGAGCATGAGCGCGCCGTTGACGAGGACCACGTGCAGGTCGCCGGCCATGATGCCCTGGTCCACGACCTGCGCCATGAGGATCGGGATGAAGAGCTCGAGCGAGGTCTCGGCGGCCACGCACAGCACGGCAAGCAGGAAGTCCCGCCGATAAGGCCCCAGGAACCGCGCTATGAGGCGCACGCCGTCCATCTCGCCTCCCCTCGCCGTCGCCAACACCGTTATAGCGCAACGGGCGAGGCTCGCGCAGGGCGGCGGTGCTGGCACGAAATCTGAGGTTGTGGGTTTTCATCGCGCGCGTGCTTGCGCGAGGGACGTTTTCGAAACGAATCCTGCTGTTTTGGGGCGAAGGATTTATGTCGCGGGACCGGGGTGCCACGCTCTCCCAGGTTGTGGGCAACATTGTTTATGCAAAAGCCTCTGTTTTTCGGCACTGCATCAAACTTGTTGCCCAAAACCGTGAAGCGAGCCTGCGACAAGGGCGAGAAGGACACGGGGCCGAGAAGCTCGCGGCGAGGGCGAGAAGGACAGGGCCGAGAAGGACCTCACACCGCAAGAACGGGCCCGCCACCGCAGAGAGGCGGCGACGGACCCGTGAGCCGATTCGGGCAGCGAGGCTAGTGGCGCTCGGAGTCGTTGGACTCGTCGAAGTCCTCGTCCTCGTCGGCCATGCTCCGGATCGCCTCCTTCTGCTCCGCGTTGAACTTGTCGGCCGCCAGCTTCTCGGCAAAGGTCGCCTTCTTGAAGACGGTCGGCTGGTTGACCACGACCTGCGGGAACGGAATCGAGATGTCGTAGCGGTCGAACAGAAGCTTCATCTCTCTGTTCAGGTCGTTGATCAGCGGCAGGCGGTCCTTCTCGGCGCACTCGGCCACGATCTTTATGTTGACCGAGTTGTCCGCGAGCATGGTGACGCCCTTGTAGAACGGGCCCTCCACAATGGCAGGGAGGCGCTTCTTTATGTTGGGGAGCTCCTTGGCGAGGATGCTCTCCACGCGCTCGAGGCTCTCACCGTACTCGATGCCCACCTCGACGGCGGCGTAGCTGTGCTCCTTGGTCATGTTGACGACGTTGGAGATGCTCGAGTTGCGCAGCACGAGCACGTTGCCGTTGCCGTCGTTGATCTTGGTGGTGCGGACGCCGATCTCCATCACGGTGCCGCGATGGCCGCCCACCTGGATGATGTCGCCCACGCGGAACTCGCCCTCGAAGATGATGAACAGCCCCGAGATGATGTCGGTCACGATGTCCTTTGCGCCGAGCGACACCGCAAAGGTGAGCAGGCCCGCCGAGGCCATAAGCGTCGCCGTGTCCACGCCGAGAAGCGCGAGGCACCAGTAGAGCATGCCGATCACGGAGGCATACTTGACAATGCTCGACGCGAGGCGGCACATGGTCACGCCGCGGGCCTCGACGACGCGGGCGACGAGCATGAGGACGTGCTGGACGATCTCGGCCACGGTGGCGATCAGGCAGGCAAACATGATCGACGCCGTGATCGCGAAGATGTTGAGACCGTGCTCCCAGCTGCCGCCGAGGATGTAGGCGAAGATCGAGCCGCGCTCGAACAGGGCGTCCTTGAAGACCACGGCAAGGCACACGGCGGCGATGCCGGCGGTCGCCAGCGTGAGCGGGCCGCGCTCGGCCATGAGCGCGCCGTCGGAGCCGGCGGCGTAGACGTAGTAGTCGCCCGTCTCGGCCGAGGCCGCGATGAGCGTCTCACCGTCGATCGTCACGTAGTCGCTGTAGCCATCCTTGAGCTGGGCCTCGGTGAGGCCGCAGTCGGTGGCGAGCTTGCCAGTGGTGTTGGCGTCGGGGTAGTAGGCGATGGTGCCGTCGGCCTTGCTCACGGCAAAGGCGAAGCCGTCCGCGCCCACGTGGACGCCGTCGAGCACGTGATCGATCCGCACGCTCTCGAGCAGGACCTCGAGCCGCGTCGGGCGGATGCTCAGCTGGACGAAGCCGTTCACCGCTCCCGTCTCGTCGTGCGTGGTCACGCCGATGTACTGGCGCATCTCGCCGGAGACCTCGTCGGGGCCGGCGGGCTGCACGACGGAGTCAACGCCCTGCAGGAGCTTGCGGAACTCGTAGGACTGGTCCTCGGGGTCCTCGGAGAGCGAGAAGTTCGTGAAGCTTGAGTTGGTCGCCGTCATGGTGCCGGCCGAATCGAACGTGAACAGGTACTGGACCTGCAGCGCGTCCGCGAGCTGCTGGAGACTCTCGCGGTTGGCGAGCCCGGGGTTCTGGTCGAACACATAGGCCGCCACGCGCGCCTTGGAGAGGTAGCGCTCGTTGTACTGCTCCTCCAGCTCGGCGGCGCGCTCCTGGCTGCGCTCGATGTCGGCGGCAACCTGTTCGACGCGCTCGGTGAGCGTCAGCGACTGCGACGACAGCGCGAAGAGCGTCTGCATGTAGAACGAGATGACCACCAAGGCGAGAAGGCCCACCGCCGACAGGACTGCCGCGCGGCTCGCGATGCGGCGGTTGACGCGCGAGCCGCCGGCTAGCGGGCCGGCGCCCTTCTCGGGCCTCTCCCCCGCCTGGGCCGCCTCGCCCTTCTCGGCCGCGCGCACGCTCTTCGTCGCGCAGCACGAAGACGCCGTAGAGCGCCACCGACGCGGCGACCACCGCGTAGACGAACAGAATCACGCCCACGGTGAGGTCGCCCGAGGCGTTCATGTCGGCGGCGGGAACGGCCTCGACGTAGTAGGTGTCGCCGATCAGGCACACGCGGGCGTAGATCCGGGCGCCGTCGAGCGTCATCCAGCCCGCGTAGCCGTCCTCGAGCGTCTCGACGTCGATGCCGGCGTCCAGGGCGTCGGCGCCCACTAGGGCCTCGTCGGGGTGGTACTCGATCACGTAGGTCTGAGCGGAGAGGGCGAAGACGTAGCCGTCCTGGCCGATCTGGATGTTACCGAGACCGGCCTCGGATGCAACGGCTTCGGCGCCGCGTCCTCGACCGGCATCACCCTGACGGGCGCCGTCGTGGTCGAGGTCATACTCACCTGCGTCTTCGTGCTCACGATCCTCGGCGTGACCGCCGACGGCAAGACCAGCCACTTCGGCGGCCTCGTGATCGGCCTCTGCCTCACCTTCGTGCACATAATGGGCATTCCCCTGACCGGCACCTCCGTGAACCCCGCGCGCAGCTTTGGCCCCGCACTCGCCATGGCCGCGACCGGCAACACCGTCGCCCTCGAGCAGGTCTGGGTCTTTATCTTTGCCCCGCTCGCCGGTGCCGCCCTCGCCGCGGTCATATTCAAGGGCTTCAAGAGCTTCTACGGCTCCGAGAAGTAGTTCTTCTCGGCATATGCCCCACCTTGCGGCGCTCGCCACTCCCGGCGGGCGCCGCTATTGCGTGGCCGCCAAGCGAGCGGCACTCGTTGGTGTCAAAGTGCCAAAAACTGCCTCTGACGGACGGATATTTGGCACTTTCATACCATTCAGCACAGCACCCAAGGACAGCCGAGAAGAACGGACCCGCCGCCGCGATCACGCGGAGACGGGCCCATATCAAACTTATGTGTAAATTGGGGACTGTCCCCAATTTACAGAAGGCGCAGGCCGACCTCCTTGAGCTGCTTCGAGGAGACCTCGCTCGGCGCCTCGGACATGAGGTCGCTGCCGGAGGACGTCTTGGGGAACGCCATGACGTCGCGAATCGAATCCTCCCCCGCCAGCAGCATGCACACGCGGTCGAGGCCGAGCGCGAAGCCGCCCATGGGGGGCGCGCCGTACTCGAGGGCGTCCATGAGGAAGCCAAACTGCTCGCGGGCGCGCTCCACCGTGAAGCCCATGAGCTCGAGCATGTCGAGCTGCATTTGGGAGTTGTGGATACGCATGCCGCCGCCGCCCGCCTCGCAGCCGTCCATGACAAAGTCGTAGGTGGCGGAGCCAATGGCCAGCGGGTCGGCCTTGATCTTCTCCACGTCGAGCTCGGTGGGCAGGGTGAAGGGCTGGTGCTCGGCCTCGTAGCGCTTGGTCTCGTCGTCCCAGTGGAAGAGCGGGAAGTTGACCACCCAGAGGAAGTCGTGGCCCTCCCGCGGCACGTTCAGCGCGTTTGCCATGTGCAGGCGCATGCCGCCCAGGATCTCGTCGGAGGTCTTGCGATCGGCGACGGCAAACATGACGAGGTCGCCCAGCTCGACGCCCATCTCGGCCTTGAGCGCCTCCATCTCCTCGTCGGAGAAGAACTTGACGATCGGGCTGTTCACGGAGCCGTCCTCGCGGAACGCGATCCACGCGAGGCCCTTGGCGCCAAACTCGGCGGCGACGTTCGCCAGCTTGTCGATCTGCGCGCGCGGCCAGGCGCCGGCGCCCTTGGCGTTGATCGCCTTGACGTACTGGCCGTCGGTCGCCGCGGCGCTCGCGAAGAGCTTGAACTTGGAGGCCTGGAAGATCGAGGTCACGTCGTGGAGCTCCATGCCAAAGCGGGTGTCCGGCTTGTCGGAGCCGAAGGTGTCCATGGCGTCCCAGTAGTCCAGGCGGCGCAGCGGCGTGGGCATGTCAACGCCCATCTTGGCGAAGGCGTCTGCCAGCACGTCCTCGAGCGCGCCCATGACGTCGTCCTGCTCGACGAAGCTCATCTCAATGTCCACCTGCGTGAACTCGGGCTGGCGGTCGGCGCGCAGGTCCTCGTCGCGGAAGCACTTGGCAACCTGGTAGTAGCGCTCAACGCCGCCGACCATGAGGAGCTGCTTCAGGAGCTGCGGGGACTGCGGCAGCGCGTAGAGGTGGCCGGGCTGGGTGCGGGACGGCACGAGGAAGTCGCGGGCGCCCTCGGGCGTGGACTTGAAGAGCGCCGGCGTCTCCACCTCCATGAACTCGCGGTCGTGCAGCGCCTGGCGCAGCGCGAAGGTGAAGTCGGAGCGCATTTTGAGGTTGGCCGTCATGCGCGGACGACGGAGGTCCAGGTAGCGGTAGCGCAGGCGGACGTCCTCGGAGGTGTCCACGTGATCCTCGATCTGGAAGGGCGGCGTCTTGGAGGAGTTGAGGACCTCGATCTGGTCGATCAGGACCTCGATCTCGCCGGTCGCGAGCTTGGGGTTGTCCATGCCCTCGGGACGCTCGCGGACGACGCCGGTGACCTTGATCGGCCACTCGGAGCGAATGGTCTCGGCCGCGTGGAACGCCTCGCCGCCGGAGTGCTCGGGGTCGAAGGAGACCTGCGTCACGCCGTCGCGGTCGCGCAGGTCGACGAAGATCAGGCCGCCGTGGTCGCGGCGGTGCCAGACCCAGCCGGTCAGCGTGACCGTCTGGCCAATGTGCTCGCGGCGCAGCTCGCCGCAGGTGTGGGTGTGCATGGTGTGGGAGTCCATGTGATGCCTTTCTCGTCCTGCCGCCCCGTGCCGTACGGGCGGCGCCTACCGGATGGCCGCGGCGCACGTAGACGGCGCACGCCACAGCGGGGGTGATTGTACTACGGGCAGGCCGGACGGCGAGAGCCCGAAAGCAGACCGACACAAACCGCAGTGAGCCAGTATCGAGAAGGACCCTATCCGAGAAGCCACTTCCAGGCCGGTACTTGATGTATCTTCCTTCCCTCATTCTCGAGCACCGCTTCCGGACCGGTGCCGACGATGAGCGTCGCCTCCTCAAGGCGACTTTCTTCAAGCGCCTCCCATAGGGCACGTATTTCTCGTTCGTAAGTCTTGGAGTCTCTCACGTCGGCACTAACCTGATAGAGGTCGTAGAGCTCACCCGAGAGGACATCCCCAACGACGAAGTCGACCTCGTAGCCATGCCCTTTGGTTCGCAGTGAGGAAATCGCATCCCTGCGCATTCCCGTCATTCGCCTACGAAGCTCCAGGTAGACGGAATCCTCAAGCCGCTGACCCTCGTCCAGCGCATGAGCTGTCCCCCCGGCAAGCGCCAGACCCGGGTCAACCGCATAGACCTTTGGTTGACTCGTGGTCGACTCAGACAGAGAGAAGGAGAGCTCGCGCACAGAAAAGACGAGATACGCCTCCTGGAAGTATGCAAAAAGCTCGCCGAGGGTCTCCTTGGTCGTAGGAATCCCTGCCGACTTAAGATCATTGGTCGTCTTTCGCAGGGAAAGCTGCCTTGCATTGAGGCCAAGAAGGCGTTGCGCGAAGAGCGCCGCCACCCGCGGCTGCCGCACACTGTGACGCTCAACGACGTCGCGAGCCACGACGCGCTGGGTGTAGGACTGCAAGAGCGCCGTCGCCTGGCCCTGCGACAGCCCAAACGTCGCTGGAAAGCCGCCCTCACGCAGGTATGTTTGGAATGCCCCTTCAAGGCGAAGCGTCTCCTCAGTCGATCGAGCAGCCAAATCGACTCCGGGAACGTTGTGTGCAACGGCATATTCCCTGAACGAGAAGGGCAGCAGCTCAAAATCTAAGGCGCGGCCACGAAATTCCGTCGCTATCTCCGTTGAGAGCATCTTCGAAGAGGACCCGCTCACGTAGATGGTCGCCTTTCGCGTTGCGACAACGCGCCTGAGCCACGCACCCCAGTCCGACATCTCCTGAAGCTCGTCAAAGAAGAGGTACGCACCCTCCGATAGCGCAGAGGGGTTGATGGCGTAGAACGTCTCGAGCACCGCGTCTCCCGTAGCCGGCGTAATGGGCTTGAGGCGATCATCGTCAAAATCGAAGTAGCAGATGCGATTCTCAGACACGCCAGAGGTAAGCAGGTTGTCCATCTCCTGGAACAGGCGATACGACTTTCCGCTGCGCCGCATGCCTATCACCACCTTGACCAAGTTACCGGCGCGCGGGGGGAGGGGCTCCCCAAGGTCAAGGTCGCGAGTAAAGATGGGCTTGAACGCCTCAATGCTGAAGTCCCGAAGTGCGGAGGCAATTACCTCATTCATGGAAACCTCCAAGATTGGCAGCCTGCCTCTGCCAATCTTAACATAATTGGCAGTCTTACTCTGCCAAACATGAGTTTTCAAGAAGAACTGTCTCCGAACTCTTGCGAACGTCTCAATATAAAAAAAGCCGGAGGAAACGCCCCCGGCGCTTGGAAGACCCCGAAGGGCCTGCCTCCCTTATACCACACTGGACGCGCTCCAATCGCGCAACCGCCTCAGACGGGCTACAGCCTCAGGAACCCCTGCTCGAACGCTCCGGGGAACGCGAACATGCGGTCCTTGCCGCCCAGGTGGACGACGATGCGACCCTCGTCGAGGCTCACCACCGTGCCCTCACCGAACGCCTTGTGGCGCACGACGTCGCCGACCTCGATCGAGTCAAGCGGCTGGCGAGAAGGACGAGCGGGCGCCGCGACGGACGGCGTAACGGAAGCCTCCGCCGTAGGCTTGGGCCCGGCCTCCTCGGCGACAATCGTCGGCTCCTCACCCAGAGGAGCCGCAACCTCCGGCTCCGCCCGCGAGTCGCGCCGCTTCATCTCCTCGTAGTCCTCGCGCGAGAGCGCCGTGTCGAAGAGACCCACGCTCGCATCGTAGGAGTGGCGCTCGATGCCCGTGTAGGACAGGCTCGCGTCCTCGTATCGGCGGAACTTGTAGACAGCGTCGTTCATGACCGCGTCGTTGAACACACCGAGCGAGACCAGCAGCTCAAAGTCGCGCACCTCCAGGCCCGTCACCTTCTTGAACAGCCCCGGCTCGAACTGCGTGATGACGTCCTTCAGGCACTGCTCGCGATAGTCCGTGAGGTACATGAACACGGGGATGCGCGTCGCGAACTTGATGAGCTTCTCCTGAATCTCCTTGCGCTTGCTCTTGAACTCCTTCTCCTCCTCGGAGAGCTGCTTCTTCTCCTTGGGGGTGAACGACTCCTTCTCCTTCTTGGCCTTCTTCACGGCCTCGGACTTGTTGATGATGGTCTCGATGTCGGAGTTGAGGTTGCGGAAGCCCTCGATGCTCATGAGTGCGCGCATCGCCTCCGGGCTGCCGAGCAGGCGGCGCAGCGCCGCACGACCTTAAGATCAACTACGACAGAAACCGCGAAGAGCACCGCGAGAGGTAAGCGCGGCAATCAACGGCAGGGCAAAGCTCCCATCGTTTGCACGCGAGAGACCGGACGACAACAATCGCGCCCGTGACGGGTATGTACACCCCTACGTCCGCCACGGCGCGCAAGGGCCCACAAAGCCGCAGGTAGCGGGAGTACCCCTACTTCGGCTCCTTGCGAAGGGTGTACATAACCGAACGGCGAGCGAGAAGAACAGCGACGCCGGCGGCGCCAAGCGCAACGGCGGGCGCAAGAGGCATGTCCCCCGTGGCGGCAAGCGGCTCGCGAGCGGACGTCTGCGCAGGTTCGGGCTCCGTCGCTGGCGTGGTTTCGGGCTGGGGGTCTGGTTCGGCCGGGGGCTCGGGCTCCGGCTGGGGCTCGGGCTCCGGCTCCGGCTCCGGCGTCGCAGCCTTGAGCACCGTGAGCGAGGCGGAGGCAGACGTCTCCCCTAAGACCACCGTGAGCGTGCGCGGCGCGTCGCTTGGCGCCCACGCCTCGCCCGAAAGCACAAGGCTGAAGGTGGCGGTGGCAACGCCACCCTGAACCGTTGGCTGTGCCTCGGAGATCAGGCTCCCCTCGTCTGAGGCGTCCCCGAGGTAGAGCTTCGCTGCGTCTGGGGCCGCAGAGTTGCCCACCCACATTCGCGCCTCCACGGTGAGCGTGTCCCCATAGGTCGCCTCGGTCACGACCTGCCCCTCCTTCAAGACCGCGACGACCGCACGCACCTCGAGGTGCAGCGTCGAGTCCTTCTGAATATTGTAGTCCGCGAGCGTGTGCCCGTCTTCGAGATGCTTTCCGGCAAAGATCAGACGTTGCAGCTCGACGGGAACGCCCTCCTTGTTGGCAATTTTCTGCTTGACATCATCGACGGTATCGCCGGAATCCGCCTCTATCGTAATGTGCTTTCCCGAGAGCGTGTTCACAAAGATCTGCATGGCGTCCGCCCGCGCGGGAACCGCGAGAACGAACAGCGCCGCCATGGCCAGCGCACACGCCGCGCACGCAAGCCACGCGCGACCCTTTCCTGCAGAGGCTCCCATGCAAACCCCCCCAAACGCCGAAGTGAGAATGCGCCGATTATACCAACGCCACCGTTCAATGATACCCCCCAACCAAACGCGCGCCGACCAGGCAAGCCAGACGTGCTACCCTAACGCCGGCCAAACCGAAGGAGCACCCATGCCTGCCTACGAAACCGTGGTCTTCGACCTCGACGGAACTTTGCTCAACACCCTCGAGGACCTGCACCTCTCCACCAACGCCGCGCTCGCGGCGCACAGCATGCCGCCCCACTCCCTCGACGACGTCCGCCGCTTCGTGGGCAACGGAATTCGCAAGCTCATCGAGCGAGCCGTGCCCGTCGGCACCACCGCTGCCGAGCAGGAGGCCGTCTACCAGGACTTCTGCGCGCACTACGCCGCCCACTGCGAGGACCACACCGGCCCCTACCCCGGCGTCCCCGAGCTTCTCGCCCACCTGCGCGCGGCGCGCGTGCGCCTGGCCGTGGTCTCCAACAAGGGCGACTTTGCCGTGCAGGAGCTCGTGGCACGCCAGTTTCCCAACGCCTTCGACGCCGTCCTCGGGGAGAACGAGGCCGCCGGGATCCGCAAGAAGCCGGCGCCGGACATGGTGGCGGCCGCCCTCGAGCGCATGGGCGCCACGCGCGACGGACTCGTCTACATTGGCGACTCCGAGGTGGACGTCCAGACCGCGGCGAGCGTTGGCTGCCCGTGCATAAGCTGCACCTGGGGATTTCGCAGCGTGGACGATCTTCTCGCCGCCGGTGCGACCACCCTCGTGGACACGCCCGCCGAGCTGGAGCGCGTTCTTCTCGGCCGCACGCGCAAGACCGCCCGCTGACCGCTCGGCCGACGCTCGCCTAACATTCAGCAAACGTGCGCATAACTGTCCGCCGCGCGGGTTACACTCTCACTAACGTCCGATTGGCCTCCGACGAAAGGGGATCGCCATGGGAAAGAAGGCAGCCGAGGCTCTCGACTTGAACTACGAGGGTCTGGTCGAGTACCTGCACTGCAACCACTCCGTCTACATGAAGATCGGCTCCAGCGTCTATTACCTCACGGATTGCAACTATGAGTCCTGGCGCGCGCAGGACACCAGCCGTCGCAACGAGAAGAACCACTTCGTCGACTGCTCCGAGCTCGTCCCCACCGTCGACGAGTTCCTCGCGCTCCCCTTCGTCAACGGCCAGACCATTAAGGACGTCTTCGACCACGCCACGTTCTACGCCTCGCTCGAGGGCGAGAAGGACGCGTAGGGTCCAAGCTCACACGCACGCAGCGGGGCCGGCTCCCACCTGGGCGCCGGCCCTTTTTTTGCGTAGTCGATCCGGGAATCGCGGCCCTTGTCACCCGCCGCTCCAGGAATCGCCGCCCTTGTCGTCCGCCGCTCCAGGAATCGCCGCCCTTGTCAGGGGCGGACCTAGAAAAAGCGGGGCTTGTCTCGGCTGCTTCTAGGAAACGGCGCCCTTGTCATGAACGGCGCCCTCGCAGCGATGCAAGGGCGCCGATTCTTAGACGCGAGCGAGCCAAGGTCGCCGATTCTTAGAGCCGCCCGTGACAACGGGGGCGATTCCCAGGTGCGGCGCGGAACCGCCTACGCGCGGCGCGCGACGAGCAGCGGGTCGCCGATCTTGACCAGCGGGCGGCCGTCGAGCAGGGTGCTCGTGTCGCCCACGTGGTCGATCTGCGAGAAGGCGTCGGGGTTGGAAATTGTGCAGCAGACCACGTCCTCGTAGCCGGCCTGCTTGATCGAGTCGTCGTTGAAGGTCATGATCGGCTGGCCGGCGCGGACCGCCTCGCCCGTCTCGACAAAGCGCGAGAAGCCCTTGCCGCCCATGTTGACGGTGCCAATGCCAATGTGGATCAGGACCTCCATGCCGCCCTCGGCCGCGATGACGATCGAGTGGTTGGTCATCGTGGTGGCGCCAATCACGCCGTCGACGGGAGCGTAGACGATGCCGGTGTTGGTGGTCGGCAGAATGCCGTAGCCGTCGCCGAGCAGGGCGACGGGCAGAACCTCGTCCTTGACCTCCTTGAGGCTCACGAGCATGCCCGAGACCGGCGCGTAGACCACGTCGGGACGCGTGGCGAACGTGGCGGACGGAAGATCGCTCTTGCCGTCGGACGAGGTGATCTTGCTGCGAATCTTGTCGAACAGTCCCATGGTGGGCCCCCTTCTCTGCATGCGACGGGCGCGGGTGCGCCGTGCTTCTCGCCCATGGTAGACGAGAAGCACGGCGCCGCGGCTGACCTATTCGGCTACCGGGAAAGCATGCTCCGCGAGGTGAGGTAGGTCACGAGGAAGTAACCGCCGTAGAGGGCCACGACAAAGGCCACCGTCCCCGCGAGCGCCGTGCCGATCTGGAACCCCGTGAGCAGCGCCACGATGTCGTTCACCACACTGAGCGCGACCGCCGCGTGCGCCACGGCCACCACGAGCGGGAAGAGGAAGTACACGCCGATCTGGGCGAGAAGGGCGCGGTCGATCATGCGCTTCTCGGCGCCGAGCTCAGAGAGCACGCGGTAGCGGCCCACGTTGTCCGCCGCCTCGGAGAGCTGCTGCAGGGCGAGCACCGTCGCGCAGCACACGAGCAGGACCACGCCGATGTAGATCGCCAGGTAGGTGACCACGACGGTGGTGCCGGAGCTCTGGTCGAGCAGGCCCTGGGCGGTCGTGCTGGTCCACGCCGGCCAGGCGTCGAGCGTGGAGCCCTGGCCCATGACGTCGCCGTAGGCCTCGTCGATCGCGGCGACGGCGGCAGGCTCGACTTCCGTGCGCTCGCCCGCGTACATGAGGTTCACCGCGGTGACGCTAGGGCCGGCGCCTGAGGGCACCATGTCGTCCGGGACCACGAGGGCGCCGGAGACCGTGCCGCCGGCCGCCGTGTCCGAGAAGACCAGGTGCACGAGCGGCTCCTCGGCAAAGCGCAGCGTCTTGCCGCCGACCTCGACCTCCGGGTTCTGCACGGTCACCGCGTCCCAGAGCTCGTCCAGGGACGAGAGGTCGTTCCAGAGCAGGCACTCCCCGTCCGCGAGCTCCACGGTCTTCTCGCCCGCCATCTGGGCCAGCGCGTTGTACTCGGAGACGGGAACCACGGTGAGGCGCTGCGCGGTGTTGCCCTGCATCATGGTCTCAACGGTGGCGTTGCCCGTGAAGTCAGTGTTGGCAAAGAGCTCCTCCACGGTGGTGTCCACGATCGGGTTGCCGGCGGCGTCGTAGGTGTACTGGTTGACCTGCACGGCGTCGCGGAAGAGCTCGTCGTAGTTGGGGATGTCGGAGCGCAGGCGCGCGATGGCGTCGTAGTCGTCCGCTGCGGCCGGGCCCTCCTCGTGCGGCGCGGCATCCTGCAAGGCCATGCCCATGGGGTAGCTTATGAGCGACATGTCGTAGACCGTGCCCACGCGCAGGCTCTCGTTCATGCCCGTGGCCACCGAGAAGCCCGTGCACACGCCGCAAATGGCGAGGAAGAGCATGGCGCAGACCAGGGAGATCGAGAGCCATGCGGTGTTGATGCGGCTGTTGAGCTGGCGCATGACGAACATGTTGAGGCCGCTGAGGTAGGCGCGCGGGCTCGCCTGGAGCGCGCGCAGGGCAAAGCCGGAAATCGAGAAGAAGAAGAGCAGCGTGCCCACCGTGACGAGGCCCGTGGCGATCGCGAAGTACGGCCCCTCCTCCATCATGCCGTGCTCGAGCAGGACCTTGTACGCCACGCCAATGAGCGCGAGCGACACGAGGAAGAGCACCACCGAGAGCGGTAGGCTGCGCAGACGGACCTTCTCGCTCACCTTGTCAGCGTTGATGAGGTCGATGAGCTTGTAGCGGCTGACCGTGGACACGTTGAAGACGAGCGTCACGAGGAAGATTCCCGCAAAGCACGCCACCGTGGAGAGCGCCGCGGCCGGCGAGAACGCAAAGACGAAGCCCCTGATCGTGGCCTCGAAGATCCCAGCCGTGACGTACATCATGACCTGCGAGAGCGCAAGTCCCAGCAAGAGGCCCACCGCAAGCGCGACCACGCCAACCGTGAGCGTCTCTATGACCACGATCCATGACACGTGGCGAATGTCCATGCCGAGCGTGAGGTAGATGCCGAACTCGCGCTTGCGCCGACGGATGAGGAAGCGGTTGGCATAGACGACGAGAAACCCAAGGATGACGACAACGAACACAGAGAGGCCGGAGAGGATGTCCGCGAGCGCCTGCACCATGCGGCGCTGGTCGGAGGCCATTTGTATGACGGCAGCCTGGTCGGTGATCGAGCCGAAGGCGTAGAACACGCAGACGCCGAAGGCCAGCGTGAGGAAGAAGACCGAGAAGTCCCGGAAGGACTTGCGGACGTTGCCGAGCGCGATCTTAGCGTACATCTGCGCCCTCCCCTCCCAGGAAGGACACGACGTCCATGATCTCGTTGAAGAAGGTCTTGCGCGTCTTGGTTCCGCGAACGAGCTCGTTCCAGACGCGGCCGTCCTTGAGGAAGAGGGCGCGGCGGGCGTAGCTCGCGGCGAAGGAGTCGTGCGTGACCATGATGATCGTGGCGCCGGCGCGGTTGAGCTCCTCGAGGCTCTCCAGGAGCAGGCGCGAGTTGCGCGAGTCGAGAGCGCCGGTGGGCTCGTCGGCCAGGACCAGCGACGGGTCCGTGACGATCGCGCGGGCCGCCGCGACGCGCTGCTTCTGGCCGCCGGACATTTCGTGCGGGAACTTGTCGAGCACGTCGGCGACGCCCAGACGCTGGGCGACGCCACTCACGCGGGCCGTGACCTCCTTGGCAGGCGCGTGGTTGATCGTGAGCGCGAGCGCGATGTTCTCGCGCGCGGTGAGGGTGTCGAGCAGGTTGGAGTCCTGGAAGACAAAGCCCAGGCGCTCGCGGCGGAACTTGGAGAGCTGGCCCGGGCGCAGCGCGGTTATGTCCTGGGCGTCCACGAATATGTGGCCGGAGGTGGGGCGGTCGATCGTGGAGATGCAGTTCAGGAGCGTGGTCTTGCCCGAGCCGGACGGGCCCATTATGGCGACGTACTCGCCGGCGGCGACGTCGAACGACACGCCGTCGAGGGCGCGCGTGACGTTGTCGCGGGTGCCGTAGAGCTTCTCGACGTCCCGGCAGGACAGGACCGGCTGGGTGGGTTGGATGTGAGCGGGTGCCATCGCGGCTCCTCTCGTTTGGCCTTCTGGTACACGACCATACTCGTCCGGCGAGAAGAACGGTGCCATCGAATGCGCTTATCGCTCCCTTACGCTTTCGCAAGGTTGCAAGGCGGCGAATCCCGCCCGCCACTGATTAACGTACAAAATCAAGCACAACTTTCTATATCCGCAGGAAAAAATAACGCACATGTACGATTTTGCGCGTTATTTTGGAGTCACGCGCGCTCGGCGCTGTCGGGGAAGGCGAGAAAGACCATGGTGCCCGCGCCCTCCTCGGACTCGAGCCACGCGCGCACGCCCATTTTCTCGCAGAGCTTGCGCACCAGATAGAGCCCCATGCCGGTGGAGCGCGCGAACCGGCGGCCGTTCTCGCCGGTGAAGCCCTTGTCAAAGACGCGACCCACGTCCGCGGCCGGAATGCCCACGCCGTCGTCGGCGATCGCGAGCACCGTCTCCCAGGCGTCGAGGCCGGTCTCGCGGCGCTCGGCCCAGACGCGGACGCGGCCCTCCCCGTCCTTCTCGCCCCGGTACTTGGCGGCGTTCACGAGCACCTGGCCGATCACGAACGCCAGCCACTTGGGGTCGGCGCGCACCGTGTAGTCAAGCTCGCCCAGCTCAGGCGCCACGTGCGCGCCGATCAGCGTGCGCGCCTTGTGGCGCAGCGCGTCGCGCACCACCTCGGCGAGCGAGACCCGGCGAATCTGGAAGTCGCGGTCGAGCGAGGTGCCGCGCGAGTAGTAGAGCGCCTGCTCCACGTAGCCCTCGATCTGGTCCAGCTCGGCGTCCATGGACTCCGTGGCCGGCGAGGGGTTGTTGCGGGCCACGAGGCGCGCGGCCGCGATCGGCGTCTTGATCTCGTGCACCCAGGTCTCCACGTACTCGCGGTACTCGCGGGAGCGCCGGCGCGCCGCGGCAATGCGGTCGCGCATGGCGCGGGACTCGCGGTCGAGCGCGTCAAAGAAGAGCTGGCCCTCGGGAAAGCCCGGGCGCTCGGTGAGCTCCGTGGCGAGGTAGGTCTCGTCCAGCGCGTCGAGGGCGTCCTCGAGCCGCTGGTAGAACGCGCGGCGGTGCAGCCAGTCCAGCACGAGCGCCACCGCCGCCGCGAGCACGAGCACCCCGCAGACAAAGGCCACGGCCGCCGCGTCCATGCCGTACACGACCATGACCAGCGCGGCAAACGCGAGCGCCACCACGCCCACGGCGAGCGGCACCAGTCGGTCGGCAATGTACGCACCAAGGCCCACGTTCTTCTCGCTCCCCTATTCCACCAGGTAGCCCATGCCGCGCTTGGTGCGCACGAAGTCCTCGACGCCGATCTTGGCGAGCGTGGAGCGCAGGTGGCTCACGTTCACCGTGAGCGTGTTGTCGTCCACGAACTCGTCGGAGGCCCAGAGCTCCTCCTGAATGCGCTGGCGACTCACCACCGCGCCGGCGTTGCGCATGAGCAGCGCAAGAATGCGCAGCTCGTTCTTGGTGAGCTCGGCCGTGCGGCCCTGGCAGCTCACGCTGCAGCGCGCCGTGTCCAGCGTGACGCCGGCGTGGCTGATCTCCGCGGAGGCGGCGCCCTCGCCGTAGCTGCGCTTGAGGACCGTCGCTACGTGGGCGAGAAGGACCTGGTCGTTGTAGGGCTTGGGCACGAAGTCGTCCGCGCCGAAGGAGAGCGTGAGCAGCTCGTCCATGTCGTTGTCGCGGGAGGTCACCACGACGATCGGCACGCTCGAGCGGCGGCGCACCTCGCGGCAGACGTAGGTGCCGTCGACGCCGGGCAGGTTGAGGTCGAGCAGCACCAAATCCGGCGCCGCCGCCAGAATCTGCGCGGCAACGTCGGCAAAGCTCGTGAGCGCCTCGGCCTCGTAGCCATTGCGCGCGAGCAGCACGCAGAGCTCGTCGCGCAGGCGCGCGTCGTCCTCCACCACGAGCAGCCGTCGCATGGGGTGGCTCCTTCCGTCGCGTTTCTCGCGAGAATACCACAGGACCCCTGCGACCGGCCTGGCTCCGCTCGCCCGGAAGTCATCGTCTCGAAAGGTGGCGCGGAGCCGGGGCGTTTTTCGGCGGGCGCTGTGTCACTTTGGGCCTCATCTGAGGGGCTGTTGGAGCACGTTCGTCCAAACGCGGAAAGGGGTATCTTTCCCACCTGCGGTTTTCACGCCTTCCGATAGCGCAATCGTGGAACAGCCTTCGTGCAGCCCCTCAGATGAGGCCCAAAGTGACACACGACCCGCCGGATTCTGCCTCGACACGTCACGGGAACGTTACCGCACCGCCTGCGGGCGTCGCGCGCGCGCCCAAGCGGGCTATGATGTGGGGGCTGGCAACGCTATCGAAAGGCACCCATGACCATCGTCGACATGCTGCGCGCCAACGCCGAGAGGTACCCCAGCGAGGTCGCCCTCGTTGAGGTAAACCCCGAGCGCCGCGAAAACCGCCACATCACCTGGCGTGACTACGACCTGGTGGAGACCACCGACGACGAGCCGTTCCGCCGCGAGATGACGTGGTCCGTCTTTGACGAGAAGGCCAACCGCTTTGCCAACCTGCTGCTCTCCCGCGGCGTGCGCAAGGACGACAAGGTGGCCATCCTGCTCTACAACTGCATCGAGTGGCTGCCGCTCTACTTTGGCGTGCTTAAGTCCGGCGCCACGGTGGTGCCGCTGAACTTCCGCTATTCCGCCGACGAGATCGAGTACTGCCTGGACAAGGCCGACGTGGACATTCTGGTGTTTGGCCCGGAGTTCATCGGCCGCGTTGAGGAGATCGTGGACCGCATACGGGCCGGCCGCCTGCTCTTCTTCGTGGGCGACGACTGCCCCACCTGGGCGGAGAGCTACCGCGAGCTGGCGAGCCTGTGCTCCTCGGCGGACCCGCGCGTGCCGCTCTCCGAGGACGAGGACGCCGCGATCTACTTCTCCTCCGGCACGACGGGCTTCCCCAAGGCGATCCTGCACCACCACCAGAGCCTCACGCAGGCCGCAGAAATGGAGCAGGCGCACCACCACCAGACGCACGACGACGTCTTCCTGTGCATTCCACCGCTCTACCACACGGGCGCGTGCATGCACTGGCTGGGCAGCCTCATGGTGGGCGGCCGCGGCGTGCTTCTGCGCGGCGTCTCGCCCAAGACCGTGCTGGAGACCGTCTCCAACGAGGGCTGCACGATCGTGTGGCTGCTCGTGCCCTGGGCGCAGGACATTCTCGTGGCCATTGAGGAGGGCACGGTTCGGCTGGACAACTACCGCCTGGACCAGTGGCGCCTCATGCACATTGGCGCGCAGCCCGTCCCGGAGAGCCTGATCCGCCGCTGGCGCGAGGTCTTCCCGCACCACGACTACGACACCAACTACGGCCTCTCGGAGTCCATGGGCCCGGGCTGCGTGCACCTGGGGCTCGAGAACATTGACCACGTGGGTGCGATCGGCGTGCCCGGCTACCGCTGGAAGTGCAAGATCGTGGGCGAGGACGGCGCCGAGGTCGCGCCCGGCGAGGTCGGCGAGCTCTGCGTGCAGGGCCCCGGCCTCATGGAGTGCTACTACAAGGACCCCGAGGCCACGGCCGAGACCCTCGTGGACGGGTGGCTGCACACCGGCGACATGGCGCGCCAGGACGCAGACGGCTTCTACTGGCTGGTGGACCGCAAGAAGGACGTCGTCATCATGGGCGGCGAGAACATTTACCCCGTGGAGATCGAGGACTTCCTCATGGGGCACCCCGCGATCAAGGACGTGGCCGTGATCGGCCTTCCCGACGAGCGCCTGGGCGAGATTCCGGCCGCGGTCG
This sequence comes from uncultured Olsenella sp., assembly GCA_949290055.1. Taxonomy (GTDB): domain Bacteria; phylum Actinomycetota; class Coriobacteriia; order Coriobacteriales; family Atopobiaceae; genus Thermophilibacter. The sequence goes on along the minus strand of CASEQJ010000002.1, from coordinate 11,433 downwards.
TTGAGCTCAAGCCAGGTGCCGCGCTCACCGAAGAAGACGTCAACACGTTCTGCAAGCGGCTGCCGCGCTACAAGCGGCCGCGCAAGGTCATATTTTCGCCCGTGCCGAGAAACCCCACGGGCAAGATAGAGAAGCCGGCGCTGCGCGCAAAGTACGGGGCGGACGCCCTCGTCGCGCGCGAGACGCGCCGCTAGGTCACGCATAAAATGTTTCTGTAAATTGGGGACTGTCCCCAATTTACAGAGGGAGAGGAGAGACATGGAGAAGAACCTCATGTCCGGCAACGAGGCCATTGCCCAGGGCGCCTGGGAAGCCGGCGTGGCCGTCGGCGTGGGCTACCCCGGCACGCCGTCCACCGAGACGCTCGAGGCCCTCGTGCGCAAGGACGACGTCTACTGCGAGTGGTCCCCCAACGAGAAGGTCGCCTTCGAGGTGGGCCTTGGCGCCGCGATCGCCGGCGTGCGCTCGCTCGTCACCATGAAGCACGTGGGCGTGAACGTCGCCGCCGACCCCTTCATGGCCGCCGCGTCCACCGGCGTGAACGCCGGCCTCGTGCTCCTGGCCGCGGACGACCCGTCCTGCTACTCGTCCCAGAACGAGCAGGACTCGCGCTTCTACGCCGCCTTCGGCCGCATCCCCTGCCTCGACGTCGCCGACTCGCAGGACTGCTACGAGATGGCCCGCGCCGCCTTTGAGCTCTCCGAGCGCTTTGACACGCCGGTCATGCTGCACGAGACCATGCGCATAGCGCACACCCGCACGCTGGTGGCGCCGTCCGGCGCGCGCGAGGACGTGGCCCCGCGCGACTACGCCGACGACATCCCCAAGTACGTCATGATGCCGGCCAACGCGGTCAAGCGCCGCGTGGTGGTGGACGAGCGCCAGGCCGAGCTCGAGGCCTACGCCGAGACCTGCCCGTTCAACAAGGTGGAGATGCGGGACGAGAAGATCGGCGTCATCTGCGCCGGCGCCGTCTACCAGCACGTCCGCGAGGCGCTGCCCGAGGCCTCCACGTTCAAGCTCGGCCTCGCCTGGCCGCTGCCCGCCCGCGCGCTCGCCGACTTCGCCGCGTCCGTCGACGCGTGCTACGTGGTCGAGGAGGCCAGCGACTACTTCTCCTCGCGCGTCCGCGCCCTCGGCATCCAGCTCGCCGAGCCGCCCGCCGCGCCGCTGCCCGTGGCCGGTGAGCTCAAGCCCGAGCTCATTCGCGCCGCCTTCGGCGTGGGGCTGCCCACGCACCTCGACGCCGCCACGGACCTCCCGCCGCGCCCGCCGGCGTTTTGCCCCGGCTGCCCGCACCGCCTCGTCTTCTGCGAGCTGCGCCGCCTCAAGGCCATCGTCACCGGCGACATCGGCTGCTACACGCTCGGCGCCGTCGCGCCCTACGGCGCGTGCCACACGGTCATAGACATGGGCGCCTCGCTCTCCATGGCGCACGGCATGGAGCTCGCCGGCGCGCCCGAGCGCACCGGGCGTCCCGTCGTGGGCGTCATCGGCGACTCCACCTTTGCGCACTCCGGCATAACGAGCATGCTCGGCACGATCTACAACGGCGGCACCGGCACCCTGTGCATACTGGACAACCGCACCACGGCCATGACCGGCACGCAGGGCAACCCCGTGAACGGCGTCACCCTCACGGACAGCTCGCACAAGATCGGGCCGCTGGACAACCCCACCGGCAAGGCGCTCGACCTTCTCGCCCTGTGCCGCGCGATGGGCGTGGAGGACGTGACCGAGGTGGACGCCCAGGACCTCCAGGCCGTGCGCTCCGCGCTCAAGGCCGCCGTGGCCAATACCGAGCAGCTCTCCGTCATCGTCTTCAAGGCGCCGTGCCGCCTCATCGACCGCAGCCGCGGCAAGCAGCCCACGATCCGCGACTGCCGCGCGTGCGGCCAGTGCGTCAAGATCGGCTGCCCGGCCCTCGGGCGCGCCAAGGACGGCACCGCGGTCATCGACCCCACGCAGTGCGTCGGGTGCGACCAGTGCGTCCAGTCCTGCCCGTTCGGCTGCATCACGAAGGAGTAAGCAATGGCTGATACCGAGAAGAACGGTGCCCTCGTAGACGGCACCAAGACCATCCTCCTCGTGGGCGTGGGCGGCCAGGGCACGATCCTCGCGGGCAAGCTGCTGGCGAGCGTGGCCGCCGGCGCCGGGCTCGACGTCAAGGTCTCCGAGATCCACGGCATGAGCCAGCGCGGCGGCTCGGTGAGCACCGTCATTCGCCTGGGCGAGCACGTCGCCACCATGGTGTGCGACGACGGCTGCGCCGACGTGGTGGTTGCCTTCGAGGCCGTGGAGGCCCTGCGCGCCCAGCACTACCTCGCCGAGGGCGGCACCATGTTCGTGAACGACGAGGAGATCACGCCCGTCTCCGTGAACATCGGCAACTTCACCATGCCCGAGCGCGTGGACGAGCGCCTGCGCGAGCTGGGCGCCCACCTGCTGGACGCCGGCGTGATCGCACGCGGGCTGGGCACGCCCCGCTCCACCAACGTGGTGCTCGTGGGCGCGCTCTCCACGGCGCTGCCCTTCGACGCCGAGCTCTGGCGTGACGCCGTGCGCGCCTGCGTGCCGCCCGCCACGATCGAGGCCAACCTCGCGGCCTTCGACGCCGGCCGCGACGCCGCGCTGCGCGGCGAGGCCCGCTAGAAGCCACGGCGAGAGGTTCTTCTCGCCACACGACGAGACCCCGGCCGCCGCGGCGACCGGGGTCTGTGCGTCCTGGTGGGCCGGCGCGTCCCCCGACCACGCCGACCCGTCTTTTCGGGGGATGTAAACAGATACTACCCTATTTTTCCTGCCCGTATTCTGCCGGGCTGCCATTTTGCCCTTCTCCCCGAGCAAAACCGACCGCCCGCGTACTTGTTGCGCCGGTACGGTGCGTGTCACGGTAGGGTAAGGAATAATCTGTTCGCTGCGATCTTATGGTGGTGATTTCCCATGGGACAGTACGTCGTGGTTGAGAACGAGGGCCGCTACTGCTTCAACCTCTGCGCCTCCAACGGGCATATCCTCATGTCGTCGATCATCTTCCCGTCCAAGGACGAGTGCCTGCACGGAATCGAGTGCGTGCGTGCCTCGGCGGAGAACGCGGAGATCGAGGACAGCACGATCGACGCCTTTGACCGCGAGGAGACGCCAAAGTTCCGCATCTACGAGGACTTTGACGGACACTACTTCTTCCGCTTCATTACCCACGAGGCCGGCGACATTGCCCGCTCGCACACCTACGAGCACAAGGAGAGCCTGCTCAGGCGCATTGAGCGCACGCGCGCGGAGTGCGACTCCTCCCTCGCGGCAGACGAGAACTAGCGGCTGGCGAGAAAAACAACGACTCGGCACGCCCCGGACGCCCCCGAACACGTCCGGGGCGCCCTTGTGAAGGCGGCCGCGAGTTTCTGCGGCACGTTCTTATCGGCAAGTAATGCGCACGGATTGTTTTGATTTCACATAAGTGCAGTTGAAAATAACGCGCATTGCAAACTATGCGCGTTAATCGACAAGAGGAGCACGGACATGGACATGACGGGCGTGAGGCTCACGGAGCTCGTGGAGGCCGCCGGGTGCGCGGCCAAGATCGCACCGGGCGAGCTCGCGGGCGTGCTTGCGGGGCTGCCGCGGCTGGACGCGCCGGAGCTCGTGGTGGGCTTTGACGCCTCGGACGACGCCTGCGTGTGGGACCTCGGCGACGGGCGCGGGCTCATTGCCACCACGGACTTCTTCCCGCCCATGGTGGACGACCCGTTCCTGTTTGGCCAGGTTGCGGCCACCAACGCGCTCTCCGACGTCTACGCCATGGGCGGGCGGCCCGCGCTCGCGCTCAACCTCCTGTGCTTCCCCAACTGCCTGGGCATCGAAGTCGCGGGGCAGATCCTGGCCGGCGGCGCCGAGACGTGCCGTCGTGCCGGGTGCGTCGTGGCGGGCGGCCACTCGATCAACGACCACGAGCCCAAGTACGGCCTCGCCGTGACGGGCTTTGTGCAGCTGGACGAGCGGCTGGAGAACGGCGGCGCCCAGGTTGGCGACGCGCTCGTGCTCACCAAGGCACTCGGCACGGGCGTCCTCACCACCGCGCACAAAGGGGGGCTCCTCGACGACGCCGGCGTGCGCGTGGCCACGGACTCCATGACCACGCTCAACGAGGCGCCCGTCCGCCTGGCGCGCGAGCTGGGCTTCTGGCCGCACGCAGCCACCGACGTCACGGGTTTCTCGCTCATGGGACACGCCTGCGAGATGGCCGAGGCCTCGGGCGTCACGCTCGAGATAGACGCCGCCGCCGTGCCCGTCATGGCGCGCGCCCGCGAGATGGCGGCGCTCGGCCTCATCCCCGCCGGCGCCTACCGCAACCGGGATTTCTTCGGCCCGCGCGTGGCGCTGGCCGACGCGCTGCCGCTCGACCTCACCGACGTGCTCTTTGACCCGCAGACCTCCGGCGGCCTGCTTCTTGCGCTGGGCGAGAAGGACGCGGAGCGGCTGGTCAGCGCCCTGCGCAACGAGGGCCTCCCCGCCGCGGTCATCGGCTGCGCCGTCCCCCGCGCCGAGAAGAGCGTTGTCGTGGCGTAGGCTGCCGTCCCCTCTAAATCGTGATACAATTGCAATACATCACTAGGATGGAGGGGAAATGTCAACGGCAATGTCATCAGCGCGAGAGCCGAGAACCGCCATCTCGCTGCGGCTCCCGCCCTCTCTCATCAACACCGTCGAGCGGTATGCGGTCGAGCATCGCCTCAGCAAAACCGATGCGTTTCTCCACTTCCTGTCCAAGGGCATCGAGGCAGAGGGGGGTGACAGCGCTGCAGACGCCCTCGCGCGGATCGAGCAGAAGGTCTCCGAGACGCTTCGCCTCGTTCGCAGACGCGCCGAGACAGCGTCGGACAAGCGGAGCGTCATCGAAGCGGTTTGTTCCACCTGCAACGACTTTCCCGCTATCCGACGTGCCTATCTGTTTGGGTCGTTCGCACGAGGAACCTTCAGCGATGAGAGCGACGTCGACATTCGCTTGGAGCTCGACCCCTCGGCACGCTTTAATCTCCGCGATCTTGAGCATTTCTCAAAGCAGGTCGAGGAGAAGACCGGGCGATCTACCGACGTAATTACCGCTCACTTGATCAAAAACGCCGCTCTCAGGGAGGCAATCGAACGAGACAAGGAGCTGATCTATGACCGCGAAGCCAAGTGACCTCGGACGCATCCAGGAGATCTTCGACGTCGTGACGCAGACGCAGAACCAGATGAGCGAGCTTGGCTTTTCTTGCGAGCGCTTCATGAATCCTGCGACCACGGAAGACGACCTCATCGCAGAGGGCATCATCAATCGCGTCCTTCGCGTAGCGGAGGAGGCAGGACGAGTAAGCGACGACGTTGCCCGCCAGTACGGCTTCGACACCAAGGGGGCGTCCGGCGTGAGAAACCGCCTCGCCCACGCGTATGGCGAGGTTGACCGCGAGATTCTCTGGCAGGTCATCGCCGAGGACTTCGACGCTCTTCTCGGCTCCTGCCGAGCGTACTGCGACGACCGGGGGCTGGAGCTATCGTAAGGCGGCCTCGCATAACGGCTGCCGTTACCTGCCGAGAAGGTCGGTGAGGTTGCGGGTGAAGCGCTCGCGGTCGTCGTCCGTGAAGGCCGCCGGCCCGCGCGTGCGGCCGCCGGCGCGGCGCACCTTCTTCTCCTCGTGGCGAATGAAGAGGTCCATGTCGATCGTGGCCTTGGTGTAGACGCGCCCGCGCACGCCAATGGCCGCCGCACCGCGCCCCAGCACCATGCTCGCGAGGCCGATGTCCTGCGTGACCACCACGTCGTCCGGCCGCAGGCGCTCCACGATCGCAAAGTCCGCGCTGTCCGCACCGACGGACACGTCGAGCACGTCCACCCAGAAGCCGCCGTGCGTGGCGTCGCGGCCGCGGGCATGGTCCGCGTCGCGCGGGTCGTCGCGCCGGATGTGCCGCTCGAGGTTCTGCGTGGTGTTGCCCACGATCACGACGGGCACGCGGGCGCGCCGCGCGCAGGCGAGCGCCTCGCGCGTGACCGGGCACGCGTCGGCGTCAATGTAGAGGGTGCGGTTGCGGGACATGCGCCTCCTTTGCCGGTGAGTGACTAGACTATAGGTTACGAAGGGACTGTCCCCTCGCATCATTAGGGAAGTCTTAGCAGTCGGTTCATGCGCCGTTATGGCGGGCGCCCCTAGGCTTGGGCAAGCCAAGTCGAAGGGGGAACCATGGGCACGATTCGTGTGGCGCCGCGCAGGTACCTCAACCGCAGGAGAGCGCGGCGCGTGCCGCTTGTTCTCGGGGCCGTCGGGGTGCTGGCGGTCGCGCTTGCCGTGGGGCTCTGGTTTGCCGCGGCGGCAACCGTGAGCAGATCGGAACAGCCGGCCCACTCCACGCCGCGCGCGGACTGGCGCGCCGGCGCGGTCCCCTACCTCTACCAGACCGACCCGCAGTGGGCGAGCCATCCCTACGCCGGGGGCACCGTCGAGAAGAACGGGTGCGGCCCGACGTGCCTCTCTATGGTCTACGTGGCGCTCACCGGGCGCGACGACCTCGACCCCGCAGCGATGGCGGACTTCTCTGGGCGCGGCGGCTACATCAGCAACGGGATGACGGCATGGGCCCTCATGAGCGACGGCGCGGCAGAGCTGGGACTCGTCTCCCAGGAGCTGCCCGCCAGTGCGGGCGCCGTGCGCGAGGCACTTCTCGCCGGCAAGCCCGTCATCTGCAGCGTTGGCCCGGGCGACTTCACCACCACGGGCCACTTCATCGTGCTCTCGGGCATGACTGAGGACGGCGAGGTCGTCGTGCACGACCCCAACAGCGCCGAGCGCAGCGCGCGCCCCTGGGACCTCGAGCGGGTGCTCGGTCAGTGTCTGAACCTGTGGGCCTTCTCAGCGTGAGAGCGGCAGCTCGACGGTGAAGGTGGTGCGGCCGTTCTCGCTGGCTGCGGAGATGGTGCCACCGTGGAGCTCCACGATCTCGCGAGCGATGGCAAGGCCGAGGCCGGCGCCGCCGGTGGCGCTCCCACGGGACTCATCCAGCCGGAAGAAGCGGTCGAAGATCGCGCGGAGCTTGTGCGAGGGGATGGTCGCACCCGTGTCGGACACGGTGACGACGACGCTCCCCTCCCCGGCCGTCGCCCCGATCTCCACGGGCGTCCCCTCGTCGCTGTAGGCGATCGCGTTGCGCAGCAGGTTGCCAAAGACGCGCGCGAGGCGGGCCGCGTCGGCCGTGACCACAAGCCGCTCGCCCGGCTGCTCGACGGTCCGCACCGTGCCCGCCACCGTCACCCACGCCACGTTGCCGTGGGCAGCAAGCGCCGGATAGAACTCGTCGGCAAGCTGGACGAGAAGCCCGGCGAGGTCCACGGGCGCGAGCTCCAGCTCTATGTTCGTGAGGCTGTAGCGCGTGATGTCAAAGAACTCGTTCACCAGGCGCTCGAGGCGGCACGCCTTGTCCAGCGCGACGCCCGTGTAGCGGACGCGCTGCGCCTCCGGCATGTCCGGCACCTCGTCCAGGAGCGAGAGGTAGCCGATCACCGAGGTGAGCGGCGTCTTGAGGTCATGCGCGAGGTAGGTCACGAGGTCGCTCCTGCGCGCGGACTCGTCGGCGAGCTGGCGCTCCCGCTCCGCGGCGGCGCGCTTGGCGTCGGCGGCGACGAGCGCGAGCTCCTCCCAACCGGGCGGGAACGCCTCATGGGCCTCCAGGTCGTGGGCGAGAAAGACGCGCAGCCGCTCTGCGGCACGGGCGCGCTCCTCGCGGCGCGCGCGACGGGCGGAGAGGACGGCCGCCACCGCGCAGCCCACGGCGAGAAGCACGATGCCGCAGATGCCCAGTTGCATGAAGAAGTACTTGGTGCCAGAGACGTCCAGCACCATCTCCGGCCAGAGACCGAATTCGTTCAGGTTGTTGACGTTCAGGATCTGCGGGGCCAGCCAGTCCATGAACGAGCCGTTCCAGGCCTTGTCCACAAAGCCGAAGACCGTGCTGAACGCCGCCGATGCGACCAGGATCGCGCACGCCACCACCGCGACGGTCAGTACGACCGGTCGCACCCCGCCGTTCTTCTCGCTAGCGCTCAATCTTGTACCCCAATCCCCAGACGGTCCTGATGTAGCGCGGGTCCTCGAAGGAGTCGCCCATCTTCTCACGCAGGTGCCGCACGTGCACTGTTATGGAACCCGAGCCGCGCTCGTAGTACTCGTCGCCAAATATGCGCTGGTAGAGCTCTCGCGCGGAGACGACCGCGCCGTTAGCCTCGAGCAGGATCCGCAACAGGGAGAACTCCGTCGGCGTGAGCGAGAGCGGGCGCTCGTTCAGGGTTGCCTCGTGGGCCGGCACGTCGAGCACGAGGCCACGGCACGCGATGACGCCGTCCTTCTCGCCGTGCGCCCCGCCTGCCGCGTTGTAGGTGGTGTAGCGCCTGAGCTGCGCCTTCACGCGCGCCACGAGCTCGAGCGGCAGGAACGGCTTCACCACGTAGTCGTCCGCGCCCAAGGTGAGGCCGGCAATCTTGTCCGCCTGCTCGCCGCGTGCCGTGAGCATGATCACCGGGTAGCTGTAGTGCTCGCGGATGGCGCGGCAGACCTCGAGGCCGCTCGCGCCGGGCAGCATGACGTCGAGGATCGCAAGGTCGAGCGTCGGCGCGTTGGCATCCGTCACGCGGGCGACCGCCGCCGAGCCGTCCCCGAGCGTCTCAACCTCGAAGCCCTCCGCCTCGAGGTAGACGCGCACGAGCTCGCAGATCTCCGGCTCGTCGTCCACCACCAGCACGCGTGCGCCCATGCGTCCCTCCCCTCATGCCGGCCACAAGGATACGCGAGAAGAACGCGCCAGTTCCTAACGTTTGCTTAAGGACGGGCGGTCAGACGTAGCGCGCGTAGTCCTGCAGCGAATGGAAGATGTGGGCGATCACGATCTTGTCGCCGCGGCATGCGTGCAGGACGACGTAGCGCATGACGGGCATCACGCGATAGCCGCGGGCGGCAACCTCCGGCATCTGGCTGAGCGGGTGCATCTCCGGATACTCGCAGGCGAGAAGGACCTTGGACTCGAACTCCTCGACAAAGCGCAGGGCTGCCTTCTTGCTGTCGAGCTCGACCGACAGATAGCGCACGACCTCCTCGAAGTCCACCTGGGCACGAGGAAGGAGGACGTAGTCACAGGCCATACTTCTCCCTCACGCTCGAGACGAACGCAGGGCCGTCGGCGTAATCGCCCTCTTCGTACGACCTGTCCGCGTCTGCGAGCACGCGCAGGAGGCGCGCCTTGGCAACCTCCTCCCGCATGAGGTCGTAGTCCTCGGCGCGCATGACCACGAACTCGCTGTAGCCGTTCTTGGTGACGGTGACGGGCTCGGAGGACTCCCTTACGAGCTTGGCGAACGCCGCCGTGTCCTTCATGTCGCGAACGGGAACGCAGATTGCCATGTCAGACACCTCTCCTCATGCGCGTACGACTGTGGCCTAATAATACCACGCTGGCGCAATCGCAGCGCACGTGCATGTGACGGCACGCGCCTCCACCTCGCCGCGCGAAATGAGCGGAAGTGAATTTGAATTCACTTCCGCTCATTGCAGACTACGGAAGCAAAACTGCTACGCCACCTGGTGCCTCCTGAACGAGACCACCGCCACGGGGGTCGACACGAGCGCGAGCGCCGCGTAGACGAGAAGGACCATGCCGACGAGGTCGAGCACCACTGGGCCGAGCGGGTAGGACTCGAGCGCCGAGAAGGGCACGCTGAAGTTGGCGAAGTTGAGCGGGAAGAGCGCCAGCGCGCGCTCGAGGACCCCAATGCCGCCCGAGGGCACGAGCCCCGTGAGCAGGACGAGCACCACGTCCGTCAGGAAGACCGAGAGGGTCGAGCTCGTGCGCGAGGACAGGGCGAGCGTGAGGCACGCAAAGCCCATGCACGCGGCGTACATGAGGCCCACCAAGACGAGCGCCGCCTGCCCCGCCGTGAGCGGATAGGGAGAAGAGAGCGCCATGCTCTGCATGGAGAGCCAGAATCCGTCCGCTCCGTAGAACACGAGCGAGAACCCCACGACGACCGCCGCGCAGAGTGCGAAGTAGCCGGTGGCGTACACAAGCGCCGCCGCAACCTTGGCGCCAACGAGCGCGGAGCGCCCCCGCCTCGTGGCAAGCACCACCGCGTCGGCGCCGGACTGGTACTCAAAGGAGAACGTGGACGCAAGCGTCACGCACACCGCCAGGATCGCAAAGACGAGAAACGCCGCGCAGCTGATGATGTTCTCCCATCCGCCCACGTAGCCGTACTCGATCGGCTCGGCGACGCCGGTCTGCTTGTCCGTCCAGTAGGCGCGCTCGGCGTGGGTGTACTCCCACATGCCCGCTTGCCCGTCGTCGAGGGCGTCCTGGGTCAGCCCGGCGACGGCACCGTACCAGTCCGCCGCCATCTCGGGCGTCACGCGCGCCGCCGTCTGGGCTGGCTCCTCGCCCGAGACGCGCCCAGCCAGCTCCAGTACGGGTTGTAGAGCTCGTAGACCTCCTCGTCGGAGAAGCTCTGGAACATGAGGTCGTAGACGGCCGAGCCCGTCATCTGGGTCACCTCGTCGCGGTCGATCCGCGAGAAGAGCCGCTCCTGGTAGGCGGCTATGTCGGCGGCGGCGCGCTCTGGGGTGATGGCGCCGGCGTGCGCGCCGGCCTCCAGGCGGGTCTGTGCGATGGCCTCCGTGCCCGAGAGGATCGCGCCCGAGGCGTCCGTGGTCCTCGCCTGCACCACGTTGAGCGTCATTATCCCCACGAGAAACGCGATGACGCCGACGTTGGCCACGAGCGCCACGCGGCGCGTGAGCATCTTCTTGAGCTCGAACAGCATGAGTCTAGGCATGGCGCTCCTCCTTCAGGTGGGCGCCGCGACGCTCGCGCGGGCGGGCGGCGGGCGCGGCGTCGCGGAACACATACAGGTAGAGGTCCTCGAGGGTGGGGTCAGCCGGCGAGGAGCCCGCGACCTGCGACTCGTCTGCGACGTAGCGCACGAGAGCACGGTCGGCGTCGAGGTAGTGCACGTTGCTCGCGCAGAGCCTGGCCTCGAGCTCCTCGGCCTTGCCGGCGGAAACGACGGCCTCCCACACCCTTCCCCTCGCCTCGGCAACGAGCTTGGAGGGCGCGCCCGAAAGGACGACGGAGCCCGCCCGCATCACGAGGATCTCGTCGGCGATGTGCTCCACGTCGGACACGATGTGCGTGGAGAGAAGGACGATCTTGTCGCGCGCAAAGCCGGCGATGAGGTTGCGGAAGCGCACGCGCTCCTTGGGGTCGAGCCCGGCCGTGGGCTCGTCGAGCACGAGGACCTCGGGGTCGTTGAGGACGGCCTGTGCGATGCCCAGGCGCTGGCGCATGCCGCCGGAGAAGGTGCGGATGCGCCGCCGTTCTTCTCCGCCAAGCCCCACGCGCTCCAGCAGCGCGAGCGAGCGG
>CASEQJ010000001.1 GCA_949290055.1 uncultured Olsenella sp. | reverse complement strand
CGAGCCCACTTCCGCGCTCGACCCCGAGATCGTGGGCGAGGTCCTCGAGGTCATGCGCCGCCTCGCGGCCGAGGGCATGACCATGGTCGTGGTGACGCATGAGATGGCGTTCGCGCGCAACGTCTCCGACGAGGTCGTCTTCATGGACAAGGGCGTCATTGCCGAGAAGGGCGCGCCCGAGAAGCTCTTCTCGTCGCCCGAGCACCCCCGCACCCGCGAGTTCCTCGCCCGTTACCTCGAGGGGTAGCTGAGCGCAGACGCTGTGTCACTTTTTGCCTCGCCTGCGCGGATTTTTGAGCGGTGCCACGGGAAGCCCGGTTTTGGGCGTCGGGAATCCTGCGGAAACACGGACGGCGACGTCTCCTCGCGAGGCGCCGCCGATTTTGGCCACGCAGACGAGGCCTCAGGTGACACAGCGCCCGCCGAAAACCGCCTTGGACGGGCGTGATACGATTTCCCCACGGGAAGTTCGTGCGAGGGAGGCCCCATGCAGGACGGGTTCGTCAAGGTTGCGGCGGTGACGCCGGAGGTTCGCGTTGCGGACGTGGGCTTTAACGTGGACGCGTGCGTGGCCGCGGCGGAGCGCGCCTGCACCGAGGACGGCGCCTCCGTGGTGGTGCTGCCCGAGCTTGCGATTACGGGCTACACCTGCGAGGACCTCTTCTGGCAGGACGCCCTGCTCGACGCCGCCGAGTGCGGTCTCGCGGACTTTGCGTCCCGCACGGCGGAGCTTGACGCGCTCCTGCTCGTGGGCGTGCCCGTGCGCGTGAACGCCAAGCTCTACAACTGCTGCGCCGTCGTGACCTCTGGGACGATCCTCGGCGTGGTGCCCAAACGCCACATTCCCACCTACAACGAGTTCTACGAGGGTCGCCATTTCGTTCCCGGCACGGCGGACGTCGTCCCCATAGACGTGGCGGGCCAGCTTGACGTCCCCTTTGGCATGAGCCAGCTCTTTGCCTGCGAGGAGCTGCCGGAGCTCGTGGTGGCGGCGGAGATCTGCGAGGACCTCTGGGTCCCGGATCCGCCGTCGATTCGCCACGCGCTTGCCGGCGCAACCCTGATCTGCAACCTCAGCGCCTCCAACGCCCTTGTCGGCAAGGCGGACTACCGCCGCGATCTGGTGCGCGGCCAGAGCGCCCGCCTCGTCTGCGGCTACGTCTACGCGAGCGCCGGCACGGGCGAGTCCACGCAGGACCTCGTCTTCTCCGGCCATGACCTCGTTGCGGAGAACGGTCGCCTGCTCGCGGAGGGCGCCCCCTTCGGTGACGGCCGCGCGCTCACGGAGGTCGACGTCCGCCAGCTCGCCGCCGAGCGCCGCCGCATGTCCACGTTCGAGACCGTTGCCAACGCGGCCCAGCTCGACTACCACGTGAGTCGCTTCACGCTCGACGTCCACCACGTTCACCTCACGCGCTGGGTGGACCCGCACCCCTTCGTGCCGTCCGACGCCGCCCGTCGCGCCGAGCGCTGCGAGGACGTCTTTGCGATTCAGGCGCACGGCCTCGCCAAGCGCCTCTCTCACACGCGCTCCCGCCATGCCGTGATTGGCCTTTCCGGCGGGCTGGACTCCACGCTCGCCCTGCTCGTGACCGTGCGCGCTTTTGACCTGCTCGAGCTGGACCGCTCGGGAATCGTCGCCGTGACCATGCCCGGCTTTGGGACCACGGACCGCACGCACGACAACGCCACGAAGCTCGCCGCCGCGCTCGGCGTGGAGCTGCGCGAGGTGCCCATTGCGGCGGCCGTGCGCCAGCACTTCGCCGACATCGGCCACGACGAGTCCGTCCACGACGTCACCTACGAGAACTCCCAGGCGCGTGAGCGCACGCAGATTCTCATGGACGTGGCCAACCAGGAGGGTGGCCTCGTGATCGGCACCGGCGACCTCTCGGAGCTGGCGCTTGGTTGGGCCACCTACAACGGTGACCACATGTCCATGTACGCCGTCAACGCCAGCGTGCCCAAGACGCTCGTCCGCCACCTCGTGCGCTACGTGGCAGACACGTGCGGAAACACGGACGAGAAGGACGTGCTGCTGGACGTGTTGGACACCCCGGTCTCTCCGGAGCTTTTGCCCGCCACGGGCGACGGCCAGATCGCGCAGAGGACGGAGGACCTCGTCGGTCCCTACGAGCTGCACGACTTCTTCCTCTACGAGGTGCTGCGCCACGGCGCCGGCCCGCGCAAGGTCTTCCGCCTGGCGCGTCACGCCCTGGGCGAGACCTACGACGACGAGACGATCCTCTCCTGGCTCAAGGTCTTCTACCGGCGCTACTTCGCGCAGCAGTTCAAGCGCAGCTGCCTGCCGGACGGCCCCAAGGTGGGATCGGCGGCCGTGAGCCCGCGCGGCGACCTGCGCATGCCGTCCGACGCCTGCTCCGCCCTCTGGCTCGCCGAGCTCGAGTCGCTGTGATCCAAAAGGGGTCTGTCCCCTTTTGGATCACCGCACAGTGAAGGCGTAGGTGACCTCGCCGGCGTCGAAGGTGGTGAGAAGTGCGTAGCGGTAGCCTGGCTCGGCGGCGAACGAGAGTCCGTCGACCTCGACCGCCTCGCTCTCGGCGTCGAGCGCGTCCTCGCTCCAGCGTCTGACTTCTATGCTCGTGACCTCGACGTCAAAGCTTGCCGTGACCTCCGTAGGCTCCTTGAGCGCCGCGTCTGGGAGCGCGTCTGCGGCGTAGTCGGTTGGCGCGAGCGTGTCCACGGCGACGGTCCGCTCCTCGCCGTTCTGCTCGTATGCCCACGTATAGCCGCAAGTCGTCGGGAGGAGCGTGACGACGGCGAGGTCGGTCGTGTACTCGAGTGAGGCCAGCGGCGGCTCGGACGGGTCCTTGGGCTGCCAGATCTGCGCCACCAGCTCGTCGTACTTCTCGGCGTCCGCAGGGGTTCCCTCCTCGATCACCTCAACGTCCGTGATTCCCGGGTACTGTGCGGGGTAGCTCTCCAGCATTACGCCGTTGCCGGTCACGCGCACGATGTTGCCGGCCGCGAGCTCGGGCGCGTCTGCCGGCAGGTTGGTGGGGTAGTAGGGGGTCCCGGTCTCCTGGTCCACGAAGAGGACCTCGCCGTCGCCAAACGTGACGACCATTGCGGTGCTCACGAACCCCTCCTTTGCGCCGGCGGACCCCTCTGTCGTCTGGTCGGACGCGCATCCCGCAAGGGCGAGAAGCGCGACCAGGACGAGGGGCGCGACGCGCGCGGCGATCGATCGTGCCATGTTGCTCTCCTCGGTCGGTTGCGCCCATCCTACCAGAGGGCGCGTTCTTCTCGCCTGTGCGCGACCCCCTCAGAAAATCTAAGTGCGTCTTGTAAGATTTTTTCACGCGCGGTGGTATAAGTCCGCTCGTCTGGGTATCATCTTCAACGTTGGCTACGGCGGCGCGACGTGCGCGCCGCAGACGTGCCCCCGGGCACAAGAAGGAGGTTCTTGAACATGACTCTGAAGCCGCTTGGTGATCGCGTTCTCGTGAAGCCCGCCCCCAAGGAGGAGAAGACCTCGACCGGTCTCTATATCTCCAGCGGTGCGCAGGAGAAGCCGCAGCGCGGTCAGGTTGTCGCTGTGGGCGCTGGAAAGCTCAACGACAAGGGCGAGCGCATTGCCATTGACGTCAAGGTTGGCGACGAGGTCTACTACGGCAAGTTCGGCGGCAACGAGGTGAAGATCGACGGCGAGGACTTCCTGCTGCTTCGCGCCGACGACATCTACGCCGTCATCGAGGACTAACGCTCGCCCAAAGCGAGAAGAACCGCAAACTTGGAGGAACAAGAAATGGCTAAGGACATTCTTTTCGGCACCGACGCTCGTGCCAAGCTCGCCAAGGGCGTGAACACCCTTGCTGACGCCGTGACCACCACCATGGGCCCCAAGGGCCGCTACGTGGCCCTGCAGCGCTCCTACGGCGCCCCCACGATCACCAACGACGGCGTCTCCGTCGCCAAGGAGATCGAGCTCAAGGACCCCATTGAGAACATGGGCGCCCAGCTCGTGAAGGAGGTCGCCACCAAGACCAACGACGCCGTGGGTGACGGTACCACCACCGCCACGCTTCTCGCCCAGGTCATTGTCAACGAGGGCCTGCGCAACGTGGCCGCCGGCGCCAACCCCATTGCCATTCGTCGCGGCGTCGACAAGGCCGTGAACGCCATTGTCGAGGAGATGCGCGCAAACGCGCAGGAGGTCTCCACCAAGAAGCAGATCGCTTCCGTCGGCACCATCTCCGCCTCCGACCCCGAGATCGGCGCCAAGATCTCCGACGCCATGGAGGTCGTGGGCAAGGACGGCGTCATCACCGTCGAGGAGTCCCAGACCTTCGGCATCGACATCGACACCGTCGAGGGCATGCAGTTTGACAAGGGCTACATCTCCCCGTACTTCTCGACCAACAACGAGACCATGACGGCCGAGCTCGACTCCCCGTACATTCTCATGACCGACCAGAAGGTCTCCAACATTCAGGACATTCTGCCGATTCTTGAGGCCGTCCAGAAGCAGGGCGCGCCGCTGCTGATCATTGCCGAGGACGTTGACGGCGAGGCCCTGGCCACGCTGATTCTCAACAAGCTCCGTGGCGTCCTCAACGTCTGCGCGGTCAAGGCCCCCGGCTACGGCGACCGCCGCAAGCGCATGCTCGAGGACATTGCCGTCCTCACTGGCGGCCAGGTGGCCATGAAGGAGCTCGGCGTCCAGCTCACCGACGTCACCGCCGAGATGCTCGGGCGCGCCAAGTCCGTCAAGATCACCAAGGACGACACCACGATCGTCGGCGGCGCCGGCTCCAAGCAGGCCATCGACGAGCGCATCGCCCAGATCAAGGCCGAGTACGACGTGACCACCTCCGACTTTGACAAGGAGAAGCTCCAGGAGCGCCTCGCCAAGCTCGCCGGTGGCGTGGCCGTGATCAAGGTCGGCGCGGCCACCGAGGTCGAGCTCAAGGAGATCAAGCACCGCATCGAGGACGCCCTGCAGGCGACCCGCGCGGCCGTGGAGGAGGGCATCGTCGCCGGCGGCGGCGTGGCGTTCCTCGAGGCCTCCAAGGTGCTCGACGGCGTCGAGACCGTCGACTCCGACGAGAAGATCGGCGTCGAGATCGTCCGCAAGGCGCTCGAGGCGCCCGTGAAGACCATCGCCAACAACGCCGGCTTCGAGGGCTCCGTCGTGGCCGAGAAGATCAAGGGCCTCCCGGCTGGCCAGGGTCTCGACTCCGCCACCGGCGAGTACGGCGACATGATTGAGATGGGCGTGCTCGACCCGGTCAAGGTCTGCCGCGTCACGCTGCAGAACGCCGCCTCCGTGGCGTCGCTGATCCTCATCACCGAGGCCACCGTCTCCGACGAGCCCAAGAACACCACCATCGAGGAGGCCATCTCCGCGGCGGCGGCCCAGGGCGGCCAGGGCGGCATGTACTAGGCTCGCGTCTGAACTAACCTGATCGGGCCTCCCCGGTCTTCCTCCGAGAAGTGCGCTGCGCGGAACTTCTCTTCGGAAGACCGGGGAGGCCCTTTGTTATTCAGGCGCGAAGGTCCTCGACCCAGGGGCTGCGGCTGTGGAATAACGCGCAGTGCAAACTGTGCGCGTTAATTCTGGCGAGAAGAACCTCGACAGAGAAAGGCCCCGCCGATTTCCTAAGCAGGAGTTCCGCGAAGCGCACTCCTGCGTGGAAATCGGCGGGGCCGGACCTTGCGGTCAGACGTTCTTCTCGCTACCCGACGAGCGCCTTGGTAATGCTCGCCGCCGCGGTCTTGCCGGCGCCCATGGCCAGAATGACCGTGGCCGCGCCGGTGACGATGTCGCCGCCGGCCCAAATGCGCGGGTCGGAGGTGCGGCCGTCCTCGTCGGCGATTATGTAGCCCCACTTGTTGAGCTTGATGTCCCCGATCATCTTCGCAAACGGGTTGGCGTTGGTGCCAATGGCGGAGATGGCCACGTCGCAGGGGATCTCCTCGACGGCGCCCTCAATGGGCACCGGGCGACGGCGCCCGGAGGCGTCGGGCTCGCCGAGCTCCATCTTCTGGACGCGCACCGCGCAGACGGCGCCGTCCTCGCCCTTCACGAACTCCAGCGGCGCAACGAGCGGCATGACCTCGACGCCCTCGGCCTTGGCGTGGTGAAGCTCCGCGCGACGGGCGGGCATCTCGTCCTCCGTGCGGCGGTAGGCAATGATCGCACGCTCGGCGCCCAGGCGCTTGGCGGTGCGCACCGCGTCCATGGCGACGTTGCCGCCACCAAACACCACGACGTTCTTGCCGTGCTTGGTGGGGGTGTCGTACTCGGGGAAGCGGTTCGCCTTCATGAGGTTCACGCGCGTGAGGTACTCGTTGGCGAAGAAGACGTTGGGAAGGTTCTCGCCGGGCACGTTGAGGAACTTGGGCAGGCCCGCGCCCGTGGCAATGTAGATCGCGTCATAGCCCTCGGCGAAAAGCTCCTCGGCGTCGGTGATGCGGCCGACGACGGAGTTGTACTCAAACTTGACGCCCATCTCCTCCAGGCCGTCGATCTCGCGCTTGACGACCGCCTTGGGCAGACGGAACTCGGGAATGCCGTAGACGAGCACGCCGCCGCCGGTGAAGAAGGCCTCGAAGACGGTGACGTCAAAGCCGTTGCGGGCGAGCTCGCCGGCACAGGTGATTCCGGACGGGCCGGAGCCAACGACGGCGACCTTCTTGCCGTTCTTGGGGGCCATCTTGGGCTTGGAGGCAAGCTCGGGCTGGTCGCCGAGGAAGCGCTCCAGCTGGCCAATCGCCACCGGGTCGCCCTTCTTGCCGCGAATGCACTTGCCCTCGCACTGGTTCTCCTGCGGGCACACGCGACCGCAGATGGCGGGGAGCATGGAGTCCTCGCGGATTATGTCCAGCGCCTCGCCGAACTTCTCCTCGCGAATCTTCTCTATGAACTTGGGGATGTTGATGTTGACGGGGCAGCCGTCAACGCAGAACGGCTTCTTGCAGTCCATGCAGCGCTCGGCCTCGGCCAGCGCCATCTCCTTGGTGAAGCCCTTGTCGACGGGGCGGAAGTCGCACGCGCGCTCGGCTGCCGGCTCCTCGTTGTCCGGCGTGCGCGGGGACTTCATGTCGGGGACAAAGCGACCGTTTACCTGTGGCATGCGCAGTTCGCCTCCTCGTAAGCCTTGAGGGACTGGCCCTCCTCGGTGAGATACGCGGCCTGACGCGCGCGAAGGTCGTTCCAGTCGACCTTGGTGGCGTCAAAGTCGGGGCCGTCGACGCAGGCGAACTTCGTCTGGCCGTCGACCTCCACGCGGCAGCAGCCGCACATGCCGGTGCCGTCGACCATGATGGGGTTCAGCGACGCGGTGATCGGCGTGTTGTACTTCTCGGCCGTGAGGGCGGAGAACTTCATCATGGGCACCGGGCCGACGCAGAAGACCTGGGAAACGGCCTTCTCCTGCAGCAGGCGCTCGAGCGGCGCGGTGACCACGCCCTTCTCGCCGTAGGAGCCGTCGTCGGTGGTGATGTGGATGTGGTCGTCCGGGAGGATCTCGCGGAACTGGTCCTCAAGGAGCAGCAGGTCTTTGGTGCGCGCGCCCATAATGGCGTGGACCTCGTGGCCGGTCTCCACCAGGTGACGGGCAACCGGGAAGGCGATCGCCAGGCCGACGCCGCCGCCAATGACCGCGCAGGGGCCGTCCGCCATCTCGGTGGGGACGCCCAGCGGACCGGTGACGTCCTTAATGGAGTCGCCCTCGTTGTAGGTGGACAGCATTTCCGTGGTCTTGCCGATCACCATGAAGATGAACTCGACCCAGCCCTCGTCGGCGTTCCAGCCAGCGAGCGTGAACGGGACGCGCTCGCCCGTCTCGTTGGCGCGCACCATGAGGAACTGGCCGGCGTGAGCGTGCTTGGCCATCCGTGGCGCCTCGATGCGGAACTTAAACACCTTCTCCGAGAACTGCGTCTTTTCGAGGATCTTGTACATTAACCGCACTCCTCTCCTGCATTCCCTCGTTGTTGGGCCGTATGGCCTTCCAGCACTCGATTGTACCCCAGCGCTGGCGCATTCCAACGTCCGTGCGGCGAGCGGCGAGACAAAGGGGACAGGTTCGTTTGTCTCACCAAGAATCCCGAGTAGCGCGCTGTCCAGCCATGACGTTTGCGTGCGTAACTCGGGATTTGTGTCCGAATTACCAATAATCCCGAGTTACGCGTGCTTCTCGCCAGGCGTAACTCGGGATTTCTGGTCGGGGGGCCGTTCCGTCAGAGCGTCCGCTCGACGAGGTCGGCGGCGCGCTCGACGGTGAGCTCAAAGTCCTGGAGGAAGGCGCCCTTGAGCTCGCGCAGCACGTAGTCGGCCACCGGCATGCGCCCGGGCGGGCGACCAATGCCAAACTGCACGCGCGCAAAGTCGCGGCTGCCCAGCTTGTCGGCAATCGAGCGCAGGCCGTTGTGGGCGTTGAGCCCGCCGCCCAGTTTGAGCTTGACCACACCCGCGGGCAGGTCCACCTCGTCGTGGACCACGAGAATCTCCGCTGGTTTCACATGGTGGGAGCGTGCCAGTTTGGAGAGCGGCCCGCCCGAGGTGTTCATGTAGCTCATCGGCTTGGCGAGAAGAACCTCGCGCTTCACGCCGTCCTTGTCGGTAACTGTGATAGAGGCCACCTGGGCGCCCGCCTCGGACTTCCAGTAGCGCACGCCACGACGCGTCGCCACAGCGTCAATCGTGGCAAAACCCGCGTTATGGCGCGTGTGGGCGTACTCGGCGTCAGGGTTTCCGAGCCCGCAGACGATTTTAATGGCAGCGGGACCTGCTTTTGCTGGCTGAGACATGGCACGTCCTCACGTTTTGGGTGTCGTTTGACGGTTATGTACACTACCACGCTTGACAGCGCGTATGGCCTCTGGTGTTTTCGCTGGTAAACGGATTGTCTCTATTAACGGGCAAACGATCAAGTGTACATACCCGTCGCGAGGGAGGCGGAGAAGACAAAAGGACGGGGCCGCCCGGAGGCGACCCCACACAAGTATCAAATCTTTCTGTTAATTGGGGACTGTCCCCAATTAACAGATTAGATCTCGGCGCCGCGGCCCCCAAAGATCTCGGAGACGGACTGGCGCATGTAGACGCTGTTGATTGCCTCGGCGAGCTCGGTGGCTACGGAGATGGCGCGAATCTTGGAGCCCGGCTTGTTGGCCGCCTCGCAGGGGATTATGTCGGTGACCACGCACTCCTCGAGCGGCGCGTCCTGCAGGCGCTCAATGGCGGGGCCGGAGAAGATTCCGTGGGTCGCGGAGACGTAGATGTCGCCGGCACCCATCTCCTTGAGCTTGCGGACCGAGCCGCAGAGGGTGCCCGCGGTGTCGATCATGTCGTCGTTGACGATGCAGGTCTTGCCCTCAATGTTGCCGATTATGCCCATGACCTCGGACGCGTTGTGCTTCGGACGGCTCTTGTGGGCAATGGCGAACTCGCAGCCCAGGTAGTCGGCCAGGCGCTTGGCAACCTTGGCGCGGCCCATGTCGGGGGAGACCACGACGGTGTTGTCCCAGTCAAAGTTCTTGGCCTTGAAGTAGTCGCCGATGAGGTAGAGCGCCGTGAGGTGAGTCACGGGAATGTCGAAGAAGCCCTGGATCTGGCCCTGGTGCAGGTCGATCGTGATCACCTGGTCGACGCCGGCGGCCTCGAGAATGTTGGCCACGAGGCGCGCGGTGATCGGCTCGCGCGCGGCCGCCTTGCGGTCCTGGCGCGCGTAGCAGTAGTGGGGGAGCACCGCGGTGAACTTGGAGGCGGAGGCGCGCTTGGCGGCGTCGGCCACGACGAGCGTCTCCATGAGCAGGTCGTTCACGTTGGCGCCGGAGAGCGACTGAATGAAGAAGACGTCGTCGCCGCGGACGGACTCGTCAAAGCGGGCGTAAATCTCGCCGTTGGCGAACTTCTCAATGTTGAGGCCCTGAAGCTCGAGGTGCAGGATCTCGGCGATCTTCTCGGCCAGTTCGGGGTTGCCGGTGCCGGTGTAGAGCTTGATCTCCTTCTGGAGCGGCATGGGCTGGCTCAGGTTCTCGTACATCTAGGCCTCGTCTCTCTTGAGTCTCTCGAGCCGCTTGGCGGCGTACCCCTCTACTATGCGCGCTTCGGCGCGCTCGAGGTAGAGCGCGTCGGCGGGGACGTCCTTGGTGACGCAGGAGCTGGCGCCCACCAGCGCGCCGTCGCCGATCGTGACTGGCGCCACCATCATAGTGTCCGAGCCCACGAAGACGTTGTCGCCAATCGTGGTGCGGTTCTTGTGCACACCGTCGTAGTTGCAGGTAATGGAGCCGCCGCCAATGTTGACGCCGGCGCCCATGGTGCAGTCGCCAATGTAGGAGAGGTGCGGCACCTTGGAGCCCTCGCCAATGACGGAGTTCTTGATCTCCACGTGCGTGCCCACGTGCGCGCCGGCCAGGACGTGCGCGCCGCCGCGGAGGTAGGCGCGCGGCCCGCAGGTGACGTCGCGCTCAATGGTGACGTCCACGCCCACGGTCTCCTCCAGGGAGACGTGGTCGGCAACGGTGCAGTCGGTCAGGCGCGTGTTGGGGCCTATGACGCACTCCTCGCCCACGCTCGTCTCGCCCCAGAGCATGGTCATGGGGAGAAGGACGGTGTCGCGCCCGACGGTGACGTCGGGGCCCACCCAGACCGTGCGCGGGTCGAGCATGGAGACGCCCTCGTCCATGAGGCGCTCGTTTATGCGCTCCTGCGCGAAGCGGGTGAGCTCGGCGAGCTGGGCGCGGTTGTTGGCGCCGAGGCCCTCGCGGTAGTCGGCGCAGTGGACGATCGTGGTGGCGTGGCCGTGGCCGCGCAGGATCTCCACCATGTCGGGGAGGTAGTACTCGCCCTGGGCGTTGTCGTTGCCGATCTCACCAATGTGGGCGGCGAGAAGCGCGCCGTCAAAGGCGTAGCAGCCGGCGTTGCACTCCAGCAGGCTCGCGGCCTGCTCGCTCGTGCAGTCCTTCTGCTCAATAATGCGCGCGACGGTGCCGTCCTCGGCAAGCTCTATGCGGCCGTAGCCAAACGGGTCGGGCGGCGTCATGGTGAGGACGGAGGCGGCGTGGGCGCCGTCGGCGACGGACTCGGCGAACGCGCGCACGGTGGCGGGCTCAATGAGCGGCAGGTCGCCGTTCAGGATGACGACCGGGCCCGAGGCGACCCCCGTCCCCTCGAGCGCCACGCGCACGGCGTGACCGGTGCCCAGGCGCTCGGCCTGCTCGACGCACTCGACGTCCTTCTCGTTTGCAAGATGAGCCCGCACCTCGTCGGCACCGTGCCCGACGACCACGACAATGCGCTCGGCCCCGGCCTCGCGCGCGGCGCGCGTGACCCAGGAGACGAGCGGGCGGTCGAGAAGCTTGTGCATGACCTTGGGGTGGCGGGACTTCATGCGCGTACCCTCGCCGGCGGCGAGGACGATCGCGGTCATGGGCATGTGTGGCCTCCAAGCGACGCGTGAGTCCCTTACACAAACATGATAGCGCGAGGCAGCGGTGGCAGGGGTAGTAGGATTCGAACCCACATTGATGGCACCAAAAACCACTGTCCTAACCATTGGACGATACCCCTGTGCCGCCGGGCTCAATTGTAACAGGAAGCGCGCGGGCCGAGGTCGCCGGGCGCGGCGTCAGCGGAGCAGGGCGTCCACGAGGGCGTTGTCCTGCGGGTCCGGCGAGCCGAGCGGCAGGCCGCACGCCTCGAAGAAGTGGCTGCCCGCAAACTGCCGGGCGCGGAATGAGTCATGGTCGCCGTCGTCGAGGTAGCGCACGCGGCTGCGGCAGTCCGTGGTCCCGCACGAGAGCACGCCCTTCTCGGCAATGTAGGCCTGGTAGACGGGGTCGTCGCTCCAGAGAATGATCCCGGCCATGTTCTCGAGCTCGTAGGCGACGGCGTAGCCCTGCCACGCAACGCCGCGCCGGCGCACGTAGCGGTCGAGCACGGAGGCCAGGCGAGAGACGCGCCGCAGCGTGGCGCGGGCGTTAATGAGCCTGCCCTCGTCCGCCGAGAAGAGCCCGAGCTCGCGCATGCACGCCAGCGCCCGGGTACGCTGTCTCTCGTCGAGAAGGACGGCGGGCACGGTGAGCTTCATGGACTCGTCGCCAAAGAGCTCGATCGCGGAGTGGGCGTCGGCGGGTCCGGCGGGGAGCGAGTTGCGGAGTATGCGCGAGTCGTGGGCGTGGCTCACGTGGCAGGTCAGGTGCTGGTCGGCAAACGCCGCGCGCATGGCGTCCACGTGGGTGGCGACCTCGTCACGCGACGGCGCGCCCTCGGGGCGCCCCATGCGGTAGAGGTAGAGGTCAAACAGCGGCAGCGGCCGTCCGTCCGAGCCCTCGTTCGGGTAGAACACGGTTCTGTTGCAGAACTCGGCGATCTCCCGGCGCCGACCGGTGGCCTTGCCGTAAAGCTCGACGAGGGAGGCGCCCGTGGCCGGCCCGGAGGTCGAGCCCTCGCGAATCTCCACGACGCCGTCGGCAATGTAGGGCGGGAAGTCGCCCTCCGCCACGCGAACGAGGACCACCCCGCGCGCGTCGTCTGCAGGGTCGGGCAGGAAGCGCACGTCAAAGGGCGGAGCGGGGGAGACGTGCCGACGGCAGAGCTCGCCTATGATCTGGCTGAAGTCGGCGGAGGGGCGCGGGACGGGGAAGACGGCGTGGTCGTCGTCGGATATGCCGATTACGAGCCAGCCGCCGCGCGAGTTGGCGAACGAGGCGATTATCTTGGGAACCTTGCGCTGCACCGACGGGGTCCAGTCGCGCTTGAACTCGAGCACGAAGCCCTCGTCAAGCTCCGCGAGCTGCGAAAAGTCGTCCCAGGTCACCTCAGCGAGGCCCTTGGGCGTGCCGCCGGCGTCTCGAAACGGGCTGAACATGGCCGCCCCCTGTCGCGTCTACAGGTCGAGGTGGTCAAAGGCGGCGCAAATGGCGTCGAGCAGGAGCACGGCAAAGGTCTGCGCGTCGCTCGTGGTGAACGCCCCCTCGCCCACGGGAAGCTCGATGCGGACGGTGCGTGGCGCGGAGCCCGAGCTCTGAATCGCCGTCCGGAGGCGCAGCGGAAGCGTGTCGAGGTCGTCGAGCGCCAGGTTGCCGACCCCGGACGCGACGTTGTCCGGGAGGGGTTCGGTCGACAGGACGATAAGGACGCGCGTCTCGGGACGCACGCCGGAGGGTGCGTCAACCAGCTCGAGCGCGCAGTCGTCGACGGTGGCGTGCGCGAGGTTCCAAATGCGGCCGGCGACGTTTCGCGAGATCGGGTCGTCGGCGGTTATGGCTATGCCGGCGCTCTCGAGCACGCTCGCGGCGCGCGCGAAGCCCATGGAGCCCTGGGGGTGCGGACCGTCGGCGGGCTTGCCGGCCCAGACGTGGCGCAGGCGCTCGATCGCGTCGAAGGTGTCCTGGAACGCCATGCCGTCGGCGAGCGCGCCCATGCTCTCCTGGAAGAGCTTGACGGCCGCCTCGGTGTGAACGCCGTAGACCCCGTCCACGGGACCGCACGAGAAGCCGAGCACGTTGAGGCGCTCCTGGAGCTGCCGCACGTCGTTGCCGTGGAAGTTGGGGAGCCTCAGGTAAAGGGTGCGGTCGCCGAGCTGGTAGCACTCGTCCACGAGGACCGACCACGTGGGCGCGTCGACGGCCTCGCCCAGCGAGAGCCCGTGGTCGAGCCTAAAGCGCGCGACCGCCGTGGCGGTCGAGCGCCCGAAGGAGCGCGCGTCAAGCTCGGCCCCCTCGATCGCGTAGCCGAGCGACGAGAGCCGCTCCTGTATGTCCTCGACGGCAGCGCCCGTCGCTCCCTCGATAATTGCTTCCATTGCCTCTCCTGCCGACAACGAGCGCGCCTAGCTCACGCGCTCCACGAAAAAGTCTGCCATAGAGCAGAGAAGGTCGCGAGCCTCAACCGTTATGAGACCGTCCCGCGCGAGCGCGTCTGCCGCCTGCCGAGCCTCGTCGACGTAGGCGCGCGCCAGCTCGCGGCAGTGCGCCAGGCCGCCGCCCAGCTCTATGAGCTCGACCGCCCGGTCCAGCTCGCTCGCGTCCGTGGTGTGGGAGCCGAGAAGGGCGACGAGCTCGTCGCCCTTCTCGGCCTCCAGGTGCGCGAGCGCCCAGACCACGGCGAGCGTGCGCTTGCCCTCGGTTATGTCCGAGCGGAAGTCCTTGCCCTGAGCCGCTGCGTCGCCCACGAGGTTGAGCAGGTCGTCCTGAATCTGGAAGGCGAGGCCCGCGGGCAGGCCCGCCCGCTCGAGGCCGTCCGCCGTCTCGCGCGAGCCGCCGGCCGCGAGCGCGCCGAGCCGCAGCGGGCTGGCAACGGTGTACCACGCGGTCTTGCTGCGCACCATGTAGAGGTAGTCGTCGGGGGTGACGTCCCAGCGGGCGTCGCGCACCCAGCCGAGGTCGAGCGCCTGGCCCTCGAGGGTGTGGCGCTCCATGCGCGCAACCTCGTCGAGCACGAGCGCCTTGCGCTCGGCGTCGAGCCCCTCGTCGGCGAGAATGACCTCGAGGACGCGAACAAGCGCGAGGTCGCCCGCGTTTATCGCCAGGCCCGTCCCCTCCACGCGATACAGGCACGGCTCGCCGCGGCGCAGCTCGCCCTCGTCGGCTATGTCGTCGTGAATGAGCGCCGCGCTCTGGAAGAGCTCGACGGCCACCGCGCACGCGAGCGCGCTCTCCGCCGTCCCGCCCGCCGCCTCGGCGCCGAGCAGGCAGAGCACCGGTCGCACGCGCTTGCCGCCGCTCGCGGTGAAGCGGTCGAGCGGGTCGTAGAGGTAGCCGCGAAGGTCGCTCGCCACAGAGCCGCCGGTGAGCGGCGCGGACGCGGAGGGCGCGAGGGCGCCCTCGACGAGGGGCAGGCGACGCGCGAGGTAGTCGACGAAGGGAGCTGCCATGTTCTTCTCGTCCGCCTAGCCCTCGTAGCCGTCAGGGTTGTGGGACTGCCAGTTCCAGGAGTCGCGGCACATGTCGTCAATGTCGAACTGGGCCTCCCAGCCCATGAGCTCGCGCGCCTTGGAGCAGTCGGCGTAGTTGGCGGTGACGTCCCCGGAGCGGCGCGGCTCGATGACGTAGGGAATCTCGTGGCCGCAGGCCTTGGAGAACGCCTCAATGATCTGCAGGACCGAGGTGCCCGTGCCCGTGCCGAGGTTGAAGACCTCGACGCCACTGCGCCCGTTCATCCACGCGAGCGCCGCCGCGTGACCGCGCGCGAGGTCGACCACGTGAATGTAGTCGCGCACGCCCGTGCCGTCGGGGGTGTCGTAGTCGTTGCCAAAGACGTGGACGGCGTCGCGCTTGCCGATCGCGGTCTGCGCGACGTAGGGAACGAGGTTGTTGGGAATGCCCTTGGGGTCCTCGCCCATGAGGCCCGAGGGGTGCGCGCCGATCGGGTTGAAGTAGCGCAGCAGCACGACGTTCCAGGCGGGGTCGGCCGTGTGGAGGTCGGTGAGGATCTGCTCGATCATCCACTTGGTCCACCCGTAGGGATTGGTGGCCGGCTTCTTGGGGCTCTTCTCGGTGAGCGGGAGGGAGTCCGGGTCGCCGTAGACGGTGGCGGAGCTGGAGAAGATTATGGACGTGCAGCCGTGCTCGCGCATGACGTCCACCAGCGTGAGCGTGTTGCCAATGTTGTTGGCGTAGTACTCGATCGGCTTGCTCACGGACTCGCCGACGGCCTTGTAGCCGGCAAAGTGAATCACGCGGTCGGGCTGGTGCTCGTCGAAGACCTTGGAGAGCGCGGCGCGGTCGTTGACGTCGGCCTCGTAGAAGGTGAGGTTTGCGGCCGCCTCGTCGCCGACGATGGTGCGGATGCGGTCGAACACCTTGGCGGAGGCGTTGGAGAGGTCGTCGACGACGACCACCCGGTAGCCGCCCTGCAGCAGTTCGACGACGGTGTGGCTGCCGATAAACCCGGCGCCGCCGGTGACGAGCACGCAGGTGTCCTGCGCCGCGATCTTCTCGCTCATGGGAGTCCTTTCGGTTGAGGTGGGCGTCTCGCCCTGTTTCCCCTAGAGTTAAGTATACGTCGGCGTGGTTTCGAAGGGTGGGGTCAGTGACGTGAGCGACGCGCGCCAAGATTTCCTGGACGCGCTGCGGGCGCGCGGGCTTCTCGCGGACGACGGCGCGCGCAGCGTGTTTGGCCAGCCTGCCTGGCGGGAGGTGCCCGCGGGCCACGAGCCGCAGGCGCTGCTCGAGGCGACGGCGCTGCAGCGGCGGCTCGTCGAGTGCGCCTCGGGGACGGCGCCCATGGGAGAGGACCTGTGCGCGGCGTGGGTCGAGCGCGCGTTCTCGCGGCTGGGTCTGGGCTACGTGAGCGGCGACGCGCGCGAGCTCTGCGACGGGTTCTGCCACCTCACGGACACGCGCGAGCTGCTCGTTGGCATGATCGTCGCCGTGGCGCGGCACCCCTACGGTGCCGGCGGCTGGGACCACGGGCACGTGGGGCTCTACGCGGGGGACGGGGTCGTCATGGACTGCGTGGACGGTCGCGTGCGCAGGGTCCCCCTCGCGCTGTGGCTCTCGGCGTACGGCGTGGCGAGCGAGCCGCGCTGGGGCTGGCTGGGCGCGATTGGGCTGAGGTAGCGCTGGGGCTGGCGCCGGCGCCGGCGCCGCCCGCAAAACCGTGGTTCTGGGTTTCCGGGCCTTGCGTGCGCTCGCGACTTCGGCTTCGCGAGGTCCTTCTCGGGTTTTGGGGCGAACGATTTATGTCGCGGGGCCGGGGCGCCACGCTCTCCCGTGTTGTGGGCAACCTCTCTTATGCAAAACCCCTCGCTTCGCGGCATGGCATCAAACTTGTTGCCCAATACCTGCAAGCTTCATTGCGATTCGGCGAGAAGAACGACGCGTCGCGCAAAAGTTCAGAAACGCGTCCCGTTGATGCCGGCGTGAGACTAAACTGGTGCGTGGTGTGATTGTTGGCCGACGGTGGTCGGCCCGTGAGATAGGAGCACACATGGCCGAGGACGCCAAGCAGTACGCGCTGGACAAGCACAGGGAGTGGCAGGGCAAGATCGAGGTGATCACCCGCGCGCCGATCACCACGCCGGAGGAGCTGGCCGTGGCCTACACGCCGGGCGTCGCGGAGCCGTGCCTCAAGATCTCCGAGAACGTGGAGGACTCCTACACCTACACCCGCCGCGGCAACCTGGTGGCCGTGGTCACGGACGGCACCGCGGTGCTGGGCCTCGGCGACATTGGCCCCGAGGCGGGCATGCCCGTCATGGAGGGCAAGTGCGCCCTGTTCAAGACCTTCGCGGACGTGGACGCGTTCCCGCTGTGCGTGCGCTCCAAGGACGTCGACGAGATCGTCCGCACCGTCGAGCTCGTCGCCGGCAGCTTCGGCGGCATCAACCTCGAGGACATCTCCGCGCCGCGCTGCTTTGAGATCGAGCGTCGCCTCAAGGAGTCCTGCGACATTCCCGTCTTCCACGACGACCAGCACGGCACCGCCGTGGTGACCTGCGCCGCGCTGATCAACGCCTGCCGCCTCACTGGGCGCGCGCTCTCCGACGTGCGCGTGGTCTTCTCCGGCGCCGGCGCCGCGGGCATCTCCATCGCCAGGCTCATGCAGCGCATGGGTGTCAAGGACGTCATAATCTGCGACCGCACGGGCGCCATCTACGAGGGCCGAGAGGGCCTCAACCCCGAGAAGGCCGAGATCGCCACCTGGACCAACCGCGAGGGCGTGACCGGCACGCTCGCCGACGCCGTGCGCGGCGCCGACGTCTTCGTGGGCGTCTCCGCCCCGGGCGTGCTCACCCAGGACATGGTCCGCACCATGGCGCCGAGCCCGATCGTCTTCGCCTGCGCCAACCCCGTGCCGGAGATCATGCCGGACGAGGCGCTGGCCGCCGGCGCCGCCGTGGCCGCCACGGGCCGCTCCGACTTCCCCAACCAAATCAACAACGTGCTCGCGTTCCCGGGCATCTTCCGCGGCGCCCTCGACGTGCGCGCCTCCGACATCAACGACGACATGATGGAGGCCGCGGCCTACGCGATCGCCGGCCTCGTCGACGACGAGCACCGCGCCGCCGACTACATAATCCCCGGCGCCTTCGACGAGCGCGTGGCGTCCGCCGTTGCCGCTGCCGTGGCCGAGGCCGCCCGCAAGAGCGGCGTCGCCCGCCTCTAGGCGAGAAGAACGAGCGACTTGCAATCTGGGCCGCCCCGACGTTCCTCCGAGAAGTGCGCTTCGCGGAACTTCTCTCCGGAACGTCGGGGCGGCTTCCTTACGGCCTCTTCAGGAAGTGCATTACGAGCGCCACCATCACGTCCTTCTCCTCTGGCTTCGACTCGGCGATGAGGATCGTCATGGCAACGAGTGCGCTGTCGTCGATGGCCTTCTCGCCCGCGGGCGTGAAGAGCGCGTGGTTGCGGTCGAGGAAGTACAGGAAGACAGCAGCGGCGATGCGTTTGTTGCCGTCGAGGAAGCTGTGGTCCTTCACCACGAAGTAGAGCAGGTGGGCCGCCTTCTCCTCGAGCGTGGGATAGAGGTCGCGTCCGTCGAAGCTCTGGAAGACGTTGCCGATGGCGCCCTTGAACGACCCGTCCTTCTCCACGCCAAAGAGCGAGCTCTCCTGGCCGAAGCGCAGTGACTCGATCACCTCGCGGCACTCCTCGTAGGTGATCTCCCGCGCGGCGGGCGTGCCCTCGGGTGCCGTCACGCAGAGGTGGTCGTAGTCGTCCAGCAGGTCGAGTGCCCCGGTGTAGCTCTGGACGATGTCGAGGATTTGGCGGGATTCCAGGCTTTCGGGGACGCGCGCCATGATCTTTGCGACCTGGCCCAGCTGCTCGAGTCGTCGCTCGTTCGCCGCGTGTCCGGCTATGACGTAGCGACGCAGCACGTCCGTCGCCCAGCGGCGAAACTCCACACCGCGCGCGGACTTCACGCGATAGCCGACGGAGAGGACCATGTCGAGGTTGTAGTGCTCAGTCTGGTACGTCTTGCCGTCCCGGGCAGTTGTCGCAAATTTTGCGACAACTCGATTCTCGGACCCGGCAAGCTCCTCGCGCAGCGCGTTGGCGACGTGCTTGCCGATGGTCTTGACGTCGCGCCCAAAGAGGGTCGCAAGCTGCGCGCGGCTCAGCCAGACGTCCTCCCGCGCCGGGTCGAGCATCACCGGCAGCTCAACCGACCCGTCCGCCGATTCAAACAGTACGATGCTCTTCTCCGTTCCCATACCGTACCTCCGCTCTCCCGTTCTTTCGGTAGAACAAATGTACGGTGTGGACCGGACAATAATTACTAATGCCGCCCCGACGTTCCCTCGAGAGAAGGACGTCGGGGCGGTCTCGTTTATCCCTCGGCCTCCGTGATCAGATAGAGGCTCGGCGGGTTCTGCGTGAGCTCGGTTCGTCGGGCGTCGTCGCCGGCGAGGTAGGCCTCCCAGTCCTCTTCCAGATAGTCGGCATAGATCTGCGTGTAGTCCTCGCGCGGGGAGAACGAGTAGCGCTTGGTCTGCTCGCTGCTGTCGTTGAAGGCGGCCGTCATCACGAGCGTGGTCTTGGCGAGCTCCTCGGCGAAGAGCTCGGCGACGCGCACGCTCACCTGGTTGCGCAGCTCCGTTTCGCGCTGCTGCTCCTCGTCCGTCTCGATGATGGTCTCGCTTCCCTCCGAGCGCTCCATCTGCGCCTCGCCGATCTCCTGCAGCTCCAGAAAGACGGGCACGAGGTCGTTTGGGACGGGAATGTTGGCGTAGACAGCGTAGTAGGCCGCCCGTCCGGTGAGAAAGGCCTGGAGGCTCTGGGTGTCCTGGCTGTCGTAGTCAACGGTGAAGCTGGCCACGGGACCGCTGCCCTCGTAGTTTGACTGGAAGATCCATATCCCGGGCTTGGAGTAGACGTCCACGTCGGTGCCGACGTTGTCGCCCTCGAGGCGGTACGTGAGGGTATCCACGTTGTCGCCCGTGCACGAGAGATTGAGCTCGGTGCTCGCCATGATCAGGTCGTTGCCGTTCGTCGCGGGGTCCACGCCGCCGGTCCAGCCGATGTGCCCGCCGAACCTCTCGCCGAGCGCTAGGCGCGAGCCGTCCGGCCCCTCGGTGCCCTCTGCGTAGGCGGTGAGCGCAAACCAGTTGCCTCTCTTGTCGGTAGCGTGGTTCATCAGGGCACTGACGCCGAGAAACGCCGCGACGCCGCCGGCCGCCACGGCTCCCGCGCGCACGAAGGCCCGCCTTGTGACGCTCCGCCGCTCGCGGCGCGGACGACGTGGGCCGCGGGCGCGCTCGCCCTTCTCGACCCGAATCTCGTCCAGCACGGACTCGCGCACGTCCTCGGGCAGCGTGACCTTGCGCGCCCGCGTGCGGAACTGGCCCGCGTGCGGAACTGCTCAAGCGTGTGCCTGTCCATAGTGACCCTCCTCTGCGGGGCTCGCGGGGGACTCGAGCGTCTCTCTCATCTGCTTGCGTGCCCGGTGCAGGCGCGTGCGCACCGTCGCCGGCGGGCTGCCGACGATGCGAGCGATTTCCTCGGTCGTGTACTCCTCCACGTAGTGGAGCAGCGCCGCCACGCGGAGCTTCTCGGGCAGAGACTGGAGCGCCTGCCAGACCGGGTCGTCGCGCAGCTCCACGAGGGCCGCGTCCTCTACGGGCGCGTCCGGTGCCGGCAGCTGGGCGAGCTCGTCCGCGCTCTCCACGCGACGCTGCCATGGCGTGCGCCAGAGCTCGCGGCAGCGGTTGACGGTCACGCGCAGAAGCCAGGCGCGCAGGTGCTCGTCGCTCGTGAACGCGGTGCCGTCCGTGAGCAGGCGACAGAAGACGTCCTGCGCCACGTCCTGGGCATCGGCCTCCGAGCGCGTCTGCGCGAGGGCCACGAGATAGACCGAGCCGCCGTGCGCAGCCATCGCGTGCCGCATGAACTTCTCGGTGCGCCGTGCGCGCTTGATGCTCTTGTCGGTCACGTCCCTCACCTCCCTGCCCATTACATGCGTCAGCGTCGCATAATGTTCCCCAGAGGAGACGGGGAGGAGCGATGGACGAGCGGGAGTTCAGGGCATGCGGGCGCAAGAAGTGCTACGAGACGCGCGTCGACGCCCGGAAGGCGGCGGAGAAGAGCTCCCGCCGCAAGGACGCGCCCAAGATCTTCGTCTACGAGTGTCCGTACTGCGGCGGCTGGCACCTCACGCACCGCCGCCCAAAATGATTCAAAAGGGGACCGTCCCCTTTTGAATCACCCCATGTAGGTGCCGACAAAGACCGGCAGGTCGCAGCGCAGGTCCACAATCAGGTAGACGAAGGGTCGGTCGAGGATTACCTCGTGGTACACGACCGGGTCGCCGGGGGCGGCAGCGCCGTCCATGGTGACGGTCGTGGCCGCCGCGGCGCGCGTGCCCTCCTCGTTAACGTCAATGAACGTCTTGTGCAACACGCCGCCCACGTAGAGCGGCCCCTGCTCGGTGATGCCCATGCGTGAGAAGTCCGCGTGCGTCGCGTCAAAGGCGTCCGTCATGCCGAGCGAGCGCAGCGCGTCCGTGAGCTCCGCCTCGTAACCGACCGTGAACCTGGGAAGCCCAATCTCCGCGGCGGCGCCCGCCACGGGCGTGAGCAGCTCCTCCAGCGCGTCGCCTTCAAGGCTCGCGAGCAGTTCGTTCACACTCACGCCCTCGGCGGGCAGCAGGCCCACGAAGGCGTAGTCGTAACCCTCGTAAGGCTTGACGAAGCCGGTTGCCAGCTCGCCCTCCAGGTAGCCGTCCTCCGCGGAGTGCATCATCGTGACGTCCCGCTCGGTGCCGTCCTCGCAGGTGAACGTATCGGGCGAGACCAGCGCGGAGTCGAAGGGGTCCTCCCACCCGCCCTCGAATGCAAGCGCGTTCACAAGCAGGACCTGCGCGTCGTCGGAGATCTGGTTCAGCATCTCCGGAATCATGTCGTTGGTCTTCTCGCTTACCCAGGTGTTGACGTCCGCCACGGTGGAGTCGTCGAAGGGTGCCGAGAAGACCTGCGCGCCAAGGCGTCCGCCGCACGTCGCGAGGAAGTCGTCCTCTACGGTGAGGCCGCCTGTGTCGCGCAGCCAGACGGAGTTGGCGGTCTCGAGCGGACCGTCTCCGGCCAGCGCGCCGTAGGCCTGCAGCAGGTCCGCGAGCTCGTCCGCGCTCATGCCCGTGGCCCGCTCCATCTGTGCGAGGGTCTCGCCGTCGGCGCCGCTCTCCGCCAGCGCGAGCGCGGACAGGACCGAAAGCGGCGAGACGAGCGCGTTCTTCTCGCCCGCGTTCTCTCGCAGCAGGTCAAGCGCGAAGTCGTAGGTGTCCGTTCCCTCGCCGACCTCGAGCGAGGCCGCTCCTGCGGGACGCGCGCCCGCGGTGAGCTCCGTTGCCGTGAGGCTGCTGCTGCCGCTACAGCCGGCGAGCAGCGAGACGGCGACGAGGGCAGATGCGGCGATTCCGAGCATGCGACGGGACATGGCGTCTCCCTTCGTCGAGGAGCCTTGTCGTAAGGATTCCCATTCTGAGGGAATTGAGCCGCTGGCGTCGGTGGACGACCTGGTTTTCACTGGCTGCGACTCGTTGGTGCCGAAGGACCAGAATTGGGCGCGCAGAGGACGAATTCTGGTACTTCTCGGCCAACCAGTCAGGCGGCTACGAGGAGATGTCGGCCTCCGGACGGTTGACGATCACAATGCCCACGCTCACCAGCGCGAGCGCGCCTGCGGCGACCGCGGGGCTCACCACGTCCGTCTCGCCGAGAAGGACCGCGGAGAGCAGCACGCCAAAGACCGGGTTCATGAAGCCGAAGACGGCCACGCGCGAGACGGGGTTCGCGGCCAGTGCGAGCGACCACAGCGAGTAGGCACCCGCGGAAATAAAGCCCAGGTAGGCGAGAAGCGCGAGCGCGGGAAGCGGGTTCGCGGCGTCGGCGGGGGCGATGTGGCCGTCGAGGGCGAGCCCCACGGCGAGCAGCACGGCGCCGCCGAGGACAAACTGCCAGCCAGAAAGCAGCACTGGGTCATGGTCGCGCGAGAAGAGCTTGGCGAGGTTGCTTGACGTGGCGGCCGCGACGGTGGACGCGAGCACCATGCCCTCGCCGGCCAGCGTGAAGCGGAGGCCGCCGCCCTCGCCAGCGACGTTCACCAGCACCACGCCCGCAAACCCAACGACGCACCCCAGCACCTTGCGGCTCGTGAGCGGCTCGAAGCGAAACGCGAGCGCGGCAAGCAGCACGCAGAGAAACGAGTTGCTCGCCTCCAGGATGGAGCTCGTCACGCCCGCGCAGTTGGCGAGGCCCACGTAGAAGAGGATGTACTGCAGGATCGTCTGAAATATCGCGAGCGTGCCCACATACGGCAGGTCACGGCGCGCCGGCACGAACGCCCGCCGCTGTGCCACGTTCATGCCCACGGCAACCATGAGGCCCGCGATCACGAAGCGCGTGCCCGCGAACACGAGGATCGACGGCACGTCGGCCGCGTCGATCGCGAACAGCTCGTAGCCGATTTTCACGCACGGGAACGCCGACCCCCACAGAAAGCACGACGCCAGACAGGCGAGCACCACCCCCGGCGTCGTGGCGACGAATGGCTTGTTCTCCTTTTCAGCGATCACGTCCAGCTCCTCAGACGGCGCTTGCTCTGCGCGAACGCCGTGTCAGCAGCAGGCCGCCCCGGTTTTCTAAGCAGAGGTTCCGCAAAGCGCACCTCTGCGTGAAAATCGGGGCGGCCGTCCTTACTGGTGCGTCTACTCAGTGAAGTAGCTCACGCCGCCCTCTATGAGCGGCTGATACGCGTTGCCCGGCACGTTCTTGTACAGGCCGGCCCCGGAGCGCTCGGTGTGGCCCATCTTGCCCAGTACGCGGCCGTCCGGCGAGGTTATGCCCTCAATGGCCAGGACGGAGCCGTTGGGGTTGACGTCGAGCGCCATGCCCGGCACGCCGTCCTCGTCCACGTACTGCGTGGCCACCTGCCCCGCGGCCACGAGCGCGCGCACCGTCTCGGGGGAGGCGACGAAGCGTCCCTCGCCGTGGGAGATCGCGATGTTGTGGACGTCGCCGACCTTGCACTTGGAGAGCCACGGGCTGAGGTTGGACGCCACGCGCGTGCGCACCAGGCGGCTCTGGTGGCGGCCGATCGTGTTGAACGTGAGCGTGGGCGCGTCCGGCGTGGCTTCGACGATGTCGCCGAACGGCACCAGACCCAGCTTCACCAGCGCCTGGAAGCCGTTGCAAATGCCCAGCATGAGGCCGTCACGGGCCTGCAGCAGGTCGCGCACCGCCTCGGTGACCTCGGGCGCGCGGAAGAACGCGGTTATGAACTTGGCGGAGCCCTCGGGCTCGTCGCCGCCGGAGAAGCCGCCGGGGATCATGACGATCTGGCTCTCGCGAATGCGGCGCGCCAGCTCGTGGGTGCTCTCGGCCACGTCCTCGGGTGTGAGGTTGTTAATCACAAAGACGTCCGCCACGGCGCCGGCGCGCTCGAAGGCGTGCGCGGTGTCGTACTCGCAGTTGGTTCCCGGGAAGACCGGAATGACGACGCGCGGACGGGCCACGTGGATCTGCGGGGCGGGGCGAGAAACCCCTGTGCTCGCGACGTCAAACGAGACCGCCTCGACCTTCTCGCCCTCCGCGCGGTACGGGAAGACGCCCTCGAGCGCGCCCTCCCAGGCGTCTTGGAGCTCCGCGAGGTCAATGCGTTCGCCCTCGGCGACAAGCTCATAGGCCTCGGTCGTGGTGCCAAAGAGCGACGCGGTGACGCTGCCGGGAATCTCGGGCTGCTCGGCGTCGTCGGAGAGCTCCACGAGGAAGCTGCCGTAGGAGGGGCAGAAGAGCGCGTCGGAGCCAAAGGCCGGGGCGACCTCCAGGCCCAGGCGGTTGCCCACGCACATCTTGAACGCGGCCTCGGCGACGCCGCCGTAGCCCAGCGTGGAGACGGCGAGCGCCTCGCCGCGCTCGATCAGGCCCTCGACCAGGCGATAGGTGTCGAGAAGGGCGGCGGGGTCGGGCGTGAGGCCGTCGTCTGCGTAGTCGGGGACGAGCACCGCGACGCGGTGACCGGCGCCCTTGAACTCGGGCGACGTCACGCGGTCCACGTGGCCGAGGCCCGTGGCAAAGGAAACGAGCGTGGGCGGCACGTCCAGGTCCTCAAAGCTGCCGGACATGGAGTCCTTGCCGCCGATCGAGGCAATACCGAGGTCCACCTGCGCCATGAGGGCGCCGAGAAGGGCCGCGGTGGGCTTGCCCCAACGGCTGGGGACGTCGCGCAGGCGCTCGAAGTACTCCTGGAAGGTGAGGTAGAGGTCCTCGTGGTCAAAGCCCGCGGCGACCATGCGGCTCACGGACTCGACGACGGAGAGGTAGGCGCCGGTGTAGCAGTTGGCGCTCATGAGGTAGGGGTTGAAGCCCCAGGCCATGCCGGAGCACGTGGTGGTCTCGCCGTCCACGGGGAGCTTGGCGACCATGGCCATGGGCGGCGTGAGCTGCGTGCGGCCGCCAAAGGGCATGAGCACCGTGGCCGCGCCGATCGTGGAGTCAAAGCGCTCGGAGAGGCCCTTGTTGGAGGCCACGTTGAGGTCGGTCACGAGGGAGCGCATCCTCTCGGCGAGGGTTTCGCCGGCCCAGCTGCGCTCATACTCCTCGGGGGCGTCCACGCGCACGGAGGTGGACTTGGGGGCGCCGTTGGAGGCGAGGAACTCGCGGCTCACGTCCACGATCGTCTTGCCGCGCCAGCTCATGTGCAGGCGGGGCTCCTCGGTGACGGTGGCGACGACCGTGGCCTCGAGGTTCTCCTCGCGGGCGTAGCGCATGAACTCGTCCACGTCCTCGGGAGCCAGCGCCACGGCCATGCGCTCCTGGGACTCGGAAATCGCGAGCTCGGTGCCGTCGAGGCCCTCGTACTTCTTGGGGACGAGGTCGAGGTTTATGTCCAGGCCGTCGGCCAGCTCGCCGATCGCCACGGAGACGCCGCCCGCGCCAAAGTCGTTGCAGCGCTTGATCAGGCGGCATGCGTCCTCGCGGCGAAACAGGCGCTGCAGCTTGCGCTCGATCGGCGGGTTGCCCTTCTGAACCTCCGCGCCGTCCTTCTCGAGGGACTCGACGTTGTGGGCCTTGGAGGAGCCGGTGGCGCCGCCGATCCCGTCGCGGCCGGTGCGACCGCCGAGAAGGACGATCTTGTCGCCCGGCGCCGGGCACTCGCGGCGGACGTGGGAGGCCGGCGTGGCGCCGACGACGGCGCCGATCTCCATGCGCTTGGCCACGTAGCCGGGGTGGTAGAGCTCGCTGACCTGGCCGGTGGCCAGGCCGATCTGGTTGCCGTAGCTGGAGTAGCCGGCCGCAGCCGTGGTCACGAGCTTGCGCTGCGGGAGCTTGCCGGCCATGGTCTCGGACACGGGGACCGTGGGGTCGGCCGCGCCGGTCACGCGCATGGCCTGGTAGACGTAGCTACGGCCGGAGAGCGGGTCGCGAATGGCGCCGCCAATGCAGGTGGCCGCGCCGCCGAAGGGCTCGATCTCGGTGGGGTGGTTGTGGGTCTCGTTCTTGAAGAGGAAGAGCCAGTCCTGGTCCTCGCCGTTCACGTCAACGGTGACCTTGACGGTGCAGGCGTTGATCTCCTCGGACTCGTCGAGGTTCTTGAGCTTGCCGGTTGCCTTGAGGTACTTGGCGCCAATCGTGCCCATGTCCATGAGGGTGACGGGGCGGTCGTCGCGTCCGAGCTCGTGACGCATGGCCATGTAGCGCTCAAAGGCGGCGGCGACGACCTTGTCCTCAAACTGCAGGTGCTCGAGGGCGGTGCCGAACGTGGTGTGGCGGCAGTGGTCGGACCAGTAGGTGTCGATCATGCGAATCTCGGTGATCGTGGGCACGCGCTTCTCGCCCGCAAAGTACTGCTGGCAGAAGGTTATGTCTGCGAGGTCCATGGCCAGGCCGAGGCTGTCGATCATGGCCTGGAGCTGCGTCTGGTCAAGCTCGAGGAAGCCGTCGAGGACCTCGACGTCAGCCGGCTCGGGGTAGCTCTGGCGTAGGGTCTCGCGCTCCTCGAGGCTCGCCTCGCGCGCCTCGACCGGGTTGATCACGTAGTGCTTGATCGCGGCGAGGGCCTCGTCGGTGCAGGTGCCCTCGATCACGTAGACCTTGGCACAGCGCACGGTGGGGCGCTCGCCCTGCGAAATGAGCTGCACACACTCGGCAGCGGAGTCGGCGCGCTGGTCAAACTGGCCGGGCAGCGCCTCCACGGCGAAGACGCGCACGTTCTTCTCGCCTGCCTTGGCGGGCAGCTCGCGCGAGGTGACGTCGACCTGCGGCTCGGAGAAGACCACGGGGACGCAGCGCTCGAAGAGCTCCGCGCTCAGGCCCTCGACGTCGTAGCGGTTGACTATGCGCAGGCGCGCGTCGGGTGCCAGGCCCTGCGCGACGACGTTTGCGAGCTCCGCCCTGAGCTGCTGCGCCTCAACGTCAAAGCCGGGCTTTTTCTCCACGTAGATACGAGAGACCATGCGCTGCTACCTCCGGTGTTTCGGGGTCGTACCATAGCGTCTTCCATTCTACGGCAAACGCGCCGGTTCCGTCGCCCGGGCCCCGCCAGCATTCCGGAGAGAAGATCCGCGCAGCGCACTTCTCGGAGGAATGCTGGCGGGGCCCGGGCGACGTGAACCGGAGCGTGTTCCGAAAGGGAGTTTCGCGCAGCGCACTCCCTGAAGGAGCGCCCGGAAGCGCGCGGCGCGGTAGGATGGCCGAGGGTGACTCTTTGGGGTGTCTTGCGGGAGCGGTGCCATTTTTGCCGTGTTGTGAACGATTCTCCCACACATTTGCAGTAGATATTAAAATTCGAATGAATTTTATCAGCTGTTTCCTATGGTGCGGTGACGGACGGACGGCTGCTTCTTGTTACGAACCATGCACAACGCGGAGAAAATGGCATCGCTCCTGCAAATTGGGCCGCGCGCCGGTGCGTGGGCGCACGTTTGGCGTGAAGGCAGTTAGGAGAGAAGGGCGAGCGCGAGGACAAACGTTGTCGTGAGGGTGGCGGCAAGGGCGTCGCGGCGGGAGAGGCGCTGGTCGTGGTAGTGGGTGCGGCCGGCGCCGCCCTCGTAGCAGCGGGCGTCGAGGGCGCGCGCGAGGCCGTCGGCGTGGCGCAGGCAGCTTGCGAGAAGCGCCACGACCACGGGAACGAGCGAGCGGATGCGTCGCAGGGGCCCGCCCTCGTCGAAGGCGCCTCCGCGCAGGGCCTGCGCGTCCATTATGGCGGACGCCTCGTCGGCGATCGTGGGAATGAAGCGCAGCATGAGCGAGAGGACCATGGCGATCTCGTGGCCGGGCAAGCCAATGCGCGAGAGTGGGGAGAGCAGCGAGTCGAAAGCGTCCGCGAGCTGCGTGGGCGTGGTGGTGAGCAATATGAGCGAGCCGAGTACGAGCGCGAGGGCAAAGCGCGCGGTGTACAGGACCGCCGAGCGGACGCCGCCCGTGGTTATCGCCAGCGGACCGAGCGACGCGAGGACGGTGCCGCTCTGGACGAAGAACAGGTTGAAAACCGAGAGCACGGCAAGGAAGACCACGAGCGGGCGCACGGAGGCGAGCACGCGGCCGCCCGGCACGCGCGAGGCGAGCAGGACGATAAGCGTGAAGGTCGCCGCGGCGGCGAGCTGTGCCCCGTTGGAGACGCAGAACACGGCGACGAGCGCCGCGAGCGCGCAGCAGAGCTTGGCGCGCGCGTCGAGCGCATGGACGGGGGAGTTGGCGGCGTAGTACTGGCCGATCTCGATTCTCAGCGCCATTGGTCACCTCCCTGGAGGGTTGTGACGAGCTCGTCAGTGGTGAGCGGCTCTCCGAGGGGTGGCCAGCCACGGCGCTCGAGCTCGCGCGCGACGCGTAGCGCGCGGGGAATGCCGAGGCCGCCCTCCGTGAGGCGCCGCTCGTTTTTGCGCGAGAAGACCTCGGCGGGCGCGCCGTCGGCCACGAGCCGGGCCTGGTCGAGCGCGAGCACGCGGTCCGCCCGGGCGGCGTCCTCCATGCTGTGCGTGACCTGCACGAGGGTCACGCCGCGCTCGCGCAGCCGGGCGAGGACGCGGCGCAGCATTGCACGGCCGCGCGGGTCGAGGCCAGCCGTCGGCTCGTCGAGCACGAGCATGCGCGGCTCCATGGCGAGTATGCCCGCGAGTGCGCAGAGGCGACGCTGGCCCCCGGAGAGCTTGAACGGCGAGACGTCGCGCCTGCTCGCAAGGCCCACGAGCTCGAGGGCCTCCGTCACGCGTCGCGTGACCTCGCCCTCGGGGAGGCCGAGGTTGCGTGGGCCAAACGCCACGTCCTTCTCGACGGTCTCTGCAAAGAGCTGTCGCTCGGGGTGCTGCATGACGTAGCCGACGAGCCCGCGCGCGGCCCTGCGTCCGCGGCGGGTCGCGGTGTCGTTGCCGCCCACGAGGACGCGCCCCTCGTCGGGGGTTTCTAGGCCGCAGAGCAGCCGGAGCAGCGTCGACTTGCCCGATCCCGTCTGCCCTATGATCGCGGTCGAGGTTCCGGGAAAGATTTCAAACGAGACGTCGTCCAGCGCGTATGCCCCGCGTCCATACGAGAAGAACGCGTGCTCGACCTGCACGATGGGGACAGTCCCCAATTCACACACATTTTTGATGCGAGGACGCGAGGACATAAAACTTTTCTGCGAATTGGGGACTGTCCCCAATTCGCAGACGAGGGTGGTTTCGTCGCAGGTCCAGGGGAGGCCCAGGCGTCGCGAGAGGCGGGCGGCAAATGGGATCTCGAGCCCCAGCTCCACGAGCTTCTCGCCCTGCGCGAAGACCTCGTCCGGCGTGCCGGCCAGTGCCACGCGCCCGTGGTCCATCACGATCACGCGGTCGGCCTTGAGCGCCTCCTCCATGAAGTGCGTCACGTGAACGAGCGTGGTGCCCGCCGCGGCGAGCCGTCCCATAACGCGCAGAATCGCCGAGCGGCCGCGGACGTCGAGGAGCGAGCCCGGCTCGTCAAGCACGAGCACGGCAGGCT
This sequence comes from uncultured Olsenella sp., assembly GCA_949290055.1. Taxonomy (GTDB): domain Bacteria; phylum Actinomycetota; class Coriobacteriia; order Coriobacteriales; family Atopobiaceae; genus Thermophilibacter. Next base: position 143,957 of record CASEQJ010000001.1, on the reverse strand, counting down.
CCATCGCCAGGGCGCCGGCTATGCACACGCGCTGGCGCTGCCCGCCGGAGAGGCGCGACGGGTCCGCCTGCGCATAGTCGTCCATGGCAACGCGGTGCAGCTCACGCGTCACGCGCGCGGCGATTTCCTCGCGTGGGACCCCCAGATTTTCCGGCCCAAAGGCAACGTCGTCTTCGACCACGCTCGTGACGATCTGGTCGTCGGGGTTCTGGAACACCAGGCCGAGCGAGCGCCGCGCGCGCCGGTACGCCTCGAGGTCGGGCCCGCCGCTCGCGCACACGTGCTCGCCCACGAGCTCGACCTCACCCTCGTCCGGGGCGAGCAGTCCGCAGATCACCGAGGCCAGGGTTGACTTGCCGGAGCCGTTTGCGCCGAGCACGCAGAGCCGCTCGCCGCGCGCGAGCTCGAGGGAGACGTCGTCGAGTGCGGTGACGCCCCCCTCGTAGAAGAGGCTCACGCGCGAGAGTCGCACCAGGATGTCGCGCTGCGGGGCCACGCTCTTCTCGGCAGCCTAGCGGTTGACGAGCGCGGAGACCGGCTTGTGGATGAGGGCTGTGGCCACGCTCGTGATGACGACTTTGAGCAGGTTGAAGGGCAGCAGGACCGGGACGATGCTCTGGATGACCACCTCGACCGTGGTGTCGGTGTAGAGCGGCGTCACAAAGATGTTGCCCACCACGCATGCCGCCACCGCCACGACGCTGCCGACGACCATGCCCAGGACGAGCCCGCGCGTGCCGCCCACGCGGCGCGCGACGAGCGCGGCGGGCACAACGAGCGCCACGCCGGCGAGGATCGCCATGAGGTGGCCCCAGGGGTTGAAGCTGAAGAGGGTCTTGAGCACCCACGGCAGCACCACGACCAGCGCGCCCGTGCTCGGCCCGTAGACGAGCGCGGCGACAAACGCCACGATGGCGGACGGGTCGTACTGGAGCCACGGCGCGGGCGGGAAGATCGACACCTCCACGAACGTGAGGACAAACGCCAGCGCGCAGAGTAGCGCCGTCGTGGCTATGCGCTGGGTGGACCAGGCGCCGCCGGAGGTGGTGGAGTGGGTGTCGTGAGAGACGCGCGCGTGCATGGAAGCAGCCATGAAGGCCTCCGTTTCTTCCATCCGGACTGTGACCGTTGGTCCCGGAATCGCACCGGGTCAGCCGCCTTTTTCGCGGGTCGCGGACTGGGGGCGCCGCTCACGGTCGCCCGTCACCACCAGTGGGGACTTTCACCCCGCCCTGAAACTGACCCCTGTAGCGTATCACTTCTTGCCGAGAAGAACCGTCTATACTTGAGGCAGAAACACGAACCCGACGAAAGGTCGACATGTCCGAGAGCGAGAGCGCCCGAGAGCCCCTCGAGTGGCGGCTGCGCGCCATTGTCGGCGAGGAGAACGTCCTCGTTGACGAGCCTCTGAGCGAGCACACGACGTTCGAGGTGGGCGGTCCGGCCGACCTCTACGTCATTCCGGAGAGCTTTGACGAGGCGCGCGACGTCCTTCTCGCCTGCGACGAGGCGGGCGTGGAACGCTTTGTTTTGGGGCGCGGGTCCGACCTCTTGGTCTCCGACGAGGGCTACCGCGGCGTGATCGTGGCAGTGGGCGAGGGCCTCATGGGCGTCTCCGTTGACGGCACCGAGATTACCTGCCAGGCGGGCGTGGATTTGCGCGAGGCCTCTGAGATGGCCTGCGAGCTGGGGCTCTCTGGCCTGGAGTTTGCCTGCGGGATTCCGGGCTCGGTGGGCGGTGCGTGCTTCATGAACGCGGGTGCCTACGACGGCTGCGTGGCGGACGTGCTCAAGTGCGTGCGCGTGCTCATGCCGGACGGCTCGCAGGAGACGATCGGCGTGGAGGGGCTGGACCTGGGGTACCGACGCAGTCGTGTGGCGACGGACGGTCTGGTGGTGCTCTCTGCGACGTTTTCCCTGGAGAAGGGCGACCCCGAGAAGATTCGCGCCAAAATGGACGACTTCACGCGCCGCCGCGAGGAGAAGCAGCCGCTTGACATGGCGAGCGCGGGCTCCACGTTCAAGCGGCCGGAGGGCCACTTTGCGGGCAAGCTGGTCATGGACGCCGGTCTCATGGGGTACCGCGTGGGCGGCGCCGAGGTCTCGCGCAAGCACGCCGGGTTCGTGGTGAACACGGGCGGTGCCACCTCCGCGGACGTCCACGCGGTGATCGAGCACGTCCAGGACGAGGTCCAGCGCCAGTTTGGCGTGCGTCTGGAGCCTGAGGTGCGCTTCCTGGGGTAGGCGCGAGCGCGCGTTCTTCTCGGCTGTAAAACCTCGCAGGTGGTGATTCTTTTCTCGCTAATACACTATAAGAATAATGAAATACGTGAAGTCAATAAAATTGACTTCCACCACCTGCGAGGTTTCAGCCGAGAAGCACCCCTGGCCGAGAAGAACCCCTGGCCGAGAAGAACCTCGGCTAGTTCTTCAGCGAGTTGAGCGGGGCCGGGAAGCGGCCGCCGCGGTGCGCGAAGACGCTGCCCGCGTGCCGGTTGACCGGCATGACCGGAGCGGAGCCGAACAGGCCGCCAAACTCGAGCATATCACCCTCGGAGCGGCCGATCGCCGGGATGAGGCGCACCGCCGTGGTCTTGGTGTTGATCACGCCGATTGCCATCTCGTCGGCGATTATGCCGGCAATGGTCTCCACGGAGGTATCGCCGGGCACGGCGATCATGTCCAGGCCCACGGAGCAGACGCAGGTCATGGCCTCGAGCTTCTCGAGCGAGAGCGCGCCGTCCACAGCCGCGCGAATCATGCCCGCGTCCTCGGAGACGGGAATGAAGGCGCCGGAGAGGCCGCCCACGGAGGAGGACGCCATGACGCCGCCCTTCTTGACGGCGTCGTTCAGCAGCGCGAGCGCACAGGTGGTGCCGGGGCCGCCGCACTCGCCCACGCCAATGGTCTCGAGAATCTGCGCCACGGAGTCGCCAGCCGCCGGCGTCGGCGCCAGCGACAGGTCCACAATGCCCTTCTCGACCCCAAGACGGCGCGACGCCTCGCGGCTCATGAGCTCGCCGGCGCGCGTGATCTTGAAGGCGGTCTGCTTGATCTTCTCGGCCACGTCCATGAGGCTCGCGGTCTCGGGAAGCTCCGCCAGCGCCGCGGCCATGACGCCGGGGCCGGAGACGCCCACGTTAATGACCGCGTCGGCCTCGCCGGAGCCGTGCACGGCGCCCGCCATGAACGGCGAGTCCTCCACCATGTTGGCAAAGACCACGAACTTGGCCGCGCCATAGCAGTCAATGTCCTGCGTGCGGCGCGCGCACTCGAGGATCGTCTCGGCGGAGAGCAGCACGGCGTCCATGTTTATGCCCGCGCGCGTGGACGCGACGTTGAGCGAGGAGCACACGCGCTCGGTGGTGGCCAGGGCCTCGGGGATAGACGCGATCAGGCGGCGGTCGGCGGAGCCCATGCCCTTCTGCACGAGCGCGGAGAAGCCGCCCATGAAGTCAATGCCGAGGGTCTCGGCCGCGCGGTTCATGGCGCGCGCGAGCGGGGAGAGGTCCTCGTCGGCGCACCCGGCGGCTATCTGGGCGATCGGCGTCACCGAGACGCGCTTGTTGGCAATGGGTATGCCGTACTCGGCCTGCAGGTCGTCGGCGGTCTCAACGAGGTGCTCGGCGGTGCGGGTGATTCGGTCGTAGACCTTGTCGCACATGCGGCCCATGTCCTCGTCGGCGCAGCCGGCGAGCGAAATGCCCATCGTAATGGTGCGGAGGTCAAGGTTCTGCTCGGAGACCATGGAAATGGTCTCGGCTACTTCCTGCGGGGTAATGTCCACGGCGGGCCTTTCGTCGTATGGGCGATTTCAGGTGCCCATTATAGAAGAGGTGGCGACGCGCGGCGATACGCTATGCTCTCCACTGAAACCCCCGACGAAGGAGGACAGGTGGCCGAGAAGAACCAGGCGCCCGTTGTCGCGTTCTTTGACGTGGACGGCACGCTCACGTGCCGCGACTTCAACGACGGCCTGCACGTCGTTCCCACGCAGGGCGTCCAGGACGCCATTCGCGCCTTCGCCGCCGCCGGAAACGTTGCGGTGCTGTGCTCCGGCCGCAGCATTCTCAACGTCGTGGACCTTCGTCACCTGCCGTTTGCCGGCTACGTCACGCTCGCCGGGACGCACGTGGTCCTGAACGACGAGGTCGTCTACGACCGGACGATCGGCCGCGACACGCTGCGCCGCACGGTCGAGGAAATGCGTCGCGCGGGCGTGGAGGCGCTCTTTGAGGGGACCTACGGCAACGTCATGGTGCGCTGTGGGCTCAACTCCATGCCCTACTGCGACGACGTCGCCGACATAGAGGACTACGAGCGCGCGGGCGGTCGCATGGACTTTGGCAAGATCGACTTCACCGACGACTGCCTCGAGGCCTGCCTCGCCAGTGACTACCTCATGAGCACCTACGTCCACTTCGACGTGGCGGACGGCAACCACGAGCTCGCCATTCCCGGAACGAGCAAGGGCGTGGGCGGCCAGGCGCTGCTCGACGTGCTGCCCTTCACCCCCTCGCGCGTCTTCGCGTTCGGCGACTCCGAGAATGACCTCGAGATTCTGAAGCTCGCCGACGTGGCCGTGGTCATGGGCAACGCCCACGACTCCGTCAAGGCGCACGCCGACTACGTGACCGACGACGTCTGCGACGACGGCGTCGTCACCGCCCTGCGCCACTTCGCCCTGATTTAGCCAGACAGACGCAGCCGCCGGGCGGGCGGGGCAAGTCCCGCCGCGAGTTCTTTGCCGCGTCCTCCGCGGCAAAGCTGTCCGAGCGCCGGGGCTTGCCCCCCCCGCCCGGCGGCGGTGGGTTACGCCTGCTCCAGCAGCGGCGTGAGCGCCCCCTGTGCGAGCACGCTCACGCGGTGCATGGCGCGCGAGAGCGCCGTGTAGAGGCGCCGGCGCGCGAGTGGCGTGTCCGGGTAGACCTCGGCCTGCGCGTCCGGCACGATGACGTGGTCAAACTCCAGACCCTTGGCCACGCGCAGCGGCAGCAGCACCACGCCCTCCGCGGGCAGCGCCATGCCGCCGCGAATCACCGTCACCGCGTCGCCGAGCTGCTTGGCGAGCCAGCTCACACGCGCGTCGCTCTCGGCCACGATCGCCGTGAGCCCCTCGCCGGGCTCGGCCACTGCCGTGCGCAGCGCTTCGAGATACGCGTCCTTCTCGGCAAACGAGCGAATGACGGGGGCGACGCCCGCGCGCTGCACCGAGGTGAGGCGTCGACGCTCGTCCGGCTCCAAGAGACCGCAGAAGAGCTCGGTGATCTCCGGCGAGGAGCGGTAGCTCGTGAGCAGGCGGCACTCGTCCACGCTGCCGTGGCTGGCGCGGAAGATCTCCGCAATGCGCGCGAACGTGGCCGTGCCCTCGTAGATTGCCTGGTGCTCGTCGCCCAGCAGCAGGAAGTGCGCGCGAGAGAAGAACCGTGCGAGCACCATGAGCTGGGCCTCGGTGTAGTCCTGGACCTCGTCGACCATGACGAAGCGCGCGTCGCGGCTGCCGATTCCAGTGAAAATGAGCCGCAGGTAGAGCCACTCGGTCGCCGAGAGCGCGCCCTGTCCCAGCAGGCGCATGCCAATGCGGTCGAAGCGGAGCCACGCGAGCTCCTCGATCTTGTCGTGCGCCCCCTCATAGAGGTGCTCGACGTAGCGCTTGGCGTAGGCGACGGTCTCGTTCTCGTCGTCCGGCGCCAGCGTCTCGCCAAAGATCTCGTACTGCCGCTCCACGTCCAGCCCGAGCATCTCCTCCTGAAGCTCGTCGTTGCGCGCCATTTGCGCGAGGCGGCGGTTCAGGCGGTCGTGCAGCTCCTCCTTCACGAGCGCGGTGAAGCGCGGCCCCACGTCAAACTCCGCGAACTTCTCCACGGCGCCTCTCACCTGGCTCGCCTTGAGCAGCGTCTCGTCGCCGAGGCGAATTTCGCGCAGGTCGTCAGGCTCGAGCGCCAGCGTGCGTGCCGCCTCGTCCATGCGGCGCAACGTCTCGGGCGTGGTGGCAAGGCCCAGATCGCGCTCGCCGGCGCCCTGGGCCGCGGCGAAGTCGCGCCAGGTCACGGTCTGCGGGTTGGACTCGCCCATGGAGGGGAGCACCGTGTCTATGTAGCTCTCGAAGACGTCGTTGGGCGAGAAGAGCCAGACCTGGCTGGGGTCGAGCGTCTTGCGCTCCTGGTAGAGCAGAAACGCAATGCGCTGCAGCAGCACGGACGTCTTGCCCGAGCCGGCTATGCCGTTCACCAGCAGCACCGGCACGTCCTCGTGGCGCACGACCTCGTTCTGCTCGCGCTGGATCGTGGCGGTTATGGCCTGGAGCTTCTCGGTGTGGTGCTTCTTGAGGGCCGCCAGCAGCAGCGAGTCCTCGATCGCGACCGTGGTGTCGAAGTAGGCGTTGAGCGTGTCGCGGACTATGTCGAACTGGCGGCGCAGCAGGAGGTTCACGGTGCGCGTCTTGCCGTCCACCTGGTAGGAGGTCGGCCCCATCTGCTGGTTGTAGTAGGTCTCGGCCACGGGCGAGCGCCAGTCCACCACCAGCGGCCGGCTGCGCTCGTCGGTCATGCCGGCGGCGCCGATGTAGACGTCGCGCGGCGGGCGGCCCGGCCGCATCTCAAGCGTGACCTTGGCGAAGTAGGGCTGCATGAGCAGCAGCATGACGCGGCGCAGCTTGTCCACGTTGAAGTCGTGGTACTGGTTGTAGGCGTCGATTATGGAGTTGAGCGTCTCTATGGCGGCGAGCGTCTCTATGGTCTCGTCCGCGCCGCCAAAGTCCAGGCGAACCTCCTCGCTCATTTCAATGAGGTCCTGCTTGGCGCCTTTGTGGTTGGACTCGAGGTCCGCGGAAATGTCGTCGCGGATCTTGAGCAGCTTGGCGTAGAGCTCAGAGAGGTGGTCCTGTTCGGCCTCAAAGATCGGGTCCTGGTCCTGCATGGCGCTCCTTCGGCGTCGAGGCACGGAATTACGAACAATCAATGGTACGTCATTCGCGGCTGCCAGGTACGGGAGCGCGGGACGCTGCCCGTTCAATTAACGCGCACGGATTGCTTCGATTCCGTATATTCGCAGGAAATAATAACGCGCAATGCAAACTGTGCGCGTTATTTCCTGGGGCAACCCGAAAGTGTCGCTGTTCGCTGCGCTACTCGTCGTCCACGAAGCCGACGCGGTAGGCCGAGAAGACCACGGCGCCCTCGTCCTGCGTGGCGTCGAGGTCGACGTCGCCCCATATGCCAAAGTCCCGGTCGTCGTCGGAGTCGCGGAAGACCTGGTGCACGTGCCAGACGTGGCTCGAGCGCTCGTCCTTCTCGTCTATCGAGAAGTACGCGGTGCTGCGGGCGTCGGCGTCCAGCAGAATCTCCTCGTGCGCGTCGTAGAAGCGCTCCAGCGCCCGCTGCCACACCGGCGCGCGCCAGCCCCACGCGGCGTCGAGCTTGCCCAGCTCGTCGGTTGCGTCGTGCGCCGCCAGCCGCACGCGGGCGAAGAGCGCGTTGCGCACCAGCAGCGTGAGGCCGCGCCGGTCGCGCACGACCTCGTCCGCGGCGGGTGGCGCGGCGTCGAGGCCCTCGGGGGTGCCCTCGCCGGCGGCTGCCCACTCGTCCACGAGCGAGGAGTCCACCGTCCGCACCACCAGGCCCAGCCACGAGATTATGTCGCGCAGCCGCTCGTCGCGCTTGTCGAGCGGCACGGTGCGGTCGAGCGCGCGGTACGCCTCGGAGAGGTAGCGCAGGAAGAGGCCCTCGGAGCGGGCCACGTTGTAGCGGGCCACGTACTCCTTGAAATCGCTCGCGGTCTCGATCATGTCGCGCAGGACGGACTTGGGTGAGAGACAGAAGTCACGCGCCCACGGCACCTTCTCGCAGTACTGATCGAAGGCGGGCTCGAGCAGCTCCTCGAGCGGCTTGGGGTAGGTGACCTCCTGGAGGCGCTCCATGCGCTCGTCGTAGTCCACGCCCTCGGCCTTCATTTCGGAGAGCGCCCGGTCGCGCGCCACGCGCTGCTGGGCGCGCAGGATCTGCCAGGGGTCCTCGAGCGTGGCCTCGGCCATGGAAATGACGTCGAGCGCATAGGTCTCCGACTCCGGGTCCAGCAGCTCCAGCGCGGCGATCAAAAACGGCGAGAGGGGCTGGTCCAGCGCAAAGTCGTCCGGGAGGTCCACGGTCGTGGACCAGGACGCGGACCCGTCGGGCAGCTCCTCGCGGCAGACCACGCCGGCGTCCAGCAGCGTGGCAAAGATCTCGTCCGCGCGCGTGGCGAGCGCGGCCTTCTCCTCGGCCGGCTGCGCCGACTCCTCCACGAGCGCGTGCACGCGCGCCCAGGCGTCCCCGCCCTGCTCGACCTCGGCGAGCACCATGGAGTGCGTCACCTTCATGCGCGGCCGCAGCGGCTCCGGCACGGCCGCCACCAGCCGCTCGAAGGTCTGCTTGTTCCAGCCGACAAACCCCTCGGGCGGCTTCTTGGTCTTGATCTTGCGCGCCTTCTTGGGGTCTCCGCCCGCCTTGGCGAGCGCGCGGGCGTTCTCTATGTCGTACTCGGTGGCCTCGGCTATGACGTGACCCTCGGTGTCAAAGCCGGCGCGTCCGGCGCGTCCCACGATCTGGTGGAACTCGCGGGCGTTGAGGTGGCGCATGCGCCGCCCGTCAAACTTCGACAAGGCCGTGAGCACCACGGTGTGAATGGGCACGTTGATCCCCACGCCCAGCGTGTCCGTGCCGCAGATCACCGGAAGGAGCCCCTGCTGCGCGAGCTTCTCCACCAGAAGCCGGTAGCGCGGCAGCATGCCCGCGTGGTGCACGCCCACGCCGCAGCCCAAGAGGCGCTGCAGCGTCTTGCCAAAGGTGGTGGTGAAGCGCGTGCCCTTTATGGCGTCCTTTATCGCCTCGCGCTGCTCCTTGGTGGAGACCCCGTAGCTGGCCAGGCTCTGCGCGCTCGTGAGAGCCGCGTCCTGCGAGAAGTGCACGACGTAGAGCGGCGCCTCCCCCGCGCGCAGCGCGAGCTCGACGGTGCCCTCGAGCGCCGTGTCCACGAACTCGTAGGAGAGCGGCACGGGGCGCGGGGCGTCCGCGATCGTGTCCACGGTGCGCCCGCCCGTGTGCGCGGAGAGCGCCGCGGCAATCGCCGTGGTGTCGCCCAACGTGGCGCTCATGAGCAGAAACTGCGCGTTTGGAAGCGTGAGCAGCGGCACCTGCCACGCCCAGCCGCGGTCGGGATCGGCGTAGAAGTGGAACTCGTCCATGGCCACGCAGCCCACGTCGCACTTCTCGCCCTCGCGCAGCGCCTGGTTGGCGAGGATCTCCGCGGTGCAGCATATGATTGGCGCCTCCGCGTTGATCGAGGCGTCGCCGGTGATCATGCCCACGTTCTCGCGGCCGAAGAGGTCCACGAGGTCAAAGAACTTCTCGCTCACCAGCGCCTTGATCGGCGCGGTGTAGTAGGCGCGGCGGTCCGTGCACACGCTCATGAAGCACATGCCCAGCGCCACCATTGACTTGCCCGAGCCCGTGGGCGTCCCCAGGATCAGGTGGTCGCCCGCCGCGAGCGAAAGCAACGCCTCCTCCTGGTGTGGCCAGAGCTCGATTCCGCGCGCGTCCGCCCAGCCCAGGAAGAGGTCGAGCGCCTCCTCGGCGGGAATGTTGGGGTAGGTCTCGTCGTCGGGCCAGGGAATGAGGCGGCCCAGCGATCCAGGCGCGTTGGGCCCCTCGTCAACGGTTTCGGGTGCGGGCGTGACGGGCATATGACTCCTTTCGTGCGGGCACCCATTCTAGCGCGGCGCGCCCTCCGCCCCGGCGGCGTGTCCGCGCGTCCGGGACCGGTGGAAGGTGGGTATTCCACTCCGAGCGGTCGGCTGAAGCCATAAATCCCATTTGTATTGACAATGTCATGTGACGTTATATCATCACACATAATAAATCGGGCGAGAGGAAGGCACGCATGACGAGAATCGTACTGGCGTCTCACGGCCGTTTGGCCGACGGCATGAAGGACACGCTGAGCTTCATTCTTGGTGACCTTCCCAACGTCTCGACGATTTGCGCCTACGTTGACCAGGACGTCTCGCTGCGCAGTCAGATTGACCAAACGTTCGCCGAGTTCTCCCCGGAGGACGCGGTCGTCGTGGTGACGGACATATTCGGCGGGAGCGTAAACAACGAGTTCATGGCACTGCTGGGGGAGAAGGACTTCATTCTCGTGGCGGGCATGAACATGCCGACGCTCGTCGAGCTGGTCTCCGAGGACGAGCCCACCGTCGAGGGGGTCCAGAGCGTTGTCGAGCGGGGAAGGCAGTCGATCCTCGTCTGCAACGGGTTGGCCTCCGACGAGTCCGAGGAGTTCTAGGCCATGGACGCCCAGTCCCTCTACCCCATGAACATTTGCTACCGCTACTTCGACCTCGAGGGGTTCTTCGCCAGCTGTGCGCGCCTTGGCCTGCACTCGGCCGAGCTGTGGCTCTGTCCGCAGCACGTTTTGGTCAACGGTCAGTTCTCCGAGGGCCCCGAGCGCCTTCTTCGCCTCATGGACGCCTATGGCGTGCGCCTCGCATGCCTGTGCGGGGAGCAGAACAACCCAAAGCCCAACAACATAGCCGCCCGCGAAGAGCTTCTCGTGAGCAACACGAGGTCCTACTTCGAGAAGGTCATAGACCTTGCACAGGCGACCAGCTGCCCGAAGGTGCTCGTCACCCCGGGGTGGAACTACTACGACGAGCCCGTCGAGCGGGCGCGCGAGCGGAGCGTCACCATGCTGCGCCGGCTTGCCGACTATGCAGCCGAGCGGGGGATTGACCTTGTGCTCGAGAGCATTTGGACAAAGTCGTCCGAGGTCGGTCCCGACATCGCGTCGCTCGCGCTGATCAAGGAGCGGGTCAATCGGGACAACCTCCTCGTGACCATTGACTTTGGCGCCATGTCGGCGGCGGGCGAGACTGTGGACGACTGGTTCGAGGCCTTTGGCGACGACGTGGCCCACTGCCACTTCGTCGACGGCACCCCGACCGGTCACATGCCCTGGGGTCACGGGGAACTCGACATGCTCGAGAGCCTGCGCGCCTTTGAGCGGCACGGGTATCGCGGCGGATTCTCGCTCGAGTACGTCCACCCCATGAGCTTCCGCGACCCCGAGTCCTACGTCCGGGAGACCAGGGAGCTCTACGAGGGCTGCCTTGCCCAGTTAGCACACCACAAAAACAGCCAGCCAGAGAAGGAAGTGAGGTAGCACATGATCAAGCTTTGCCGCGTTGACCACCGACTCCTGCACGGCCAGGTCGCGTTCTCCTGGTGCCACGCACTGGGGGCGGACGCCATTCTCGTCGCCTCGGACGCGGCGGCGAGCGATCCCATTCGCATGAAGACCATGCGCCTGGCCAAGCCGGTGGGCATGAAGCTCGTGATTAAGAGCATCGACGACTCCATTGCAGCCATAAAAAGCGGCGTGACCGACAAGTACAAGCTCCTTGTCGTGACCGGGAGCGTGGCGGACGGCGCACGCCTCGTCGAGGAGTGCGGCATTCCCTCGCTCAATCTCGGCGGCACCGAGAAAACGGACCAGACCACCAAGACCCTGGGAATCGCGGTTCACGTCACCGACCAGGAGCGCGAGATTCTGCGAGCGCTTGTCGAGAAGGGCGTCGAGGTCGAGATCAGGCAGGTGGCAAAGGATAAGAAGGCGGTACTGTCCGCGGCAGATCTCTAGCCGCGGACCAAGGGGATTCTCCGCACGACAACCAAGCAAGGAGGGAAACACATGGCACTGCAAGCTTTTCTCATTGGCCTCATAGTGTTCGTGGGCAAGGCCGACTACTTCGTCGGCACCGCGATGCTGGGACGGCCGCTCGTTCTCGGCGCGCTCGTCGGACTCGCGCTGGGCGACGTTCCCACGGGAGTCATGATCGGCTTCCAGCTCGAGCTCGTCTTCATGGGCATGCAGGCGATCGGAGCCTCGATTCCGCCTGACATGATCGTTGGCTCGGTGCTCGGCACGGCCTTTGCGATCACGACGGGCAACGGCATTGACACGGCCGTCACCATTGCCATGCCCGCCGCGGTTCTCTCGGCCTTTGTGGTCAACCTCTTCTACGGCGTCATTACCCCGATCATGGCCCGTTCCGCGGACAAGTTCGCGGCCGAGGACAACGACAAGGGGATTTCTGCGATCTTCCTGGCCAACGGCTTCCTGTTTGACGTGACCTTCGGCGTCATTGGCTTCGTGGCCTTCATGTTTGGCGGGGACGCGGTGTCCGCCCTGGTCAACAGCATTCCCGCCTGGCTCACGACGGGCATAACCATTGCCACGGGCATTCTTCCCGCCCTCGGCTTCGCCCAGCTGGTGACCATGATCGTCTCCAAGGAGACCGCGGTCTTCCTGCTGCTCGGCTTCCTGCTCGCCGCATACCTCGGCGTTCCCGTCCTCGGCATCGTCTGCTTTGCCGTCGTGCTCGTTGGCGTGCTGATGATGGCCCACATCTTCATTCCCAGCCAGGGTTCTGCTCTCGAGACGGAGGTTGACGATGACAACGAGTTCTAACGAGAAGAAGCTCACCAAGAAGGAGCTCAACAGCCTCTTCTGGAGGTCGTTCACCACTTCCCACGCATGGCACTTCGAGCGTCAGCAGCACATGGCGTTCTGCTGGTCCATGATTCCGGCGATTAAGAAGCTTTACGACAACCGCGAGGACCGCATTGCCGCCTACCAGCGCCACCTCGAGTTCTACAACTGCCAGACCACCATGCAGCCCCTGATCGGCGGCATCGTTGCGGCCATGGAGGAGGAGAACGCCAACAACGAGGGCTTCGACACCTCGTCGATCAGCTCTATGAAGGTCGCGCTCATGGGGCCGCTCGCCGGAATCGGCGACTCCCTCATTGCCGGCACCCTGCGCATAATTGCGACCGGCATCGTCGGCGGCCTCTGCATGAGCGGCTCGATTCTCGGCCCGATCCTGTTCCTGGCGATCTACAACGTGATCACCATCGCCCTGCGCTACCTCGGCGTGAAGTACGGCTACGGTCTCGGCGGCAACATAATCTCCAAGGTCTCCGATACGAGCGTCATGCAGAAGCTCACGACCGCGCTGTCCGTCGTCGGCCTCATGGTCATTGGCGCCATGGTCGCGACGAACGTTGTGGTGAGCACGCCGATTGCCTTTGACCTCAACGGCACCGCGTTCTCCCTCCAGGAGACCTTCGACTCGATCTTCCCGTGCCTGCTTCCCGTCGCCGCCTTCGCGGGGCTGTACGCCCTGAACAAGAAGGGTGTGAACATCCTCGCGCAGATCATTGGGATCATGGTCCTGGGCGTTGTCCTTGGAGCTCTTGGGATTCTCGGATAAGGGAGAGACGATGCTTGAGTTTTGCCTTGACACCGGCGACTTTGAAATGGTGAAGGCCGCCAGCAAGATCTACCCCATTAACTGCTACAGCATGAACCCCTCCATTGCGGTCAGGTGCCTCGAGGGCACCGGGAGGACCTTCATTCAGAACGCCCTCGACATTCGCGGCGTCATCGGAAGCGAGACCCCCTTCTTCCTCGAGGCCATGGGCGACACCGCCGAGGAGCTCGTCGAGGACGCCCAGGCAATGGTCAAGGCCGTGCCCGGAAACACGTTCGTGAAGATCCCGGCGTGCCCCGAGGGCTTCAAGGCGATCTCCCTGCTGCGCGATCTGGGGATTCGCACGTCCTGCACGGCGGTCTACACCTTTAACCAGGCCATGCTCGCAGCCGTGGCGGGCGCCTCCTACGTCGCGGTGTACGTGAGCCGCCTCGACAAGAACGGTGGCGACGGCATAGACGTCGTGAGGCGCATAAAGGAGGCGTTCGTCTCCCATGGCATTGACTGCGTGGTGAGCGCCGCCTCTCTGAAGACCCCGCTCGACCTTCAGAGGGCCATTGAGGCGGGCGCCGAGAACGTTACCGTTGACCTGCCCATGCTTGGCGCCATGGCCGTTCACCCCATGACGCAGGGAACGCTTGACACCTTCAAGTCCGACTGGGAGGGGCTGTTCGGCAAGGGCGCGAGAATAGCCAACATGGTCGCGTAGCGCACGACCTCGGCCCCCGCCGCGCGTCGGCGGGGGCCTCTCTACCGTTTGGGGTGGCCATGATCGAGATCTGTCTTGTGAGCATGAGCCTGGACGAGGTGAGAGCCGCCACGGGGACGTACCCCTGCAACTGCTTTGCCGACAATCCGACCGTTGCCGTTCAGGGGATCGGGGACTCGGGGGAGGGCTTCCTGGCGCGCTCGCGCGCCCTTCGGGAGCTGATTGGGTCCGAGGCGAAGCTCTATCTCGAGGTCATGGGCGACACGTGCGAGGAAATGGTTGCTGACGCGCGCAGGATCGTCGCCGAGGTCCCCGGCAACACGCTCGTGAAGATTCCCGCGTGCCCCGAGGGCTACCGAGCCATACGCGAGCTTGCCGAGGTTGGCATACGCTCCTCCTGCACGGCGGTCTTTGACGTCGAGCAGGCGCTTCTCGCCGAGGCGGCGGGCGCCGTCTGCGTCGCGGTCTACGTGAGTCGCCTTGACCGGGCGGGGTGCGACGGCATGGGAGTCGTGCGCGACATTGCGACCGCCTTCCGGGAGATTGGTGCGCGAGCAATGGTGTGCGCCGCCTCGCTCAAGACGCCGCGCGACGTCGAGCGGGCGCTGCTCGCCGGGGCCGAGAACGTCACCGTCGACCTTGCGCTCCTCGACCAGCTGGCGACGAGCCCGCTCACGTGAGCCGACCTGTTGAATCGAATCGAAAGGAGCCTGCATGAGGGCTTGGGGATCGGTGGGGCACTACCTTCAGGGCCCCGGAATCATAGACCACGCGGCTCGCTACGCGAACCTGTTTGGAACGAGGCACCTCTTTGTCGTGGACGCTTTCGTGCAGCACATGCTGGGGGACTCGCTCTTCTCCGAGTACGGGGACCTTGGCGGGTCCTCCTATGACCTCGTGACCTTCGAGGGGGAGATCAGTAGGGGGAGCGTCGAGCGCGTCCGCCGCGAGGCCGGGGCCGGCCATGACGTGATCGTGGCGGTCGGGGGCGGAAAGGTGATCGACGTCGCGAAGATGCTGGCGGCAGACGGTGCCGCGCTGGTGGTGTGCCCAACGATCGCGGCGACCGACGCCCCGACGAGCGCGATGTCGATTCTCTACAGCGACGAGGGGGAGATGAACGACATCGTCATTCACGTAAAGAACCCCGACCTCGTGCTCGTCGACACGCGCGTGATCGCGAACGCCCCCGTCAGGTTCCTTTCCGCGGGCATTGGCGACGCGCTCTCGACGTACTACGAGGGCGTCTCGAACGAGCGGACGGGACACGCGAACTACGTGTGGTGCGACACCGAGAGCGGCGTGGCCACGCTCGCCGGAAGGGCCGTGGCCCGCGCCTGCGTCGAGACGCTGTTTCGAGACGGGCCTGCCGCCGTGCGGGCCAACGCGGCCAGAACGGTCACGCCCGCCCTCGAGAACGTGGTGGAGGCCAACGTTCTTCTCAGCGGCATAGGGTTCGAGAACGTTGGGTGCTCGCTCGCTCACGGATTGGGCAACGCCATGACGGTGGTGCCGAACGGAGAGAGATCCATGCACGGGGAGCGCGTGGGCTTCTCGACCCTGAGCCTGCTCATAGCCGAGGACTACCCCTCAGAGGAGATCGAGCGCGTGGCACACCTGTGCGTGGACTGTGGCGTCCCGGTGACGTTCGAGGAGCTGCGTCTCGACCCTTCGTCAGACGACCTCGAGAAGATCGCCCGGGCGGCCCTGGAGGCGGAGTCCTGGGGGGCGAGTCCGGTGCACCTCGACGTGAGGGAGGTCGTGGACGTCCTTCTCGCCACCGACGCCTTGGGTCGCCGAATGAGGGGCGCCGAGGGCGCGCCTACGAGGTAACGACGCGTCCGTCGGGGGAGATGACGAACCTAAACGAGGCCCGGTCCCCTCGCATGACCGACTTGGAGTAGTGGAGGGGTACCCCGTCGGCGTCCCTGGTGATCTTGTAGAGGACGTAGAGCGGGGAGCCGACGAAGCACGAGAGGAGCCGGGCCTCGCTCTCGCGGGCGGTCGAGACGTCGAGAACGAGCTCCTCGTTTCCGAGCACGCATTGGTAGGTGCTGGTGAGAAGGCTGTAGAGACTCATGTCCTCGCCGAGGTCCTCGAGGAAGTTGGGGAAGAGCTGGGCGGAGACGTAGACGTAGTCTATGGCGATCGGAATGGACTCCTCGTATATGAGACGCTCGACCATGGAGACGCGCGAGCCCTCCGGAATCTCCAGGGCCTTGGCGAGCCGCCCCGTCGCGCTGAGCGTCTCCCTGCTGAGGACGCGCCGTGGGCTCTTCCCCCCGACCTCGGAGAAGGCGTGGTAGCCAAAGTAGTTGGGGGAGCCCTTCCGAATCATGCGCTTGGGGGCGGAGACGAACGTCCCGCGGCCGCGGAGCCGGTATATGAGGCCCTCGTCGACGAGGTTTTGGACCGCGCGGCGCACGGTAATGCGACTGACGCCAAACTGCTCGCAGAGCTCCTGCTCCGTGGGAAGACGCGCTCCGACCTCGAGCTCCCCCGAGATTATCTTCTGGCGGAGACTGTTCTCCACCTGGGTGTAGAGCAGGTCAGGGCGCGCGGTGCTGTCTGGCGCCATGTGAGCCTCCCGTGGTTCGAGCTGTCAAGCATTGGCATAAGAGTATATGACGACATGATACAAGCAAAATTCAAACCGCGGCGAGGTTCCCATCTTCACATTTCGTTCAGCAATGCTCGAGCGGCCTCCGGGCGCGGCGCGGGTATACTCGGGAAACGCCGACGAAAGGGGCTCCCATGACCGATTTTCTGCAGCTCGCGCACGACCGCTACTCCTGCCGCGACCTCTCCGACAGGCCCGTGGAGGCCGAGAAGATCGACGCGCTCGTGGAGGCCGCCGTCGCCGCGCCCACGGCGGTCGACAAGCAGCCCTGGCACCTCTGGGTCGTGGAGAGCCCGGAGGCGGTGGAGCGTCTCTCGGCCCTCACGCGCTTCTCGTTTGGCGCCCGCGTGATCCTCATGCTCGGCGCCCGGGCGGACGAGGCGTGGGTGCGCAAGTACGACGGCCGCAACTTCGCCGACGTGGACGCCTCCATTGTGGGCACCCACATAATGCTCGCCGCGCACGACCTCGGGCTCGGCACGACGTGGGTCGGCCACTTCGACGCGCCGGCGGTCCACGAGGCGTTCCCGGAGACGGAGGGCTATGACCTCGTCGCGCTCTTCCCGATCGGCTACCCCGCCGCCGACGCCGAGCCGGCCGCCAAGCACCATGAGCGCAGGCCCGTCGAGGAGCTTGTGTCGAGGCTGTGAGCTTGCGTGACGCCCAGTTGAATGTGACAGGAGCGTCACACCCCGAGCAGGGGTATCTGCTAGCCTGAGGCCCTCATTTCACCGGCGGCGAACCCACGCCCCCGCCGCCTTCGTCATACGGATGGATTTCATGAGCAGAACCAGCGCCACGTCCCGCAAGAACCCCACGCCCCGCAAGCCCTCACACGGCTCGCCCGTCCCCGTGGTCATAACGTTTCTCCTGCTGGTCGTCTTTGCGGCCGGAGGCGTGTGGATGTGGTCCAACAGAACCGTGAGCGTGAAGGTCAACGGCGAGCAGGTGCAGGTCCGTGTTGACTCGACCCTCGCCGACATTGTCGCCTCCGAGGAGATCGAGGTCACCCCCGGCAACCTGATCTCGGTCGGCGGCAACGTCATAACCGAGGGCGAGGGCGACCCCTTCTCCGCGACGGTTGGCGGAAAGGAGCTCGACTCCGAGCAGATCGAGGCCTTCCGCGCGAAGGGCAACGAGGAGATCGTCATTGGCAACGGCGCGAACGTGACCGAGCCCTCCCACGAAGAGGAGCGCGAGACGCAGCCCAAGATGGAGCCCTACGAGAAGATCGGCGCCGTCACCTTTGTCGCGCAGTGGGGAAAGCCCGGCAAGGCCGTCTACACCGTCGGGGACACCTCCGGGGAGGCGGTGCTCAAGGAGGAGATCGAGTCCGTCCAGAACACGGTGATTCAGAGCGTCAACCCCAAGCCTGACGACGGCTCCAAGGTCATTGCGCTCACCTTTGACGACGGCCCCAGTGCCTATACGCAGCGCTACCTTGACATTCTTGATCAGTACGGTGCCCGTGCGACGTTTTTCTGCTTGGGTTCCGCGGCCGCGTCCAAACCCGACCTGGTGAAGGCGATCGAGGACCAGGGCTCGCAGGTCGCGTCGCACACGCAGAACCACCAGCAGCTCACGACCCTTGACGCCTCGACGCTCCAGGCGGAGGTAAGCGACGCGTTCTCTGCGATCAGCGGGTCGGGCGCACCGGCGACGACGGTCTTGCGCCCGCCGTATGGCGACTTCAACAACGACACCTGGCTTGCCTCGGGCGGCACGCTCTCCGCCTCTGTGATCTGGAACCTCGACAGCGAGGACTGGCGCCTCCCGGGCGCCGACGCCATAGTCGCCAACTGCACGAACGGGGCCTTCTCGGGCGCGATCGTCCTCATGCACGACGGCGGCGGCAACCGCGACCAGGACCTCGAGGCGCTGCCCAGGATCATTGAGACCCTTCAGGGGAAGGGCTACCAGTTTGTGACGCTCGACGAGCTCATGGCCATGGACAGCCGCATTCCCGACGACGTCGCCTCCGGCAACGCCACTCTGCCCGAGGGCTGCGTCTGGCCGACGGAGATGGTCGCGGCGCAGTAGGCGCCCGACTTCCAAGGTTTTGTCCGCGACCCGAGGGCGCTTCTCGGGATTTATGGTCGCACAAGACAAGCCCCCTACCTGCCGCAACAAGAAAAGCCGCAGGTGGGGGGCTTACCATAAATCGGGAGTAACGCGTGGCCGTACTTCTCGGCCGCACGGTCCTTCTCGGTTACTTGACGCCGTACTGCTCGTAGTAGGCGTCGATCGCGGCCTTGAGCTCGGGCGTGATCACGGTGCCGTCGAGCGCCTCGACGACCTCGGCCATGCTCACAATGCTCGCAACGGGGAAGCCGTACTTCTCCTGGATCTCCTGCTGCGCGGTCACGACGCCGCCCTTGCCGACCTCCATGCGGTTCAGCGAGACGATCAGGCCCTTGACCTCAACATTGGCGGCGCCCGTCACCTTGGGGTAGGTCTCGTCAATGGACTTGCCGGAGGTGGTGACGTCCTCGATCATGACCACGCGGTCGCCGTCGGCGAGCGAGGAGCCCAGGAAGCTGCCCTTGTCGGCGCCGTGGTCCTTCTCCTCCTTGCGGTCGGAGCAGTAGCGGACCTCCTTGCCGTAGAGGTCGTGGAGGGCGATCGCGGTGGTGACGGACAGGGGAATGCCCTTGTACGCCGGCCCAAAGAGCACGTCAAAGTCCAGGCCAAAGTTGTCGTTGATCGCGTGGGCGTAGTACTCGCCGAGGCGCTTGAGCTGGCTGCCCGTGACGTAGGCGCCCGCGTTCATGAAGAACGGGGACTTCCGGCCGCTCTTGAGGGTGAAGTCGCCGAACTTCAGGACGTTCGACTCGACCATGAAGTCAATGAACTCGCGCTTGTAGGCTTCCATGTGAGCTCCTTCCGGGGGCGGGCGTTCTTGTTCTGACTTGATTCTACTTGTCTAGGATGGTTGCGGTGCTCGAGAGAAGCCACTTCCACGCGGGCACCTGTGCGATGCGACCCTCCTCCGACTCATACGTCCTCTCTCGGCCGTTTCCTACAATAACGAGGCCCTCGTCAAGGCGCGACTCCCTCATAGCCTCCCAGAGGGCGCGAGTCTCCCTCTTAACGGTCTCCGGCTCGTCCATGCGCTCCGTGACCTGAATGAGTCGGTACGGGGTGTCGTCGAGAGCGTCCCCGATTACGAAGTCGATTTCGTAGCCGTGCTCACGCGTGTGAAGCGTGGAAATGGTCCCCTCGCGTGCCGACGGGTTCTGCCTGCGCAGTTCTAGGTATACGGCGTCTTCGAGCCTCTGGCCTCGGTCGCTTACCCCTGCCCTGCTGTTGGCGAGCGCGAGTCCCGGGTCTATCGCATAGATTGTGGGCTGTGCGGTCGTGGTCTCGGAGAGCGCGCGCGAGAACTCTCTGACCTGAAAGAGAAGGTACGCCTCCTCGAAGTACGAGACGAGCCCCGCAAGGTACCCTCGTCCCGTGGCGAGGCCTGCCGAGCGCAGGTCGTTCTCGATTTTCCTCACCGAAAGCTGCCGGGCGTTGAGTCCGAGGAGTCTTGTTGCCAGGGCGGACGCGACGCGTGGTCGGGACAGGTTGTGGCGCTCCACTACGTCCTTGGCGACGACGCGCTGGGCGTATGACTGGAGCAGGGCGTTCGCTCTCGGTCGGGGCAGGTCCTGGACGGCGGGGAACCCACCCTTGTCAAGGTATGCGTCGAGAAGCGCCTGGAGCTGCGCCTGGTGTGATGGTGCATGGACTGGGTCGCTCCGATATGTGGCGAGTGAGGGGTCGATCGAGACGATCTCGCCAAATGAGAAGGGGAGTAGCTCGAAGTCGAGCGCGCGCCCACGAAACTCCGTGGATATCTCGCTTGAGAGCATCTTGGAGGACGACCCCGTCACATAGATGGTCGCACGCGTGGTGTCGACGATGCGGCGCAGCCATCTCCCCCAGCCATCCATCTCCTGAAGCTCGTCAAGAAAGAGGTAGAGCCCCTCCTCGGGGGAGGTTTCTGGATTGAGGTAGCGAAACGTCTCGAGGAGCTCGTCTCCCGTGCTCGGAGTCACGGGGCCCAACCGATCATCGTCAAAGTTGAAGTAGCAGATGCGCCTCTCGGGGACGCCCGAGGCGACGAGGGCATCCATCTCCTGAAAAAGGCGGTAGGACTTGCCCGAGCGTCGCATGCCCGTGACGACCTTGACGAGGTTGCCAGCGCGCGGGACGAGGGGTTCGCCAAGGTCAAGATCGCGCGGCACGATGGGTCGATAGAGGTCGAGGGAGAACTCCTGGAGGATGACTGCGATGGTTTCGTTCATGGCTTGCTCTCCAAACTGGCAACATTATAGTACCAATAATAGCAAAACTGGTAATTTAATATGACCAGATTATCGAAAATTGGTCATATGAAATGACCAGTATGACCATAAGGAGCTTCTCGGATTCCGGGCGCTGCGAGCACCGTCCTGTACGATGCGCTAGAGTTAGACCGGCAAAAAGCAGGCGAGAAGAACCTCGGAGGAAGGCCCGTGGAACGCACGCACATATCTCAGCTCTTCGCGGACATGGAGGCCCTCGGCGGCACCACCGTCACGGTGGCCGGCTGGGTCCGCTCGGTCCGCGACATGAAGAACTTTGGCTTCGTCATGCTGAACGACGGCTCCTGCTTCAAGGACCTGCAGGTCGTCATGAACCGCGAGCGCCTCGCCAACTACGACGAGATCGCGGCGACGGGCGTGGGGTCTGCGCTCGTGGTCATGGGTACGCTCGCGCTCACGCCCGACCGTCCGCAGCCCTTTGAGCTCCAGGCCGAGAAGATCGTGGTCGTCGGTGCGTCCGCGCCGGACTACCCCATGCAGAAGAAGCGCCAGACCCGCGAGTTCCTGCGCACCCAGCAGCACCTGCGCAGCCGCACCAACCTCTTCCGTGCCGTCTTCCGCGTGCGCTCCGTTGCCGCCTACGCGATCCACCGCTTCTTCCAGGAGCGCGGCTTCGTCTACGTGAACACGCCGATCATTACCACCTCCGACGCCGAGGGCGCCGGCGAGATGTTCCGGGTGACGACGCTCGACGTCGAGAACCCGCCGCGCACCGAGTCCGGCGCCGTGGACTGGTCCCAGGACTTCTTCGGCCACGCCGCCAACCTCACCGTCTCCGGCCAGCTCCAGGCGGAGAACTTCGCGCTTTCCTTTGGCGACGTCTACACCTTTGGCCCCACGTTCCGCGCCGAGAACTCCAACACGCGCCGGCACGCGGCGGAGTTTTGGATGGTGGAGCCGGAGATGGCCTTCTGCGACCTCGCCGGCGACATGGCGTGCGTGGAGGACATGCTCAAGTACGTGATCAACTACGTCATGGACGCTTGTCCGGACGAGATGGAGTTCTTCAACAAGTTCGTGGACAAGGGCTTGATCGAGCGCCTCACCCACGTTGCCACCTCGGACTTTGCGCACGTCACCTACACCGAGGCGATTGAGATTCTGCAGGCCGCCGCCGCCTCCGGCCACGTCTTTGAGTACCCCGTGGAGTGGGGCTCGGACCTGCAGACCGAGCACGAGCGCTACCTCACCGAGGAGCACTTCAAGCGCCCGACCTTCGTGACTGACTACCCGGCCGCGATCAAGGCCTTCTACATGCGCCTGAACGACGACGGCAAGACCGTGGCCGCCGTGGACTGCCTCGTGCCGGGCATTGGAGAGATCGTGGGCGGCTCGCAGCGCGAGGAGCGCCTGGACGTGCTCGAGCGCCGCATTGCGGAGCTCGGCATGGAGCCGGAGCAGTACAAGTACTACCTCGACCTGCGCCGTTACGGCGGCTGCGAGCACGCGGGCTTTGGCCTGGGCTTTGAGCGCATGGTCATGTACCTGACCGGCGTGGACAACATTCGCGACGTCATTCCGCACCCGCGCACCGTGGGCAACGCCGAGTTCTAGGCGGCCGCGGCGCTCGTCCCAAGGAGGTCCCGTGGCGCGCACCATGCTCACGCGTAGGGCGTTCTTCTCGCTGGCTGGCCTCGCTGGGCTGGGGACGCTTGCGGGCTGCTCGGCGCTGGAGTCCTCTCGCGCGCCCGAGCCCGAGGAGCGCGCGACCGTCTATGACGCCGCCGCCCCCGACGAGCTCACCGTCCTCATGGTCGGTGACGTCCTCGTGCACGCGGGCGTCCGGCGAAGCGGCGAGCGCGCGGACGGCACGCGCAACTACGACCACCTGTTTGCGCAGGTTGCGGACGACGTCTCCGCCGCAGACCTTGCGCTCGTCGGCCAGGAGACCATTCTCGGCGGCGAGGGGCTGGGCTTCTCGGGCTACCCCTCCTTCAACAGCCCCCAGGAGTTTGGCGACGCGGAGGTCGCGGCGGGCTTTGACGTCGCGCTCTGCGCGAGCAACCACGCGCTGGACAGGGGCATGCCCGGGATCGAGTCGGCGCTCGGCTACTGGCGCTCGGCCCACCCCGACGTCCTCGTCACCGGAATCGCCGACAGCCAGGAGGCCTTTGACGCGCTGCCCCTGGTCGAGCGCGAGGGTCACCGCATTGCCGTGCTCAACTACACCTACGGCACCAACGGCATACCCCTGCCGCAGCCGTGGGCCGTCCGACTGCTCGACGAGGCGAGAATCGCCGCGGACGCCGCCGCGGCGCGCGAGGCGGGCGCGGAGGCGATAGTGGCCTGCCCGCACTGGGGCGTCGAGTACGCCGCGGGGCCTGACGACGAGCAGCGCCGGTGGGCGCAGGCGCTCGCCGACGCGGGCGTCGACGCGATCATAGGCGGCCACCCCCACGTCATGCAGCCCTTCGAGGTGATCGAGAGCTCCGAGGGCCGCGCCGTGCCCGTGTTCTGGTCGGTGGGCAACTTCACCTCGACCCAGCCGCGCAAGGACACCATGGTGGGCGCCATGGCGCAGGTCTCGCTGCGCTTTGACGGCAGCTGCGAGGTGACCTCCTGCACGCTCACCCCGCTCGTCACGCACCGCGCCTCGGGCACCGCCTTCACCACCTACCGGCTTGCCGACTACACCGAGGAGCTGGCCGCGTCCAACCAGATCCGTAGCAGCTCGGGCTGCGGGGACTTCTCGTTCCAGTGGTGCGTCGACTTCTGCGCCGAGCGCCTGGGGGACGCCTTTGACGCGTCGACGGGCCAGCTCGTCTGGGAGGCCTAGCGGGAGGCTCCGCTCACAGCACGCGCCTCACGGCGTCGTGCCAGCCGGCGAGAAGAACCTCGACGCGCGCCGGGTCCATGGTCCTGTGGAACACGTCGTCCGTCTCGCGCAGGGCTCGGAGCTCGTCCGTGCCGCCCCAGAAGCCGGAGGCGAGTCCGGCGAGAAACGCGGCGCCGAGCGAGGTGGTCTCGGTGTTGGCGGGGCGGCGCAGCTCACGACCGAGAACGTCGGCCTGGAACTGCATGAGGAAGTCGTTCGCGGAGGCCCCGCCGTCGACGTTGAGCACGTCGAGGCGCGCGCCCGCGTCCGCCTCCATGGCGTCGGTCAGGTCGCGGATCTGGTAGGCGAGGGCCTCCAGCGCCGCGCGCGCGAGGTGCGCCCGCCCCGTCCCGCGCGTGAGTCCGACGATCGCCCCGCGCGCGTCGGGCCGCCACCACGGCGCGCCGAGGCCCGTGAACGCGGGCACCACGTAGACCCCGCCCGTGTCCGGCACGCTCTGCGCCAGCGCCTCGGTCTCCGCGGCGTTGTGGATTATGCCCAGCTCGTCGCGCAGCCACTGCACGAGCGCGCCGGCCACGAAGACCGACCCCTCGAGCGCGTACTGCGTCTCGGTCACGTCCGGCGGCGCGGCCACGATCGTGGTCACGAGGCCGTGCTCGCTCGAGCGCGCCTCGCTGCCGGTGTGCATGAGCATGAAGCAGCCGGTGCCGTAGGTGTTCTTGGCCTGTCCCGGCGCAAAGCAGCACTGGCCGAAGAGCGCGGCCTGCTGGTCGCCCGCGACGCCGCAGAGGGGAATGCCCGCCGGCAGCCCGGGGTAGCTCGTCTCGCCAAAGAAGCCGGAGCTCGGCCTCACCTCGGGCAGCATGGCCGCCGGTATGCCAAAGAGGTCGAGCAGGTCCTGGTCCCAGCGGCACTCGTGAATGTTGTAGAGCATGGTGCGGCAGGCGTTGGTGGGGTCGGTGGCGTGCACCAGGCCGCCGGTGAGCGTCCACACAAGCCACGTGTCCACGGTGCCAAAGAGCAGCTCGCCGGCTTCCGCCCGCGCGCGGGCGCCCGGCACGTTCTCCAGGATCCAGGCGATCTTGCTGGCCGAGTAGTACGCGTCGGGCAGAAGCCCCGTCTTGGCCCGCACCAGCTCTCTCACCTCAGGCGCGCCGCAGACGCGCTCGACCATGTCCGCCGTTCGCCGGCACTGCCAGACGATCGCGTTCGAGACCGGGACGCCCGTGGTCGGGTCCCAGACTATGGTGGTCTCGCGCTGGTTGTCTATGCCTATGGCGGCGACGTCGGCCGTCGTGAGGCCGTGGCGCGACACGAGCTCCGCGAGCGTGCCCAGCTGGGAGAAGAGAATCTCCTGCGGGTTGTGCTCGACCCAGCCAGGGCGGGGGAAGATCTGCTGGAACGGACGCTGGGCGACGTCGACCATGCGTCCGCGTCGGTCTACCAGGACGGCGCGCGAGCTCGTGGTCCCCTGGTCGAGCGCTATGACGTGCTTCTCGCCCATGTGCGTCCTCCTGTGGTCGTCAGACGTGCGTGCTCGGCAAGAGTATCCCCCACCCGCCGCCCGTTCGCCCGCGCGCGCCGCCCACCGGCGAGAACGGGCCGTCCGTGACGAAGGGGTACCATCGAGAGAAACGCCACGCGAGGAGGAAACCATGGGTCTTCACTGCTCAGACTGCGCCTACGCGACCTTTGCGCTTCACGAGGAGTCGGGGCTGTACCAGGGTGCGTGCAGCCGGGGTTACACGCTCACGAACCCGCACGTTCGCACGAGCCCCGAGGACCACTTCGCGGAGCGGCCGGACGGGCTCGTCCCCACCGTCGACCCCTTTGGGAAGGAGTACCTGCGGACCTCGAACGTCTGCGAGCGCTTCCTGCTCCCCCGTGACGCAAATGGCGCCAAGCACCACCGCCACCTGTGAGGGGCGCTCGAGACCGGAGAATTCGCGCCGCCCGCCGAAACTAACGATGTGCTTTCATGGTTCAGACCCCTTTCAGCTACGCTGCTAGAAGCTGTGAAGGCGGAACTAAGAGAGGAGCAGTATGAGCCTGAAGAAGTCTATCGGCGCGCTTGCGGGCGCGCTCGTCCTGGGTGTCTCCCTCGTGGCGTGCGGCGGCGGGGCGTCGACGCCCGACCTCGCGGGGCTTCGTGACGAGCTCGTGGGCACTTGGGAGCTCGCTTCCGCGGACTCGGCCGACGAGACGTGGGACGAGGGCGTCGTGGAAGACATGGCTGACGCCGGCATGCTCGTGACGCTCGACCTCGACGAGGACGGCAACCTGATCTACAACGAGGTGGGCAACCAGCAGGACGGCTCGTGGTCCGTGAAGGACGACGGCAGCCTCAGCTTCGAGATCGGCGGCGCGACGGTGGACGTTCCCTACGAGGACGACCAGCTGACCCTCAAGAGCGGCGACATGACCATGGTCTTCGAGAAGGAGTCCGACGAGCCCAACATGGACCGCCAGCCCGAGGACAACGCGGGGGCGCTCGACGAGGGCCTCACCGAGGACGTCGTTGACGACGCGCCCGACGACCTGGGCGACGACGTCGACACGGACGACTTCGCCTACGTCTTCACCGACGACATGATCTACATGCAGGAAATGATCTACCTGGGTGCCGAGCAGACGGCGTCCCTGGACGTCACCATTGCCGACGACGAGACGCTGCTCTTCCAGGTCACCGGTCTTGCCACGGACTTTGAGGGCGACACCGGCTACCTCGTCCACATTGAGAACCGCACGGACACCGACCTGGTCATTTCCAACCAGACGACCGAGCTCGACGGCTCGGACGTCTACGACTACGCAACGCTTCTGTGCACCGTTCGCGCGGGCGAGTCGGCCGACGGCTTCTTCTACTTCGACAGCGACTACTGCACCGTGAGCGAGGGGTCGTCGTTGAACGCGATCTTCGCCGCCCAGGACATAAGCCAGACCCCGGTGGGAATCTGGACGCTGACCCTGTAGCGAGTTCGCGGACGAGGGGGCTATCATGGGGCGGGGCGTTGCGGCGCCCCGCCCTTCTCGTTGTCAAGTATCGGAGGAACAATGGCAGACATTACGCGCGACCTCGTCTTTCCCCAACCAATCTTCCATGAGAAGATCTGGGGCGGCCGCAAGTTGGCCGACGACTTTGGCTACGAGATTCCCGACGGGCCGATCGGCGAGTGCTGGACGATAAGCGCGCACCCCAACGGCGACTGCGTGGTGGCCGAGGGCGCCTGGGCGGGCAAGCACCTCTCCGAGCTCTGGGACGAGCACCGCGAGCTCTTTGGCGGCCTCGAGGGCGATCGCTTCCCGCTGCTGGTGAAGATCATTGACGCGCGCGACAACCTCTCCGTGCAGGTCCACCCCGACGACGCCTACGCCGCCGAGCACGAGAACGGTAGCCTGGGCAAGCGCGAGTGCTGGTACGTGCTGGGCGCCGACCCGGGCACGCAGATCGTGATCGGCCAGCGCGCGCACGACCGTGCCGAGCTGGCGTCCATGATCGAGGAGGGCCGCTGGGACGACATGCTCAACCTCGTGCCCTGCCATGTGGGCGACTTCTTCCCCATTGAGCCGGGCACCGTCCACGCCATTCAGGGCGGCACGCTGATTCTGGAGACCCAGCAGTCCTCCGACGTCACCTACCGCGTCTATGACTACGACCGCGTGGGCGACGACGGCAAGCCGCGCGACCTGCACATACAGCAGAGTCTGGACGTGGTGGACTACGCGGCCGAGGCACCGGCCTCCGGTGAGGTCACCGCTCCCGAGATTGGCGGCGTGACGGAGCTCATGGAGTGCCCCAACTTCGTGGTCGACCGCGTGCGCGTGGAGGGCGAGAAGACCCTGGGGGAGGACTGGCCGTTCCTCTGCGTGAGCGTGATCGAGGGCGCGGGTACCGTGAGCGCCTCCGCTGCGGGCGTGGAGCACAAGATCGCGCGCGGCGCGCACTTCCTGGCCCCGTCCGGCTGCGGCGAGCTGCGCTTCTCGGGCGAGATGACCCTCGTGACCTCGCGCGTCCCGGCCTAACCTGACAAAGGTGCCAGGGTTCTTTGTCACAAAAAAGACGCCGCCGGGCGAGAAACCCGGCGGCGTCGTTTTGTGTATGTGGCGTGCGCCTAGGCGGTCTTGATCTCCGCGCCGCAGTGCGGGCAGCGCGTGGCGCCCTCCTTGACCTCCTCGAGGCAGTAGGGGCAGTGCGGGGCGGCGGCCTCCTCGGCAGCCTCCTCCTCGGCCTCCTTCTTGGCCAGGGCGTCCATGCGCTCGCGCATGGTGTTGAGGGCCTTGACCAGGCAGAAGACCACGAAGGCAATGATCAGGAAGTTAATGACGGCGGAGATGAAGGCGCCGAGGTCAATGAACTGGTCGGTGCCGGGGACGGCCCAGCGCAGGCCGTTAATGACCTCCTCGGCGCCGTCGGAGGCGCCGCCGGTGATGGTGCTCGTGGAGGTGGTCACGAGCGTGATCAGCGGGTTGATGAGGTTCTCGACGAGCGAGTTGACAATGGCGGTGAACGCGCCGCCGACGATGATACCGACGGCCATGTCCATAACGTTGCCGCGGGCGATGAACTCCTTGAACTCATCGACGATCTTCATGGGAGAGCCTTTCTGTCTTGGATGCACAATTTGTCAAGAATAGCATCCTCGGATAAGGACTCGTTAAGGTTTCAGATTCAACTTTTGGATGAGCTCCAGCCCAGCTCGTCGGTGTCGAGGAGCACGGTGAAGGGCCCGTGGTTCACCAGGCTCACGCGCATGTGCGCGCCAAAGACGCCGCGTCCCACGCGTGCGGGCCCGAGGTCCTTCTCGGCCAGCTCGCAGAATCGCTCGTAGAGTCGCTCGGCCAGATCGGGTGCCGCGGCGCCGGTGAACGAGGGGCGGTTGCCCCGGCGTGCGTCGGCATAGAGCGTGAACTGGCTCACCACGAGAACCTCGCCGCCGGTGTCCGCGAGCGAGCGGTTGGTCTTGCCGTTCTCGTCCTCGCAGATCCGCAGCGCGGCCACCTTGCGCCAGAGCCGTTCGGTCAGTGCCTCGTCGTCGCCGGGCGCCACGCCCAGAAGCACCAGGTAGCCTTCGCCGCAGCTGCCGACCACGGCCCCGTCGACCTCCACCTGCGCCCGCTCGACCCTCTGAATCAGTGCCCGCATTCCCCACGCTCCCGTCTGTCAGTTGGGGACAGTCCCCAACTACCACAAATTCTTTATGTAAATTGGGGACTGTCCCCAATTTACAGTCGGTAGAGGGCCGAGAACTTCTCCGTGAGGTAGTCGGTGTAGTGCGCGGGCGTGAAGGGCTCGCCGCAGGCGCCCTCAATGAGCTCGGCGGAATCCTTGGAGCGCCCCCAGCGCCAGATCTTCTCTCCCAGCCATGCGCGAATCGGCGCGAGCTCGCCGGCCGCGCAGGCTCCGTCAAAGTCCACGCCGTCCGCGACCATGGCGTGCTTCAGCTGCGCGCCATAGGCCGAGCCGAGCGCGTAGGTGGGGAAGTAGCCAAAGTCGCCGCCGGACCAGTGGGTGTCCTGCAGGGCGCCGCGCGTGTCGTCGGGGACCTCCACGCCGAGGTAGGCGCGGTACTTCTCGGCCCACAGGCGCGGGACGTCTGCCGCCTTCGCCTCGCCCGAGAAGAGCGCGCGCTCGATCTCGTAGCGCACGAGAATGTGCAGGGGGTAGGTGAGCTCGTCGGCCTCGGTTCGCACGAGTCCGGGCTCGGCGCGGTTTTCGGCCAGGTAGAGCTGGCGCGGCGTCACGCGGCCAAACTGCCCGGGGAAGCGGCGACGCAGCGCCGCGAGCAACGTCGGCGCAAACGCCTCCGAGCGCCCCACGAGGTTCTCGAAGAAGCGCGACTGCGCCTCGTGCATGCCCATGGAGGTGCCGCCCTTGAGCGACGTGAAGCGGTAGGCGGGGTCAACGCCCTGCTCGTAGAGGGCGTGGCCGCCCTCGTGCAGCATGGAGAACACGTTGGAGAGCACGTCCTCCTCGTAGGCGTGGCTCGCTATGAGGACAAACCCCGTGGACGGGCCGCCCGTGAAGGGGTGCTCGGTGCGCCCCAGCCAGAGGGCACCCTCGTCCACGCCCTCCAGCGCCACGAGGTCGCGCGCCAGCTCCCACTGGCGGCCCTCGTCAAAGCGGCCCTCCACGCAGGCGCGCCCGGGCTGGTGCCTGCTGGCGACGCAGTCGGCGAGCAGCGGCACCACGCAGTCCTTGACCTGCGAGAAGAACCGGTCGTAGAAGGCGGCGTCACAGCCCGGCTCGTACTCGTCGAGCCAGACGTCGTAGGGGTCGCGCGAGCCGTCGCGCGCGGCGGCCATGCGCAGGCGGGCCTCCACGATGCGGTCGAGGTAGGGCTCGAACGAGGCCCAGTCGTTCGCGGCCTTGGCCCGGCGCCAGACGTCCTCCGCCTCGCAGGTGAGCCGGCTGAAGGCGGCCTGCTCGTCTGCGGGAATGCGGACGAGCGCGTCGCGGTCGCGCGTGAGCACGCGAACCTGGGCGCGCTGGGTCTCGCTCAGGAGCTCGGGCACGGCGGCCAGGCGCTCGAGCACGTCGCCGACGTCGGGCACACAGAGCGCCTCCACGCGGGCACGCTCCAGCTCGGCGAGGGCCTCCCCGCGCTCCTCCGTCGCCTTGGGCGGATCGATCACCGGTCCCAGCGAGCCGATCTCGTCCAGTGCGTAGCGCAGCGAGAAGAGCGTGCGCTCGAGCGAGTCGAGCGCGGCGACGTCTGCCCTCGGGTTGGACAGCGCGGCGTTGACCTCGGCCATGTGACCCCCTTTGGTTGTGCGTTCCCCTCCAGTGTACCCGTCAGCCCGTTCGGCCGGATAGCCGGCGGGACCCCTGCGTTTTTGTCATATCATCGCCCCAAAGGCTTCAAGGTTTCGTCGGCCCGGCGACGGGCAGAGGGAGGCTCTCATGGACAGGGTTCTTGGCATTGACGTGGGCGGCACGAGCATAAAGGTGGGTCTGTTCACCCCCGAGGGCGAGCTGCTCGAGGAGCGCAAGATTCCCACGCCGGCGCTGACCACCGACGACGCCTACGCGGTCGTGACCTCCGGCATAACCCGCGTCCTCTCCGCGCACGACAGCACGCCGAGCGACGTCATAGCCTGCGGCTTGGACATACCCGGGCCCGTGGCCGAGGACGGCACCGTGGGGTTCCTCCCCAACATTGAGCTCGACCCCGAGGGCCTGGTCGGCGCCATTACCGCCGCCTTCCCGCGCGCCACGGTCGCCTTTGTCAACGACGCCAACGCCGCCGCGCTCGGCGAAATGTGGGCGGGCTCGGCGCGCGGCGTCCAGAGCTTCGTGCTCATTGCCCTGGGCACCGGCGTGGGCGCCGGCGTCGTGGTGGGCGGCCGTCTGATCGCGGGCGCGTTTGGGGCCGGCGGCGAGATCGGCCACATTACCGTGGAGCGCCACGAGACGCTCACCTGCGGCTGCGGTCGCCACGGCTGCCTGGAGCAGTACGCCTCCGCCAAGGGCGTCGTCCGCCTCTACCTGGAGGAGTGCGAGCGCCGCGGCGTGACGCCCGTCCACGTGGAGCACGCCACCGACACGCTCTCAGTCTTCCAGGCGCTCTCCGCCGGTGACGAGTGCGCGGGCATTGCCATTGACAAAATGTGCGACTACCTGGCCCTTGCCATGTCGCAGATCTCCTGCATTGTCGACCCGGGCATGTACCTTATCGGCGGCGGCGTGGCGGGCGGCTTTGCCACCTTCGCGCCCAGGCTGCGCGAGCGTTTCCAGGAGCTTGCGCTCTCGCCGTGCCGTGACGTCAAGATCGAGGCCGCCGGCCTCGGTAACCAGGCGGCCATGTACGGCTGCGCCTACGAGGCCCTGCGCCTGCGCGACGAGCAGTAGCCGCGGCCCGAGGCCCTCGGCCTGAGGTTCTCGGCCTGAGGTCCTTCTCGTCCGTCTGCAAAACCAAGGTTTTGGGTTTCTGGCCCTCCCGTGCATGCGGGCGGGCCGATTTCGTGTCGCTTTCTCTGGTTGTGGGCAACAGGTTTTATGTGTAGCCAGCCTTTCGTAGGTTTTGCATCAATCGTTTTGCTCACAACCGAGAAGAACGTGGCGTTTGACGTCAATTCCTCGTCTCCGGGCGAATCGGGCATCAAAGTTGTTGCCCAAAACCTCCCCTCCGCACGGGCGTGACGGCGCCGCGACCCGACGTCCTTCTCGCTCGGTTTCCGTTTGCCTAAAAGGGGTCTGACCCCATTTAGGTGAGCTTTCGATTTGCGGTGGTATCTGGAAAGAGAAACCACCGACGGCACGGTTTTGACGGCAAATGGTATCGATTACAGAATATCGACTTTCTTTCGGTTTCTTTCGCTTTTCTGCGAAACTCTGCGGCATAATACGAGTTATGTGGTGTTCCCGTGGAGAAAACGGGACAGAAGAGGAGAAGGAAAGGAGCGAGCATGGCAGACGAGAAGACTACCTACGACCTTCTTGCCGTGACGGGCTGCCCAACGGGCATTGCCCACACCTACATGGCCAAGGAGGCCCTGGAGAAGGCCGCCGCTGCCAAGGGCCTCACCATTAAGGTGGAGACCCAGGGTCAGGTCGGTGCGGAGAACGAGGTGACGCCCGCAGAGATCAAGGCCTGCAAGGCCGTCATCATTGCCGCCGACAAGGACGTCCAGCCGGAGCGCTTTGAGGGCAAGCCCCTCGTGAGCGTCGGCGTGACCGCTGCGATCAAGGACCCGGAGGGCCTGATCGACAAGGCGCTCGCCGCCAAGGCCGAGGGCGAGCTCACCGCCGAGGTCGCCAACGCGTCGGCCGATGAGGTCGTCGAGAAGGAGTCCGTCGGCCACCAGATCTACCGCCACCTCATGAACGGCGTCAGCCACATGCTGGTCTTCGTCGTCGCCGGCGGCGTGCTCACGGCCCTGTCGTTCCTCTGGGGCATCACGTCCTACGACTCCACGGCCTCCGACTACAACTCCTTCGCCGCCATGCTCAAGATTATTGGCGGCATTGCCATGAACCTCATGGTGCCCGTGCTCTCGGCCTACATCGCCGAGTCCATTGGCAAGCGCCCGGCGCTGGTCCCCGGCTTCGTCGCCGGCATGATTTCCATTCAGGGCCTGCCCGTCAACGCTGAGACCGGCCTCATTGACGCCGGCGGCGCGGGCGTGGGCTTTGGCTTCCTCGGCGGCATAATCGGCGGCTTCCTCGCCGGCTATGTGATCGTCGCGCTGGAGAAGGTCTTCAGCGGGCTGCCCCAGAGCCTGAACGGCCTCAAGGCCATGTTCCTCTACCCGCTGTGCTCCACCTTCATTGTTGGCCTCGTCATGCTGGGCATTTCCGGCCCCATGGCTGCGATCAACCAGGGCATGATGGACTTCCTGCAGGGCCTCTACAACGCCGGTCCCGTGCCGCTGGGCCTGGCCATTGGCTGCATGTGCGCGTTTGACATGGGCGGCCCCGTCAACAAGGCCGCCTACACCACCGGCACCCTGCTGCTCACCGAGGCCATTGCCGCCGGCGTGGGCACCGAGGCCTACAACTTCGGCACCAACTTCATGGCTGCCGTCTCCGCCGCCTGCATCGTCCCGCCGCTGATCACCACCTTCGCGGTCATTGTTGGCAAGAAGTACTTCTCGCAGGAGGACCACGACGCCGGCCTGGTCAACTTCATCCTGGGCTGCACCCACATTACCGAGGGCGCCATTCCCTTCATGACCAAGAACATTTGGCCCGTCATGCCGATCATGATGCTCGGCTCCGCCATTGCGGCCATTCTGACGATCTTCATGGGCGTCCACGACCCCGCGCCTCACGGCGGCTTCCTCGTGCTGCCCGTCGTCGACGGCGGCCTGCAGTGGGTGATCGCGATCCTCATTGGCGCGGTCATTGGCGGCATTCTCTTCGTGCTCTTCAAGAAGTACGATTACGACAAGAACGGCGGCAAGGTCGCCGAGTAGCTCTGAGCGAGCACACGTCCTGGGGCCCGGCCGCGCGCCGGGCCCCTTCTGTCCCTACGAGAAGCGCTGAGAGGAGCAGCCGTGATCTACACCCTCACCACCAACCCCGCGGTTGACATGAACGTCAACGCGGACACCCTCACCACCAAGAAGGTCAACCGCACGCGCGACGCCGTCTACACCCCCAACGGCAAGGGGCTGAACGTCTCCTTCACGCTGAAGCACTACGGGGTGGACTCGGTGATTCTGGGCTTCTTCGGCGGCTTCTCCGGTGACTACATTGTTCGCGAGGCCGAGAAGCGCTGCCCGGTGCGCCCGGTCCAGATCGACGGCATAACCCGTGTCAACATTTTCGTGACCACGCCGGAGGGGGAGTACAAGTTCCCCAACGCGGGCGCGCCCGTGAGCCGCGAGAAGCAGGTGGAAATGCTGGAGCTTCTGCGCGGGCTCGACGACCTGGAGTGCCTCGTGGTCTCCGGCAGCCTCTCGCCCGAGATGGACGCCTCCTACTACGACGAGCTGATCGACGTGTGCCAGGAGAAGGGCGCCGAGTTCGTGCTCGACATTTCCCACCCGCACCTCGCCGAGCTCGTTGAGCGCCACCCGCTGCTGATCAAGCCCAACGACGAGGAGGTCGCGGAGATCTTTGGCGTGGACGTGAGCGACGAGGGCGACATCCTCTCCGCGCTCGCGCACCTTCACGAGCGCGGCGCAAAGAACGTGCTGCTCACGCTTGGCGGCGAGGGCGCGTACTTCTCGAACGGCGAGCACGTCTGGCGCGCGAGCGCGGCCAAGGTGAAGGTGCTCTCCACGGCCTGCGCCGGCGACGCCACGCTGGCGAGCTTTCTCTCCGCGTGGCTCGGCGCGCGCGACGAGGTCGAGCCGGCCCTGGTGCGCGCCATGGCCACGGGCGGCAACGTCGCCATGTGCGCCGGCCTCGGAGACTTTGCGCTCGTTGACGAGATTGCCAAGTCGATTGAGGTGACGCGGCTCTCGTAGCCTTGGGCGGAGACCCTTGGAGCGCACGTTCTTCTCGCCCCCGTTTTCCTGCTTGGAAAGCGGGGGTTTTGCATTTTGAGGGTCTGCGTGCTCTCGGGAAGGTCGTTTTCTTGCGGTTTCCCTATGTTTTGGGCAACAGGTTTTATGTGCTGACGAGCTTTTGCAGGTTTTGCATCAAGAACTTATCCACAACCGAGAAGAACGTGGCGATTGGGACAGACGCTGCTCGCTCGGCATCAAAGTTTTTGCCCAAAGCAAGGCCGTTTCCTTACCAAGCCGTTCGCGGCCGCAAGCTCGCCGTCCGCCGACGGATTCTTTCGCTTTGCGAGAAAAAAAGACCGTAGAAAGCGTCCTGCCTCCCCAGACGCCGTACCCTTCTCGTGGAAGGGGGTCGCCATGTCTCAGGGGAACCAGGGGCGCATGCTAGCCGTCGAGCGTCGTCAGCGCATAATCGATATGCTCGAGAACCACTCGTCGGTGCTCATTGCCGACATTTGCCGCGAGTGCGGGGTGTCTGCTGTCACGGCGCGCGCGGACCTCGACTACCTCGAGGGCGAGGGACGACTCAAGCGCACGCACGGCGGGGCGGTTCCCGTCTCCGAGTACGTGATTCCGCGCGTCTCCGAGCGCGTCCGCAAGAACGCCCGCGCCAAGCAGGCGATTGCCCGCCGCGCTGCGGAGTGCGTGAGCGACGGGGAGATGATCCTTGTGGGCAGCGGCTCCACGACGCTGGAGTTCGTCAAGGCCCTGCGGGGCAAGCACGATCTGACCATAGTTACCAATTCCTGCCACATAATCGAGTACGCCGAGCAGTACCTCCCCGACGTCACGATCATGTCCACGGGCGGGATTCTCGCGCGCAAGTACCGTCACTACTACGGGCCGCTCGTGGGGGCGAGCCTTGCCGACATATACCTCGACCAGGTGTTTCTCGGCGCCGACGGCTTTGAGCCGAGTTTCGGCTTCCTCGCCGAGTACGAGCAGACCGCCTACGCGAAGGTCGAGTTCCTCAAGCACGCACGGACCAAGATCGTGCTCATGGACTCGAGCAAGGTCGGCGCCGGCCGCTCCTTCCTGCGCTTTGCCAAGCCCGACGACGTTGACCTCGTGATCATGGAGAAGGACCCGGAGGGTATGGTCTTTGAGGCCTGCAACCAGGGCGAGCGCAGCGTCGAGGTCGTGCAGGCGCTGTTCGAGGAGTAACGAGAAGGGCGGCGCGCCCAAAGACGCACCGCCCAGCGAGACGAAGAAGCTGTCCCTTTATACCCTACGCGCGGCCGACGGAGCCGAGGTTGTTCATGCGAACCTTGACCAGCTCGGTGATCTCGGCCATGCCCGGCTTGGCCGGCTTCTTGGGATCGAAGGCGCCGGGGTTCTCGGCCATGTAGCCCATGAAGCCACGCATGTAGGCCTGACGCAGCTCGGTGGCGTAGTTGACCTTGCAGATGCCGTTCTTCACGGCCTCGGCGACCTGCTCGTCAGGCACGCCGGAGGTGCCGTGGAGCACGA
This sequence comes from uncultured Olsenella sp., assembly GCA_949290055.1. Classification (GTDB taxonomy): domain Bacteria; phylum Actinomycetota; class Coriobacteriia; order Coriobacteriales; family Atopobiaceae; genus Thermophilibacter. Next base: position 107,771 of record CASEQJ010000001.1, on the reverse strand, counting down.
GTGGCACGTCGACGGCGGCGCGAATGGCCTTGACGACGTCCTGCTCAATGTGCGGGGTCTCGGTGTAGACGCCGTGCGCGGTGCCGACGCCAATGGCGAGCGAGGTGCAGCCGGTGCGCTCGACGAACTCGCGGGCCTCGTCGGGGTCGGTGTAGGGGTTCTCGCCCTCGACCGCCGGGCCGTCGTCCTCCTTGCCGCCGACCTTGCCGAGCTCGGCCTCGACGGGCACGCCCATGGCGCGACCAGCATCGGCGACGAGCTTGGTGAGGGCGATGTTGTCCTCGAAGCTCTCGTGGGAGCCGTCGATCATGACGGAGGTGTAGCCGGTGCGCAGGGCCTGCATGCAGCGGTCGTAGCCGTCGCCGTGGTCGAGGTGGAGGGCCACCGGGACGCTGGCGCGCGCGGCCGCGGCCTTGACCATGCCGTAGAAGTAGTCCAGGCCGGCAAACTTCACGGTGCCGGGCGTGGTCTGCATGATCACCGGGGACTTGGTCTCCTCGGCGGCCGCGAGTACGGCCATGACGAACTCGAGGCTCTCGATGTTGAAGGCGCCGACCGCATAGTGGTTGGCCTGGGCGTCGAGCAGCATCTCCTTGGTGGTGACGAGCATGGTAAACTCCCTTCCTCAAAACCGGCTGATGCCGTCATTGTACGTTCGTGCGCCGGAGAGGAACCACGTCGCGTGTGGCGGGCGGCCTGCCGCGCGCGGCGGAAGGGAAAGCAAACGAAGGGCGTTTCTGGGCCTGTGGGCCGTCGTTGTTATTGTCTGGGTACTTTTTTGGGTGACCGTCGAGTAGCCGGGTGGCTCGCTTCGGAAAACGAGCAGCTCAGAAGCTTGGGCTGCGACCAAGATACTTTTGGTGTGCCTCAAAAAGTACCCAGACAAAATCGCTTGGCCGGCTCTTGTCAAAAAGAAAGCAAAGGCAATGTGTTAGATTGCCTATAAGGAAAGCAAAGGAAACACATTTCGTACACAAACGCCAGACGAGAAGAACGGTCCGCCCCATGCCAGACATGTCCTCCGAGGAGCGCCGCGCCGCGATCCTGTCCATGCTCGACCGCGCAACGTCGGTGCAGGTCACGCAGCTTGCCGAGGCCTTTGGCGTCAGTCGCGTGACGGCGCGCGCCGACCTCGACGCCCTCGCGCGCGACGGCAAGCTGCGCCGCACGCACGGCGGCGCGGTCTCGCTCTCGAAGACGCTCACGGTCTCCGTGCAGGAGCGACGCATAAACGTGAACGTCGAGGCCAAGCGCTCCATTGCGCGCCTCGCGGCGCCCTTGGTGGAGGACGGCGACTCCGTGCTCGTTGACTCGGGCACCACGGCGCTCGAGTTCGTGCGCGCGATCTCCGCTCGCACGGGCGTCACCGTCGTGACCGACGACCTCACGATCGCCGACTACGTGGACCGCTCCGCCCCCTCGCTCGACGTGATCATGCTCGGCGGCAGCCTGCGCAAGAGCCACCGCTACACGGCCGGTCCACTCGCGCTGCGCACCCTCGAGGTGCTCCACCCCGACAAGGCGTTCGTCTCGCCGACCTCCTACGTGCCGGGGCGCGGCCTCATGACCAACAACCAGGATATGGCCGAGCTCAAGCGCGCGTTTCTCGCCTGCGCGGAGCGAACCTACGTGCTGCTCGACTCCTCGAAGGTGGGGGCGCCGGGACTGCTGTGGTTTGGCACGCTCGCCGACGTGGAGGCGCTCATTACCGACGCTGACCCCGGCGACGCCGTCCGCGCCGACGGCGAGGAGCTTGGCTGCCGCATCATATACTGAGACAGCGACCAAGGGGGGACCATGGCGATAAAGCTCATTCTCACGGACATTGACGGAACGATCCTGCCGTATGGCAGCGCGCGCGTGTCGGAGCGGACCGTCGCGGCGCTGCACGCGGCGCTGGACGCCGGGATCGTGGCGGGGCCGGCCTCGGGCCGCTTCCACTCGTGGATTCCGGCCTTCTTCGGCGGCGACGAGGCGTGCTGCGCGACGGCGATTGCCACAAACGGCCTGCAGGTCTACCACGACGGCGAGCCGGTGCTCGAGCGGGGGCTCGAGCCGGAGGCGCTCCGCGCGGCCATGGCCGTGCTCCGTGAGGTTCCCGGCACGGGCCTGATTGTCTTTCGGGGCAGCGAGCCGTGTCTGGTCCAGGGGTCGCGCGACGACCTGGCCGTGGCGTTTCCGCGCTATGCGCGCGAGTGCCTCGACGCTGATCTGCCCGACGCCCCCGTCTCCAAGGCGAACATCTTCATAAGGGGGACGCTGGACGACACCCGTGAGCTCGTGGCGCGCCTCAACGAGGAGGTGGACGGCCTCGACTTCGACGTGCCCCAGGCCATGTTCAGCAACGTCATGCCGAGCGGGTGGAACAAGGGGGCCGCGCTCGCGTGGCTCTGCGACTACCTTGGGGTCGACCGGAGCGAGGCGGTCGTCTTTGGCGACGCCGGCAACGACGTTGCCCTCTTCGAGCGGGCGGAGCACTCCGTGGCGGTGGAGGGCGCCATGCCGGAGGCCAAGGAGGCGGCCCGCTGGCACATTGGCGCCTGCGAGGACGACGCCGTTGCGGCGGCGATCGAGGCGCTCGTGCGCGAGGAGTGGCCGTTCGAGCGATAGGCGCGCCGAGGTTCTTCTCGCCTGCTGAGCCCGTTCTTGCCAAGAAAAGCATGGTTTTGGGGTACGCAGGCCGCCGTGTTCGAGCGGGCGTCGTATCCCGGGCTATTCTTCATGTTTTGGGGCACATATTTTATATGAGAAGGAAGCGCGACCAACAATTCCGCGGTATTGGTGGCTTCTTGTCGCGTTTTCTATGAGATTGGGCAACAAGTTTGATGCAAAACCGGATTGTGCATCAAACTTGTTGCCCAAAACATCGAGGGAAGGCGGGCGAGAAGAACCTCGGGACGGGGACGCTACGCGACGCGCTCCACGCTCGTGCGAGAGCGGAGCTCGTCGGCGACCGCCATGTCGAAGTGCCCGGTGCTCGCGGTGAGGCAGTTGGCGCTCGCGCAGCTCATGGCATACGCGAGCTGCTCCTCCGCGCTCATGCCGCGCGCGATTGCCACGGCGAAGGACCCTACCATGGTGTCGCCGGAGCCCACGGGGTTCACCACGTCGATCTTCGGCGCGTGCCCGCGGAAGACGCCCTCCTCGCAGGCCATGACGGAGCCGTCGCCGCCGAGCGAGACCACGACCTTCTCAATGCCGCACTTCTCGTGCACCTCGCGCGCCGCGGCGACGATCTCGTCAATGGACTCGGGCTTCCTGCCAAGAATCGCCTGGATCTCGTCGGTGTTGGGCTTGATCATGGTGGGGCGCGCCTCAAGGCTGTTCACCAGGAGCGTGCCGGAGGTGTCGAGGATCGCGGGCTTGCCCGCGGCGCGAACCACGCCGACGAGCTCTCGGTATATGTCCATGCCGGCCCCGGCGGGGACGCTGCCGTTGAAGGTGACGACGTCGGCGCGCTGGGCGACCTCGGCGATCTTCGCGCGGACCGCAGCGACCTCCTCGCTGCCCACCGGGCGGCCCGGCTCGAGGAACTCGGTCGAGCGTCCGTCGGGCTCGAGCACGTTGACGCAGCAGCGCGTCTCGGCCTTCACGTGCACGAAGTCGTGCTCTATGCCGTCTTCGTCGAGCAGCTCGCAAAGCAGGCGGCCGTTGTTGCCGCCTACGAAGCCGGTGGCGACGACCTTCTCGCCGCAGGTAGCGACGGCGCGCGCTGCGTTCAGGCCCTTTCCGCCGGCGACGTCGATGCAGGTCTCGACACGCATGACCGTACCGTCGACGAGCGGGCAGGCAAGCCGGTAGGCCTTGTCGATGGAGGTGTTGAGCGTGACGGTGGAGATCATGGGGACTCCTTTTGACTGTGAGACGGGGACGCGAGACGTTCCCCAGAATCTTATCTTCCACGTGAAAGTGTGGCGCGCGAGAAAAAAGGGAACGGTCTCAGTTTCGATTGCTTGCGTTTTTGGGTTTTTTCGCACCGACGCGTACCCGCGCGCGACCCGACAGCCCAAAACGCTTCACGCTATGTGAAACAATTCGCAGCTCAGGGAAATACTGGACTCTGCAAGGTACCCTGAAACTAATACCAGTGAAAGAAAAATGTGAAGAGTCAAAACATAAGAAGAAAAAAGAGAAAAAGGGAGAAAAGCCCCTTCGAGTCGTGTTTTGGCTACCAAACAAAGCTGGCAATTAGCAGGTAAACGACTAAATTTGCCGTGAACGGTAGAAATGGAACGATAAGCGGCGTATCCACCATGTTTGCAGGAATCGTGGAGGGAAAGTGTGCGAAATCGGCTAAAGTGGGTTACCAAGGCTTATGGTAGTAACCAGTTAACTGAAGCAGCCTGAACAAAGGAGCGCGCAATGGTCGGATGCATCCTCACGGGTCATGGCATCTTCGCCGAGGGCGTTGGTGCGGCTCTCGAGATGGTGGGAGGCCCGCAGCAGGACTTCGCCGTCGTCACCTTCCTTGAGGAGGAGGCGGGCGAGTACCCCGCCAAGATCTCCGGCGCCATTGCCGATATGGCCGAGAAGTGCGGCGAGGTCGTCGTCTTCTGCGACCTCATGGGCGGCACTCCGTTCAACCAGTCCATGATGGCGGGCGCCACCATTCCGGGCGTGCGCGTGGTCACGGGCGTCAACCTGCCCATGCTGCTCGAGTGCATGTCCCTGCGCACCGACGCCACCACCGCCGAGGAGCTCGTTCAGACCGCCGTTGAGATCGGGCAAATGGGCATTGCCGCCCCGGTCCTGGAGACCGCAGCCGACGACGAGCCCGAGGACGGTGACGGAATCTAATGCCGGAGAACTTCCTCGACAACGTCCTGGCGTCCTCCGTCGTCCTTCTCGCGTTCCTCGTCCTCATGGGACTTGTGTTCACGATTTGGTCGTACCTTAAGATGCGCAAGAAGCGCCAGTACTTCGAGAAGGTGCACAAGGAGCTCGCCCCTGGCCAGGAGGTCATGTTTGGCGGCGGGATCTTTGGCACCGTCAAGGAGATCGACGGCGACCGTGTGGCGGTCAAGGTCCGCTCCGGCGCCACGCTCGACGTCTCGCGCTACGCGATCCAGGAGATCGACTAACCGACTAAGGCAGTGCCGCGGAGGGGGGCGTCCCCTTTGCGTTTACAAGACTCGGCACAAGTGAAGGCAAGAGAAAGAAAGGGATAAAGATGGCAGAGCCCAACATTCTCCTCACCCGCATCGACAACCGTCTCATTCACGGCCAGGTTGCCACCCAGTGGAACTCCACCATTGGCGCCAACCTGATTCTCGTTGCCAACGACGAGGTCTCCACCAACACCATGCGTCAGAACCTCATGAAGATGGCTGCCCCCACCGGTGTCGCCACCAGGTTCTTCTCGCTCCAGCACACCATTGAGATCATTGGCAAGGCCTCGCCCAAGCAGAAGATCTTCATTATCTGTGAGAACCCTGAAGATGTGCTCACGCTCGTCAAGGGCGGCGTGCCCATCAAGAAGGTCAACATTGGCAACATGCACATGGCTGAGGGAAAGCGTCAGGTCGCCACTTCGGTCGCTGTGAGCGACGAGGATGTTGCCGCTTTCCGCGAGCTTCAGGAAAGGGGGGTCGAGCTGGAGATCAGGCGTGTCCCGAGTACGCCGGTCGAGGACGTCAACAAGCTTTTCTCGTAAGCGACCACAGGGTTCTTGGTGCGCGGCGCCGCCGTGCACGAAACGCAACCGTCTTTATAAAGACAACTGAAAGGAGGGGCATAAGATGGAAGTTGGTGCCATTCAGATTGCACTTATCTTCATCGTCACGTTCATCGCGGCTATCGACCAGTTCGACTTCCTGGAGTCGCTGTATCAGCCGATCGTGACCGGTCCCATCGTGGGTGCCATTCTCGGCAACGTCGAGCTTGGCCTCGTCGTCGGTGGTACGTATCAGCTCATGACCATCGGTAACATGCCGATTGGTGGTGCGCAGCCGCCCAACGCCGTCATCGGCGGCATCATGGCGGCCATCTTCGCCTGCACGCTCGAGAACATGGATCCCAACCTTGCGGTCGCCACGGCCATTCCGTTCGCGATGCTTGGTCAGTACGGCGTGACGCTGTTCTTCACGCTCCGTGCTCCGCTCCTCGAGTTCTTCCGCGGGTGCGCCGAGAAGGCTGATACCAAGGGCATTACGAAGTGGACGATCGTCTCCGAGGTCATTCTCGGCCTGATCTTCGCCGTCATCGTGACCCTGTTCTTCATTGCCGGCCTCGCCGTTGGCCAGCAGGTCGTCGACGCCATTCCCGAGTGGCTCAACACCGGTCTGTCCCAGGCGGGCAACATGATGAAGTTCGTCGGCTTCGCCATCCTGCTCAAGATCATGATGAGCCGCGACATGTGGGGCTTCTTCTTCATGGGCTTCGGCCTTGCCCTCATCGCGACCAACATCGAGGCCATCGCTGGCCCTGCCCTGCTCATCCTGACCCTCATCGGCTTCGGCATTGCCTTCTGGGACTTCCAGCAGCAGACCGAGCTGAAGGGCGCTGTCGCTGACGGAGGTGACATGGAAGATGGCATCTAACGAGTTCGTTGTCCCGGAGCGCTACGAGGACCTGACTCCGGCTCCCAACGTTGACCAGAAGACGCTGAACCGCATGGCTCTGCGCTCCTGCTGGCTCCAGTCCTCGTTCAACTACGAGACCATGCAGTCCGGCGGCTGGCTCTTCGCCATGATCCCCGGCCTCGAGAAGGTCCACACCAACAAGAACGACCTCGCGGCGTCGATGTACCACAACCTGGACTTCATCAACACGCACCCGTTCCTGGTGACCTTCGTCATGGGCATTGTTCTCTCCCTCGAGCAGAACAAGGTTGACACCCAGACCATTCGCGCCGTCCGCATTTCCGCGGCCTCCCCGCTCGGCGGCATCGGCGACGCCCTGTTCTGGCTGACGCTCGTGCCGATCACGGCCGGCATCACCTCGAACATGGCCCTCGAGGGCAACATCATTGCCCCGATCATCTTCCTGGTGATCTTCAACGCGGCCCAGTTCGCCTGCCGCTTCGGCCTCATGAACTGGTCCTACAAGGTCGGTACGAGCGCCATTGACGCCCTTACCGCCAACATGCAGGCGTTTACGCGTGCCGCCTCCATCCTCGGCGTGTTCGTCGTCGGCGCTCTGACCGTCACCATGGGTGCCACCCAGATCAACCTCACGATCCCGAACGGCACCACCCGTGGCCTCGCCGCCACCACCGTCGTCGTGTCCAACGAGGAGGCCGAGAACTTCGCCGACCTCGCCGTTGACACCGAGTCTGCCGACGCTGGTACCCTCGCCATGACCGACATGGACGGCAACCCGCTCACCGCCGCCGACGCTGACGGCAACGCTGTCACCACCGGCATTGTCGACCTCGGCAACGGCATGAGCCAGGTCACCTATGGCACCGTCACCGAGTCCCCGGTTGAGTACTCCGTGGCGTCCACGCTCGACTCCGTCATGCCCAAGCTCGTTCCGCTGGCGCTCGTCATGCTGCTGTACTTCCTCTTTGCGAAGCACAACTTCACCCCGATCAAGGGCATCATCCTGCTCCTGGTCATCGGCATCCTGGGCTCCGGCTGCGGCATCTGGCCGAGCATTTGGTAAGCGAAAGCTAGCCACCTTGGGAGGCGCGTGGGTTCTCCACGCGCCTCCCTTCTCTCCTGGCACCGGGTATGTTTGGACTGCGCGGGGCAGATGCCCCAACGGAGGAGTCCGTCTCGCGCTCTGGGCATATCGACGACGAGCGAAAGGGGGCGCATGGCAACCGTTACGAGAAAACAGCCGCTCTACGATCAGCTCGTTGACCTTCTTCGCGAGAAGATTGAGAACGAGATGGAGCCGGGTGACCTGCTGCCCTCCGAGCGCGACCTCTCGGAGCGCTACGGACTCTCGCGCACCACGGTTCGTCTCGCCCTGAAGGAGCTCGAGACCATGGGGCTGATCACCCGTCGGCACGGCAAGGGGACCTTCGTCTCCGACTCCGCGCGCGAGGCCACCAACCTCATGGGCGCCTACAGCTTCACCGAGCAAATGCGCGGCATGGGACGCGTCCCCAAGACGGTGATCCTCGACTTCAAGGCGGTCGAGGCGACCAAGACGGTCGCCGAGCACCTGAGGCTCCGCCTGGGCGAGACGGTCTTTCGCATGCGCCGGCTTCGCCTTGCCGACGAGGTCCCGATGATGGTCGAGCAGACCTACCTGCCGGCCGGTGAGTTCTTTGGCCTCACGAAGGCCGTCGTCTCCAGCAAGCCCCTCTACGACATCATGGAGCAGGACTACGGCGAGAAGATCAAGCTGGCCGAGGAAGAGTTCTACGCGAGCATTGCGCGTGGCTCCGACGCCCTTGAGCTGGGCATTTCAGAGGGCGCGCCGGTGCTTGAGCTCGTGCGCACCACCTACAACGTCAAGAACATGGTCGTCGAGTACACGCACAGCGTGGCCCGCGCCGACCAGTTCAAATACAAGGTCACTCACGTCAGGAGTTAGGCGTTACGCCTAGGGAAGGGAGCAAGTATGTTCGAGAAGGACGTGGAGACCCTCACCTCTATGGGGGCGCAGATCACCACCGCAGAGATCAAGCAGCAGCCCGAGCTGTGGAGGGACACCCTCGAGATCTACAAGACCAACCTCGACGCGATCACCGCGTTTCTCGCCGACGCCCGCGCCATGGGCGAGGGCCGCCTCTCCGTCGTCTTCACCGGCGCCGGCACCTCCGACTACGTCGGCGACACCGCCGCGCCGTACCTGCGTCGCGCCGGCGACCGCTCGCTCTACGACTTCAAGCCGATCGCGACGACCGACATAGTCTCCGCCCCGCGTGACTTCCTGAACCCCGACGAGCCCACGCTGCTCGTCTCCTTCGCGCGCTCCGGCAACAGCCCCGAGTCCCTGGCCGCCGTCGAGGTTGCCGGAAAGTTCGTGAAGAACGTCCGCTTCCTCAACATTACCTGCGCTCCCGAGGGCAAGCTCGCCGTCGAGTCCGCCGACGACCCGCGCGCGCTCACGCTGCTCATTCCGCGCGCCAACGACAAGGGCTTCGCCATGACCGGCTCCTACAGCTGCATGACGCTGCTCACCACGCTTATCTTCGACACTGCCTCCCTCGAGGAGAAGGCAGCCTGGGTCGAGCAGATCGCGAAGATGGGCGAGGAGGTCGTCGCGCGCGAGGACGAGGTTGCCGCCTTCCTGGCCGGCGACTTCAACCGCGTGACCTACCTCGGCTCCGGTTCCTTCGTGGGCCTCGCCCAGGAGAGCCAGCTCAAGATCCTCGAGCTCGCCCACGGGCTCGTGGCCACCTCCTGGGACAGCTCCATGGGCTACCGTCACGGGCCCAAGTCCTTCGTCGACGACAAGACCCTGGTCTTTGTCTTCATGAACAACGACGAGTACACCCGCCAGTACGACCTCGACATTCTGAACGAGATTGGCGGCGACAAGATCGCGCAGAAGACCATTGCCGTCCAGCAGGACTGCGGCCCGGTCTTTGAGGGCGAGTCCTTCACCTTTACCGGCTACGACGCGCTGCCCGAGGGCTACCTCGCGCTGCCGTTCGTCATGGTCGCGCAGACGGTCTCGCTGCTCAACTCCGTGCGCGTGGGCAACACGCCCGACACGCCGAGCCCCACCGGCACCGTCAACCGCGTGGTCAAGGGCGTCACGATTCACCCCTTCGAGGCGTAGTTCACGTACGGGTTACCTGACCCACTAAGGAGCACGCAATGAGCACGTTTGCCATAAAGGCCGACAGGTTCGTCCTGCCCGGCGCCACCATGCGGGGCGGCTACCTCACGATAGCCGAGGGCAAGTTCGTCTGCTGGTCCGAGGAGACCCCCGACTGCGAGATTCACGACCTCACGGGCTGCATCGTGGGCCCGGGCCTCGTGGACACGCACATTCACGGCTTCTTCAACCACGCGACCACCGACCGTGACCCTGCCGGCATCGACGCCTCGAGCGTCGAGCTCGCCCGTCGCGGCACCACCTGCTGGCTGCCCTCGACCTTCACCGAGTCCGTCGAGCAGGTCGCGGACTCCTGCGCCGCGATCGCCGCTGCCGACGAGGGCCGCGACGAGTCCTTCGTCGGCGCCCGCATTGGCGGCATATACCTCGAGGGCCCGTTCTTCACCGAGGCCCACGTGGGCGCCCAGAACCCCGTCTACCTGATCGACCCCAGCGTCGAGATCTTCGACTCCTGGCAGGAGAAGGCCGGCGGCCGCATCGTCAAGAGCGCGCTTGCTGCCGAGAAGAACGGCGCGTGCGAGTACTGCGCCGCTCTCGACGAGCGTGACGTCGTGACCTGCATCGGCCACTCCGACGCCCACTACGACGAGGCCCTCGCCGCCGTCAACGCCGGCGCCAGCTGCTTTGTCCACACCTACAACGGCCAGCGCGGCCTGCACCACCGCGACCCGGGCGTCGTGGGCGCTGCCATGACGACCAACGGTACCTACGCCGAGATTATCTGCGACGGCCGCCACGTCGTCCCCGGTGCGGTGAAGGCGCTCGTGGACGCCAAGGGCTGGGACCACACGGTCCTGATCACCGACTGCCTTGGCTGCGGCGGCATGCCCGAGGGCGAGTACATGTCCGGCGGCCTGCCCGTCGTCATGAAGGACGGCCTGTGCTACCTGCGCCTCGAGGACGGCACCACGGGCTCTATCGCGGGCTCCGTCCTTACGCTCGCCGAGGGCGTCAAGAACATGGTTGACTGGCAGATCGTGACCGCCGAGCAGGCCATTCGCATGGCCACCGAGGTCGCCGCGCGCTCCGCGCACATTGAGGAGCGCTTTGGCTTCATAAAGCCCGGCCGCGACGCGGACCTCACGGTCTTCAACGCCGACATGACGCTCGCCGCCACCTACGTCGGCGGCACCCTCGTCAAGTAGCGAGGGCACCTTAGGGTTTCGTCACGTTTCGTAGAGAGCCCCTGAAAGCGTCCCCCTCCCGGTATGATGTCCTCATCGACCGGGAGGGGTTCTCATGTTCAGACGCCGAGAAGAGCGACGCGGTCGCGGGCGCCGGGCGCTTCTCGCCCTGCTCGTGATCGTTGCGCTTGCGGACAGCGCCACGCTTGCCGGCGCCGCGGTCCTGCACGCGCGCAGGCTCGAGCGCGTGAGCGGCACGAACGCCGTCACGGCCCCGGAGCTCGTCGTCGAGCGCCGCGAGGGCCCCTTTGTCGCGCAGGTTGACTACGCCGCGCTCTTCTCGGCAGACGGACACCAGGTCTCTTCCGAGGTCTCTTGGGACGACGACTGGTTCTTCCAGGACTCCACGACCTACAACCACGACCTCGCGCACACCTGCGCGGTGCTCTCCGCCGTCGCCAACGCCGAGAGCGCCTACTACCAGCAGGGCTCCTCCTCGCCGGCCTACGCCGAGCACGCCTTTGCCGAGCTGGGCTTCGAGGAGGTCTCAACCGCTTCCTACCGCTACCGCAGCGAGGTGCTCGACGAGGTGCTCGGCATTCTCGACGGCACGGACGTGGTCGCCTATACGCTGGCGACCAAGCACGTGCGCTCGTCGCAGACCGGCGAGGAGAAGCTGCTCACGGTCGTCGTGGTGCGTGGGTCGTATGGTTCCGAGTGGCTCTCCAACGCCAAGATTGAGGACGCGACGGACGAGGGCGGCGAGGGCGATCACCTGGGATTTACGCTCGCGGCCGAGGAGATCGTGGCCGACCTCGAGGAGCGCGCGTCACAGGAGCCGGGCGTGGAGAGGACCTACCTCTTCTGCGGGCACAGCCGCGGGGCCGCCGTGGCGACGCTGCTTGCAAGCTACGTGGACGACGGGGGCGCGATTGCCTCGGCCGAGTCCGTGCGCGCCTACGGGTTCGCGACGCCCAACTGCACCTCGGCGGCGGACGCGCGCGACGCCCGCTACGACAACATATTCAACGTCCTCAACCCGTCCGACGTGGTGACCATGCTGCCGCCCGCGCAGTGGGGCTACCAGCGCTACGGCACCGACGTCTGGCTGCCCAAGACGGACGACGGTGCGCTGACGGAGGGCATGCGCGCGTCCTACCGCGCGTCCATGGGCGCCGACTGCCCCGTGGCGCCGGAGGACCAGGCGACGGCGGAGGCGCTCGTCTCGGGCGTGACGGCGCACGTCTCGAGTCTCGACGAACTCTTCTCGCCGGCCGGGCTCGCGGCGCTCGCGCAGGCGTGCATCGGCGTGGACGCGGGCCAGCTGCTGGCGAGCCACTACCCCAATACCTACATAGCCTGGCTCGACGCCACCTCGGCCGAGGATCTCACGTTCTCGTAGCCGCCGCGCGCCCGCCCGCTCGTTGGCGTGAAAGTGCCAGATTCGCCCGCTCCAGGCCCGTTTTTTGGTCCCCAGAGACCAACGAGTGCGGGCGACGGCGGCCCTACTCCAGCCCGTAGGCCTCCACGGGCACGACCTCGATCTCCGGTGGCTCCGGGATCACAATGCCTCCCGCCGAAGGAATCTCAATCAGCGGCTCACGCTCCCTGGGGACGCCGTAGTAGCGCAGCAGCCAGTCAAAGTACGCGGTATCGGCGACGTCGGCAGGCGAGAAGCGCATGACGCTCGCGTGCGAAACCGTGAGGCCCGACTCTCGCTTGCGCTCGCGCTTCATTGCGCGCAGCGGGCTCCCGCCGTTCATGAGGGGGTTCAGGTACTTCTCGTCCCCGTCGTGCTCGCCGTAGACCTCGGTCCCGTCCGGCAGGAACCAGCGAAAGTCCACGCGGTAGAGACCGCTTCCGGAGAACGGGCTCGGTACTTCCACCTGCAGGTCCGGCATGGCAAAGCCAAGTTCCCACATGGCGGCGCGCGCAATGGACTCGCCCCCGTTCTCGCTGCGTCCGTCGGCGTGCGCGGCGGTCATGCGCGCCTGGGCGACGCCGCGGTAGCCTCCGCGCATTTGCTCCACATACGCCAAGAGCTCCTCCCGGGAGAGCCCGCCCACGCGCAGCGCCGAGTCGGCCACGGCCAGCCCCTCCCGAAAGTCCAGCCAGCGCATGCAGTCAAAGGTGGTTCGCAGCAGCGAGGTCACCGGTACGCCCCCTGCCTCAGTTGCCTCCTCGTCCGGTATGACGTGGCGGCAGTAGGGCTCGCTCGACCTGATCCCAGAGCCGGGCGACACGGCAAGGTGAATGGTTCTCAGAAGCCCATGGGAGACCGAGAGTCCCTGCAGGACGGCGGCGGAGGGCCCGCAGAAGCGCCAGGTGGGGTGGAGCTCGTGCAGCGCCCCAAGAACGTGCAGCGCACGTTGGGTGGGGGTGAGCCCGTGGAGCCAGCGTTGCCCTCGTGCATACAACCCCGGCAGGGGAGAGACAAGCATTCCCGCGCGCACGCGCCGGTCGAGCGCCCGGCGGAGGTTCTTGTCGGCCGTGGTCAGGCAGACGGCGCGAAGCTCTGCGTCATTGAGCAGCAGATCTATGGCTTCGTCGACGCGCGCGTACATGTCCCTCCAATCGGGTGGTTCGCGCATTGTGCCACGGGCGCTGAGGGCGGTGCTTTGGGGGCGCGCGAGAACTGATTGGTCCGAAAGTTCCAGATTCGAGCCAAAATGGGCCCACGTTTGGCACTTTGAGCCCACCGAGTCCGGGGTTCGCGAAGCGTGCCGAAAGACTCGTGCGAGCGAGCGTGACGCTTGGTGGCAGCGGGCGAGAAGAACGTGCGCTCGCGCGCAGGCACGGCACTTGGCGAACCGGCGCGATTCCTCGGTGAACGGCGCCCGTCCGCTGTGCTACCATGTCCGGCAGGCGATGACGGAGAGGTCTGGGCGTCGCGTTGCCAGCGGACAGAGACGGGGGTCACCGGCTGAGAGCCCCCTCCAAGGCAGAGGCCCGGAGTTCACTCCACCAGCCGCGACCTGAACGGCGCGAGGTTCTTCTCGCCAGCTCAGTAGGGAAGCCGGGGGTCCCACGGAACGGGGCGAGAAGAGCGGGCGCTCGGGGGAGAAAACCCGTCGCGCCAACCGAGGTGGTACCGCGGATCATTCCGTCCTTGGACAGCAGCACAGCTGTTCACGGGCGGTTTTTTAGTAGAGAAGGGATTGTGCGATGTCGATGTCCGACGACCTCAAGGCGATTGAGGCCCAGTTCCAGGAGGGCCTGGCCGCCGCCGAGACCATGGAGGCCCTCGAGGCCCTGCGCGTGAGCTACCTGGGCAAGAAGGGCCAGCTCACCGCCATTATGCGCTCAATGGGCCAGGTGCCGCCCGAGGAGCGCCCGGCCATGGGCCAGCTCGCCAACACCGTCCGCGCCACCGTGGACGCCGCGCTCAAGGCGCGCAAGGAGGAGCTCTCCGCCGTGCTGCTGGAGCAGAAGATGGCCGCCGACGCCGTGGACGTCACGCTGCCGGGCCGCTGCCTGAGCTCCGGCACCCAGCACCTGATCAACCAGATCCGCGAGGAGATCGAGGACATATTCTGCGGCCTGGGCTACACCGTCGAGGACGGTCCCTACGTGGAGAGCACCTGGTACAACTTCACCGCGCTGAACGCCCCGGAGGACCACCCCAGCCGCTCCGCCAAGGACACCTTCTACGTGGTGGACAACGCGCCGGGCACCATGCTTCATGCCGAGGAGACCAACGTCCAGGGCGAGTCCGACATTCTCCTGCGCACCCAGACCTCCGGCGTCCAGGTGCACGTCATGGAGAATAAGAAGCCGCCGATCTACATGATCTGCCCGGGCACGGTCTTCCGCCCGGACACGGCCGACGCCAACCACCTGCCGCAGTTCACGCAGGTCGAGGGCCTCGTCGTGGACGAGGGTATCACCTTTGGCGACCTCAAGGGCACGCTTGACTACTTCACGCGCGAGATCTTTGGCAAGGACCGCGCCACGCGCTACCGCCCGCACTTCTTCCCGTTCACCGAGCCCAGCTGCGAGGTCGACGTCTCCTGCGGCGTCTGCGGTGGCAAGGGCTGCCGCTTCTGCAAGAACACCGGTTGGCTGGAGATTCTGGGCGCCGGCATGGTGGACCCCAACGTCTTTGAGTTCTGCGGCATCGACCCCGAGAAGTACACCGGCTTTGCCTTTGGCATTGGCGTCGAGCGCGTGGCGGCCCTGCGCTACGACCTGCCCGACCTGCGCATGCTCATGACCGGCGACATGCGCTTCCTGAGGCAGTTCTAGGGTCTGCCCCAACCGTCTGATCTGATCGCGCGAGAAGGAGAAGAACATGCGCGTCTCATATGAGTGGCTCAAGAGCATGGTCGACGTGCCGGCGGACCCCGCCGAGCTCGTGGCCGAGTTCACCCGCACCGGCACCGAGGTCGAGGCCGTGGAGAAGGTTGGCGCCAACCTCGAGCACGTGGTCACGGCGCAGGTCGTGAGCAAGAAGCCCCACCCCGACTCCGACCACATGTGGCTCTGCCAGGTCTCCGTGGGCGACAAGAACGTGGATGCCGACGGCAACCCCGTGCCCCTGCAGATCGTCTGCGGCGCCCAGAACTTCAACGAGGGCGACCACATTGTGACCGCCATGATCGGCGCGGTGCTGCCCGGCGACTTCAAGATCAAGAAGAGCAAGCTGCGCGGCGTCGAGTCCTGCGGCATGAACTGCTCGGCCCGCGAGCTGGGCCTGGGCTCGGACCACGAGGGCATTATGATCCTGCCCGAGGACGCGCCGGTGGGCATGGACTTCACCGACTACCTCGGCACCTCCGACACCGTGATCGACTGCGAGATAACGCCCAACCGTCCCGACTGCCTCTCCATGACCGGCATGGCCGTCGAGGTTGCCGCCATGCTTGACGAGGACACCCACATTGAGCTGCCCGCCGTCAAGGTCGAGCAGGGTCCGAACGCTGCCGACCTCGTTGACGTGACGATCGACGACCCCGAGCTCTGCCCGCGCTACACCGCGCGCGTGGTCCGCAACGTCAAGATCGGCCCCTCGCCCGAGTGGCTCGCCCAGCGCGTGGCCGCCGCCGGCGGGCGTTCGATCAACAACGTCGTGGACGTGACCAACTACGTCATGTATCTCACGGGCCAGCCGCTCCACGCCTTTGACCTGGGCAAGCTCACCGAGCGCGACGGCAAGCGCCACATTGTGGTGCGCGCCGCGGCAGACGGCGAGAAGCTCGTGACGCTCGACGGCCAGGAGCGCGAGCTCACGCACGACATGTGCCTCATAACCGACGACGGCGTGACGCCGATTGCCCTTGCCGGCGTCATGGGCGGTCTCGACTCCGAGATCACGGAGGGCACGGCCGACGTGCTCCTGGAGAGCGCGAACTTCTCGTCCGGCCACACGTCCCGCACCTCGCGCAACCTCGACCTCATGAGCGAGGCCTCCATTCGCTACGAGCGCAAGGTCGACGCCTCCAACTGCGCCAACGTGGCCGAGATCGCGGCCGCGCTCTTCGAGGAGTGCTGCGGCGCCGAGGTCTGCCCGGGCATTGTTGACGTCTACCCGGGCGAGGCCGACGACGCGCCCGCCCAGATCACGCTGCGTCCGAGCCGCGCCCGCCTCATCGGCGGCGCGGACATTCCCGAGGAGTTCATGGCCTCCCGCCTGCGCCGTCTGGGCTGCGCGGTGGAGAAGGCCGGCGAGGACGCCCTGGCCGTGACCGCCCCCACCAACCGTCCCGACCTCACCCGCGAGGTCGACCTCATCGAGGAGGTCGTGCGCCTCTGGGGCGAGGGCGACATCGAGGCCACCCTGCCCGCCGCGAAGAACCACGCCGGCGGCCTCACCGTGGAGCAGCGCCGCGTCCGCAAGATCGGCGCCGTGCTGCGCGCCTGCGGCCTCTCCGAGACCTCCACGTACAACTTCGCCGCGCCGGACGACCTGGCGCGCCTGGGCATTCCCGACGTGGGCCGCGGCGTGCCCGTGAAGATCATCCGCCCGCTCGTGGCCGAGCAGTCCGAGATGCGCCGCTCCATGCTGCCGGGGCTGCTCCGCTCCGTGGCGTACAACCTCGACCACGGCGTCGCCAATGTGGCGCTCTACGAGATCGGCCGCGTCTTCTTTGGCCACGAGAGCAAGAGCCTCCCCGACGAGCCCAGCTACGTCTGCGGCGTCATGTGCGGCAAGCGCGCTGACGACGCCTGGAACCAGCGCTTTGACGAGTACGACTTCTTCGACGCCAAGGGCGTGGTCGAGGAGCTGCTGGACGCCCTGCGCGTGACCAAGGTCCGCTTCAAGGCGGCCGACCCCGAGCAGTACCCGTGGCTCCAGCCGGGCCGCGCCGCCGAGGTCCTGGCCCGCGGCGAGGTCATCGGCTGGGTGGGCAACGTCCACCCGCGCGGCCTGCGCGCGACGGGCGTCGACGCGCCGGTGGTGGCCTTCGAGCTCTCCCAGGCGGCGCTGCTGCGCCTGGCCGCCGACCAGCTGCCCTACGAGGACGTGCCGACGCTGCCCGGCGTGGACGTTGACCTCGCCATTGTCGTGGACGAGTCCGTGACCTGCGAGACCCTCATGCAGCGCATAACCTCCGCCGGCGGCAAGCTTCTCGCCGACGTCCGCCTCTTCGACGTCTACCGCGACGACGAGCGCGTGGGCGCGGGCAAGAAGTCCATGGCCTTCTCGCTCACCTACCGCGCGGCGGACCGCACCCTCACCTCCGACGAGGTCGAGAAGGCTCACGCCAAGCTCGTGACCAAGGTTTGCAAGGCCACCGGCGGCGAGGTTCGCAGCTAAGTCGCCTACAATTGCCTGAAAGGGGTCTGACCCCTTTCAGGCAATTTCGGGGGACGGGGGAGCCATGCTCTGCGGCAACTGCGGTTCCGAGCAAAAGGACGGCGCGAAGTTCTGTACGAAGTGCGGAGCCAGGCTCATGCCGCCGGTGGGCGAGAAGAACGCGGGCTCGCGGGGCCCGCTCTCGGCAACGGAGGCGCTCGTCGCCGTCGTTGCGACCGTCGTCGTCGGCGCCGTGGTGATCGTCGCCGGACTCACCACCAACTGGTTCGGTCTCGCGGCGCCCGACTCCCAGGCCGTGTCGTCCGACACCGCTCAGGTCGGCCTCCAGTCGGGCGAGGGCGGGAGCGAGGCGCCGGTGGCTCCCGAGGCTCCCTCCGAACCCGAGGTTCGCGCTGCGGTCGCCGACTACTCGTGGGAGGAGCTCTCGGAGATTTCCCGACTCATTTCCTCTGCCGCGAGCGACTCCGAGGCGGTCGCGATAGCGGCGAGGTACCACCTCTGCGCCGAGGACGGCACGCTCGACGGCACGCAGACCAAGTCGTTCACCCTCGCAAACGGCACGTCGGTCACCATGCGGGTCACCGGCTTCAACCAGGACGAGCTGTCGTCCGGCTCGGGCAGGGCGGGCATCACGTTCTCGTCGAGCGCTCCCGTCGCCACGCGGGCGTACAACGCGTCCGGCTCGACCGCGGGCGGCTGGCGCGACTCCGAGCTGCGGGCGTGGATGAACGGGGAGCTCCTCGGTCTCCTGCCCGACGACGTCGTGGCGGCCGTGGTTCCCGTGGACAAGCCCACGAACGCCGTCGGCGAGACCTCGGACGGGTCGGCCGTGGTCATGACCTCTGACACGCTGTGGGCGCTCTCCTACTCCGAGCTCGGCGGCGCCATGAGCACCGGAGACCCGCACGACGCGGTCTTCAACGCCGAGGGCGAGCAGTACCAGCTCTTTGCGAACCAGGGCGTCAGGTGGGACGGGCCGAACTCGTTTCTGCAAATGAGCGGGGGCATGTGGTGGGAGCGCACCCCCGACCCCATGGACGGGCGCTTTGTCATGTGCGTGGGCGAGGACGGCGCGCCATGGTGCGCCCACGCCCCGTACAAGGAGTTCGGCGTCGTCCTCTGCTTCTGCGTGTAGGTTACGCCTGGCCGTCTGTCGAGAAGAGCTCTGGCGACAGGGCGTGGTAGTAGGGCATGAGGCACGCGAAGGAGATCTGTTCAATCAGTGTGGCGTACCTGCGGGATGTCTCGCCCAGCACGCCTTTGGTGAACTCCTCGCGAACGGCGCCGTAGAGTGACTCCGCCTCAGCGTAAAGGGCGTCTATGTCCTCTGGGACAGCGTCGTCCCTGGGATCGAAGTCTATGCCCCTGAAGAGTTCCTCGCAGTCGCGGTATTCGCAGGTCCCTTTTTCCGGGGACGCGACAACGCACTGAGAGGGCTCGTTGGGAATCCACGTCTGGCTGTCGGCGGAGTAGACGAAGAAGCAATCGACGATTGAGCCGTCTCGGTCGAGTCTTGGAACGGGCATGGAAATGAGCTCTCCGTCGTAGATGAATCCCAATACGAGGTTCTCAAGGCTTTCATAGCTAAACATTGCTGATCTCCTACCGAATCGGGCTCTTCGTTACGTTGAGCGGGCGAGGGTTCAGGGAGCGTGCGAGCAGAGCAGCCTCTACGCGACGGGCAAAGTCCGGGTTTCTGGAGCCGGAGTCGCAAACATAGAATGCGACCACTTGTCCCGACGGGGCGCGCTCGACGCTCGTAATCGTAATGGCATGGTTTCCCTTATGGGGGTAGTTTGGCCAGAAGTCTCTCACCCCGACCGAGGCAATGACCCCTCGTCCGCTCTCAATGAGACCCGCAATGTGCCCAAGGGAGATGTCATTGTCGAGAACAGAGTCTATTCCAAGGGAACGAAGGATTGCCTGGCGACCAGCCGGGCTGGTTCCGCCGTTGTCGCCCGGATCCTTTCTGTTTTGCACGCAACAATTCAACCTGCGAGCAGTCGAGATGACGTCGGCTTCGGTAATGTCTTTTCCGGCCAGTCGGGCGACGTTTTCACAGGAACAGAGCCCGCAGGTGCCCTGAAAGCCTCTTACGGCGTTGCCTTGTCGGAAATTGAGGCTCTGACCGGTGACGTCTGGGGCGTTGAAGCACGCATTTCCATTGGGGAGCATCATGATTCTCTGAGTTGTGGCGCTGAGCCCAAAGACGGTGCGGGCGACCTCTCCTGGAGAGGACAGGGCTGATTCCGGGCGGCGCCGTGCGGGAGGCTTTGTTGGCTCAGCCGTCCACTCGCGCGCGTCGAGAGTATTCTCCGGGCTGGGAGAGGGGTTGTCGGCCTCCTCGTCCTGCTCCGCAAAGCTCTCGAGGTTCTTCTTGCCGCTGGGCGAGAAGACCCCCAGCTGGTTGTAGTTCTCGCCGAGAAGCTCGTAGAGGTGCTCGACGCGCGTGTTGAGCTCCTCGATCCAGCGCCGCCTGTCCTCTATGATCGACTCGGCCTCGCTCACGTCCTCCCCGAGCTCGCGCAGGGAGTCGAGAGCGGCGTCGCTCCGGTCGTTGGTCTCCTCGACGGCCTCCAGTGCCGCCCGTATCGCGTCGAGGCTCGCGAGCGCGTCCGTGCGCTCAGCCTCGTTCTCCTCGCGCTGCGCTTCGAGGTCGCGCTCGTTGGCCTCGAGGGACTTTGTGACCGCGGTGTCCGCCTCCAGCTTGGCGAGGGCCTCGCTCAGGTTCTCCGCGCGCTCCTCGAGCTCGTCTCCGCGCTCCCTGATCCGCTCGGCGTCAGACTCCACGCTCTCGAACGAGCCCTCGACGCTCTCTCGTCCAGACTCCATGTGTCTCCCCTCGTGTGGAGGCGCTCGCTAGCCCTGGAGCCGATCCCGCAGCTCCTCGATTCGGCGGGTCATGTCCTGCAGCTGGCTGCGACGGCTCTCTACGATCCGCATGGCGTCCGAGACGTCCTCGCCGGCCTCCGCCAGCGACTCGAGCGTCCCGCTCGAGCTCTCGTTCTGCTCGACCATGTCCGTGACCTCGCTGCTGGCGGCCTCCAGGTTGCCCAGGATCTCCTGGCGCTCCTGCTCCGCCTCGTCGCGCTCCTGCTCGGCCTCCTGGCGGTTGCCCTCGACGGACTCGGAGACTTCCCGGTCCTCCCCGAGCTCGCTCAGCGCCTGCTCAATGGCGTCGATTCGCTGGTTGACCTCCTCCATGCGACTTTCGTTGCTCTCGGCCTCCTGCTCGATCTGCTCGATTTCCTGCTCCTGGTTCTCGAGGTTCTCAAGGCTCATGAGTCCGCCCTTCCTTTCTCGTCATATGACCTGAGGTAGCGCTCCCGGTCCTCCGGCGTGCACGCGCAGCTCCCGCCCCTCTTGGCGCACGCGGCCATCTCCCGCTCCGCGAGGTGCATGAGGTGCACGTAGACGCAGTAGCCAAACCGCTCGTCCACGGTGCCGTAGCGTGCACGTATACGCTCCGCCTCACGGGCGGTGCCGAGCAGGTAGAGCCCGCAGAACGAGACGCGCTCGGCGAGCACGGGGTCCTGCAGGGGCCGTGCGGCGGGGTTGGTGAGGACCTCGTGCACGTAGCTCTCGGCCTGGTTTCGCGTCCTGCGGTCGCAGACCTCGCAGCGGCCCAGGCACTCCGCAAAGGGGTGGTAGAGCTCGGGGTGGGAGAGCTCGTATCCCCGCATCATCCGGTGGAGCTCCTGGTCGTCCGGGGGCTCCTCCACGTCAAACTCGTCCTTGAAGTTGCGCATGCGAATCATGCGGACATGGTCCTCGCCCTCGTGGTAGAGGTAGGCGTGGCCGGTCTTGAAGTTGACCACCTGGTGCATCTGCTCCTCGTCCAGGTCCATAGTGTTGCCGATCTCCTCGCGGTCGTCCTTGGCGGTGACGCGCATGAGGACCTTGACGTTGGTCTGCTTCACGGCCTGAGGGGCTATGGCGGTGGGAAGCTGGTCGGCGATGAGGATTCCCTGGCCGAGCGCACGCATCTCCGCCAGCATGTTGACGAACAGCTCAATGGTCTTCTCGCCCGGGTTGGCGCGTGAGTCGCTCCCGCCGTGGTTGGCGGCAATGAGGTTGTGCGCCTCCTCCACGAGCAGCATGTGCCTGAGCGGCGAGCCCGACTTGCGGCGCACCTTGCAGTACTCGTAGACGTAGCTCAAGAGGAACATCATGAGCAGCGACTTCTCGTCGCCGTTCAGACTGTCGAGCTCCAGGATCACGGGGCGCCCCATGAGCTCGTCCATGGGAATGGTGTGTTTGGTGTCGAGCATGCGCCCCTTCGAGCCGCGGCGCAGCGAGTTGAGACGCTCGAGGAGCGACGCCTTGAAGTCGCTCTTCATTTTGGCGTCAAAGCCCGAGTGCTCGACTATGTCCTCGGCGTGACGGCAGAGGTCGGAGAGCGTCGGCGTCTCGAGGCCGGGGTCCCCGCCGCAGCTGTCGTCGTACCAGCCCTTCTCGCGGTAGGTCTGCCGAATGGCCTGCTCGAGGAATATGGGGAGCGGGTCAAAGAGGTTGAACGCGCCGACGAAGCACGCCTGGAGGCGCGAGATGTGGCTCTCGATCTTGATTCCGGGCAGGACCTCCAGGGGGTTGAAGCGGAAGGGGCTCACGGACTCGTCGCCGAGCGTGAAGACGAGAAGATCGTCTTTGAACGCGTCGAGTCCCTTGAGCGCGCGGTACTCGGTCTTTGCCGGCTCCAGCACTATGAAGGGGATTCGCTGCTCCTCCGGCACGTCCCAGAGCTGGTGGAGAATGTTGAACATGGCCGTCGTCTTGCCGCTGCCGGGCACGCCGACAATGAGGCCGTGCTTGGCGAGCTGCTGGCTGTCGAACTCGGCGGCAACGGGGTCGACGGACTGGACGTCGAGGTAGGTGCCGAGCTGTATGACGCTGCGCGGCGGCTTGCGCGCGGCGCGCTCTCCCAGTCCGGTGTCGAGGGAGAAGCCGGGGAAGTTGCTCGTCACGGGAATGGGGATGCGGAAGAACGTGGCGATCTCCTCCACGCTCACCAGGTGGGAGAGGCGCTGCGCCCGCATGGGCAGGGCAGCGAGGTCGCGGTCCCAGAAGCTCGAGACGGGTCCGGGCATGACGTCGACAGCCTGGTAGCGGGACGCCACGGCGGCGAACCGGGCGTCCCCCTGCTGGCTCGTGCGCAGGGTCCCGGTGTTGCGCGCGCTGTTGGCGACAAAGGCGTTGGCAAGGGAGACGGAGTCCGTCTCCGCGAGCACGCGCATGGATGCCAGGAACACGCGGCTCGTCTCGAACTGCTTGTTCATTTTCTCGCAGTTCTCGACCGGCGTCTTGAGCGTGGGGATCTTCTCGCCCTTCCAGAGCACCTTGCCCGTGGTGGGGGAGCGCAGGGTCTCGCCGTTCATGCTCTCGCGCAGAAGGCCTATGTTGGTGTCCATCCAGTCGCGCTCGTAGCCGAGGTAGTCGGCGGGGCACAGCGTCACCTCGAGGACGGCGGTTCCCGCGTGCTGCATGAGGGCGGAGCAGATCTGCTCCATGGTGTTCTCCACGGCCGTCCACGCGTAGGGGACGTAGAACTCCTGCGGGGGCATGCCGAGGGCGTCCGGGTAGGCAGCGCCGTGGTAGAGCGCCTCGCGCCGGTCGATCTCGGTGACCTGGTGCGCCCAGCCCGCGGAGAGCAGGGGCGCGGGGCACTCCTCGGGCGCCACGCGCTTGAAGCTGTACTCGCTCTGGGGGAGGGCGTTTCGTATGTGGGCGTCGGCGCGGTCCAGCTCCTCGGCCGTGAGCTGGCGCTCGCCGGCATGCCGGAACACCAGGTAGAGCTCCAGGTGGTCGGTCTTGAGGAGGCGCAGGCTGCACGACCAGGCTTGTCCCAGGTCGTGCATCTGCCGCAGCATGAGCAGCTGGCGCTTGCCCACCTCGGTGCTGCGCTGGTCGGTGTCCTCGCAGAGGTACGAGAAGCGCTGGTGCGAGAAGTTCGGGAGGCTGCTCAGGCGATAGACGACCAGCGAGCACTCCATGTCCCGCGAGCCGCAGGTCCACTCCGAGCTGCTGACCGAGTTCCAGACCGTAATGCCTGCCATGGGCGCTCCTTGTACGCTAGCGGTAGGTGGCCTTGCGGCGGTTGATGAGCTCCTCGAGCTCGTTCATGCTCTGGCTCTCCTCGTCCACGGCGCTCTCCTGCTGGGTGAAGAGCTCGCCGTTGAGCTGCTTTATGCACTCGAACACCGCGTCGTAGATTCGGCTGATCTGGCCGTTCACGTTCTCCTGGAAGGAGTGGAGGAAGATGGAGTTCTCCCAGTTGTCCCATGCTGCGCTCCACGCCAGCTCCTGCCGGTCGCAGTTCCTGTTGTGCTCGCGCAGGGCCTCGAGCTTCTGCTGGGCGCTGTAGCCGATCCAGGCTAGGCCGCAGCCTATGACAATGGCGGCGATTGCGAGCAGCCAGTGGACGAGGAAGAGGAACAGGCCAACGACGGCGACCAGGCCGCCCCGCAGCATCCACGCCGACTTCTCGACCAGGTCTCCGGGGATCCCGACCTTCTTCTCCGGCACCTTGGGGAGGTCGGGCGGCGTTATGAACGTCTTCTCCTCCACGAAGGTGAACTTGCCCACGTGGTTGAACTGAATGAGGCAGGAGAGCGGGTTCACGGCGTCGCTCACCGGCTGGACGAAGCAAATGTCCTGGCTGAGGCTGCTGCGGTCCCACTGTATGTGCCGCTTGAACACGGAGGCGGGAACGTTGTTGTCGGAGATCTTCTGGGACAGGCGCTCCATGTAGTCGTCCTGCGTGAGGGTGTTCTCCTCCTCGGTGAAGAAGTGCTGGCGCTTGCTGCTCTTCTGCAGCCAGCTCCACAGCTCCGTGCTGGACATGTACTTGGTTCCGGAGGCGGCGCTCCCCTTCGTGGTCGCCTTGGTCTTCTGGGCGCGCGCGATCTCCTGCTGGGCTTCGCTGTTTGCCTTGGCCTTCTGGTTCTCCAGGGTCTCGCTCACCGTGGCGTTGATCTTCTCGGCAAGGTCGCGGGCCCCGCGCTTGGTCTTGTCGGCGATCTCGGAAATGGTCTCCACCGCCGCGTCCACGTCCACGGTCGGGACGCTGGGCGTCGAGCTTGGGGTTGGCGCGGGCGTCGGCTCCGGTTTTGGGCTCTCCTCGAGCCGGGTTCCGCACTCGCTGCAGAACAGGTCCTTGTCGTCATTGAGGGTTCCGCAGTTCTTGCAGGTCTTCATGAGGTACCTCCTGCCATGTGTAAGGAAAGCGTGCCACCACCATGATTGCAAAAGCCACGTTGCCGGGACGTAACGTTCCGCGGCTGGTTTCAGTTTTCTGTAAGTGGCGGCGTGCTAGGATTGCTGTCATGCCGAGCTGGAACATACATACCGCGCACGTGGAACGGCTCCTTCGCGAGGAGGGCGCCGCCGCGCTTGGCGTGCGCGACGAGAACGCGTTTCTTCTCGGCAACGTCGTCCCGGACATATACGTGGGCTACATGGTCGCGGACACCACGCTGCGCATTGACTACAAGCTCACGCACCACGCCATTCGCGAGCACATTCCGCTGCCGCGCTATGACGAGTTCTGGGACTTCTACGTCGCGGGCCACGATAACGTCTCCGACGTGACCCTCGGTGCCTGGGCGCACCTCGTGGCGGACCACGTCTACAACGCCCACACCCGCGCCTACCTCGCGAGCATTGGCCTGGAGGCCGGGGAGCGGGCGCGCATTGGCAAGCAGGGCGACTTCGCGCTCTTTGGGCGCACGTTGGACATTTCCCTTGTCCCGCACGTCGACGAGGCCCTTCTCGCCCAGTGCGCGGCGTTCGCGCCGTACTCGATCCTCGAGCACGACGCGCGCGGCGCCGTGGATTCGGCGCGCTGGATCGTCGAGAGAAACCAGGCCGAGCACCTCGACGAGACACCGGACTACCAGCTGCTCACGGCAGAGTTCTTCGACGTCGCCCGCGAGGAGGCCCACGCGACGATCGTCGCCGGCCTTCGCTCGCGTCTCTAGGGGCTCTTCTCGCCCTCCCGCCCGCTTCCGCGTGGTTTGGGTTCGTGTTTTGCCCTCAGATTCACCCGACAGATAGATGGCCGCAGGATTCTTTCTTGGGTACCTGCTTCCTTGCTCATTGGTGAACCCAGACCTTGAGGGACGGGCCCTTTTGGCGCTTTGGGTTCGTTAGAAGGGAGAGGCATGCAGGCGGAAGGGCAGGTTCGGGGCGAGAGAATGTATGGGTACGCGCGGGTTTCGAGCAAGGACCAGAACCTCGCGCGCCAGCTGGACGCTCTGGTGAGGTTTGGCGTGGAGCCGGGGCGCGTCTTTACGGACAAGGCGAGCGGAAAGGACTTTGCCCGCCCGAACTATCGGCGCCTGGTTCGGACCATGCGCAGTGGCGACGTGCTCGTGATCAAGAGCATTGACCGGCTTGGCCGCAGCTACGAGGACGTTCTCGCGGAGTGGCGCCACCTGACCAAGGAGCGCGGCCTGCACATTGTGGTTCTCGACATGCCGCTTCTGGACACGCGGGAAGATCGCGGCGGCCTGGCGGGTGAGTTCATAGCAGACATGGTGCTTCAGCTGCTGTCCTACATGGCGCAGGTCGAGAGGGACAACATTCGGCAGCGCCAGGCGGAGGGAATCGCCGCCGCGCAGGCGCGCGGGGTGCGCTTTGGGCGGCCGCGCCTCGAACGGCCGGCGGGGTTCGCGAGGGCGAGGGCGCTGTTCGAGGACGGCGCGATCAGCTGCACCGAGGCGGCGCGTCGCTGCGAGGTCTCCCGCTCGACCTTCGTCAGGTGGGTGAGAGAGGACCGGCAGGCGGAGGCTGCTCCCGCCCGGCCGTGAAATCGGTGTCGGCCTTGCCCAAAACGTAGACTTTTCCGCCCGGTGGCACCTGAGTGCCCGATCCGGAGAAAAGTGCAGCTCGCCTTCAGACTCCTACACAGATTCGCATTAAACCACTCCTCTCCCAAAATGTCTGCCTTTTGAGCGGGCGTGAGGGGAGGGGTTAGTAGCGCATGCCAGGCGAGAAGAGCGTCACCTCGGACGCCTGTCCGGCCGGCGACGGCGGACACCTTACGAAGACCCAACGTGACCTGCTGAGGTTCATAGCCGGTGAGACTGCCGTCAACGGCGGGGTCCGTTGCACGAAGCGCGAGCTCGCCGACCAGTTCGGCAGAAACGTCAAGACGATCGACCGGTGTCTCTCCGATCTCCGGCGGAGGGGCTTCGTCGAGGCGGAAATGACGTTCGACGAGCGAGGGGCGCAGGTGGCGAGCACCTATCGCGCCGTTCTCGCAAAGGGGGCCTAGACACCCCCGACGGCTGGCCCCTTCAGCCCTCCCTGAGAGAAGTCAATCAGCCAAGAGTTGGAAAGGCGGTACACATGAAGCAACGCAACAACAGGAAGAGGTGGGTCGCGGGTCTGCTGGGCGCGTTCTTAGCGCTCTGCCTGGCGCCCGTCGTCGCAAACGCCACCTCAGGGGCCACGACGGCCGACTCCGGGTCCTCGGCGTGGGAGGTCTCCAAGTCAAAGACCGCCACGCAGCTTGACGAGAACTACGAGTCCGACGTCACCCTCTCGCTGCCCTCCGCGCAGGAGGAGCTGGTGTCCGACGTGGTCTTCGTTCTTGACAAGTCCACGAGCACGAGCGTCCTCAACGATGCGGTCAACATGCTCGGCTCGCTGAGGGACCAGGTCGAGAAGACCGACGCCACCGTCAAGGTGGGCGTGGTGATCTTCAACACCGAGGCGACCGACGCCCTGCAGCTCACCGAGCTCACCAGCGACAACTTCTCCACCATTGAGAGCGCAATGTGGTCCGGCTCCGGAAGCGGTACGAACACCCATGCAGGAATGCTTGCCGGAAAGGCCATGCTCGACGAGGACACGAGCGTGGATGCCGGCAGGAAGTACCTCGTGCTCGTCAGTGACGGCATTACGTACATGTACGGCGAGACGGGAACCGTGACGAAGGGCTACTGGAACAACGACGGCAGCCCCTACTACTCGACCGACCCGTACAGCTGGAGCTTCAAGTACGGAAACGACAATCCTCCCGAGAGCTGGGAAACCTGGCTGAGCACCATTGGTTCCCTCGTCGGGGCCGACGACGGCTCGAACGACGCACTATATGCGGACAAGGGCTCGTTCACCGGCGGGGTCGAGTGGGAGAAGCACGTCGGGATTGAAGGCAACTACGCAACGAGCGTCGACAAGGCCCTGTACAAGACCTGGCAGGTCTATTCGGAGGCCCAGGCGAGCGGCTACCACTGCTATGCCATGACCAAGAGTACGTCCACCTCGTATGCGTGGGGCCCCTCGTTCATTAAATACCTTGCCGGCGGCCAGGACGCCACGTTCGACCAGATCGAGAAGGAGGTCTTCTACCTTCTCGACGACGGGTCCGAGGTCGTGGACGTTATTGGCAGCGGCACGGACAGCCTGAACGCGGCATATGACTTTGAGTTCATTGACGACCTCGGCCGGCTTACCCTCAAGGTTGGCGAGGACACGCTCGACTCGGAGGAGATCGCGGGCGCCGCCGCGCAGACGGACGCGAACGTCACGAGCGCCTACGGCTTTGGCAAGCAGGCGGACGGCTCGTATGACTTTGAGCTCTGGTACTACGAGAACGGCCGAGACGGCGTCTCCGACGAGTGCTTCGTCTGGAAGATCAACGTTGCCGTGAGCAACTTCGCCCCGGTCCAGCTGACCTACTCGGTGAGGCTCACCAACCCGTCCTATGTCGTCGGCACGCACGACGGGCTTCTCACCAACACCAGCGCCACGCTCTACCCCGTTGACACCGACGGCGGAAAGGGCGACCCCGAGGAGTTCCCGCGTCCCACCGTCAGCTACGAGATGGGTTCCGTGACGGTTCGTCCCGCGGCAATGACCATATACATGGGTGGCGACAAGGGCTATGACGCCGTGGTCAGCGACAGCGACGGCTCGACCGTCGCCGAGGGCACCGACTCGCTGCCCGAGCCCGGCTTCTACATTGACCTGAGCGACGACCTCAACGAGCTCCTTCGCGAGTCGCAGGGCACGGCCAACCCCTCCGCCACCGATCTCTCCGACCTGATCACCTTCCACGTGGCGGGTGACGACAGCCGCGAGTGGGTGTTCGAGCGCTATGGCGGTGACGCTGGCTCGACCGCCTACAACCAGTTCGTCTATCGCCTGGTCCCCACGGGCGAGAATCAGGATCCAATTCGCCTTGAGTTCACCTCCGAGGACGGCGGCACCCACTTCACGAGCGACGACTTTGACCCGGCCACCGAGGGCGCCCTGTACAACACGTACACCATGGGAATCTACGCCGGCGACCCTGACGACCCCGTCAACCTCGAGCAGATCGTCATGGACATAACGATTGACGGCACCACCTACCAGAAGGTCGTCAACGTGGAGGCCTCCACGCTCACGGTTCGCTACGTCGTCGACTCCGAGGGCGGCAACCCCGTCACAGGTGTCGTGACCGACATAAACAACGCCGAGGGTCGCGGCGACGACGCATACGCGGTCGTTTCCGAAGACGCCACGTTCTACATAAACGGCAGCCAGATCGACACTGCCCGTGACGCCGCCCCGTCTCTGTTGTTCGACTCCATTGTCGGCACCGAGAGCGGTGCCGCGGAGAACCACTTCGACTCCAAGCTCCTCTCCAAGACTACGACCGCCGTCGCCGCTCAGGACGAGAGCTTCCAGATTATGGGTCACGAGTCCAAGTACCTCGACCTCGTGGACGCCAACAACGGCAACGCATGGCTCACGACCGACGGCCCCGTGACCGTCTACTGGCCGTACCCGGAGGGCACGGACGAGAACACCGAGTTCCACCTTGTTCACTTCCAGGGTCTTGATCGTGACATGACCAATGATGACGTCGACGGAGAGATTGACGCCACCGACCCGGAGTACATAAGCGTCACCAACACCGAGCACGGCGTCATGTTCACCCTCCAGCCCAAGCAGGGTGACGACGGGCTCTCCCGCGTGCGCTTCTCGCCGTTTGTCCTTGCGTGGGGCGAGAGCGACACGGGCACCACGCCCGGCACCTCCACCACGCCGGAGCAGCCTGGGATTCCCCAGACGGGCGACACGACGTCCTACGTCGGCGTCGTGGTCCTTCTCGCCGCTGGTGTCGGCATTGGGGCAACGAGCCTTGTGGTGAGGCGCCGCAGCAGGTAGCGCTTCTGGTCCACGTGCTGGCCGCCGCTCGCTCGGACTTCCGGGCGGGCGGCGGCGCTCGTTTGGCTCCCCTCTGCCCCTCCGCCCGCGGTGGCACGGTGGGCCGGGCCAAACGTGGGTAGAATGGTCTGGACCGCCGCCCTTCGAGGAGAGGAATCCCATGAGCTGGTTCGAGCCGTCCTTCGTCTATCAGATCTACCCGCTGGGCCTCACCGGCGCCCCATACGAGAACGACGGCGTGCTCGAGCACCGGCTGCTCAAGCTCATTGACGACGGCTGGGTCGATCACATGGCGCGCCTCGGCGTGACGTGTCTCTTGCTCAACCCCGTCTTCGAGTCAGACGCGCACGGCTACGACACGCGCGACTACACCAAGGTCGACTGCCGCCTGGGCACGAACGAGGACCTGCGCGCGGTGGTGGACGCGTGCCATGCCGCCGGCATAAAGGTTCTTCTCGACGGCGTGTTCAACCACGTGGGGCGCGGCTTCTGGGCCTTCCAGGACGTGCTGCAGCGCCGCGGCGAGAGCCCCTACGCCGGCTGGTTCGAGATCGACTGGGGCGGCAACAACTGCTTCAACGACGGCCTCTCCTACAGCTGCTGGGAGGGCGCGCAGGCCCTGGTGAAGCTCAACCACTGGAGCGAGGACCTCAACAACTACCTGGCCGACGTCATTCGCGGCTGGGTGCGCGACTTTGACATAGACGGCTTGCGCCTGGACGTGGCCTACTGCCTTGACCAGGGCTACCTTCGCTCCCTGCGCAACCTCGCAAACCAGATCGGCCAGGAGCGCGGCGAGAAGTTCCCGCTGGTGGGCGAGACCATGTTCGGTGACTACAACCAGTGGATGGGCGACGACCTCTGCGACTCGGTGACCAACTACGAGGCCTACAAGGGCCTGTGGTCGTCCATGAACTCGGCCAACATGCACGAGATCGCCTACGCGCTGGAGCGCCAGAGCGGAAGCCACCCCTGGGACCTCTACACGGGACGCCACATGCTCGACTTTGTGGACAACCACGACGTGCCGAGAATTGCGACCAAGCTGGACGACGCCCGGCAGCTGCGCCCGCTCTACGGGCTGCTCTTTGCCATGTGCGGCGTGCCCGCGGTCTACTACGGCAGCGAGTGGGGGATCGAGGGCGAGCAGCTTCCCGGCGACCACGAGCTGCGTCCGGCGCTTGACGCGCCGGAGTGGAACGAGCTCACGGACTGGATCGTCGCGCTGGCGGCGGCGCGCGCCGGGTCCGAGGCGCTCGTGTGGGGCGACTACACGCAGCTCCAGTGCCAGCCGCAGCAGCTGGTGTTCCAGCGTCGCTGTGAGAACGAGCGCGTGATCGTGGCGATAAACGCCGCGGCCGAGAGCGCGACGGTGCACTTCGACGCGCAGTGCGGGCGGGGCGTGGACCTCATAACCGGCGAGGAGCACGACTTTGGCGGTGGTTCCGAGCTGGCGCCCTTCTCGGCGTGCTACTGGCGCTGCGAGCGGTAAGGCGAGCAATACGCGATTGCCAACATTTCAGGGGCCGAAAACGTTGGAAGTCGCGTACTGCGCTCCAGCGATATGCGATTACCAACATTTCGGGGGCCAAAAACGTCGGAAATCGCGTATTGCAAAATGGCGGGCCGAGAAGAACCTCGGTGTTGCACAAAACGGGCCCCGGGCGTGCGCCCGGGGCCCTGCGAGTCGACGTTCTTCTCGGCTACTGGACCTGTGCCACCATGGCCATGTTGGTCGAGGTGGTGTAGTCGCCCAGGCGCGGCGAGGTCTGCGGGTCGCCGGCGGTGATGACCACGATGTCGCCGGTGTCCACGAGGCCGTTGCGCTTGGCCGTGGTCAGCGCGTCATAGAGCGTGCTGGAAAGCGAGCCCTGCTCGGTGGTGCGGTAGGCGTAGACGCCCCAGTAGAAGCAGGTGCGGCGAATGGTCTTCTC
Organism: uncultured Olsenella sp.; assembly: GCA_949290055.1. Lineage (GTDB taxonomy): Bacteria > Actinomycetota > Coriobacteriia > Coriobacteriales > Atopobiaceae > Thermophilibacter. Next base: position 76,056 of record CASEQJ010000001.1, on the reverse strand, counting down.
GTTGGGCGACGTCGCAAAGAGCGGCATGCGCGGGCGGAAGGTGGAGATCAGGCGCGCGGAGCGGCCGGAGTTGGTGGGGGCCAGAATGCACTTGGCGCCCACGTGGTCAGCCATCTCGAGCGCGGCAAAGCCGGTGGCGCCGTTGACGTTGCGGACGCCGCCGCGGTCAAAGTACTCGCGGCGCTCGGGCAGGTACTTCTCGGTCTCCTTGCAGATCTCGGACATGGTCTTCACGGCCTCGATCGGGTACTTGCCGGCCGCGGTCTCGCCGGAGAGCATGACGCAGTCGGTGCCGTCGTAGACGGCGTTGGCGACGTCGTTGACCTCGGCGCGCGTGGGGCGCGGGTTGCGCTGCATGGAGTCCAGCATCTGCGTTGCCGTAATGACGGGCTTGTAGTGCCGCTTGCACTTCTTGATTATGGTCTTCTGAATGTGCGGGACCTGCGCGGCGGGGACCTCCACGCCGAGGTCGCCGCGGGCCACCATGCAGCCGTCGGACACGTGGAGGATCTCGTCGAAGTTCTTGACGCCGAGCGCGCTCTCGATCTTGGGGAAGATGAGGACGTCGGGCGCGCCCATTTCCACGCAGATCTTGCGAATCTCCTCGACTGCCTTGCCGTCGCGAATGAAGGAGGCGGCAATGGCGTCAATGCCCAGCTCGCAGCCAAACATAATGTCCGCGCGGTCCTGGGCGGTCACGGAGGGCAGGTTGATGTTGAGGTTGGGGAAGTTGACGCCCTTGTGCTCGCCGAGCAGGCCGCCGTTGGTGATTCGGCAGTGAATGTCGGAGCCCTCGACGTGGTCGACCTCGAGGCCGATCAGGCCGTCGTCGATCAGAATGACCGTGCCCGGCTTCACCTCGGTGGGCAGCGGCTTGTAGTCGAGCGAGAAGCGCTCGGCGGTGCCCACCACGTCGTCGTCGGTGGTCACGACGCAGGTCTTGCCGGTATCCAGCTGGACCTTCTCGCCGTCCTTGAGAAGACCGGTGCGGACCTCGGGACCCTTGGTGTCGAGCATGATCGCCACCGGGATCGAGAGCTCGCGGGAGAGCGCGCGCACGCGCTCAATGTTCTTGCGGTGGTACTCGTGGTTGCCGTGGGAGAAGTTGAAGCGCGCGACGTTCATGCCGTGGAGAATGAGCTGGCGCAGCACCTCCTCGTCCTCGGTCGCCGGCCCCATGGTGCAGACGATCTTGGTCTTCTTCTTGTTGAAAGTAGCCATCTGAGCCTCTCTCTTTGCTCGGACAGGGAAAGCGGGGTCGGCGCTAGCAGACCACGCTGCGGTCCACGTAGTCGGTGCCGTTGGCGTAGGCGCGGGCGTTGTCGAGCGTGACGCGCGCGATCTCGCCGAGGGCCTCGTGCGTGAAGAACGCCTGGTGGCTCGTCATGACCACGTTGGGGAACGAGCACAGGCGCGCGGTCACGGAGTCAATGACCTCGCCGGCGCGGTTCTGGTAGACGTTCGGGCCCTCCTCGTCGTAGACGTCGATGCCCGCGGCGCCGATCTTGCCGGAGAGAATGCCGCGAATGAGCGCCTGCGTGTCCACGAGGCCGCCGCGGCCGGTGTTAACGAAGATCACGCCGTCCTTCATTTTTGCAATGGACTCGTCGTTGATCATGTGGCGGCTCTCGTCGTTCAGGAACGCGTGGAGCGAGATCAGGTCGGAGCGGCGGTAGAGCTCGTCGTAGTCCACGTACTCGTCCACGACGCCCTCGTCCACGAGCTTCTGGTTGGGGTAGAGGTCCGAGCCCAGGACCTTCATGCCAAAGCCCTTGCAGATGCGGCAGAGCGCGGCGCCGATACGGCCGGTGCCGATTATGCCGGCGGTCTTGCCGTGCAGCGTCTCGCCCACCAGGCCGTTCAGCGAGAAGTCGTTCTCGCGGACGCGAATGTAGCCCTTGCAAATGCGGCGGTTGGCGGCTAGCGCGAGGCCCATGGCGTGCTCGGCGATCGCCTCGGGCGAGTAGGCGGGGACGCGGGTGACCGTCATGCCGAGGTCCTTGGCGACCTCGACGTTCACGGCGTCGAAGCCGGCGCAGCGCATGAGCACGAGCTTCACGCCAAAGCCGGCGAGGATCTCAAGCGTCATGGCGCCGCAGTCGGCGTTGACGAAGGCGCAGACGGCGTCGTAGCCGCGCGCGAGGGCGGCCGTCATGGGCGTGAGGTTGGTCTCGGTGAAGTCGATCTTGATCTCGGGGTAGTCGGCAAGCTCCTTGGTGAAAGACGCCTTGTCATAGCTGGCGGTACCAAAGAAGAGAATGTTCATTGTGAAACGCTTCCTTTCCTGCGCACGGGGCGCGACTGCTAACCTATCGGGTCCAAGTTTAGCGCAGGCAAGGTGCGTGTAAGCGCTGCGCCCGCCGAAAAGGGCTTGCTTTTTCACGGGGTCTTTGCAAGCGCTTGGCGAGAAGGACGCATGCGCGGAGGTATTTCGGGTATCATGTTGCCGTTATGTCAGCTGCCCGACATGGCAGCCTTGACGAGCCCTTGCCCCTCCTGGGGAATTACGATCGGGCGTCAACCTGTCGGGTGGAACGCGTAATCGCAGGAGGGAAAACGTTGAAAGAGTACCTTTCGTCCGCCGACGAGGTGCTGAGCGAGCTGTCCTCTAACGAGGAGAGCGGCCTCAGCTCTGCCGAGGCCTCGAGCCGCCTGTCCCAGTACGGGCGCAACGAGCTCGAGAAGGAGGAGAAGACGCCGCTCTGGAAGCGCTTCTTCGAGCAGATGGCGGACCCGATGGTAATCATGCTGATCGTGGCGGCCGTCATCTCCGCCGTGACCGGCATGGTGCAGGGCGAGCCCGAGTGGGCCGACGTGATAATCATCATGGTCGTCGTCATTATCAACTCCGTCCTCGGCGTCGTGCAGGAGGCCAAGTCCGAGCAGGCGCTCGAGGCTCTGCAGGAGATGAGCGCCGCGCAGTCCAAGGTCATGCGCGACGGCAAGCTCGTGCACCTGCCCTCCGCCGAGCTCGTCCCCGGCGACATCGTCCTTCTCGAGGCCGGCGACTCCGTGCCCGCGGACTGCCGCGTGCTCGAGAGCGCGTCCATGAAGATCGAGGAGGCCGCCCTCACCGGCGAGTCCGTGCCCGTGGAGAAGCACGTCGAGGCCATTGCGCTTGCCGCCGACGCCGACGACGTGCCCCTCGGCGACCGCAAGAACATGTGCTACATGGGCTCCACCGTGGTCTACGGCCGCGGCAAGGCGGTCGTCGCCGGCACCGGCATGAAGACCGAGATGGGCAAGATCGCGGACGCCCTCACCACCGCCAAGAAGGAGCTGACGCCGCTCCAGATCAAGCTCGCGCAGCTCTCCAAGATCCTCACGATCATGGTCATCGTGATCTGCGTGGTCATTTTCGCCGTTGACTTCATCCGTCACGGCTCCGAGATGATGTCCAACCCGAGCCTCATTCTCGACACCTTCATGGTCGCCGTGTCGCTGGCCGTCGCCGCCATTCCCGAGGGCCTCGTGGCCGTGGTCACGATCGTGCTCTCCATGGGCGTCACGAAGATGTCCAAGCGCCAGGCGATTATCCGCAAGCTCACGGCCGTCGAGACTCTTGGCTGCACGCAGATTATCTGCTCCGACAAGACCGGCACCCTCACGCAGAACAAGATGACGGTCGTCCGCCACGAGCTCGCCGCTCCCGAGGAGAAGTTCCTCGCCGGCATGGCGCTCTGCTCCGACGCCAAGTGGGACGCCGAGAAGGGCGAGGCCGTGGGCGAGCCCACCGAGTGCGCGCTCGTGAACGACGCCGCCAAGGCGGGCATGACCGGCCTGGACGTGGAGCACCCGCGTGTGGGCGAGGCCCCGTTCGACTCGGGCCGCAAGATGATGTCCGTGGTGGTCGAGGAGGCAGACGGCACCTTCGAGCAGTACACCAAGGGCGCGCCCGACGTGGTGATCGACCTCTGCACCAAGATCTATGACGGCGAGAAGGTCGTGGAGCTGACGGCCGAGCGCAAGGCCGAGCTCCTCGCCGCCAACAAGGCCATGGCCGACGACGCCCTGCGCGTGCTCGCCCTGGCCAGCCGCACCTACGACGCGGTTCCCGACGACTGCAGCCCGGAGGCCCTCGAGCACGACCTCGTGTTCTGCGGCCTCTCCGGCATGATCGACCCGGTCCGTCCGGAGGTCACTCAGGCGATCGTCGAGGCCAAGGAGGCCGGCATTCGTCCGGTCATGATCACCGGCGACCACATTGACACCGCCGTCGCCATTGCCAAGGAGCTGGGCATTGTCTCTGGCGCCTCCCAGGCGATCACCGGCGCCCAGCTCGACAAGATCTCCGACGACGAGTTCTACAACAAGGTCACCGAGATCTCTGTCTACGCGCGCGTCCAGCCCGAGCACAAGGCCCGCATCGTCGACGCCTGGAAGAAGCGCGGCAACATTGTTGCCATGACCGGCGACGGCGTGAACGACGCCCCGTCGATCAAGCGCGCCGACATTGGCGTTGGCATGGGCATAACCGGCACCGACGTCACCAAGAACGTCGCCGACATGGTCCTCGCCGACGACAACTTCGCCACCATTATCAACGCGGTGGAGGAGGGTCGCAGGATCTACGACAACATTCGCAAGGTCATTCAGTTCCTGCTCTCCGCCAACATTGCCGAGGTCCTCTCGGTCTTCGTTGCCACCATGGTGGGCTTCACGATCTTCCAGCCGGTCCAGCTGCTCTGGATCAACCTGATCACGGACTGCTTCCCGGCGCTGGCGCTCGGCATGGAGGAGGCCGAGGGCGACGTCATGAAGCGCAAGCCGCGCAAGGCCTCCGACGGCGTCTTCGCCGGCGGCATGGGCGTCGACATAATCTTCCAGGGCATTGTGATCACCGCCCTGGTGCTGGCGTCGTTCTTCGCCGGCATGTACTTCCACAACAACGGCGTGATCGACATCACCGACCTTCTCGACGGCATCCCCGATCCCGAGGGCGTGACCATGTCCTTCATTACGCTCTCCATGGTGGAGATCTTCCACTCCTTCAACATGCGCAGCCGCCGTGCGTCGCTCTTTACCATGAAGCGCCAGAACAAGTGGCTGTGGGGCGCGGCAATCCTCGCGCTGCTGCTCACCGTGGTCGTTGTCGAGGTTGACTTCCTGGCCGAGGTCTTCGGCTTCATGACGCTCAACCCTGAGGCGCTGCTCACGGCGCTCGGCCTTGCGTTCCTGATCATTCCGATCATGGAGATCTACAAGGCCGTCATGCGTGCGGTGGAGAAGAACGACTAGCCGTTCCGCGTGCAACAACGCTTTGCCCGGGCCCCGACGGTTGCCGTCGGGGCCCTTTTCGTGCGCGTGCGCTCTCGATAACGCCCCCATTCGTCGAAGCGGAGCTTCTGCGGAAAAACGTCTAAGAATCGGGGACCTTTTCTGCAGACGCTCCGTCTCGATGCGGCGTGTCGGCCCTACGCCACGCCGGCGCCATGTCCCCCTGTTGCACGCGCGCCTCTGCCAAAATCGCGGCATGTCCCCCTTCAAAATAGGGGACATGCCAAAGCGGTATGCAGCAGTGCTAGCCAGGGATAGTGTTTGAGTGCGGCTCGAGGCAGAAAATCGGGTGCGCTGTGTCACTTCAGGCCTCATCTGAGGTGATTATTCTGCTCTGACGGGAAATGTCGTCTGACCGAGCGTTTGTTACCTGCGGAGTTGCTTGCTTGAGATAGGCGTACTAGACGGTCGACAAGTCAAAGCCACTCAGGCGAGCCCCAAAGTGACACAGCGGACGGGAAAAAATGCCTTGGCTGCCCGCCGCAGTCACAGGAGACGGGCATGTGAGGCGCCGCTCGTCCGGCTTGCGGTAAGATTGCCGAGAAGAACGTCGGGCTCGGGAGGTCATGCGTGGCAAAGCGGGGCAACAGGCGGCGGGCGAGCCGCCAGCAGAAGATTACGCTGCCCGCGATTGACGCCCTGCATGACCTCCCCGCCTTTGACGACCTGCGCCTCGACGAGGCGCAGCAGGCCGCCTTCGACGCGTTTCTCGCCAGCGCGGAGAACGCGAGCGAGATGGCGCTCGGCTTTGTGGTGCGCCTCGACCGCGGCTTTCCGCTCGTGGTCACCGCGCGGAACGCTTTTCGCGCCGAGCACTCCGTGAACTTTGCGAAGCAGGACGCCGAGAAGGACGAGGGGCTGCTTCCCGCCGTGGGCGACTGCGTTGCGGTGCGGCGCGCGCCTGGCCACGACATGGGCGTGATCGAACGGGTGCTGCCTCGCCGCACGAGCTTCGAGCGGTGGCGCGGGCGCAGCCGCGGCGAGCGTCAGGTGCTCGCCGCCAACGTTGACACGGTTCTCGTTGTGCAGCCGCTCGGTGCCGGTGACCTGCTGCTCGGACGTGTGGCGCGCTCGCTTGTGCTGGCGCGCGATTGCGGCCTCGAGCCGGTGGTGGTGCTCACCAAGGCGGACCGCGCCGACGACGCAGAGCTCGAGCAGGCCCTCGCGCGGGTTCGTCGCCTGGTCGGCGAGGGGGTGCGCGTGATCGTGACGTCCTCTGCCACGGGGGCTGGCGTCGAGGAGGTGCGCGCGAGCGTGGCGTCGGGGAGCTGTGCCATTATTCTCGGCGAGTCGGGCGCGGGCAAGTCAACGCTGCTCAACGCCCTTCTCGGCCATGAGGCGCTCGCCACGGGCGAGGTGCGCGAGAAGGACGACGCGGGCCGTCACACCACGGTGTCGCGCGTCATGGTGCGTCTGCCGGGCGCCGGCGTGATCGTGGACGTGCCCGGCCTCAGGAGCCTGCCGCTCGTGGGGCACGAGCGCGGCCTTGCCAAGGCCTTCCCGGAGATTGCGGGGGCGGCGCTCGAGTGCCGCTTCAACGACTGCACGCACACGCATGAGCCAGGGTGCGCCGTGCTGGACCACTACGGTCGCGGCGAGTTTTCCGAGGAGCGTCTGCGCTGTTACCTTGCGCTCGCGGCAGAGATGCGAGAAAGTGCCCGCACGCTGGACCCCGATATCGTCCTGTAAATAAGAATCGCAATATGCCAGCGGCTCGTTTGTGTGCAAACCGTGTGCTAGAAGTAAGAACATAAATATAAAAACCCTATATTCGCAACGCGTTTTCCAGCGGAGACGCCCCTGGCTGACAGCTCCGTGAGAGCCAGCGGAAAGAATCGTGCCCAACTATTTCCAAACGTCCCGGATCGCACCGCTTCCCGCGGGAGAATTCCCCTACCCACAGGACTCGTCAGGGAGGGGGCGTCGTGACCCGTCGTTTCAGATTGGTCGTCTCGGGGTCGTGCGCGGTGCTCTCCGTGGCGCTCTGCCTCATGTACGGCGGCCATGTGCGAGCGGAGGCGGAGCGCGAGCGCGTCGAGGCGCTCGAGCGCTACGGGGGCGAGCTCACGACGCTCGTCGTCGCGACCGAGCGAATCGAGGCCGGGGAGAGCGTCTCGCGCGTCAACGTGACCGAGCGCGAGTGGCTCGTGGAAATGGCGCCCGAAGAGGCCGTGACGCGCATGGACGAGGTGCTCGGGAGCGAGGTGAGCGTGCCGGTGGCGGCCGGGGCGCCGCTCACGGAGCTCAATTTCAGAAGCGAGGTGGGCGCGATCGAGGTCCCGGAGGACCGCGTCGCTCTGAGCGTGCCGGTTGACGACGACCTTGGGGTGCCGCCCGGGACGCGCGCGGGCGAGTCGCTCGCTGCCTACGAGGCGGGCGTGGACGGCGTTCAGCTGCTCTCTGACGACGTGCGCGTGCTCGTGGCGCCGCAGTCCGCGGCGGGAGGCCTCTCGGCGGGCTCGATCACGGTCGCGGTCGCGCCCGAGGACGTGGCGCGCCTGCTCGCGGCAAGCGACGAGGGAAGCCTGCGACTCGCCCTGCCGGGCGAGGACGCCCTCGCGTCCTCAGGGAGCGCCCAGGAGGCGCCCACGAGCGTTCCGCCCGAGGGCGAGGCTACGGAGGAGGGGCCCGCAGCGGGCTCCGGGGAGGGAGGCGAGGCCTCATGAGCGAGTGGGCTGCGTACTGTTCGGAGGAAGACCGGGGACTCGTGCGGCGGGCCCTGCCGCTGCTTGACCAGTCGGCAAGCCTGACCATGGCGAGCGCGGCGGACGCGCTGAGGAGGATGTCGGCGGTCTCCGAGCCAGGTGAGCTGGGGATCATTGTGGGTCCCGTCAACAAGGGCGTGTCCGACGTCAACCTTGCGGCGGCGATCGCCGACGGCGGGAATGCGCGCTGCGTCGCGCTCGTCTGCGAGTCGGCGACGGGCTCACTGCGCTCCCGTGCGGCGAGGGCGGGAATCGACCGGGTCGTCGACCGTGCCGAGGTCGACGAGGCGGAGGCCGCAAGGGCGGAGGAGAGGAAAGACGAGAAGAACGGCGAGAAGAACGAGGTCGCGCGCGTTGACGCTCTGTCCGAGGCGACTCCGAGGCCGGGCGCGCCGGTCGTGGCGTTCTGCTCGGGCCGAGGGGGCGTGGGGAAGACGACGGTCGCGTCGTGCGCGGCTGCGGTCGCCGGGCGCTGGGGCCTTCGGACGTGCCTGCTCGACCTCGACCTGTCCTGCGGGAACGCATATGCCGCCTTCGGGCTGTCGCGAGGGGCCGACCTTGCGGTTCTCGGCCGTGACGGGGCCGCGTCCGACCTGGCGGCTCGCGCGAGCGTGTCGGCGGCCCCCGGCGTGAGCCTTCTGGGGCCCTGTGCGAGGCCAGAAATGGCGGAGGTCGTCTCGCCGCACCTCGAAGGGCTTCTCGCCTGGGCGTCACAAGAGTTCGACCTGGTGGTCGTTGACACGTCGACCACGTTCACCGACGTCGTGGCGCACGTGGTCCAATGCGCTGACCGTGTTGTGCTCGTCTCCGACGACCGCTCTGGGTCGATCTCGGCCATGGCGCGCATGAGCGGTCTCACCGTGCGGCTGGGAGTGGCGCGAACGAGGATCGCGCGGCTTGAGAACCGGGCCGATCCGAGGTCGCGCCGGGCGCCGGAGCCCGTCCTTGCCGGTGAGGGGCTCGAGGCGGCGCGCGCCTATCGGCTCGTGGACGGCGGGCCGGAGGTGGACGAGCTCGTCTCGGCGGGACGGGTGACGGAGCTCTGCGAGCCCGGTTACCCCTTCGCCGACTCGCTCGCCTCGCTCGTGGCGCAGCTTCTTGCAGAGCTTGGGAGGCTTCCGGAGGGCGAGGAGGCCCGGCGTGCCTACGAGCGCCCTCGGTCTCGGCGCGGGTGGAGGCTGTTCGGCCAGCGAAGGGAGGCGAGCTAGGTGTCCGTTCTCGAGCGGGTGAGGAAGGCCGAGGCACGGGCCGCGGAGCGTCCGACGGTCTCGGAGGACCTGCGCCGGGCACGCGAGCGACTCAAGGGCGACCTTGTGAAGCGGCTTGGTCTGGCTACTATAGCGTCCATGCTCTCGAGCGGCGACGTGATTCGCGCGCGCACCGAGCTTCGCGTGGTCCTCGAGGCCATACTCAACACGGCCGACGAGCCCGTGGCGGGCCTCGACCGGGAGACGCTGCTGCGCCAGGTGGTCGACGAGATCTGTGGCCTCGGCCCGATTCAGCCCCTGCTCGAGGACGACGGAATCTCGGAGGTCATGATCAACGGGGTCGGGGGCCTCTTCTACGAGCGGGGCGGCGAGCTTCACCCGGCGGACGCGGTGTTTGACTCGCCGGAGCAGATCATGATCGTGCTCGACCGAATACTAGCTCCGCTTGGCAGGCGTCTCGACCGGTCGAGCCCGATCGTGAGCGCCCGTCTCGCCAACGGTGACCGCGTGAACGCCGTCGCCGCGCCGATAGCCATAGACGGCCCTGCCGTGACCATACGCAAGTTCTCGGACCGGATCAGGAGCCTCGAACGCCTCGTCGAGCTTGGCTCGCTGCCGAGCTGGTATGCGCAGCTGCTCTCGTGGGCGGTGCGCAGCGCGCGCTCAATTGCCGTCGCCGGCGGGACGGGCTCGGGAAAGACGACGCTGCTCAACGCCCTTTCCTGCGAGATTCCACGCCACGAGAGAATCGTGACGATCGAGGACTCCGCCGAGCTGCGCTTTGACTCCCACCCCAACCTGGTCCGTCTCGAGGCACGTGACAGCTCGATCGAGGGGACCGGCGAGGTCACGATTCGCGACCTCGTGAAGAACTCGCTCAGAATGCGTCCCGACCGAATCGTCGTGGGGGAGGTTCGCTCGGGCGAGTGCATAGACATGCTCAACGCGCTCAGCACGGGCCACTCCGGCTCCCTGACGACGCTTCACGCGGGAAGCGCCGATGAGGCGATCATGCGTCTCGTCCTCATGGCGCGCTTTGGCATGGATCTGCCCACCGACCTCATAGAGGAGCAGATCGCCACCGCGATCAACCTCGTCGTGGTGACGCGGCGCCTTGCGGACGGGTCGAGGTTCGTGACCTCCCTCACCGAGGTGACGCGCGCCGACGACGGCTCGGCGCGGCTTGACGAGTGCGTCAGCTTCAGCCTGGCGCGGCGCTCCTGGAGCCTCGAGCGGGAGCCGTCGTTTCTGGCGTGCGCGGTCGACGACGGCGTGCTGGACGAGGGGGAGGTGAGGGCATGGAGGCGGCCCCTGTCTTCCTCGGAGCCCTGATTGCCGCCCTGGGGGCGTTTCTCGTCACGGGCGGGAGCGGGGAGGGCGGCTCCGTCGGGCGCCGCCTTCTGGGCTGGGGGCTGCGCGCCCTGCGCCTGACGCGCCGCGTCGCGCGGACCCGCGTCGCCGACGTGCTTCTCTCCCTCGACTTCGTTCGCGCGCACGCGGGTCGGCTCGCTCGCGCCCTCGCCTCCGTTGCCGTCGCGGTCGACGAGCGGACGGCGGCGGTCATGCTCGCCGGCTGCTCCGTCTTCCTCTCGGGCGTGACCGGACTTCTCATGGGCTCTCCCGTGGCGGCGCTCGTTGCGCTCGCTGCCATGGCCGCCACGGCGTTCGCGCATGAGTCGTCTCGCGTCCGTCGGGAGCGCAGGGAGGCTGCTGCGGCCATGCCCGAGGTCTACCGGACCCTCTCCGTCGCGCTTGCGTCCGGCCAGACGCTCGCGCAGGCCGTCACCTACGTCGGCTCGCGCGGGCACGGAAGGGCCCACGAGGCGTTTGCGCGCATGTCCATGCGCCTGCGGTGCGGCTCCTCGACGGAGGAGGCCGTGGGGCTGCTTTCGACGGAGCTCGACGCGCCGGGGGTCGAACTGCTCGCCACGGCGCTCGTGATCTCGCACCGGACGGGCAGCCCCCTGCGTGACCTGCTCATGCGCTCCGCAGCGCTCGCCGAGCGTAGGGAGGAGTTCGAGCGCATGCTCGGCGTGAAGACGGCACAGGTGCGGCTCTCGGTCCGAATCGTGTGCCTGCTCCCCGTCGTCATGATCGCCGTTCTCGCCCTCATATCTCCCGACTTCCAGGAGGGCCTGCTCACGCCGGCGGGAATGGGCTGCGTGACGCTTGCCGCCGGCCTGGACGGGCTCGCGCTGGTTCTCATACGGCGGCTCATGAGGGGGGTGACGAGGTGGATGTGACGGGAGTCTGCCTGCTGGGTGCGTCGGCGACGGCGGCGAGCGTCTCGTCGGCCGTGCTCGTCGGTCTTGGAAGGCCCCGGTACGGTTCACGCCGGCTGCTTGCGACGCTCGAGTCGGCAAGGTCTTGGCTCTTGGGGGCCGCGCCCCTCAGGCGGGCGAGAAGGACGGAGGGCCGTGCCCGCCTGCGCTCCGCGTGCCTGGCGGAGCTGCCCGTCCTTCTCGACGTGCTCACGCTGGGCCTCTCCGCGGGCCTGTCGTTCGACGCCTCGCTCGAGCTCTACTGCTCGCGCAGCGACGGGCCGCTCGCTCGCGCGTTCTCCGAGGCCATGCTCGGCTGGCGCATTGGGGTCCGTAGCCGGGAGGAGGCCCTGTGGGCCCTTGCGGACGAGCTCGGCCTGCCGGCGCTCAGGAGGTTCGCGTCGGTGGTCGGGGAGGCGCTGACGTTTGGGTCGCCGCTTGCCGAGGCGCTGGAGCGCCAGGCCCAGGTCATACGCGACGAGCAGCGCTCGCAGGTGGAGGAGGAGATAGAGCGGGTGCCGGTGAAGATGCTGGTTCCCCTGGGGACGCTCATCGTCCCCGCCATGTTCCTTGCGATTCTCGGGCCCCTGCTGGGGTCCGTGGTGGCGGGTTAGGCAGCAGGAGAAGGGAGCTTTCCATGGGTGGTCGTCGTTTGTCGGGTTTGGTCAGGGACGCAAGGAGGCTGCTCGCCGGGCGCGAGGGCCAGGGAACCACGGAGTACGCAATCCTCGTGGGCGTGCTCGTGATCATTGCGATTGTCGCGATTGTGGCCTTCAGGGACCGGGTCTCCGAGCTCTGGGAGGCGATCGCGAACGGCATCAACTCGCTGTGAGGGCACGCGAAGCGGCGGTCGCGCTCGCGCTCGTCTGCGCGGCCGCCCTCTCGGTTGCCGCCCCGTGCGTCGGGACCGGGCAGAAGCCGGGGGAGAGGGACGCCCGCACGTTGCGGGGGACGTCGTCTGCCGAGGTGGGCGACGGGGTTGAGGGGAGGCTCACCGACCTGGGGATTTCTCACCAACGAGAAGAGCATGAGAGCTCCGAGGGGGTGGAGGGCGCGGCGAGCGCGCTTCTGGAGGAACGTCGTGCGCAGGGTGGGTGCGTGGTGGTGCGAAGCGGCTATCTGGACCTGTTGGGAAGGACATGGGCATGTGTGCTGCAGGGAAGTGGCTGGGTGGAGATATGCCTCGTCTCCGAGAGGGACGAGGGAAGGGGAAGCGAAGTCGTCACCTGGCGTATGGAGGCGTCGGAGCTTGGCTCGCTCGCTGCCGAGTGAGGGGGTCGGACGGCCAGTCGACGGTGGAGTACCTCCTCGTTCTCGCTGCCTTCGTCTCCGCGGTCGGCGCCCTCGGGCTGCTGTGGCATGCGGGCAGAGACGGCGTGCTGGTGAACCTCGCGACGACGAGCGCGTCCCATGGCTTCGAGCAGGGCGGCGTCTTCCTGCTCAAGGACGTCATGGAGTACTGACATGGCCGGACGCGGAGACCGGAGGGGACAGGTGAGCGTGGAGGCGGCCGCGCTTCTGCCGGTCGTCCTGACCCTGCTCGCGTTTCTCGCCCAGCCGGCATGCGTCCTCTATACGCGAACGGTCATGGCGGCGACCGCCGGCGAGCTCGCGCGTCTCGCCGTCACCTTCCGGGGCGGCGAGGGAGAGGCGCGCGACTATGCCCTGAGAAGGCTGGGTGCGGTGCCCGACCTCTCGATCTTTCACAAGGGAGGCGCCTCCGACTGGGAGGTCACGCTCGACGGCCCTGACGAGGAGGGGAGGGTCGAGGTGACGCTTGAGGGGGACGTTCGTCCCCTGCCGCTGTTCGGCGCGCTCGTCGCGGCGCTGGGCACCGGGGAGGGTGGTCTGGTGGAGCTGCGCGTCACGACCTCGGGCGACCTGCGCGCAGACTGGCTGAAGGGAGGCTACGGTGACTGGATCGAAATGTGGGGGTAGCACGGCTCGGCCCATGTGCGCGCTGGGGGCGTTTCGCGACGACGAGGGAGGCTTCACGACGGTTGCGGTCGCGATAGCGCTGCTCCTCAGCATGACGCTCGTCTTTGCGTCGGCCTCGGCGGGGTGGGTCGCCTCGCGGTCGTCGGAGGTCCAGCGCGTGGCGGACGCGGCGGCGCTCGCAGGGTCCAATGCAGTTGCCGGCTTCACGACGGTCGCGCAGGTGCTGGACGCCTGCGTCCTGAGCATGGGGCTTGCCGGGACGGTCGTGTTCGGGGCGGGCCTGGTCGCCTCCTGCGTGCCGGGCCTCACGTCGGTCGGCGTCGAGCTGTGCGCGACGGGGGAGCGGATCCTCGAGGCCCGCCGTGGCTTCGCACGGACGGCAGCCGCCGGGCTCGAGCGACTCGAGGCGACGCTTCCGCTGATCGTGGTCGCAAACTCCGCCTCGTGCGTCGCCGCCAACTCGGGGGAGGGACTCTCGTACACGGGGTGCGCGATACCCCTCCCGACCACGTCGGCCTCGAACTTCTCCGCCCTTCTCGCCGACGTTGACGACAGCGCCATGAGCGAGCTCTCCGAGGAGATGCGCGCGGCCTCGGAGGAGGCCCAGGAGGCGCGGGAGCGGGCGCTCGACGCCCTCGAGCGCGGCTGGTTTGCGGACTGCGGCTCGACTCCCTACTCGCTGTACGAGCGGGCAGGCACCCTGGCGGGGCTCGCAGGGTCGCAGAACCCCTACCATGCCTCCGCCGACACGTGGGGCTTTGGGGTCGCGCTGCTGAGGGCGCGCCACTACTACGCTGCCCGGCTCGCGGCCGAGCGCGTGGAGGGGTCGAGTGCGGAGCGGCTGACCGACGCCGCGTGTCGTCGCGCGTACTACGAGTACGCCCTTGGCGAGGTCCGCTCCGGGTTCTGGGTCGAGAACGAGGACGGAACGGTCGAGGCAGGCCTTCCGCGGCTTCCGAGAAACGCCGACGAGACGCGCGCGTGCGAGCTCTACACGCAGGCGATCTGGCCCTGCACGAACGAGGGCGGCGCCCGGGTGCTCCACGCGGCCTCGAGCTGTCCGGGCGCTCGGGGCGCCGCGTCCGGAAGCGCCTCGCTCGCGCAGCTGGACTCCGGCGCCGTGTCGCGCTGCCCGGCGTGCGAGATGGACGTTGGGGAGCTGGGCCGCGTCGCCGCGGCGTCGACGTCGATCGAGAACGGCTTCGAGCACCACTGGCGCATAATCGTCGACGCGTCCGAGGACTATGCGGCGGCGCGGGAGGACTGGGCTGCCGCCGAGGCGCGGACGCGGGAGCTGGCGGAGGAGGGCGAAGACGCGTTTGCGACGGCGCTCGACCAGCTTTCCGTGGGGCGGCCGACCCTGTGCCCGCCCGGGGCGTGGGGGTGCGTGGCGGTCGTCTCTCGCGGGGGCGGCAGTGTCGTTCCGGCGGAGCTGACGTCCTCCTTCCTCTCGTCCGCCGAGCTGCCCGCTGGCGTGGCCGTCTCAGCCGCCACGCTCGCTCCGGACGAGGCGACGTCCGAGAACAACGTGCTGTCGAGCTTCTTTGACTCGCTCGCCGTGAGCGACTCTGCGCTTGGCGGGGCCCTTGACGGCGTCATGGAACTCTGGGGGAGCCTCCTGGTGGGGTATGGGTCGGCATACGGGAGCGTGGCCGACGCGGGAGGGGCCTTCCTCGACGACCTCGACGGGGTCATGGGAGGGAGTGTCGGGTCCTGGCTGCGCGACCGGCTCAAGGGGGTCCTGCGCGACGCGGGTCTCGAGCCCGTGGACATGCGGCTGAGAAAGCCGGTGCTGACGAATACCCAGGACGTGCTCGACCAGGCGGGATACGAGCAGGCGGCCACGATTCGCTCCTTTGTGAGGGGGCTTCCGAGCGCGGGGTCCGCCGAGGAGTTTGCCCAGGCCATGGGCGTCGAGCTGGTGGACGCCGTCGGCGGGTCGGGCTTCACGGTGGCCGAGGTGCCGATTCCGGGAACGGACCTCACCATTCCGCTGTCCGTTGACCTTTCGGGGTTGGGGAGGGCGGCATGAGACGGTGGGTTTGGGGACTCGCTCGGTCCCGTGAGGGGCAAATGACCGTGGAGCTCGCGGTGCTGACGCCCGTCGTCATGGTCGTCGCCCTCGTGGTGCTGAACCTCATGGGGTTCGTGGAGGCGTGCGCCGCGTTCGATCAGGCCGCGCGAGACGCGATCGTTGCCCAGGGCGTGGCCCCTCCCGGGGAGCAGAGCGAGATCGGGGCGGTGGAGGGGGTCCAGGTCACGCTCGAGGAGCTTCTCGGCAGGTCGGACCGCTGCGAGGTCGAGGTACGCACCGAGCCTACGTCGGGGACGGGCCAGGGGTCCTTTGCCATATCTCCTCTGCTCACGCGCTACGTCTGCACGCTGACGTACCGTCCGTGGCCGCGCTCGGTCAGGTTTCCCGGCATTACCTACGAGGCCCCGCTCGCCCTGCGTCACGAGTGCTCGCTCGTCGTCGACCGGTATCGACCCGGGGTGGTGGTGTGAGGTGGCGCTTGTGCGACTGGCCTCGGACGAGCGGCCCGGACTCGTCCATGAGCTTCGCGTGCTGAGCACGTGGGCGGAGCGGCTCCGCGGCCTGCTCGGGACGACGCCCGACGCAACGCCCGTCCTGCTCGTGCGCTGCCCGTCCGTACACACCTTCGGAATGCGCTACGAGCTTGACGTCGCGCTCGTCGGGGAGCTGGGGGAGGTGCTCGTGGTGAGGAGGTCCCTGCGTCCGCGCGAGTTTCTCTCCCACCCCGAGGCCGTCTGCGCGATCGAGCGCCCGGCGCGTCCAGGCGAATGGCTCGAGGAGGGCGATCACCTCTGGGTGGTCGCAGTGGGACCTGGTGGAATCGACTGAGAGGGGAGACAGAGCCATGGAGGGGAACAACGAGGCGACGAGGTACGAGACAAAGGTCTGCCCGCGCTGCGGCGCGGAGCTCTATGCGGACATGAACGTCTGCTACGGGTGCCTCTACGACTTCTCGAGGGGAGGTTCCCGCGCGGAGCTTCCGGGCTTTCCGCCGGAGGTGCCGGAGCGCGAGGACGAGATCACGCTCGACCTCGGGAGAAGGGCCGTGGTGCTCGGCAGGGAGACGGGCATGCTCGTCAGGACCGCGTCGGTCGACCTGTGGGTGAGCGTGCCGGCGCAGGGGGTCACGGTCGGGAGGGCGCCCGGCAACGACGTTGTGCTCCACTCGCATGCGGTCTCCCGGCGTCACCTGAAGCTGGTGCCCAGGCCAGAGGGCATGGAGGTGAGCGACCTGGGCGCCACGAACCCGGCACGTCACCGCGGAAGGGACGTTCGGGGCAGCGTTGTCGTCCCCTACGGGGACGCGATCGACGTGTGCGGCTGCGTTCTCACCATGACCGCCCCAGACAACGGTCCGACCACCCGTTGACAAAAACTAGCAACTATTTACAATAAGAGAAACGGAGAGGGCGTGCCAAAGGAGCAGGAAGAATCCAGTGGCGAGATATCTTTTCAGGGCGATACTGCACCCTGCCGAAGAGGGGGGCTACTGGGTCGACGTTCCGGCGCTGCCTGGCTGCGTGACTGAGGGGGACGGCTTTCAAGAGGCGGTCTTCATGGCGGCTGACGCCATGAAGACCCACGTTGCCGCTCTTCTTCACGCTGGCGAGGAGGTTCCTTCCTACGAGCTCAGCGACTGTCCCGAGGGATGCCGGTTTTCGGACGTCTGCATTGAGGTGGATGCCACCTACGTTGTTCCCGGTGCTCACGTGAGCGCGGCAGAGGCTTCTCGCATGCTGGGCGTGAGTCCGGGAAGGGTAACGCACATGATCGATTCGGGGGTGCTTGAGGGCTATCGCGTGGGGCGAAGCACCTACGTCACTCTGGAAAGCGTCGAGCGACGTCGTGCCTCCGGCGCTCGTCCCGGAAGACCGCGCGTCTCCACCGCGTAGCACGCAAACGGCCCCCGATACCAACGGTATCGGGGGCCGCGAAAGTTCTGGTGGCGGGGAAGGGAGTCGAACCCCTGACACGGGGATTTTCAGTCCCCTGCTCTACCAACTGAGCTACCCAGCCATTTGGTGCGGGAATTACTATACCAAACTCGTCACGCGTGTCAAAGACTTTTTCGCGGCGGGCCGTCCTCGGCTAGTAGCGCACCTCAAAGTTCTTCTCGCCGGGCACCACGGGAATCTCGTCGCGCTGGTCGACCGTGTAGCTCGAGCGCACGCCGCGCACTCCCATTTCCTCCAGCATGCGCGAGAAGAACGCACCCAGGTGCGACGGCTCGCCCTGGATCTCCGCCGTGACCGAGCCGTCGGACTCGTTTCTCACCCAGCCGGTGACGGAGAGGCTGCGCGCCACCGTGGCCGCGGTCCAGCGAAACCCCACGCCCTGGACCCTGCCGACAAAGCGCACCCGAAGCCTCTGGGCGTTTTCGGGCGTGGGGACGTCCCGCGTCGGTTCCTTTCTCCAGAACGCTGCCATGCGCCCTCCCTGCAAGCATCAACTATGTGGTGGTCGCATGGCCATGAGGCACGCCCGCGACCCGTTGCTACAATAGTACCCGCGCCTTCATGTCTACGCTAAGGAGAGGTCATGGGCTGCACACGAAGAGAGTTTCTCGCACTGGCGTCCATGGGGACCGTGGCTGGGGTGGCCGGGTGCACGCCCGCCTCGCACGAGCCGCAGTCCCCGTCGACCGACGTCGCCGCCGATCCCGCCGTCGACCTCTCCGAGTTCGAGGGCCTCGCCCTCGACAGCTCGGCGTGGCGCTACGACGACGAGAACAACGTCTACTACCAGCTCGGCCTCACCTACTGCCTGAACCCGGCGACCGAGACCTACGAGTCGCTGGCGATCTTCGTGCCCGGCGCCTACTTCACGGCCGAGAAGAACGGCGACACCTACACCTGCACCGTCAACGAGAAGGCCGTGGTCGGAAGCTTCACCCCTGCGACCGCGCCGATTCTCATGCCGATAAACTCCGCCGCGCTCTCCGCGCAGGCGAGCCCGACCGCCTATGGCTACGAGGGGCTTGCCCCCTACCTGGGCGAGGGCTGCGTCTACGTCTACGCCGGGTTCCGCGGTCGCTCGGCTGCCGTGGACACCGCGACGGGATCCAGCGAGCTCATTGCCGGCGGCTCCCCCTGGCCGGTCGTGGACCTCAAGGCGGCCGTCCGCTACCTGCGCTACAACGCCGCGGCGCTGCCCTGTGACGCGAGCCGGACCTTCGTCTTTGGCTTCGGCGCCGGCGGCGGCCTGTCGGCTGTGCTCGGGGCGTCCGGCGACTCGTCCCTCTTCGAGCCCTACCTCGCCGAGATCGGCGCGATCACGCACGACGCCGAGGGCGAGCCCGTCTCTGACGCCGTTGCCGGGAGCGCCTCATGGTGTCCCGTGACCTCCTACGACATGGCCGATGCCGCCTACGAGTGGTGCCAGGGCCAGTACGCGAGCGAGGACTCGCGCGCCGACGGCACGTGGACGCAGCTGCTCTCGCGCGACCTTGCCGCCGCCTACGCCTCCTGGGTCAACGAAATGGACCTGCGCGACTCAGACGACGCGCAGCTCACGCTCGACGAGACCGAGACGGGCGTCTACTCCATGGGCTCCTACGCCCAGGCGCTTCTCGCTGAGGTCGACGACGCGGCGACCCACTTCGTCCAGAACACCGCCTTCCCCTACACCTACACGCCCCAGCGCCTCGACGACCCGTCCTTCCCGGGCGACCCCAACCTCCTCTCGGGGGCGGCGGACGGCGCCGGCGAGGGTGACGCCGCGTCCTCGGGCGCGATCGAGGGCGTGGCTCAGGTCCAGTCCACGATCTACGACTCCGCCCAGAGCTACTTCGCCTCGCTCAACGAGGGGACCTGGTGGATCAACTACAACCACCGCTCCGCGTCCGTCTCAGTCTCCAGCCTGCGCGACTTCGTCATGCACCTCCGCCCGGCGCGCCTTCCCTCCTCGCCCTACGACCGCCCGGACCGAAGCTCGCGGGCAAACCAGCTCTTTGGCATAGGCGAGGAGTCCACGCTGCACTTCTCGCCCTGCGTCGCCCAGACCGTCGAGGCGGGGGCCGAGAAGTACGCGTCGTGCGAGGACTGGAACGTCACCCTTGATACCGCGTGGGCCGAGGACCTCGAGAAGGTCGACGCGCTTGAGGTCGGCATGGCGGAGCGGGTCGACATGATGAACCCGCTGGCGTGGCTGAGCGGGCACTACGACGGCTACGGCCAGTCTTCGGTGGCCCCTCACTGGCGGGTCAACGAGGGCCTGTTCGACACCGAGGTCTCGCTGTGCGCGGCCGCGAACCTGGTCCTCGCGCTGCGCAAGTACGACGGCGTGGCGGACGTGGCGCACACGCCGGTGTGGGGGCAGGGCCACGTCCTGGCCGAGCGCACGGGGTCGGCGACCTCCAACCTGATCGCGTGGGTCGTCGCCTGCTGCGCGTCGTAGGGGGCGCCATGAGCCAGGGAGGCCAGGAGGGGGAGGCCGCGCTCTCCCCGCGCCAGTCGCTCTTCGTTGGGGTGACGCTCTTCTCCATGTTCTTTGGGGCGGGAAACCTCATACTGCCGCCGCTTCTGGGGGTGCAGGCGGGACGCGAGACGCTGCCCGCCCTTCTCGGCTTTCTCGTGGCCGGCGTCGGGCTGCCGGTGCTGGGCATAGTCGCGGTCGCGCTCTCCGGAACGCTGCGCGAGCTTGCCGCGCGGGTGCACCCGCGCTTCGCCCGAGTCTTTGTTGCCCTGGTCTACCTCGCCATAGGCCCCTGTCTTGCCATTCCGCGCACGGCCTCGACGGCGTTTGAGATGCTTGCGCCGCTCTTGCCGCAGGACTGGCCCCTCGAGGCGGCGCGCCTCGCGTTCTCGCTCGTGTTCTTCTCGCTCGCCTTTGCGCTTGCCATGCGTCCGGGTCGCCTCACGCGCCTGCTCGGGCGCGTGACCGGGCCGGCGCTCATTCTGCTCATTGTGGCGGTGGTCGCGGCCTCGCTCGCCGGCCTCGCCTCCGCGGCCAGCGCGCCCTCCGCGCCCGCCGTCGCGCCCTATGACGCAAACGCCGCCGTTCAGGGCTTTCTCACGGGGTACCAGACCATGGACCTGCTCGCCTCGCTCACGTTTGGCCTCGTGATCGCCACGAACGTGCGCTCCCTGGGCGTCACCGAGCAGGGCGGCGTCATGCGCGAGGTCTGCCGTGCCGGCGCGATCGCGGGCGTCCTCATGGTCGCCGTCTACGGGGGACTGGCCGTGGTGGGGTTCGAGCAGTGCGAGGCGCTCGCCGGGGCCACCAACGGCGCCGCGGTCATAACGGCGTCCGCGACGCAGCACTTTGGGACCGCGGGCACAATCGTCGTGGCGGCGATCTTTCTGCTCGCCTGCCTCAACGTCTGCATAGGCCTTATCAGCTGCTGCGGCTCCTACTTCGCAGACGAGCTGCCGCGCGTCACCTACCGCGGCTGCGCGATCGCGATCGCCGCCTTCTCGTGCGCGGTCGCCAACCTCGGGCTTGACGCCATTCTCGACCTCTCCGCGACGCTGCTCGGGGCCCTGTACCCGATCGCGATCGTCCTGGTGACGCTCGGCATGCTCCGCCGCCGTGCGGACCGCGCGCCGCGCGTGTGGGCGTGGACCGTCGTCGTTGCCGCCGTCGTGAGCGCGGCCGAGGTCGTCTGCGACGCGCTCGCGCTCCCCGCCCTCCCGCTGCCGCTCGCGGACGTGGGGCTCGGCTGGGTGTGCCCGGTCCTCGTTGCCGCGCTTCTCGCGTTCATGGTGCCAAACAACGCTCGAAAGGAGCTCACATGAGAGTCTCAAACAGGGGCGGGAGGCTGCTCCCGCTCGTCCTTCTCGCCGTCGCGCTCGTCGCCTTTGTCACGGTGGGCTGCTCTTCCTCGCAGGAGGCCGCCCCGTCGGACGAAGAGGCCACCGAGGCCCCGGCCCAGCAGACCGCGGACTCCGACGACCCCTACGCCACGGGCATTCACCACGCCCGCATTGAGGTCGAGGGCTACGGCACGATCGAGGTGACGCTCAACGCCAACGCCGCCCCGATCACGGTTGCCAACTTCTGCCACCTGGCCGAGGACGGGTTCTATGACGGCCTCACGTTCCACCGCGTGGTGCCCGGCTTCATGATTCAGGGCGGCGACCCCGCAGGCGACGGCACGGGCGGCTCCGACCAGACCATTGCCGGCGAGTTCTCCGACAACGGCGTGGCCAACAGCATTCCGCACGTGCGCGGGACGATCTCCATGGCGCGCGCGAGCGACCCCGACTCCGCGAGCTCGCAGTTCTTCATCATGCAGGAGACCACGCCCTCGCTCGACGGCCAGTACGCCGCCTTCGGCACCGTGACCTCGGGCATGGAGGTCGTCGACAAGATCTGCGAGAGCGTCCCCGTGGCCGACGAGGCAAGCGGCCTGGTGGCGCCCGAGGACCAGCCGGTCATTGCGTCGGTCGAGATTCTCGACTGAGCGAGACCAAACGCTGAAAGGTAAACGCAAAAACTTACCTATATGACCGCTCTCTGACAATACCCTATCCGTAAACGGCGTGAAATCGCCCTTTTCCGTGGTATACTCAACCCACGTGAAAGGAGCGGTCTTATGTATTCCGTGGGAGACTATCTCGTCCACCCGGGCCAGGGCGTCTGTCAGGTGAAGGACGTGACGACTGGTCCGCAAGCGGTCTACCAGCTGCTTCCCATTGGGAAGCGCCATCCCGTCCACATTAGCTTCCCTGTTGCCAACGAGGGGCGGCTCCGCCCGGTCCTCTCGCGCGGCGAGGCCGAGCAGATCATTGACGAGTACCCCACGATCGAGGTCGAGCGCTTCCAGGCGCGCAACAACTCCCTCGAGGAGGAGCACTATCGCAACGAGATGCGGCAGGGCTCCTGCCGGGACTCCGTGCGCATCGTGAAGACCTTCCGCGCCCGCATAGCCGAGCTCTCCGCGCGCAACAAGAAGCCGCCGGTGGCCTACGAGCGGATTCTCAAGGAGGCGCGCGAGCGCTCCTGCTCCGAGCTCGCCGTCGCGCTCGGCTGCACGCCCGAGGACGTCGTGGTGCTGTTCCAGCGCAGCATGGGCGAGGACCCCTCCCAGAACTAGGCGAGAAGAACGGCGTCGCCGCGCGCCTCCCGTTACCGTTTGCGCTCCGGCTCATATGGGTACTGTGAGTTTTTGCCTCCTGCCCGTACAATGGTGGGCACGCAACGGACCCCGTCACAGGGAGGATTCACGATGACGTCCGATCAGGAGGCCCGCGGAAGCAGGGCCGTCATTACCGTTCTGGGCAGCGACCGCCCGGGAATCGTCGCCGCGGTGGCGGGCGCGCTCAGCGAGCGCGAGGCTAACATACTGGACATTTCTCAGACGATCCTGCAGGGCATTTTCACCATGACCATGCTTATTGACCTTGGCCAGGCTGACTTCTCCGAGCTCAAGGCCCGTCTCGACGAGCTGGCCGAGAGCCTCGGCGTCCAGATCGTGCTGCAGCGCGAGGAGGTCTTCAGGTACATGTACCGCCTCTAGCCGCGCCTTGAGGGGCCGCCCGTGGCGGCCCGGGAGGAGGTCCCTATGATTCACCTGCCCAAGGGTGGCGGAAGGCCCATTCTCACTCCGCGTGACACCCCCGCCTTCGACCATGTGGCCGACGCCTACCCCATGCCGTCGGTCGGCCTGGGGCTTCCCCCCGTCTCGGACGGGCTCTACCACGGCTACGAGGACGTGGACGTGGTGCCGAGCGAGCTCTACGCCAAGTATGACGTCAAGCGTGGCCTGCGCAACGCCGACGGCTCGGGCGTGCTCGTGGGCCTCACCACGATCTCCAACGTGCACGGCTACAACAAGACCGACCACGGCGTCGAGCCCGACGAGGGCGACCTGATCTACCGCGGCTACCGCGTGGCCGACCTCATTGAGCACTCCCAGGCGGAGGACCGCTTTGGCTACGAGGAGGTCGCCTACCTGCTCATAGCCGGCAAGCTGCCCAGCCGCGAGGAGCTTGACGACTTCCGCGCCCGCATTGACGCCCGCAAGCAGCTCCCCGAGGGCTACTTCGGGATCTTCCCGCGCGCCACCTACAGCCACAACATAATGAACGTGCTGCAGCGCGCGACGCTTCTGCTCTACGCCTTCGACCCCAACCCGGACGACACCTCGCCCACCCACGAGATCGACGTGGCGCTCTCGCTGCTCGGCCGCTGGCCGCGCACCGCGGCCGTGGCGCACGCCGCCCACAAGGCGGAGCTCGCGGACGAGAAGCTCGTGGTGCCGCCGATCCGCGAGGGCTACTCCATGGCCGAGACCGTCCTCGACGTCCTGCGCAGCGACGACGGCTTCAGCCACGACGAGGCCATGCTGCTCGACGTCATGCTCATACTGCATGCCGAGCACGGTGGCGGCAACAACTCCACGTTCACCACGCGCGTCCTCTCCTCCTCCGGCACCGACGCCTACTCCGCCTACGCGGCGGCCATAGGCTCGCTCAAGGGTCCCAAGCACGGCGGCGCCAACTTCAAGGTGAGCGGCATGATCGACGACGTGGCGGCGCACGTGCGCCACTGGGACTCCGAGGACGAGGTCGCGAGCTACCTGACCAAGATCGTCCGCAAGGAGGCCTTCGACAAGACCGGCCTCATATATGGCCTGGGACACGCCGTCTACACGCTCTCCGACCCGCGCGCCCAGATCGTGAAGACCTACGCGCGCAAGGTCGCGGCCGAGAAGGGCCTCTCGGAGCGCTTTGACCTCATAGAGAGCATTGAGCGCCTCGGGCCCCAGGTCATGCGCGACGTCAAGGGCTCGGGCAAGGCGATCTGCGCCAACATAGACCTCTATACCGGCTTCATATACTCCATGCTCGGAATCGAGCCGGACCTCTACACGGCGATCTTCGCCATGGCGCGCCTCGCCGGCTGGACCGCGCACCGCATGGAGGAGCTCTACGGTGCCGGGCGCATAATCCGTCCCGCCTACAACTCCGTCATGCCGCACGGCGGTGCCTACGTGCCAATTGACGAGCGGTAGCGCCGTTCTTCTCGACCTGCTGCCCTAGGTCGGGATTGCGCGCGCCCCGCCGAAACCCCCGGGCCTTCTCTTTGGTTGTGGGCAACAAGTTTGATGCCCTTCTCGGTAAGGCATAGAACTTGTTGCCCACAATCTTGGAAAGCGTGGCTAAATTCGCAAATCTGGCGAGAAGAACCTCCCGCCGAGGCGGCCGACATAACTCGTTTGCCCCACAACCTCAGGGTTAGTCTCAAAAACGCGCTTCTCGGCGACACTGCTTTGGCGAAAACCCAAAACCTGCGCAATCTTGGCGGCCTACGTTAGGGTTGTAACAGGGGAGGAACGCTTGTCGAATTTTCGCAAATTGTGGGGGGCTGAGTCGCTATCGTAAGGAAGCGGAAAAGCTGAAACCGGAATAACGGTCGTGAAGGGGGCGATGCCATGAAGTGCGTTTCGTGCGGAAAGGACCTGTCCGACAGCATGAAGGTGTGTCCGTACTGCGGCGCACCGCAGCCCGCCGGGGCAAAGCCGACGCCTAAGCCCGCGGCCCATGCGAAGCCCGCTCCGGCCCCAAGTCCCGCACCGAGCTCCGCTCCGTCGCCAAAGCCAGCGCCAAAGCCAGCTGCCCATGCGAAGCCTGCCCCGACTTCGACCCCGAGCCCGACCCCGTCTTCGACCCCGTCCCCGTCCGCCGCGCCCTCGCCCGCCTCTGCGGCTCCCACCGCTCCGACCGAGGACGAGATTCAGCGCGAGAAGGACAAGCGGCTCGGCATAGGTGCCGCCCTGGTCTCGGGAGCGGTCGCCGCCTTTCTGATCTATTACTTCCTGACAAACCCGAACGCACTCGACTCTCTGTTCACGGCCCTGTCCTCATGGACGGTCACGGTGTGACGGGTCAAGAGGCGCGCAACTGAGGAGCTCACATGGGATATCTGGTTATTGCCATACTCGTAATCTGGTTCATCTACTGGGTTATCACCGCGATCATAATCCCGTACGTGATTCCCGCGGTGGTCGCCTCCGCGACGGCGATTTTTGCGATTACGGTGCTCCTCGCGGTGATATACGGCGCCGCCATGGCGATCACGAGCTATGCGAGGGCTTTCAGCAAGCATACGATCACGTCGAACCGCCGCTCGTAGCCGCGTACCGAGGGAGGTGACACGCATGAGAATTCGCTCGCTGACCGCACAGCAGTACGCGCGCAGCGCCGAGCTGCTCCCGGAGGAGCCCTCCACGAGGAACTACTGGCTCGACAAGGGCTTTGTTGACCTGGGCGCGACCATTCGCGAGTCGTTCATGGGTGACCGGGTGGCGATGAGCGACCTCTCCGGAAGAATGGGGCTGGTCTGGGCGTCGGACAAGTTCCTCCTCATGAAGCTGGTCTACACGATCTTCTACCTCTTTGGCATTCTGTCGATTCTGGTGTTTGGCACGCTGGTCACCGTCGTCCTCTCGTTCGTGCACTCCCTCGTGATCCTCGTCGTCATGACGATCGTGTACGTGCTGCTCTGGATCGCCAAGGCCCTCGACGGCGCCTACCGCTCAATCCTGCACGTGACCTATGCGTGCGACCGTTGCAAGAACATATACCTGCAGCCGGGCTACGTGTGCCCCAGCTGCGGGCGGGTTCACAGCTACCTGCGCCCCAACACCTTCGGAATCTTCTTCCACCGCTGCACCTGCGGCCAGCTCATGCCCGCGACGTTCTTCTCGACCGTGAAGGATTCCTCGGGCAAGCGCGCCCGCCGCTCCATGCTCGAGCAGCGCTGCCCCAACCCCGCGTGCGCGCGTCAGGTCTCGACGGGAGACGCGCGCACCCTGAGCGTCTCGGTCGTCGGCAGCCGCTCGGTGGGCAAGACCACCTACATAGCCGCCCTGTCGCACCTGCTCCTTGACGAGCTCCCGGAGTCGCGTGGGTACGAGACCGAGTTTCTGGACGCGGAGAAGCGGAAGCTGTACCGGGAGCTCGAGGACTGCTACCGGAGCGGCTCGACCGAGATGACGCGCGAGGCGACCGACCTCAACCGGCCGAGCGCGTTCTCCCTGAGCTTCTTCGTCAGGAAGCGCGGGCTTTCGCCCCAGCGCCTCCTGCACGTCTACGACGTTGCCGGCGAGACCTTCCTCAAGGGCGAGGAGCACGAGACGCAGCTGCAGTACGCCTATGCGACGGGCGCGATCTTCCTCGTTGACCCCATGAGCATTCCCGAGGTCTCGGACGAGCTCTCCGAGCGCCTCTCCTCGGCGGACTCGGCCGTCACGGCGCGCGAGTACCCCGACACGGTCCTCTCGAACTTCGTCGAGAAGATCCGTCAGGTGAGCGGCGTCGGCCAGGGCGAGCAGATCTCCCTTCCCCTTGCGGTCGTGCTGAGCAAGGCCGACCTGCCGGGACTCGCGCCCTACTTTGACGAGCGGGCGCGCGAGGCCTACCTCCAGGCCAACCCGGCCTGCCCCGACTACGACGTGGACGACGCCCTCGCGCGCGCCTTCCTCGAACGTCACGGCATGGGGAACTTCCTGAACATGCTGCAGGGCAACTTCAAGGCGCAGCGGCTGTTCGTCGTGAGCGCGATCGGCCACGAGCGCCTTGCCGGGAGCTTTGCGCCCGTTCACGTTGACGAGCCGTTCTCATGGATTCTCGCGCGCTCCGACCGGGCGCTCACCAGGGCGCTCGGGTTCGGCGGCGGCCTCGTGGACCACGCGGGGGCGGTGCCGTTTGCGATCGACCCGCGTCGCGAGAAGAGAAACGCGGCCGAGCGCCAGGCCCAGGAGCGCAGGGACGAGGCCGAGAGGCGCGCCCAGGAGCGCGAGGCAGAGAAGAACGCACGCGAGAGTGGTGAGGAGTAGCCATGTACGACGACGAGTGGGCGGCGCCGCCCCCAATCCCCAAGCGTGAGGAGCCCGTTGAGCCGGTCGAGCCCGTCAAGGCCGAGGTGACCGAGGAGGCGCCCGCAGCGGCCCCCGAGGAGGCCGCAGCCGAGCCCGAGGAGCCCGTCGAGGCCCCCGAGGAGGAAGGCGAGCCGGCGGCGGAGCCCGCGGGCGAGAAGGACGCGAGCGCCGAGGAGCCGGCCGAGGACGCCCCGGAGCCGACCGAGGACGCCGGCGCGGACCCCGTCCTCGAGGCGGTGGGTGACCTGCGCGAGGCGCTTCTCGGCGAGCTTGGCGCCATGAGGGAGCTCTTCAAGAAGAAGATCGACCGCAACGAGTTCGAGACGGCCACCCTCAAGAACCAGACCGAGGAGATCGAGCGCTACCGCGCGGGGGTCTACGACAAGATCATGACCCCGCTGCTGCTCAAGGTGGTCGACGTCGCGGACAAGATGGGCACGACGGTCACCTACGCGCGCTCGCAGGACGACCCCGACGCCAGCGTTGGCCTCGAGGACTTTGAGACCTACCGCGACATGCTCGTGGAGCTTCTGGAGGACTACTCCGTCCGCCCGTTCTCTCCTGAGGTTGGGGACCGCTTTGAGAGCGGCCGCCACCGCGTGGTGAGCAGGGTGACGACCGGGGACCGCTCGCTCCACCAAAGGGTGGCGGAGGTCCTCTCGCAGGGCTACGAGCTCAACGGGAGCGTGATCTCCCAGGCGAGCGTCAAGGTGTACGGCTACAAGGAGGGCGCGCAGGCCTAGCCCTGCCCCCACGTGGAAAGGAACCCACCCATGAACGACATGACCACCGTCGTCGGCATTGACCTCGGCACGACCTACTCCTGCATTGCCTACGCAAACGAGAACGGCGAGCCGGTCGTCCAGCCCAACCGCGAGGGCGAGCGCACCACGCCCTCCGTCGTCCACTTCGACCTCGACGACCCCACGATCTGGGACGCGGGCCAGGTCGCCAAGGACAATGCGCTGATCGACCCCGACCGCACGGCGTCCTTCGTGAAGCGCATAATCGGCGTCAACCCCGTCGCGATCACGGTCGACGGGAAGACCTACTCTCCCGAGGAGATCTCCGCGTTCGTCCTCAAGAAGGTCGCCGGCGACGCCCAGGCCCTCATGCCCATGCGCTTTGACGGCTGCGTGATCACGGTGCCCGCCTACTTCGGCGACGCCGAGAAGAAGGCCACCCTCGCCGCGGCCGAGATTGCCGGCCTCAACGTCTACGGCCTGCTGCAGGAGCCCGTGGCGGCGGCGATCAACTACGGCTGCGACCGCACGGACAAGGACGAGGTCGTCGCCGTGTTCGATCTCGGCGGCGGCACCTTTGACGCCTCGGTCGTCGAGATCTCCCACGACGCCGACGGCACCACCCACATTGACGTCGTCTGCAACGACGGCGACAAGAACCTCGGCGGCGGCGACTGGGACGCGCGCGTCATGAGCTTCCTCCAGGACGAGTTCCGCGAGCAGGCCGGCTTTGACGACGACTTCGACGAGTACGCCATGCAGACCTTCCAGAGCGAGGCCGAGAAGCTCAAGATCGCCCTCTCGCAGAAGCCCAAGGCGTCCGCGGTCCTCAACCTCACGGGCAAGCCGGTCAAGATCACCCTCACCGCCGAGGAGTTCGACGACATGACCCTCGCCGAGCTCGACCGCACCATGAGCATAATGCACGCCTGCATTGACAACGCCAAGTCCAAGGGCGTGGAAGCCCAGCGCATTCTCCTCGTGGGCGGCTCGACGAAGATGCCGCAGGTCGAGCGCAGGCTCGCCGAGGAGTTCCCGGGCGTTCCGCTCGAGAAGAACGAGCCCGACGAGGCCGTCGCCAAGGGCGCGGTCCGCTACGCCCTGCAGCTCGCGGCCGGCATTCAGGCGCAGATCAACGTCGCCTCCGCCGAGGGCGGCAACGAGGAGGAGGCCTTCGTCGACGTCGTCGACCAGGAGACCAACACCGTCGAGCGCCAGCGCGTGGTGGGCGAGAACAACATTGCCACGCACTTCGTGGACGCCGACACGGCGGCCAACGCCATCGTGATCCAGACGGTCACCTCGAAGAGCTACGGCGTCGAGGCGATCGACTCTGCCGACAACGTGCTGAAGGTCAACAACCTCATTCTCAAGAACCAGCGCATTGACCACAGTCTCGGCGCCTATGAGGTCACCAGGAGGTTTGGCACGGTGGCCGACGGGCAGACCTCGGTGCTCCTGCAGGTCTACGAGAACGACTTCGAGCAGGACGTCGTCGACATTGACCGCGACCCGCTCGGCTCCGCCCAGATCGACCTTACCGGCACGAACCTCCCCGCCGGCTCCCCGATCGACGTCACGTTCGTCCTGAGCGAGGAGGGCATGCTCGACGTCACGGCCGTGGAGCCTAGCTCGGGCAAGCAGTGCAACATTCAGCTCGTCGTGACCGGCGGCCTCAGCTCCGAGCAGATCCAGGAGGCGCGCGAGGCGATCACCGCCATGACGATGATGGTGTAAGACCTGGCACGAGAACGAGGCGGCGCGTGGGAGGACGCTCATGGGAATCGTTGTCGGAATTGATCTGGGAACCACGTTCAGCGCCGTGGCGCGCGTGGGTGAGGACGGCAGGCCCCACATTCTGCCGAACTCGAGCGGTGAGACGACGACGCCCTCGGTCGTTGCCGTCCGCGAGGACGGGAGCATTCTCTGGGGCGACGAGGCCAAGGAGAGCCAGCTCATGGGCGACGCCAACGCCGCCTCGTTCTACAAGCGGAGCATGGGGGAGTCGACCTACGTCGAGCGGCTCCAGAACATGGCGTTCGACGCGACCGATCTCTCCGCCATATTCCTGCGCAACCTGCTCGCCGACGTCTCCGCCGCCAACGGTGTCGAGATCGACGCGGCCGTGGTCACGGTCCCGGCCTACTTCGGCGCCACGCAGCGCGAGGCGACCCAGGAGGCGCTGCGTCGCACCGGCGTGCGCGTGCTCGGGGTCCTGAACGAGCCCTCGGCGGCGGCCTACGCCTACGGCCTCACCGGCGCCGGAGCGGACCGGACGGTGCTGATCTACGACCTCGGCGGCGGCACGTTCGACGTGACCGTCGCCCGCATCTCGGCCGACGAGATCCACGTCCTCGCCTCGAACGGGAACCACCACCTCGGGGGCCGCGACTGGGACGCCATACTCACCGACATGCTTCTCGAGGGCCTCTGCGAGGGGCTCGACATGGACCGCGGGGACCTGGACCTGTCGCTTTCCGATCTAGGCACCCTCGCCGTGCTCTCCGAGCGGACTAAGCGCGAGCTCTCCGCCCGGCCGCGCACAAGGGCGCGGGTCTCGGTCGCCGGGGCCACCGGGACGGTCGAGGTCGCGCGCCGGGAGTTCGAAGAGGCGACCGCGCACCTCCTGACCATGACGACGGACCTCTGCGAGGAGACGATCGCCGAGGCCGCCGAGTCCCTGGGTCGTCCGCTTGCCTGGGCTGACCTGGACGGCGTGGTGCTCATAGGTGGCTCCACGCGCATGCCGCAGGTCGCTGCCTACCTCGAGGAGCAGACCGGCCGGCCGCCGCTCGGCGGGGTGAACCCCGACGAGGCGGTCGCCCTGGGTGCCGCGATCTACGCGAGCCAGCTCGCGGAGGCCGAGGGGGACTCCCCGCGCTTCCTTCTGGGCGGCTCCGCCCCGCGGCTCGTGGACTGCACCGCGCACCCCATGGGCATGATCGCCGAGAGCCCCGACCGCTCCCGCTACGTGAACTCGACGATCATTCCCAAGAACGCGACCGTTCCCGCCTCGGAGTCCCGCGAGTACCTCATTCCCGTTCCCGCATGGGGAACGGGACGGCTCGAGGTCTACGTCCTCCAGGGCTCCGAGCCCCGTCCCCTCGACAACGACGTGGTCGGCAAGTACGTGGTCACCGGCATTGAGCGCGAGCAGGGCGACGCGAAGGTCCGCGTGACCTACTCCTACACGGAGAACGCGACGATCGAGGTGAGTGCCGACCAGCCCGCGCTCGGCCGCGAGCTCACGGTGGAGCGCGCCGAGGTCGAGGGCGACCTCTCGCGCTTTGACCGCTCGCCCCTCGAGAACGAGGCCTCCGAGCCTGCGTGCGCGCCCATGCGGGTCATGATCGCCATAGACACCTCGGGGTCCATGTATGGGCGGGGGTTCGAAGCTGCCCACGAGGCAGTGAGGGGCTTCCTCTCCTCGATCGAGGGGGCCCCGGTCGAGGTGGGGCTCATGTGCTTCTCCGACAGGGCTGAGATTATTGCGGAGGTGGGGACCGGCCCGGAGAAGCTGCTCGCCTGCTCCGACCCAGAGGTTCTGAGAGAGGCTAACCTCGGCGGTGGCAACACGAACGACCCGCTCAGAAACTACAGCGACTGGTACTCCGGCCAAGAGAGGTACAAGCGCTCCATGGCAAACTGTCTGCTGCTCCTCACCGACGGCGTGTGGAGCATGCCCGCCTGCCAGGAGGCGCAGCAGATTTCGCAGGAGCTCAGGAAAGAGAACGTCATGATCATAGGTATTGGCGTCGCCTATGCGGACCCGGAGTTCCTGCGGAGCATATCCACCTCCGACAGCTACGCGGGCCTCTTCGACTTCTCCCAGCTTGGGGAGACGTTCTCCACGATCGGCAGGTCGATCGCCAGCGGTTCCGAGATTCGGCTCTAGGGGGAGCTCATGCCAAAGGGAAGCAACTGGCTGCTTGCGATCGGGGCCCCGTTCGACCCCGTGCCGGACTCGCGGACCTGTCTCGAGCTGCTCGAGAGCAAGTTCTCCGGGGAGTGGGGGAGCAAGTCGGCGAGAGGCGACAACGCAAACTACTACAAGCAGCTGAGCGAGCACTACGCCGAGATCAAGGAGGCCCTGGCGGACTCCGCCCACGTGGCGGAGTTTGCGCGTGAGGCCGCGACGGTCGTGTACGGAGAGCTGGACGGAGCGCTCAAGACGGCGAGCGACGAGGACGGGACGATCGCCTCCGGGAGGGAGCAGATCGCCAAGTTCGTCAACAAGCAGGTTCGCAAGAAGACCGGCGTGATCGACTACTCGCTCGACGAGGCGCTGGTGGAGCGGCGGGCCCAGCACCTCGGCCTCTCCTGGGACAAGCCCGCGGCGGAGACGGACCAGAAGGCCGTCGACGCCTACGAGAAGTACTGCAAGACCAGGCTGCCGGAGGAGAGGAGCTACAACTCGGCGGACAAGGACCTCCCGCTGTTCGACGCCGCCACGCTCTATGACTTTGCCCAGCCGGAGGGCGTCGGCGACCCGCGTCGGGCCTCCAACGCCGACCTGGTCGCCGCCGCCCAGGCGCTGAAGGCCCGTCAGCGGAGAAACACGGCGGAGGACGCCGCGGCGTCCTCGCTCGAGGCGCTGTGCCGCAAGGCGTTCGCGAGCGACGAGTCGCGCAAGGGCTACGACGCCTACCTGAGGCGCAAGGCGCTCAAGGAGGCGCTGCAGGAGTTTGCCGACATTGCCGGCCTGAGCAACAAGACGCTGAGCGTCGCCTCGCAGCGCGAGGCAATCGAGCGCCTCGCGCTTCTCGTTGACACGAAGGCGGACGCGCGCCCGCTGCTGGTGGGCTACTGCCAGGAGAAGGGCATAGCGCTCGAGCGCGACGCGGAGATCTCCTCCAAGACCGTGTGCCGCTGCGGCCACGTGAACGAGAAGGGCGCCGCCGTGTGCTCGCGCTGCGGCCTGCCGCTCGTGGTGGAGTGCCCGGGCTGCCACACCAAGAGCCCCAACACGGAGGACCGCTGCCCCAAGTGCGGCACCCCGCTCGGCCTCGCCCTGGACGAGGCGAGCTCCCTGTGCGAGCAGGCGCGGCGACAGGCGACGCGCCTTGACTTCGCGGGCGCGCGCCAGTGCCTCGAGGAGGCGTCGAGGAGCTGGCCCGCGCTGCCCACCCTCGCCGGCACCCGCCGCGAGGTGGAGCGCCTCGAGGGCGTAGCGGGGCCGCTCGCCAAGGAGCTCGCCTCCTCGCTTGCCGAGAGCCGCTTCGTCGCGGCGCGCGACGCCCTGCGCCGCGCGCAGTCCATGCCCGGCTTCGACGGGGTCCACCTCGCCGGACAGGAGCGTCGAGTCTCGCGCTACGTCGAGGAGGCCGACGAGGTCGTGCGCCGGGCAGGTGCTTCCGCCGACCCCGAGGACGCCGCCGAGCTCTGCGCCCAGGCGCTGGCCCTCTGCGCGGACCACCCGTCCGCCCTCAGCTTCCTTGCCGCGCACCCGCCCCTTCCCGCCTCGAGCGTGCGGGCGGTCGCCGACCAGTCAAAGGGCTCCGTGCACGTCTCGTGGCAGCGGAGCCGCTCGAAGGGCGCCCTCGTCTACGAGGTCCTGCTCCAGGAGGAGGGCGGTCTTGGCGAGCGCTCGCTCGGCACGACGAAGTCGACCACGTTCGTCCACGAGTCCGCCCCGGTGGGCCGTCCCTGCCACTATCGCGTCGTCACCCACCGCGGCGAGGTCTCCTCGCGCCCCTCGCCGGGCTCTGCGCCGGTGGTCGTTGCCCCGGGCGTCGAGGGGCTGCGCGCCGTTCCGAGCCACGGGCGCGTCGAGCTGAGCTGGAGGCCCCTGCCCGAGTCCGCCCACGTCCGGGTCAGCGAGGCCTCGGGCGCGGTGCCCCCTCGGGAGCTTCACGGCCCCCACAGCTGCGTCCTCGAGGGCCTGAGCGACGGGGTGACCTACACGTTCGTCGTGGACGTCGCCTACCGCGTTTCCGGCGCCGCCGAGGCGCGCGGCGCCTCCGCGCGCTGCTCCGCCACGCCGCTCGACGTGACGACCTACCCCACCCACCTCCACGCCCGCTCGACGGGCGAGGGCAGCTACGAGCTGACCTGGGAGGGCACGGGGGCGCCGGTGCGCTTCTTCGCCGCCGAGCGGCGCGAGGACGTCCCCGCCGAAGGAAGCGCCCTCACCCTCGACGAGCTCGAACGCGACTTTGAGATTCTGCCCGTGGACAGCCGCAGCGACGGTCTGGGCACGCTCTCGTGGCGCGACGAGCGCTCGGTCCACGCGTTCGTGGTCGGCGTGTACGGTGGCTCGGCGGTCGTGGGCGCGCGGGCGCGCATTGCCACGGGCGGCGCGGTGAAGATTCGCGAGGCGAGCGTGCTCAACGGCGCCCTGAGCATTGACGTCGACTGCAAGGACCCGGGCGTCAACGGCTTCATGGTCCTTGTCAGCGAGAGCCGCTTCGTGGACGACCTCGAGTCCGACGAGCCGGGCGTGCTGCGCAAGCTCGTACCGGTCAAGCAGTGGCGGCGCGACGGCCGCCTCACCGTTCCCGGGGCCAAGGGCGACCACCTCTGCGTCACGGTCTTCGCCCGCTCCGGAGCCCCGGGCGACTTCGTCTTCTCCGATCCCGCCCAGGTCGAGGTCAACCAGACCCCGCGCGGCAAGATCGTCTACACGTTCTCGGTCTCGCGTCCGCTGATCGGCAGGCCGAGCGCCACGTTCACGTTCAGGTCGGCCGAGGGCTCCGCGGTCTTCACCCTGCCGGAGGTTCGCATTGCCTGCTGCGTCGGTCGCGTTCCGCACATGGCGCCCGACGCGGCGACGCTCGCCACGTTCGGCCCGGTCGAGGCCAGGGGGTCCTACTCCTACACGGTCGAGCTCCCCAAGCAGAAGAACCTGAACGTCGAGGCGTATCCCGCAAGCGGCCCGACCCCGAGCTTCATGTCGAGCTGCGGCTACCGCGCCTAGTCCCTTCGTCCGAGGAGGTACCCCATGATTACCCTGTTCAACAAGATCGTCTGCCCGTTCTGCTTCCAGGAGGTCGAGCGCGGCAGCATAGAGTACCGCTGCGTGAACAAGCGCTGCCCCTCCGCGGCCGAGCCGGACCACCTCTACTCCCAGTACATGCGCTGGCCGCGCGACCAGGGGCTCGGCCACGTCTTCAAGCCCACCTCCCGCTCGCTGTTCGGCCGCTCCTCGGACGTCTCCTGCGACGTCTGCCACGACCATACGCCCAAGCCCATTTGCCCCCACTGCCACAACCCCCTTCCCGAGTCCACGCTCACGGGGACCGACAACATAATCTCGGTCGTCGGCACGCGCGGCTCGGGCAAGAGCCACTACATTGCGGTTTTGATCGACGAGCTCCGCAAGCGGGTGGGCCACTCCATGGGCGCCGAGATCCGCAACTTCGTGTCGCTGGGCAGCGGCGGCTACGACGTGGAGAGCCTCTACCAGGAAACGAAGTACCGGCCGCTCTACGAGGACCAGAAGCTGCTCGAGCTCACCAGAAGCGACGTCAGTGGCGTGCGCGAGAACGACAAGATTCCGCTGATCTACATTTGGAACTACCTTGACCACAGCTTTGGGCGCAAGAAGTCCTTCACGCTCTCCTTCTTCGACGCCGCAGGCGAGGACCTGCAGAACGAGGAGGACATTGCGACGGTCGGCGGCTACCTTCGCCACTCCAAGGGGATTATCTTCCTCGCCGACCCCCTGCAGATCCCGAGCGTTCGCGCCCAGCTCGAGGCGGAGACCGGCGGTGCGCTCACGAGTCTCGCCGGCGTCGAGAGCACCAAGACCTTCTCGAGCGTCCTTGCCAACGTCACGACGCTGATTCGCAACGCGCGCGGCATAAAGCAGGGCGCCGCGATCGACATTCCGGTCGCCGTCACCTTCCCCAAGTTCGACGCGCTGCTGCCCATTGCCGGCGACGCCCTCACGATCCAGCAGCCGAGCCCGCACTGCGCGCACGGGGCGTTCGTCGAGGGCGACCAGCAGGCCGTGGACGCCGAAATGCGGACGCTGCTCGAGAACTGGGGCGAGGGCGCCCTGATCACCGACATTCGCGGCAACTTCAAGGACGTCTCGTTCTTCGCGGTCTCGAGCCTGGGCCTGGGGAACGCGCCGGACACCGACGGCAACGTCCGCCGGCCGCGACCCCACCGCGTCGAGGACCCGCTGCTGTGGCTCATGTCGCGCTACGGCCTCGTGACGAAGGAGCAGTGATCGCCATGCGGGCGCACCAGGTCATATACACCTCCTGCCGCCGGGGCATGGACGGCGTCTCGGACGGCCTCCAGGTCTTCTCCTATGACGAGGGGCTTGCCGCGTGCAAGGCGGAGTACGGCTCCGGCTTCTCCCAGCTCTTTCCCGACCCGGACCCCAGCGAGGTCGGCCGCCCGGCGCTCGGCTACCACCTGCTTGGCGACAAGTGCCTCTTCACCTACAACACCAAGCTTCCCTACGACTACCAGGGCCCGCAGGGCAGAAGCGGCAACGTGCTGCGTCAGTCCGTGCTCCTCTCGGCCGAGGAGCTGACCTTCGCCCCGGTCGAGGCCTTTGGGTCGCCGGTGTTCGTCTCGTCCATGGGTCCCGAGGTCGCGAGCCCCGAGAAGCCGGACTATTTGCCGACGGTCGACATTCGCCCGACCGGCGAGCTCTCCTGCGAGCGCATTGTCGACTGGCTGGGCGAGGGCGAGCGCGTCGACCGCCTTCTCGAGCTGGTCACCTCACTCTTCCGGGCGAAGACCGAGGACAAGCAGCTGGTGATCGTGGCGGACCCCGAGGAGGCCGCCCGCTGGCTCGCGGCCGCGTGCCTGGCGGTTCCCCTGCGCATGAGCCGCGAGGTGTCGTTCCTTCTCGCCTGCGAGCAGCCGGGCCTGGTGGGCGGAGACGCCTGCGGGACCACGCGAGAGGCCCTTGGGCGCGCCCAGGACTACGCGCTCGCGTCCTGCGTGACCTTTGACCCCGCCGCCCCCGCCGACGCCGACTACGTTCCCGCCGACGACTACCTGGACTTTGTGACCATGTCGCTCGAGCTCAATCCCGCGAAGCTGCTCGACTTCACGGCTTTTGTGGGCGACCACTGCGACATTGGCTTCAACCTGGGGCTCTTTGAGGCGGCGTTTCAGCTCTGGTCGCTGCTGCGCGACGACCTGCCCGACGACGAGGGGACCTACGCGCTCGCCCTGCCCTTCGCCGAGGCGCATGCCGACGAGGCCACGCGCGAGCAGCTCGCCAATCGCCTGACGGACGGTCTCGACCAGCTTGAGGGGGCCAGCCCCGCAATCCTTCTGGGCGCGCTCGGCTACCTGCTCCGGGCGGGACGCTCGCTCGGCTCGGACAACCGCCGGCGCGTGGAGGAGGTCGCCGGTGCGACGGTCGCCGGCCTGATCTCCGACCGCTCCGTCTCGGAGGAGGAGTTCTCCTCGCGGCTCGACGAGATCCTGGGCTCCTGCGCGCAGTCCGGCGTCGACCCGCTCTCCATACTCGGCGGCGAGCGTGGCGTGGCGCTCGGGGAGAGCGCCTCGAGCGCCGAGAAGCTCTGCGTGCTGTGCGGCTCGACCATGGTGGCCGTCATGGACCGGGGCTGCGAGGCGAGCGAGCTCGACCTCGGGGGCGCGGTCAGCTCTCTGGTGAGGAGCCTCGTGGGGGCCGCGTACCGCTTTGGTCCGCAGGAGGGGCTGCGTGCCGCGCGACTGGTGAGCGAGCCGTTCGTCGACGTCGCCGAGCTCTACGTCCGTGTCGCCAACGCGACTCTCGAGGCCTGCGACGCCGCCCGTCCGGGCGACGAGGCCTGCCTGCGGGCCCTGTGGGACGCGCTCGCCGACGGCGCTGACGTTTCGAGCGACGACGCCACGCTTCTGCTCATGCGCTGGCTCGGCTCCTGCGGGAAGTACGAGGGCGCCGCGCGGCTCTTCGCGCGTGCGGCCAGCCAGCGGGCGAGCTCGCGCGAGGTGGCCTCCCTCTACCGTGCGTGCTGCTCGGGGGACCTGTTCTCGAACGCCGCCATGGGGACCGCGTGCTACCCCGCGGTCGCCCGCGCCTACGTCGACGAGCTTGTCTCGCGCGGCGACCGGGACGGCGAGCGCGCCCTGACGGCCTTCGTCGCCTCGGTCGCCGACGGCGCGGAGAACGACGAGCTGCTCTGCGGCGAGCAGTTTGGCGAGGCCATGCGGGCGGCGGGGCTCGCGCTCGAGGGGGGCGTCGACCCGCTCAACCCGACCCCGGACGAGGAGCGCCTGTCGCGCTATCTCCTCGGGTATGAAGCGCTCGCCCACCACGAGGTCATGGGTCCGCGAATGCTTCGTCTCGTGCTGTCCGCGCAGCTGCGCCGCTCCTGCAACGCAAACCGGCCGGACGACGCCGTGAGCTACGCCTACCACGTCATGCCGCGCCTGCGTGCCAACCCGCTGTCCGCCGGGGAGACCGAGGCGTTTCTCGTCGGCGTTTCCGGGGTCGTCGTCGACCTCTCGCGCGTCACGTGCTACCTCGCCTACCTCACCTCCTACCTCACGAGCTCCAATCGGGAGGCGAGCGTGCTCCTGTGCGCCTGCGCGGACCGCGCGCTCGACCTGCTCAAGCGCCGCCTGACCGGGGCCGAGTCGCTGGGAATCGTGCTTGCCTGCACGGCCTCGCTCTACCCGCTTGAGGTGTGCGAGGAGGTGGCGGAGCGCGCAATGCGGGTTCGCAAGGACGCCCGCGACGCGGTGCGCGCCGAGGCCCAGCGCTTCTTTGACCCGAAGGACCTCGAGGACAAGGGCTTCAGGGTGAACCCGGACGCCCGCAGCCTGCTGGGGAACATGCTGAGGCGCGTCGACGAGGGCCGTGGCCTGAG
The DNA here is from genome assembly GCA_949290055.1 of uncultured Olsenella sp. Taxonomy (GTDB): domain Bacteria; phylum Actinomycetota; class Coriobacteriia; order Coriobacteriales; family Atopobiaceae; genus Thermophilibacter. The sequence continues at coordinate 37,278 of CASEQJ010000001.1, read as the reverse complement.
CGGTCTGGGCAAGAAGCTGTTCGGCGGGAGGTAGAGCATGGCGGCCAAGGCACTGAGCAAGATCGACCGGGAGAGTGCCGATCGGCTGCGGCGGCTGCGCGAGAACCTCGACGCGGTCGACTCCCTCGTGAACCGAGGCTACCTCGCCGACCTCCCGCGAGCCACGCCGCTGCCCTTCGTCGAGGACGAGGACCCCTACGAGGACATGGCGCTCTTCCGCCTTGAGAAGATCGTCTATCTCAAGGGCGAGGACGTGAACGACAAGCTGGTGAGCGTCTACGGGGCGCTCTCGGCATACGGCAGCACGGCCATGCTCGTCATTCACGGGACGCGCGGCGGCGTCTCCTTCTACCTGGGGACCCGGGAGTCCTCGTTCGACCGCCGCCACGTCTCCGAGGGAATCTTCGAGTCGTCGCTGCGCGGGAACTTCCCGGGCGTCGAAATGGCCGCCTGCACCAAGAACGAGGTCAAGCACCTCATGGAGGAGGCCTTCCCGAGCGAGTACCGCTGTCGCTCGCTCACCTCCGTCACCGTGGTCCCCTCCGAGCGCGCCTCGCACTCGGGCGAGCAGGGCGGCTTCGTCCAGGGAATCGAGAAGTTCATAGAGGGCATGGCGGGCCAGGAGTTCACGGCGCTTCTGCTGGCGACGCCGGTCGACGACGAGCGACTCTCCCTCATTCGCAGGACCTACGAGGAGCTCTCGACCTCGCTCTCCATGTTCCGCGAGGTGCAGCGCCAGCTCTCCGAGCAGGAGAGCCTGAGCGTGACTGACGGCGTCAACGACTCCTTCTCGGCGGCGATCTCGAACGGCTTCTCGGACACGGCCGGCTCGCACTCCGACAGCTCCCTCGCCCGGTCGAAGAGCCGGGACCGCCACCGCGAGACCCTCCTGTCAAAGGGGACGAAGGGCGGCTCGTCCGGGACGACGAGCACGGAGACGTCCGGCACCAACGAGAGCCACACCACCTCGCGAAACGATACCGAGACCCGCGGAAGCGGGACCTCGCACTCAGACTCGACGACGACCGGCTCCTCGCGCTCCCTGACGATCACGCAGACGGACAAGACGGTGTCCGCGCTGCTCGAGCGGATCGACCGGCAGCTCGAGCGCATTGCCGCCTGCGAGGCCTACGGCGTGTGGGAGGTCGGGTGCTACTTCGTGGCGGGGTTCGAGCACATTTCGATCATGGCGGCGTCGCTGTTCAAGGCGCTCGTCTCGGGCGAGAACTCCCAGCTCGAGTCCGCCCATGTCAACACCTGGCCCAACGACCGCCCGTCCTTCTCGCGTCTCTCGGTGGTCTTTGAGTACCTGCGGGAGGCGCGCCAGCCCAACTTCGTCCACGAGCTGCCGCTCAACCGCGCGAAGAGTTTTCCGAACGTGGCTCCCACGACGCTCGTCTCGGGCGAGGAGCTCCCGCTCGTGCTCGGGCTGCCGCGCCACTCCGTCTCCGGAGTGACGGCCACCTCCAGCGCGGAGTTCGGCCGCAACGTCCTGCGGGCGGGCAAGGGGGCGCCGCGCCGCACGATCGAGCTCGGCGTGGTGAGCTACATGGGGCGTGAGTCCGCCAGCATACCCGTCCTGCTTGACGTGGACTCCCTGACGGCGCACTGCTTCATAACGGGCTCGACGGGCTCCGGCAAGTCCAACACCACCTACCAGATCCTCAACGAGCTGGCGGACGAGAAGAACGACGTCCCGTTCCTTGTGATCGAGCCCGCCAAGGGCGAGTACAAGCTGGCGTTTGGCAGGCTCCCCGACGTGAACGTGTTCACGACGAACCCGCGCTACAACGACATGCTGCACGTGAACCCCTTCGCGTTTCCCGAGGAGATTCACGTGCTCGAGCACCTCGACCGGATCATAGAGGTCTTCTCCGCCTGCTGGCCGCTCTACGCCGCCATGCCCGCGCTGCTCAAGAAGGCCTTCGAGCGCGCCTACATTCTGCACGGCTGGGACCTGGCGAACTCCTACTGGGTCAACCTGGGCAACGGCCGGTGGCCGACCTTCTCCGACGTCGTCAGGATCTTGCCCGAGCTTCTCGCCTCCTCGGCGTTCTCGGGCGACACGAAGGGCGACTACGTTGGGTCGCTCGTCACGCGCGTGGAGTCGCTCACCAACGGGCTGGTGGGGCAGATCTTCACGCGCGAGGCGGTGACGCCGGAGATCCTCTTTGACCAGCGGACGATCGTCGACCTCTCGCGCATTGGCTCGACCGAGACCAAGGCGCTCATTACCGGCACGCTGATCCTCCAGCTGAACGAGTACCGCCAGGCCACCTCCAGCGGCACGAACGCGTCGCTTCGCCACGTCACGGTGCTCGAGGAGGCGCACAACCTGCTGCGGCGCACCTCCACCGACCAGTCCCAGGAGGGCTCCAACGTCCAGGGCAAGTCGGTGGAGATGATCTCAAACTCGATTGCGGAGATGCGAACCTACGGCGAGGGGTTCCTGATCGTGGACCAGTCGCCCTCGGCGGTGGACATGTCGGCGATACGAAACACCAACACCAAGATCGTCATGAGGCTGCCCGAGCTCGAGGACCGCACCGCCGCGGGCGCGTCCATGGGGCTCTCGGAGGACCAGCTGGCGGAGATCGCGAAGCTGCCCATGGGCTGCGCGGTCGTCTACCAGAACGACTGGCTCGAGCCGGTGCTCACGAAGGTCAACCGCGCCGAGGCGCTCTACGAGCGGACGAGCGCCAAGGTCAACGACCCCGCACGCCATGCCGAGCTCGTGGGGCGCGTCGTGGAGGAGCTCTTCCGCCAGCACGACGAGGGCGAGCTCTCCGTGCAGCCCTTTGAGGTTCTGGTCAGACAGGTCCAGGACACGGCGACGAACAAGCGGGCCATGCGGCGCATGATCTCGGCGCTGGTCTATGCCTGCTCGAAGAAGATCGACGAGGAAAAGTTTGGCATGACGGTGGCCCGGCTCATAGGGGCGGGCGACCTCTTTGAGGTGCTGGCCGAGCGCCTTCCCGAGGTCGACCCTGCCGCGGTCACCACCGCCGACCGCCGCGACTTTGACCAGTGGAAGCGCCTGGCAAAGGACAGCCTTGCGCACTACGTCCGCCTTGGGTCGGACAGGCTGAAGGAGCGCGTGCTGTGCAACCACATTGTCTGCGTGTGCGTGGAGCGCTCCATTGCGAGCTGGGAGCGCTACGACGCCGTCCGCAGGGCGTTTCTCTAGGGTAGGGGGCGAGCATGGGCGAGATTCGAGAGTCCGGCTCAGACGGCGGCGGAGGCTCCGTCGAGGTCCGCGCGCCCGAGTCGTCCCCCGGTCGGCGCGAGGTCTCCCACAGCGAGGCCGAGAGCATGTTCGCTCGGGTCAACAGCGGCAAAAAGACGGACGTCTCCTCGACCGCGGACGTATCCTCGGCCGAGCGCAAGCAGGACCTCTCGTTCGCGGAGCGGGACGACCCCCGGCTCGGGGAGGTCTCCGAGCGCGCCGCGGCGCACTACGAGGAGGCGGAGCGCTTCTCGAGCGACACGCGGTGCTTTGAGAACTACTCCGAGCACAAGTCCGCGCACATAGAGAAGGTCTACGACGGCGTCGAGTCTACGGCGGGCGAGTTCAACCGCCAGGAGCCCATGCCCGAGGGCTACGCGAGCCTGGGCGACGACGACGTCCGGACGCTCAAGGCCGCCGCGCTCTACCACGACACGGGCATGGACGGAGGCCGCGAGAACCTCGAGGCGATTCGTGGAAAGGACGCCGGTGAGACCCTGGACGCGGGCGGCAGGGAGGCGGAGACGCTCGTGCGCTCGAACCACGGGGAGAACGCCGCCCTGAACGTCCTCTCTGACCGCGAGGCGTTCGAGCGCGCCGGCGTGGACCCCGACCAGGCCGCGGTTGACTGCATGGTGCACAGCAAGAGCGGGTCGGGCGTGAGGGACCTGCGCTCCGACGAGCAGTGGGCGGGCGTCTTCAACGAGATCGACCGCGCGGCGGACGAGCGGGGCGTGGAGTTTGACAAGTCGAAGTTCATGAACGAGGACGGCACGGTCAGGCCCGAGGCAAAGGAGCGGTGCGCCTCGCACGCCTACTGCATGCGCGTGGCCGACGCCAACGGGCACGACATGGCCGACGACGAGCTGCAGTCCGGCGAACGTCGCGTGATCGACCGCGGGGGCTTCGTGGAGGGCGAGGAGAACGGCGGCTGGGAGTCCGAGGCGGAGCGCAACACGGTGCTCGCCAAGGCTCCCGACGGCTCGGTGCGCGAGGTGGAGGACCCCAGGGCCAAGGCGTATGCCATGGGCGAGGGGAACATTCGCTCCATGGACATGCGCTGCGAGGACGGTCAGCTGGTCGAGCACGTCACGGTGGACAAGGGGGACTTTGCGCCGGAGTCGACGATGATGTGCGTCGAGGAGCGGGCGGGCGAGCTCGCGACCGCGCGCGGCGTCGACGCGCGCATGAGCGTGGACGTGGACGTCTCCGAGGTGCCGCCCGAGAAGCTGGACGCGCTGAGGGAGCGCTACGAGGACGCCGCCGAGCGGATCGAGGCAAAGACGGAAAACCCGGACAAGTGTGCCCAGCCCGTGCGCGTCGACGTGCGCTTCGTCGACGCACAGGGCAACGAGGTTTAGGTGGTGGCAACGTGAGGCTTGACGAGCGAATCAAGACAAGGCGCGGGTACGAGCGGACGCGGTTTATTCTCGACCGCCCCGCGAGCTGGGGGGAAATGCTGAGGCTCGCCGCCGCCCTCGTGACGAGGTCGACGGTCGAGTCCTTTGCGCTCTCCGTGTCCCCGGGCGAGATCGGGGCGGGCGGCTACTCGGCGAGAAACGCCGACGAGCTCGCCGTTCTTCTCGACAGGGCAGCTGACATGGGTTCGGGGGACATAGAGGGTCGCTTCGTCGTCGACGGGACGCGAGTCGACTTCTTCTGCGGCGACTCGCAGACCGTGACGTTTCTGGCCAAGTCCGACGCGGGCGTCCCGCTCGCGGCCATGCTCATGTCGGCCGAGCGGACGGCGCTGAGCTAGCGCCGGCGCGCCCACGGCAAGCGAAGGGCGCCTTGTCCCCCTTTTTGTACGGGGACAAGGCGCCCTTTTGGCAGGAATCGCGCTCAAACAGGGGGACATGCCCCCGAGGGGCGGGCGAGAAGAACGCCTACTCCTCGCCCTCCTGGGAGACCTCTGCGCTGTCGTCGCCCTCCTCGTCAATGACCAGGGGACGGAACGTGGCGGTGTCGCCGCCGACGAGCCCGCGCATGGCCTCCTCGGCCTGGGCCTCGCGCTTGTCCTTCATGTGGACGGAGAAAATGTCCTCGTCGTCCTCGGAGTTCTCGCGGCTCTCGGCGAGCTTGGCGGCGACCTGCGGCGCCACCTCCTCGAGCGGCCGGCGGGTGAGCTTGTGCTGGCGCTTGGTCTTGGAGAAGAGCGGCACGTACTCAAAGATCACGCTCGAGTTCTCCAGGCCGTACCAGCGCGCCGGCGAGCCGCAGAAGCCGCGAATGAGGTACTTGAGCTCGATTATGCGCTGGTCGAAGCCGGATATGTCCGTCTCGGGGGAGAGCATTTTGCGAATGAGGCAGAAGCGGAAGTCGCCCACGGTGCTGCGCTCGCGGTAGATCGAGTACTTGTGGTTCTGCGGGGCGAGCTGGCCGCGCTCCATGAGGTCGGCCACGATCTGGTAGAGGTAGGTGTTGATGCGCTGGTTGACCTTGAAGCCCAGGCGCAGCTGCACCTTGAAGAGGAAGTCGGTGTCAAAATCGTTGACGGTGAACTCGTGTGTGTGCGGCTCGTCGGTGACCTGGACGTTGAGGAAGTAGTAGGCCTTGGCGCGCTTGGGGCGCTTGTCCAGAATCGAGTAGAGAATGTCGCGGTCGAGCTTGTCGAACGACGAGTCGTTGGTGAGGAAGACCAGGTTGTCGGCCAGCAGCGGGTAGTTCTCGTCGTGGCTGAGGTCAAAGATCTGGTCCAGGTACTCGTGAACTGGCAGGAAGACCGTCTGCGTGCGCTCGACGGCGGTGCCGCGGCGCCACACGTACATGACCACGAAGATCAGGAAGCTCATGATCACGGTGACGTAGCCGCCGTGGAAGAACTTCGTGAGGCTCGAGAAGAAGAACATGAACTCGATCGCGCCGAAGAAGATCGCGAACGGCACGGCGAGGACGGTCTGGTGGCGCACGCGCGAGAGGTACATCGTGAGCAGGATCGTGGTCATGAGCATGGTGACCGTGATCGCCAGGCCGTAGGCGGCCTCCATGTGCGCGGAGGTCTGGAACAGCAGCACCACGCAGATGCAGCCGATCCACATTATGCTGTTGACCAGCGGAATGTAGATCTGGCCCTTGGTCTCGGAGGGGTAGTTGATGCGCATGTGGGGCATGAGGTCCAGGCGCACGGCTTCGGAGACGATGGAGTAGGAGCCGGTTATGAGCGCCTGGGAGGCTATGATCGCCGCGAAGGTGGAGAGCAGGACGGCAAAGACGCGAATCTGCTCGGGCAGCATCTGGAAGAACGGGTTGAGGTCGGGGACCGCGGCGAGCTCGGCGCTGCCGGCGTTGGCAATGATCCAGGCGCCCTGGCCGAGGTAGTTGAGGATCAGGCAGACCTTCACGAACGGCCAGGTGGCGTAAATGTTGGGCTTGCCCACGTGACCCATGTCGGAGTAGAGGGCCTCGGCGCCGGTGGTGCACAGGAACACGTTGCCCAGGACCATGAGGCCGGCGGCGTTGAGGTTGCCGTCAAAGAGAAAGGTTATGCCGCGCAGCGGGTTGAAGGCGCGCAGGACGTTGAGGTCGGCGCCAATGTTCATGAGGCCGGCGCCGGCGAGGAAGATAAACCACAGCGTCATGACCGGGCCAAAGAGCTTGCCGATCGTGGAGGTGCCCGCCTTCTGCAGGAAGAAGAGGACGCAGAGTATGCAGATCACGATCGCGACGACAATGCCCTGTTTGTCGCCTATGACGGAGTAAATGAAGTCAACGGTGCGCAGGCCCTCTATGGCGGTGGTGACGGTCACGGCCGGGGTGAGGATTCCGTCGGCAAGAAGCGCTGCGCCGCCGATCATGGCGGGGATTATGAGCCAGCGCCCGCAGCGCTTGACCAGGCTGTAGAGCGCGAATATGCCGCCCTCGTTGTGGTTGTCGGCCTTCATGGCCACAAGGACGTACTTGACCGTCGTGATCAGGGTGAGGGTCCAGATTATGAGCGAGAGGGCGCCCAGGACCACGTCCTGGGACATGGTGGCGAGACCGCCGTTGCCGGAGATAATCGCCTTCAGGGTGTACATCGGGCTCGTGCCAATGTCGCCGTAGACGACGCCCAGGGTGACGAGGATCATTGCCGCAGAGAGGGGAATGCCCGTGTAGCGGGCCTTGCGCGCGGCGGGCGCGAGATTCGTGGCCATGGAACTCCAAACTCGGGGCTACTAAAGACGCGACAAGTGTAGCGTTTCTCGGTCTGCTACGCCGTCCTTCTCGGCGGGCGAGAAGGACGTCGGCTTGCTGTTCGTGCGAGAATGGCAGGGTAGGTTGCGACGGGCGAAAGGTGACCCGATGGAGTTTGTGGCGACGTGCCCCAAGGGTTTCGAGCGACTGCTGGCGGACGAGCTCATTGCGCTGGGGGCGCCTCAGGTGCGGCCGCTGGCCGGCCAGGTGGCCTTTGGCGGCGAGCTTGCGGACGCGTACCGGGCGTGTTTGTGGTCGCGGCTGGCGTCGCGCGTGCTGCTCGTGCTCGCGCGCGTGGACGCGGCAGACGCAGACGAGCTCTACGAGGGTGCCCGCGGGATCCCCTGGGAGGAGCACCTCGCGCCCGGCGCCACCTTCGTGGTGGACGCCCACGGCACCAACGCCCAGCTTCGCAACACGCAGTTCGTGGCCCTGCGCACCAAGGACGCCGTCGTTGACCGGCTGGTCTCCGTGCGCGGCTCCCGGCCGGTGGTCGACACGGCGCGCGCGGACGTGACCGTGTCCGTCCGTCTCTCCGGCCGGCGCGCGACGCTGGCGGTCGACCTCGCCGGCGAGCCGCTCTTCCGGCGCGGCTACGCGACGCGCGGTGAGGCGCGCCTGAGCTCGCTGCGTCCCGACTACGCGGCCGCGCTGCTCGCCGTCGGAGGCTGGGGGGAGATCGCCCGTGCGGGCGAGCCGACCCTTGCCGCGCTGTGGCCGGGACAGGGGAGCGTGCTCGTGGAGGCGGCCGGCGTGGCGCTTGACCGAGCGCCGGGGCTGCTGCGCTCGCGCTGGGGCTTTGCCGGCTGGGCCGGCCATGACGCCGAGGCCTGGCGGTCTCTTCTCGACGAGGCCGAGGCGCGTGCCTCCGCGGGCGAGAAGAACCCCTGCTCGCTGCTCGTGCGCGACGGGAGGCCCGGCGCACTCTCCGCCTGCCGCCAGACCCTGCGCGCAGCCGGCCTCCCCCTTGTCCCAGAAGGATACGAAGGGACGGCCCCTTCGTATGATCTTGCGGTGGCGGACCTCTCGTGGGTGGGGGAGACCGCGCTCGCGACTGAGGCCGCCGCGCTCTCCGAGCTCGCGTCGCACGCGGGCGCGCGCCTTGTCGTGCTCTCCCGCGACGCCGCGCCGGACGCCGCGCTGCGCTGCGAGCCCGCGTCCGTGACCGAGGTCATTGTCGGTCGCGACCCGGCGACCGTGCGCGTCTACGAGCCGAGCGACGCCGTGGCGGCCGCGCCGTCGGTGGAGCTGCCGGGCGGCGAGCGCGCGAGCGTGCTCGTGGCGGCCTCCGACCAGTTTGCGCGCCGCCTTGCCAAGGTCGCCAAGCTGCGCGCCAAGTGGGCGCGCCGCGAGGACGTGACCTGCTACCGCGTCTACGACGCCGACCTGCCCGACTACGCCGTTGCGCTCGAGCTCTACGAGGGGTCCGAGACCCCGGGGCGCTGGCTCCAGGTCTCCGAGTACGCCGCGCCGCGCGGCGTGGACCCCGAGCTCGCGCGCCGGCGCCTGCTGGACGTGCTGACGATCGCGCCGCGCGTGCTGGACGTGGCGCCGGGCGACGTGAGCGTGCGCGTGCGGACGCGCGCCCGCGGCGGCTCTCAGTACGCAGACGAGGCGCGCGCCTCCGAGCGCGGGCCGCGGCGGGACCGTTCTTCTCGCCAGGTGAATCGTGTGGAGCTGCCGGCGGGCTCGCACCTGGTGGACGAGGGCGGCCTCACCTTTGAGGTCAACTTTGACGCGCGCCACGACTGCGGGATCTTCCTCGACCACCGAGAGACGCGCTCGCGCATACGGGAGATGATGAAACGGACCAAGGGATCCAAGCGGTTTTTGAACCTCTTTGCGTACACGGGCACCGCGACCTGCTACGCGGCGGACGGCGGTGCGCGCCACACCACGACCGTCGACCTCTCGCGTCCGAGCTTGGAGTGGGCGCGCCGCAACATGGCCAGAAACGGCTTCACGGGCCCGGAGCATGAGTTCGTGCAGGCGGACGTGCTCGCCTGGGTCTCCGAGCAGCGCCACACGCGCAACCGCTGGGACCTGATCTTCTGCGACGTGCCCACGTTCTCCAACTCGGCGCGCATGCGCAAGAGCTCCTTTGACGTGCAGCGAGACCACGCGGAGCTGATCATTGGCGTGTCGCGCCTGCTCGTGCGCGGCGGGTGCGCGATCTTCTCGTGCAACCTGCGGAACTTCAAGCCGGACGTGGAGAAGCTCGAGCGCGCCGGCGTGCGCCTTACCGACATAACGGACGAGACCATTCCCGAGGACTTTGCCCGCAACCGGAAGATTCACCACGCCTACCTGGTGGAGCGCGGGTAGGGCGCGTCGGGGCGCCGCCGCCTTCGAAGCGGTTTCTTCTTGTTTTGGGCAACAACTTTGATGCTCTGGCGCCTACGCGTTGGTTTTGCATCAAGTTTGTTGCCCAATACCTGAGAACTGTTGGCAATCTTTCAGTCCAACATAAAATCTATTGCCCAAAACATGGACGGAAGCCAAAGAATCGGCTTGGCGAGAAGCACGACGAGCCGTGATTCGCAAAACCCTGCAATTCGTGGCACCCGTCGTCCCGCGTCACTCGCTCCGTCCGCCCCGCCACACCCGTGCCTCCGTCCGCCGACGCAGGGCATCCACCGGACAAGCCGAGCGCGGCCTGGCGTCGCAGCGCGACTACTATTGCTTCATACGTGTGGATTCGGCGCGGGAAGCCCCGCGCCCCGAGCAAATGGGGGAACACGACATGGACGCAAGCATTGAGGCCAAGGTCAGCGCCTGGAAGGACAGCGTCACCGAGTCCGACCTGGTGGTCGAGCTCAACGAGCTCTGCAGCGAGGGCAACGAGGACAAGCTCTTTGACGCCTTCTACCGCGACCTCGCCTTCGGCACCGCCGGTCTGCGCGGCACGCTCGGCGTCGGCACCAACCGCATGAACGTCTACGTGGTCGCTCAGGCCACCCAGGGCGTCGCCGACTACCTGAATGCCCACTACGACAGCCCCACGCTCGCGCTCGCGCGCGACTCGCGCAACAAGGGTGAGGACTTCCAGCGCGTGGCCGCCGGCGTGCTTGCCGCCAACGGCATTCACGTCTACGTCTACCCGCGCATTGAGCCGGTCCCCACGCTCTCCTTTGCGGTGCGTCACCTGCACACCTCCGCCGGCATCGTGCTCACGGCCTCCCACAACCCGGCGCCCTACAACGGCTACAAGGTCTACAACGATAACGGCGGCCAGATCACCGACGAGGCCGCGGCGGAGATCTCTGCGAACATTGCCAAGGTCGACCCGTTTGCCGTCGACGTCATGGACTTTGAGGAGGGCATCGAGAAGGGCCTGATCGAGTGGACGCCCGAAGAGGTTCTCGACAGCTTCATTGAGAACATAAAGAAGGTCTCCGTCCCCGGCTTCAAGGCGTCCGACGACTACTCCGTGGTCTACACGCCGCTCAACGGCACCGGCATGGAGCTCGTGACCCGCATCCTCAAGGAGATCGGCGTCGAGAAGGTCTCCGTCGTTCCCGAGCAGTCCCAGCCGGACGGCAACTTCCCGACCTGCACCTATCCCAACCCCGAGTTCCGCGAGGCGCTCGACCTTGCCCTCAAGCTCGCCGAGGAGGTCAAGCCCAACCTCGTCGTGGCCACCGACCCCGACGCCGACCGCATGGGCACCGCAATTCCGCACGACGGCGACTACGTGCTGCTCTCGGGCAACGAAATGGGCGTGCTGCTCATGGACTGGCTCGCCACCATGGCCGCCGAGCGCGGCGAGGACGTGGCGCGCAAGGTCGCCGTCTCCACGATCGTCTCGTCCTCCATGCCGGACGCCCTCGCGCGCGACTGGGGCTTTGAAATGAGGCGCGTGCTCACCGGCTTCAAGTACATTGGCGACCAGATCGACCAGCTGAAGGACGAGGGCGAGGAGGACCGCTTCCTCATGGGCTTCGAGGAGTCCTACGGCTACCTCGTGGGCACGCACGCTCGCGACAAGGACGCCATCGTCGCGACCATGCTCTGCGTCGAGATGGCCTCCTACTACGCCGAGCGCGGCATGGACCTCTACGAGGCCATGGACGCCCTCTACCAGAAGTACGGCTACTACCTCAACGGCACCGTCAACGCCTCCTTCCCGGGTGCGGCGGGCGCCGACAAGATGGCCTCGATCATGGACGGGCTGCGCAAGAACCCGCCCGCGGAGATCGCCGGCTACAAGGTCACCGGCATGACCGACTACGCCACCGGCCCTGAGATGCCGCGCGTCTCCGGCCTGCAGAAGGAGGCCGCGCAAGTGCTCCCGCCGGCCAACGTCATTGAGTTCCGCCTCGAGGACGACAACAAGGTGATCTTCCGCCCGTCCGGCACCGAGCCCAAGGTCAAGGCCTATCTCTTCTCCAAGGGTGCCACGCGCGCCGAGTCCGAGGCCGTGCGCGCCAAGCTCCAGGAGGCCGCCGAGAAGATCCTCTCGTAGGTCACGCTCATGCGAGGCAAGGAGCCCCGCCGTTTCCACGAGGAAGTGCGCTTTGCAAAACTTCCTCTTAGGAAACGGCGGGGCTCCGCGTGTCTCGACGGCGCGCGTCTGCCTCGCGTTACTCGGAGCTGGAGTCGGAGTCGGCGGCGCTGAGGGCGTAGAGGGTGTCGCTGGCGCCGGCGATCGTGGCGGGGTCCCAGGACCTCGAGCTGACGTCCGTCGAGGTGGGGTCGTAGACCTGCACCGAGCCGTCGGAGTTCTCGGACACGGCGATCACCCAGTGGGTCTCGTCCGTGAGCATGCCGGCCTGGACTTCGATCAGCAGGTAGGTGCCTGTGTCGAGCACCTGGGTGAGGTTGTCGGCGTTGGAGGTGTACGTCGAGCAGCTGAGACCAAAGTCACCAAGCGAGTCGGACAGGAACGTTCCAGACATGAGGGAGTCGCCGCTCGCCATGTCGGCGTCCGTGATCGACTGGGCAAAGTCGGCCGGCGTGCGGTCGCCGTTGCCCGTGAGCGCCATGTAGGCCATGGAGAGCGAGGCGGGACCGGAGCCGGTGAGCGCCAGGGGTCCGCCGGCGTAGTCGACGTTGCCCCAGCGGGAGTCCCAGCAATAGAGCTGCGGCACGGTTCCCTTGCTGACGCTCTCGCCATACGGCTGGGCGCTCTTCTCGGCCTCCGGATAGGCCGCCACGAAGTCAATGGCGGCGGGCTGGGTGAGCGCAAGCTCGAGAAGCCCCTGGTTCTCGTACTCGTCCGCGTGGGCGGCTATGTCGGCGAGCTTCTCGCCCCGGTCGAGCTCGGTGGAGAACTGCTTGGTGAGGTCCTCGGAGACCCCAACGGCAACGCGCTCGTCCACGGGGTTCACCTCGGTCGTCGTCTGCTCGGCACTGCAGCCGCGGACGCAGCTGGAGATTCCCACGATCAGGAGGACGAGAAGAACGAGGGCCAGCGCGGCGAGAATGAGGAGGCGACGGTTGGCGCTCAGGCGGCGGGCCCGCCCGCTCTGGAAGTTAATGCTGCGGCTGCGCAGGGGGTAGCCGGGGCCGGACGAGCGACGCGAGGAGGAGGGGCGCTGGCGGGTGCCTCGCGGCCCATGGTAGGTGCCCTGCGCGGGGACGCGCCCGCGCGAGCCCTGGGGGCGCGAGGACCCCGAGCGCGGGGCGAGCTCCTGGCGGGGTCGCCCGCCGTGATCGTTGTATGTCATGCGTCCTCCATGACGTGTGCTTACGCGTACTTGACAGAAAAACTCTTATCGCATGATACGCCAGCGCCGATTCATGAAACTGCGGGCGCCGTCCCCAATCGGGGAGCGGCGCCCGCGCGCGAGCGTCTGTGTGGGGCTAGGCGGGCGGCTACTGATCGTCTCCGGTTTCGCCACCGCCGCCGTCGCCGGGGTTGGTGCCGCCGCCGGGGTTGGTGCCTCCGCCGGGGTTGGTGCCGGGATCGGTGGTCTCGCCGCCGTCGGGGTCGGTTGTCTCGCCGCCACCACCGCCGGTGTTACCGCCACCGCCGTCGTCTCCGGTCGACGGCGCCGTCGGCGTGGTGGGCTCCTGCGTCGTCGTGGTCTGGCCCTGCGTGCCGCTGCCGTCGTCGACGGGCTGGTCGCTCCAGCCCTGGGTGTTGACCGAGGAGCTCGTGCCGAGGAAGGTCCACGACTCGTTGGGCTTGTACTCGATCTCGTGGTCGGAGGTGGGGAACTCCGCCCGTCCCACGCCCTGGAGCGCGGCGTTCATGTAGTTGCCCCAGATCGGGACGGCCGTCGTGGCGGTGGTGCCCTTCGTGCCGCCGTAGTAGACGCGCGCGGTGCCGCTGTGGGGGTTGCCCACCCAGACCGCGGTGGTGAGCTGCGGCGTGAAGCCGCAGAACCAGAGGTTGGAGTAGTTGTCCGCCGTGCCGGTCTTGCCGGCGACGGGCTGGTTGCAGCGGAAGTAGCTGCGCAGCGTGGAGGCGCTGCCCTCGGTGACGACGGTCTCGAGGATCTTGGTCGCCTCCACGGCGACGGCGGAGTCGACGGCCTGCTCGGGGTCGTCCGTGTGCTCGTAGACCACGTTGCCGTTGCGGTCCTCGATCTTGGTGATCGCCACGGGGTTGCGGTGGACGCCGGCGTTGGCGATCGTCGAGAACGCCTCGCACATTTCGAGCGGCGTGAGCTCCGAGGTGCCCAGGCTCGCCGCGAGGCCGGAGTCGATCGAGTTGTCTATGCCGAGGCGCGCCGCCATGTCCGCGACCTTGTCCATGCCTATGGCCTCGGCGACCTGGACGTAGCCCGTGTTGGACGAGACGGCCGTGGCGCGCTGGAGCGTAATGACGCCGTAGTTAATGTGGTTAATGTTGCTCGGCGCCCACGTGGGCGTGACCTGGAGCGTGGCCTGGCAGTTAATGCGGACGTCCGGGCTCATGCCCTGCTCGAGGGCCGCCATGAGCACGATGGCCTTGAAGCTGGAGCCGGTCTGGGACTTGCTCGTGGCGAGGTTGACCGTGCTCTGGCCGGCCGAGGTGTCGTTGCCGTAGTTCTGGCCGCCCACCATGGCGACTATGTGGCCGTTCGAGTTGTCGATCGAGACGAGCGCCGCCGCAATGTCGGGGTTTCCGCCCGCGGCGATTCTGTCGCTGCACGCCTGCTCGGCCGCGGCCTGCTTGGCCGGCTGGATCGTCGTGTAGACCCTGAGGCCGCCCTGGGCGATCGTGTCGGACGAGAAGTCCTGGAGCAGGAGGTTGCGGACGTAGTCGGTGAAGAAGGGGTAGGTGCTGTCGGAGTCGGTGAGCTGGCCGGGGTTGAGCGGAATCTCCTCGGCGCAGGTGGCGTCGTACTCCTCCTGCGTAATGTCACCCGCCTCGAGCATGCGCGAGAGAACCAGGTTGCGGCGGCTCTTGCAGTTCTCGTAGTTCACGAAGGGGTCGTAGTAGGTGGGGGAGTTGGGAATGCCCACGAGCGTGGCGGCCTCGTTGAGCGTGAGGTCGGCGGCGCTCTTGTTGAAGTAGGTGATCGCGGCGGCCTCAATGCCGTAGGCGCCGTTACCGTAGAAGATGGTGTTGAGGTACATGTTGAGGATCTGGTCCTTCGTGTACGTCTTCTCCATCTGAATGGCTATGTAGGCCTCGCGGACCTTGCGGCGCAGCGTGTTCTCGAACTGCTCGTCCGAAAGGACCGTCCAGCGGACGAGCTGCTGGGTGATCGTGGAGCCGCCGCCCTGCTCGCCGCCGCCAAAGACCTGGCCCACCGCGGCGCGCATAATGCCCTCGGGGTCGACGCCGCTGTGCTGGTAGAAGCGCTTGTCCTCGGTGTCGATCGTGCCCTTGATAACGTACTCGGAGACCTGGTCGAGCGTGATCGAGCGGCGGTTCTGCAGGTAGTAGGCGACGATCTCGTTGCCGTCCGCGTCGTAGACGCGCGTGGGCTCGGCCACGAGGAAGGCGTCGGCGGAGGTGTAGTCGGGCAGGTCCTCGAGCCAGCTCGACACGACCGCGCCCAGAGAGAGCGCAAGCGTCACGCAGAGAAGGGCTATGAAGCCCAACAGCCCCGCAAGGCCAAACCCAACGAAGTGGGTCTTCGAGTGCGCGTGCGCCCGACGCGTTCTGATTCCCATCTATCACTCCTTGTCCGGGACGTCCCGTCCACAGTCGTTCGTCATTATACTATGCTAGTTTGCTGTGCCGCCGCCTTCGGGCGGTTCAGAGAGACGTAGACCCTATGGAGGACAGCGCCATGCTCCCAGTTGACGAGCAACTCAAGGTAATCACTTCCGGCACGATGCAGATCGTGCCGCTCGACGAGCTCAAGAAGAAGCTCGAGAAGGGCACGCCCCTCAACATTAAGCTCGGCGTGGACCCCACCTCGCCGGACCTGCACCTCGGCCACGCCGTGCCGCTGCGCAAAATGCGCCAGTTCCAGGACCTGGGCCACAACGTGACGCTGATCATTGGCAACGGCACCGCCCTTATCGGCGACCCGTCCGGCCGCGACTCCACCCGCCCGCCCCTCACCGAGGAGCAGGTGGAGGCCAACGCCAAGACCTACGTCGAGCAGGCCATGAAGGTGCTCGACCCCGAGAAGACCCAGATCGTCCACAACGGCGACTGGCTGAAGGGCCTGAACCTCGCCGAAATGCTCAAGCTCATGAGCCAGTTCAACGTGGCCCGCATTCTCGAGCGCGAGGACTTCCACAACCGCTACACCGAGGGCAAGTCGATTGCCCTTCACGAGTTCATTTACCCGGTGCTGCAGGCCTACGACTCCGTCGTGGTGAAGGCGGACCTGGAGATGGGCGGCAACGACCAGATCTTCAACCTGCTCGCCGGCCGCGACCTCATGCGCGCCATGGGCATGGAGCCGCAGGTGGCCCTCACGATGCCGCTTCTGGTGGGCACCGACGGCCACAAGAAAATGTCCAAGAGCTACGGCAACTACGTGGGCCTCACCGACGAGCCGGCGGACATGTACGGCAAGGTCATGTCCATTACCGACGAGCTGGTGCCGCTCTACTGGCGCCTCTGCTCCACGGCCGACATGGACAAGCTCGACGCGATCGACGCGGCCTTCGCGGACGGCTCCGCCGACCCGTACGCGCTCAAGCGCGAGCTGGCCGCCAACATTGTGGACCTCTACCACGGCGAGGGCGCCGGCGCTGCCGCGAGCGCGGCCTTTGACGCGCAGTTCAAGCGCGCCGAGGCCCCCGAGGACATGCCCGAGTTCCCGCTCTCCGTCGTCGAGGTCAACGACGAGGGCAAGGTCTACCTGGGCAAGCTCCTCGTGGAGGTGGGCATTGCCAAGTCCGCCGGCGAGGCGCGCCGTCTCGTGGACGGCGGCGGCGTCAAGATCGGCGGCGAGCCCGTGGCGCCCAAGTGCTACAACGTCGACCCCGCGCTCTTCTCGGCCGGCACGACGGTTCAGTCCGGCAAGAAGCGCTGGGCGCGCCTGGTCTAGGGCCACGGACCCCGCCGCCGTGCGCAAACTCTGGCGTATGCGAGAGCGCTCCGGGGCCGAAGGTGATTTCGTGTTCTATATATTCAGCTAGATTGGGCGCACCGTCCTTCTCGGCATCCGGAGGGGACGGTGCGCTCTCGCATACGTCAGAGTTTGAAGGGCGTGAGTTCCGAAGGGTGGCGCATATGGCGAGAAGAACCACATTCCTGGAGGAGCACGGCGTGCCGGAGCTGCTGGCCCCCGCCGGCGGCCCGGAGCCGTTCAACGCCGCGCTCGCCGCCGGTGCCGACGCCATATACTGCGGCCTCGGCAACGACTTCAACGCCCGTCGCGGGGCCAAGAACTTTGACGACGAGTCCTTCTCGGCCGCATGCCGCCGCGCGCACCTCGCGGGCGCGCGCGTCTACGTGACCGTGAACGTGGCCGTCTCCACCGAGGAGCTGCCGCGCGTGCTGAAGCTGGTGCGCTGCGCGTGGGAGCTGGGCGCCGACGCCTTCATCATCCAGGACTGGGGCCTCATGGCGGAGGTCCGCCGCCGGTGGCCGGAGGTGGAGACCCACGTCTCCACGCAGGCCAACGTCCACGACGCGCGGGGCGTGGCATGGTGTCGCGACGTCTGGGGCGTGGACCGCGTGACGCTCTCGCGCGAGCTCTCGCTGGCCGAGATTTCCCGCATTGCCGAGGAGGGCGTGGAGCTTGAGTGCTTTGGGCACGGGGCGCTCTGCTTCTGCTATTCCGGCGTGTGCCTCATGAGTTCCATGAACGGCGGTCGCTCGGCCAACCGCGGCCTCTGCGCGCAGCCGTGCCGCCTGCCCTACGATCTGGTGGACGAGAAGGGCGAGGTGCTGGAGATTCCCGGCGTGGCCACACAGGGCATTCCCGAGACGAGCCGCGGCGTGGGCGGGACGCGCCTGCTCTGCCCCAAGGACTACCGCACGATTGACCACGTGCGCGAAATGCGCGACGCCGGCGTGGGCTCGCTCAAGGTCGAGGGCCGCATGAAGGCGCCCGACTACGTCTTCTCCGTGGTGGCCGCCTACCGCGACGCGCTGGACGCGCTGCGCGACGGGCGCGACGAGGACGCGGCCCGCGCCGCGCGCGACCGCCGCCTGCGGCGCGCGTTCAACCGCGACTTCACCGAGAGCTACCTCTGGGGCGACTCGGACAATGACATGATGAGCTACGAGCGCTCCAACAACCGCGGTGAGCTGGTGGGACGCGTCGTGGGGTCGCGCGCGCTCGAGGACGCCGTGGTGCGACGCGGCGGCGGCAACGGCGGGCGCGAGCGCATGCGCCGCCTCACGCGCGCCGACGTGGAGGTCCTTCTCAGCGAGCCGGTGGGCGCTGGTGACCTGCTGGAGATCCGCCCGGTCTCCGACCCCTCGCAGTTCCTGACCGCTCATGCCGAGGCCGACGCCGCGGCGGGGGAGACCATAACCTGCCGGACGTCGCGTCCCATGGAGGATGGGTCGCTCGTGCGCGTGATCCGCTCGCAGGCGGCGCTCGACGAGGCGGCGCGCGTGGCCGAGAAGGACGTGGTGCGGCGGCGTCCGGTGCGCGTGCGCGTGACGGCGTGCCTGGGCCAGTCGTTTGCGGTGAAGCTCGAGACGCTCGACGGCGCGGCCGCGGCGCGCGCCGAGGGCTTTGTCGTGGAGGCTGCGCGCACCCGTGCGGTCAGCGAGGAGGACCTCGTCGAGCACGTGGGGCGTATGGGTCAGAGCGCGTTTGCGCCCTCGGAGTGGGACGTTGCGCTGGACGCCGGCTGCGGCATGTCCTTCTCGGCCGTACATAAGGTCCGGGCCGAGGCCTGCCGCCGCCTGGAAGAGGCCCTGCTCGCGCCCTATGCCGATCGTGAGCTCTCTGCTGGAGAGCCTGACCATACATACCTGTCGGCTTTCTCCCCGAACGACCCCCAAAACACCCAGGTGTGCGCGCTCGTGACGACGCCGGAGTGCGTCGAGGCCGCGCTCGCGGCCGGCGCGACGCGCGTCTACGCCTCCGCGGACGACCTCGCGCGGGGCACGTGGCCGGGCGGCGTCATACCCTGGCTGGACGAGGTCTGCCGCGAGGCCGACCACGCCCGCCTGGACCCGTGGGTGCGCGCCGGCGAGCCCGTGGCGGTGGGCAACGTCTCCGAGCTCGCCCTCGCCGTCAGCCGCGGCGCGGCCCTCGAGGTCCGCTCCTGCATACCCGTCCACAACACGTCCGCCCTGGCGGCGCTTGCCGAGGCGGGCGCGGCCGGCGTCTGGCTCTCGCCGGAGCTCACGCTCGAGGAGGTCTGTGCGCTCGCCCGCGCGTCGCGCGTGCCCGTTGGCCTCTCCGTTCTCGGTCGTGAGCGCGTCATGACGAGCGAGCACTGCGTCCTGCAGGCGCTCGGCCGCTGCCGCCACGACTGCGCCCGCTGCCCGGAGCGCGTCCGCCACCTCTCGCTGCGCGACATTGACGGCAACCTCCTGCCCGTGCGCACGGACGTCAACGGCCGCTCGCGAATTTGGACGGCGCGCCCGCTCGACGCGACGCCGCAGGTCGGCGAGCTCGTCTCGGCCGGTGTGTCGCGCCTGCTCGTGGACGCTCAGCTCATGGACGCTGCGGAGACCCGCGCGGCCGTGACCCGCGTCATGCGCGCCCTCGAGGCGGCAAGCGCCGGTCGCCGTCCCGCGCCGCGCGCCAAGGGAGCCACGTCAGGTCACCTCTTCTCGCCCATTGGGTAAGATGTCTCTCGGACAACAACTGCGCCCGGCACCGCCGCGCCGCGCGCCCAGCGAAAGGAACACCATGGCCGTTGACCGCGCACTTCTCGACGCAACCCTCGACGTCATCCGCCAGAGCCTCCAGGCCGACGGCGGCGACATCGCCCTCATAGACGTCACCGACGACGGTGTCGTGACCCTGGAGATGCAGGGGGCCTGCGCCGGCTGCCCGCTCTCCTCCCTCGACATGTCCGAGGGCATTGAGCGCATTCTCATGGAGCACGTCCCCGGCGTGACGCGCGTCCAGCCCGCCGCGTTCTAGCGGGCGAGAAGAACGTGTTTCTCGACGAGATCTACCACATGCTCGACCCCGTGGCCTTCGCGCTGGGGCCGCTCACGGTGCGCTGGTACGCCCTGGCCTACCTGGCAGGCTTTGTCTGCGCGGGCGTGGTCATGTGGCGCACGCAGCGGCGCTGGGGGCTCGGGCTCACTCTCGACGACGTGCTCTCGATCGTGATCGGCGTCGTCTTCGGCATAATCGTGGGCGCGCGCCTGTTCTACGTGGTCTTCTATGGGGCGGGCTACTACCTCGAGAACCCGCTGGAGATCTTCATGCTCAACCACGGTGGCATGAGCTTCCACGGCGGGCTCGTGGGCGCCGTCGTGGGCGGCAGCCTGGTGTGCTGGCGCTACGGCATTTCCATTCCCACAGTCTGCGACCTGGGCGTCATTGGCGCGCCGATCGGCCTGTTCTTTGGCCGCTGCGCCAACTTCGTGAACGGCGAGCTCTGGGGCAAGGAGACCACGCTTCCCTGGGGCGTCATGTTCGAGACGGGCGGCGGCGTGTACCGTCACCCCTCGCAGCTCTACGAGGCCGTGCTCGAGGGCCTGGTGATCTTCGTGGTGCTCTACGCGCTGTCGCGCCGCGTGCCGCCGCGCCCGCAGGGCACCTTCATGGGCGCGTTCCTGGCGCTCTACGGCGTCTTCCGCTTCCTGGTGGAGTTCGTCCGCGTGCCGGACGCGCAGCTCGGCTACCTCTTTGGCCCCATTACCATGGGCCAGCTCCTGAGCCTGCCGCTCGTTCTTCTCGGCATTGTGATTCTGGTGGGGGCGCACCGGCTCAACCGACCACAGCAAGGGTACCTGGACGGTCCCGCCTCCGATTAACGCGCTCGATTAAGCACAACTTTCTATATCCGCAGGTAAAAATAACGTACTTGTCCAATTCTGTACGTTATTTCCGGCGGCGTTGGCGTGCGGGGCCTCCTGTGATTTTTGTACAACCTGTCTAAAAACCGCGCGAGACTGGTACAGTCCCCTACGTGAGATCGAAGGGGGACGCATGGGCGAGAAGAACGAGCGGCGAGAAGAACTCCGGGTCGGCATCGACGTCGGTTCCACGACGGTCAAGGTCGTGGCGCTCGCGTCGGACGGGGCCACGGTCTTCTCGCGCTACGTGCGCCACGGCGCGCGCCAGGCGCACACGGCGGCCGCCGTTCTGACGGAGCTCGCCGCCGCCCTCCCGGGTGCCACCTTCCGCGCGGCGCTCACCGGCTCCGGCGCGCCCGCGCTCGCCGACGCCCTCCACCTGCCCTACGTGCAGGAGGTCGTTGCCAACTCCATTGCCGTGCGCGCGCTCTACCCCGAGGCCCGCACCGCCATCGAGCTCGGCGGCCAGGACGCCAAGATCGTCTTCTTCGAGCG
Source organism: uncultured Olsenella sp. (assembly GCA_949290055.1). GTDB lineage: Bacteria > Actinomycetota > Coriobacteriia > Coriobacteriales > Atopobiaceae > Thermophilibacter. The sequence goes on along the minus strand of CASEQJ010000001.1, from coordinate 16,096 downwards.
CGACCCCCGCACCGGCGAGCTCACGGTCTCCAACATGCGCATGAACGGCTCGTGCGCGGGCGGCACCGGCGCCTTCCTGGACGAGATCGCCTCCCTGCTCAAGGTGGCGCCGGAGGACTACGACTCCCTCGCCGCCACCGGTACCACGGTCTACGACATTTCCGGTCGCTGCGGCGTCTACGCCAAGACCGACATTCAGCCCCTGATCAACCAGGGCGTCTCCAGGGCCGACATTGCGCTCTCCGCCCTGCACGCCATTGCCAAGCAGACGATTGGCGGCCTCGCCCAGGGCCTGGACATTGTGGCGCCCGTCGTCTTTGAGGGCGGCCCGCTCACCTTTGACCCGACGCTCGTGCGGGTCTTCTCCGAGCGGCTGGGGCTCGCCGCGGACGAGGCGCTCGTCCCCGAGCACGCCGAGACGATCATGGCGCTCGGCGCGGCCCTCGCGACCACGGAGCTCTTCGCCGACCGGCCCGCCGCGCTCGACGTCGCGGCGGCAACGGCGGCGCTCGAGGAGCTCGACCGGACCCCCGTCGCCGCGTACGAGGAACCTGCCCGCCCGTTCTTCTCGTCCGCCGAGGAGCGCGCGGACTTCGAGCGGCGCCACGCCGCGCCGGCAGACCCCGCCCCGGCCGCGCCAGAAGACGGCGTCCTGCGCTGCTACCTGGGCATCGACTCCGGCAGCACCACCACCAAGTTTGCCCTGCTCGACGAGGGCGGCGCGCTCGTGGACTCCTTCTACGCCTCCAACGAGGGCGCCCCGCTCGAAGTTGCCGCCCGCGCCCTGCGCGAGCTGGGCGAGCGCCACCGCGCCGCCGGTCACGAGCTTGAGGTCGTGGGCGTGGGCACCACGGGCTACGGCGAGCTCATGTTTGCCAAAGCGTTTGGCGCGGACTACCACGTCGTGGAGACCGTGGCGCACGCCCGCGCGGTCCGCGACCTCGTGCCCGATGCCACCTTCGTGCTGGACATCGGCGGCCAGGACATGAAGGCCATCTGGCTCGACCACGGCATAATCACCAACGTGGTGGTCAACGAGGCGTGCTCGTCGGGCTGCGGCTCCTTCCTGGAGACCTTTGCGGGAACGCTCGGCATCCCGGTGGAGGGCATCGCCGAGGCGGCCTTCCGCGCGAGCGCCCCGGCGCGCCTCGGCAGCCGCTGCACCGTCTTCATGACGAGCTCCATCGTGACCGAGCAGCGCAACGGCGCAACCCCGGACGACATCATGGCCGGCCTCTGCCGCTCGATCATCGAGAACGTGTTCACCAAGGTCGTTCGCGTGCCGAGCATGGACGCGCTGGGCGAGAAGATCGTGGTGCAGGGCGGCACGTTCCTGAACGACGCGGTGCTGCGCGCCTTCGAGCAGCGCGTGGGCCGCCCCGTCACGCGCTCCCCGCACGCCGGCCTCATGGGGGCCATCGGCGTGGCCCAGCTCGTGCGCGAGCGCGCCGAGGAGGGCCTGCGGGCGACCGGCCACCTGCCGCGCACGTCGTTCGTGGGCTTCGACGCGCTCGCGGGCTTCTCCTACGAGACCGAGACGGGCCTGCGCTGCCCGTTCTGCCAGAACCACTGCAGCAGAACGCGGATCACGTTCTCGAGTGGCGCCTCGTGGGTCACGGGCAACCGCTGCCCGCGCGGTGAGGTCGTGGGGGACCCGCACGACGAGGACGTCCGTGCTCAGGAGCGCAAGGTCCGCGAGCGCGCCGCCCGCGTGCCCAACCTCTTTGCGGAGCGCGAGCGGCTGCTCTTTCGCGACTACCCCGTGGAGCCCGTGCGCGACCTCGGCGACGACGCACCCGTGATCGGCCTGCCGCGCGTGCTTGCGCTCTGGGAGTGGGCGCCGTTTTGGACCACGCTCGTGCGCGCCGTGGGCTACCGCGTGCACCTCTCGCGCAAGAGCACGCGCGCCATGTACGAGCGGGGACTGCCGGCCGTGACCTCGGACACGGTGTGCTTTCCGGCCAAGCTCGTCCACGGCCACCTACGCGACCTGCGCGACGCCGGCGTGGACCGCATCCTCATGCCCTCGATCACCACGGTCCCCTCGGACAATGCCTCGCCCACGAGCCAGTCCATGTGCGCCGTGGTCAAGGGCTACCCGCTCGTGGTGAGAAACTCCGACAACCCGGAGCGCCGCTGGGGCATCCCCTTTGACGCGCCGCTCTTCCACTGGTACAGCGACAGGGACCGTGAGGCGCAGCTCATGGGCTGGCTGCGCGACTGGGCGGGCGTCACCCGCGTCCAGGCCCGCTCGGCGATCCGGCAGGCCGCCTCGGCCCAGCGCGCCTTCCGCGAGGAGCTTGAGCGTCGCGGGCGCGAGGTTCTCGAGCAGGTGGGGCGCGACGGCGGCTACGCGGTGGTGCTCGCCTCCCGCCCGTACCAGAACGACGCGCTCGTGAACCACGAGCTGCCGGACGCCTTCGTGCGGATGGGCGTGCCCGTGCTCACGGCGGACGCGGTGCCGGGCGTCCACGACGTGGACCTCTCGGCCAGCCGCATCGACGTGGTGAACAACTTCCACGAGCGGATGCTCGGTTCGGCCGTGATCGCCGCGCGTGACCCGCGCCTGGAGTACGTGCAGCTCGTGAGCTTTGGCTGCGGCCACGACGCCTACCTCTCGGACGAGATCGTCCGCCTCATGCACGAGATCGGCGAGAAGGCCCCGCTGATCCTCAAGCTGGACGAATCCGACGCCACGGGCCCGCTCGGCATCCGCGTGCGCTCGTTCGTGGAGACCGTGCGCGAGCGGCGCGCGGCGGAGCGGGCGGCTGGCGGCGCGGCGAACCCGCAGCCGCTCACGGACCCGTACCCCGTGAAGTTCGGGCGCGGGGACGAGAAGGTCTACGAGGTGATCGTCCCCAACACCAGCCATGCGTTCTCGCGCCTCATGGCGGCCGTGGTGAGCCGCCAGGGCCTGCGCGCGGTGCCGCTGGAGATCGGTCGTGAGGAGGCCATCCGGCTCGGCAAGCGCTACGTGCACAACGACATCTGCTTCCCGGCGCAGATCGTGATCGGCGAGGTTCTGGCCGAGCTCGAGCGCGGCGGGCACGACCCCGACCGCACGGCGGTCATGATGGCCAAGTACGTGGGGGACTGTCGCCTCACGCACTACGGCGCCCTTCTGCGCAAGGCGCTTGACGACGCCGGCTACGCCCAGGTGCCCATACTCACGAACGACGGTGCGGACTCGCACAATTTGCACCCGGGATTTCGCCTGGGCGTGCCCGCGTCGGCGAACTTCGTGCTGGGCATAGCCATGGTGGACGTCTACGAGGCGCTGCTGCGCAAGGTGCGCCCGTACGAGATCGAGCCGGGCGCCGCCGACGCCGCCTTCGAGCGGGCGATGGACGGTCTCATCGACGGCGTCGTCGCGCGCGGGGCCCGCGGCGCGCTCGACGCGTTTGCGCGCGGACTCGAGGAGCTCTCGGCGGTGCCGCACGACCGCTCCCACCCGCGGCCGCGCGTCCTTATCGTCGGCGAGTACCTGCTCAACTTCCACCCCGGCGCCAACCACGAGATCGAGCGCTACCTCGAGGCGAACGGCCTGGAGGTCGTGGAGGCGCGCATGGCCGACGTCATTCGCAAGAGCTACTCCTACAAGCACGCGCAAGCCCGCGAGTACCACGCGGACATTCCCGCGCGCGAGCGCGCGTGGAACGCGCTGGCGGACAGGCTCTTCTCGACCGCCCTTGCCCTGGTCGACCGGATCGCGCGGAACTTCCCGCTCTACGAGCGCCCTGCGAGCATGGCAGAGCTGGCCGAGAAGAGCGACCCGATCATTCACCACACCTTCGACGCGGGCGAGGGCATTCTTATTCCCGCGGAGATCCTGGAGCAGGCAGAGCGCGGCGTGCGCAACTTCGTGATCCTTCAACCGTTTGGCTGTCTGCCCAACCACGTGGTGGGTCGCGGCATAATAAAGCGCGTGAAGGAGCTCTATCCCGACGCGCAGCTGCTGCCGCTCGACTACGACCCGGACGTGAGCCAGGCAAACATTGAGAACCGCCTGCAGATGCTCGTCATGGACGCGCGACCCGACGTGGAGCCGGACTCGAAGGAGAGGCCATGAGCGAACACGTTGCCGACCGCATGAAGACGTGCCTTGCGGACGCCCTCTGGGGCTGTCTGGTGACGCGCGCGCTCACCGGCCTTTCGGTCGGTGACGTGATTGAGGTCGCAGGCGTGAGCAGGGGCTCGTTCTACTACCACTTCTCTGACCTCGACCACTTGGTCTCCTGGGCGCTCGCGCGGGAGCTGCTCGACTCCGACCGCGAGGGCCACTCGTTTCTGGAGCTCGCCGCAGGGGAGGAGACGCCCGAGGAGAACCCGGCGGTGACGCGTAGCCTCGAGCGCGTGTGCCTATTGCTCGGCCGAGGCGGCATGAGCGCGGTCTACGAGGTTGCGCTCGACGCCGTGCTGCGCCTCTGGGAGGCGGCGCTGTGCCCGGACGGCGGTCCGCTGCCCGACGAGGTCGTGGCGCAGCTCGAGTACGCGGTGGGCGGCCTGGTAGGGATGCTCGCCCGCGCCAGCGTCTCGACCGACGCCAAGCGCCGCGTCTCGATTGCCTTCCTTCACGAGCGGCACCTGTGGCTCGTGGCGCGCGTGTCCGAGGTTCTTGGAAGGGAGCCTCGCGACGTCATGGCCCTTCTCGGCCGGGCGCGCACGCGTGACGCCGTGACTGGCTGACGCGTACCCACTACGCGCGGGCGGAGTCCTCGGGCGTGATCGTCATGGACTGGAAGCGGTGCGCCATGTAGGCGTCGTCGTAGTGCTCGGCGTAGAACTCCTCGACCGGCGAGGTGGGCGCCAGACCGCTCTCGCGCTGGTACCAGCACTCCAGCGACTGCAGCGTCATGACGCCGTTCACGAGCATGAGCACGGCGCAAAGCGTGGTGAGCGAGTAGCGGGCCTGCCAGGGAATGAGGTTGATCAGCTTCAGCAGCCACGGCAGGCAGACCTTGATCCAGACGAAGCCCAGCGCGCCCCACATGCACATGAAGAGCGTGGAGGTGCGGCCCTGGAAGAGCGCGGCGATCGGGTCCGGGAAGAGCCCGAAGATCGTGGAGCCCGAGTAGTCCCAGGCCACGGCGCCAAAGCCGACCTGCATGAACCAGGAGACCGTCGCCTCAAAGAGACCGCCGATTACGGCGGACACCAGGAAAATAACCACGGGATTGGCCTTGTAGAAGCGGTTGAGCGCTACGGTCATGAGCACGGCGCCAAAGCCGTAGATCGGCGAGAAGGGCCCGTAGAGCATGCCGGCGCGGTCCTGGTAGACGCCCGGGTCCACGACGACCATGTGGTAGACGGTCTCAATGATCAGCCCCAGCACGCAGCAGACCACAAAGACCCAGAACAGGTTGAAGAAGTCCAGCTCAATGAAGCCGCGGTCGCCCTTGGCGCGCCCGAGCGTGCCCGCCTCGGCCTCCTCCTCGGTCTCCATGTCGCGCAGCTTGCGCTGGAGCCGGCGCTCCGAAATCAGCGTGGGGTCAACGGTTACGGATATGACGAGAAGGACGGCGAGGCGAATCCCGTCGTAGATCAGGTTGTCGCCAAAGCCATTGAGCATGATCTCCAGAATAATGTTGACGACGCCCACGCCGAGCAGCGCATAGGCGATCTGCGCCACGTGCCGGCGGCGGTTCTTGAGCACGAGCACGCCAAAGGCGACGTAGCCGACAGACGCCACGAACATGGTGACGAGCTGGACGGCGACGAGCGTCATGGTGAGCGTGACGTCGTGGCGCTCGCGGAAGAGGTCCGCGCCGTACTGTGCGAGCGGGATCGCTATGAGTGCGATCAGTGCGAGTACGGCGACTGCCGTAACGAGGCAGTAGACGCCGTAGACCTTGAGAAGGACGGAGATCTTGCGGCTCTCGGCGGGCGCGGGCGCTTCGTGGTTGCTCATGGGGCTCCTTCGGGCCGGGTGCATTAGCGGCATCGTACCCCGTTCTTCTCGCTTCCAACGGGAGATGCTGGCTGTTGACATTACATAACGTGTAACGTACTATAGCGTGCAACGATTGGAAAAGGAGGTCCCATGGCCAAGAAGACCCTGGACATCACGACGCGCGAGCAGCTGGACGTCTACATGAACCCGCAGCGCCAGCGCCTGCTGCACGAAATGCAGGTCCTCGCGCAGCCGGCCACGTGCAAGCAGCTGGCCGACGCCATGGGCATCTCCGCCTCCTCGGTCACGCACCACATGAAGAAGCTCGAGTCGCTCGGGCTCGTGGAGCTCGACCACACAGAGGTCATCCGCGGCATCACCGCGCGCTACTGGCGGGCCGTGCCCACGGACGTGTCGCTGCGCGCCAACGAGGGCGGGGACCTCCAGGAGGAGAAGATGTTCCTCGTGGACTACCTCAACCAGCAGGTCTTTGCGGGACTGCACGCCTACGCGACGTCGGGCGCGGTGGAGCGCGAGAAGGAGCTGGGCCTTGCCCACGGCGAGCTGCTCAGCGGCGTGATGTACCTTACGGAGGACGCGGCGCGGGAGTTCCAGGACGTGGTGCGCGCGTTTGTCGAGAAGTACGACCAGCCGCAGGAGGGCGCGGTGCCCTGGGAGTTCAGCGTGGCCTGCTACCCGCATAGGAGCTTCTCGGCGTAGGCGCCGCCTCTGCATGACCATCCGCACAACCTAACTCGTAGAAGGCCCTACAGGGGAGGGGTTCGTCATGGAGAAGAACCGCGTTCTGTCCGTCTCGCACGCGCTCGTGTTCCTGCTGATCCATCTGGGGACGGGCCTTGCCGCGCCCGTGCTCTCACTCATGCTGCTCGCCCGCGGCGCCACGCTGGCGACGCTGCCGCTCGTGGTGGGTGTGACGACCGTGGTCACGTGCCTCCTCGAGGTACCGAGCGGCATCGCTGCGGACGTGCTGGGGCGCCGGCGGGTCTTCGCGCTCTCGATGGCGCTGCAGGTGGCGACCTACGTGGTGCTGCTCGCGACCCCGAGCCTCGCCGTGGTGGCGCTCTCGGGTGTCCTGCGCGGGCTTGCCCTCGCGGCGCGCACGGGGACGCTCGAGGCGGTCGAGCTGGATCGCGCGGTGGCGGAGCACCCGGAGGCTTCGGAGCGCCTCGCTGCGCTCGACGCGCTCAACGGGAGGCTCGCGCTGCTGGAGTCCGCGGGCGTGGGCGCGGGCGCCGTTGCCGGCGGCGTGCTGGCGACGCTCGATCCCAGCTACGTGCTGCTCATCGCGTGCATCATTGCATCCGGGGCGGCTGCGCTGGCGGGTGGCATTGCCCTCTTCCCGCCGGACGTGCGCTCGGGTGCCCCGGTGCACGAGCGACTGCGCGCCACCCTCGCCGACATGCGCGCGACGCTCGCCCGTCCGGGCGACATCCGCCTGGTGCTCGCTGCCTCCGCTTCGGCCGGTGTGGTGATGGTCGCCGTGGAGACGTACTGGCAGCTCGCCTTCGAGGGTCTCGTGGGCGCGGGCGGCACGTGGCTGCTGGGCTTCGTCAACTGCGCGGGCATGGGCGCGGCGGCGATCGGCAGCGCGGCGGCGATGCGCTGGGGAAGCGCGGCGTCTGGCGCGCACGGGCGGCGCGGGCTCTACCTGGTACTGCAGGTGGCGGCGATCGTCTGCCTCGCGCTCTTCTCGGCCGCCGCGAGCGTGCCCGTGTTCGTGGCCGTCTACGTGGCGCTCTACCTCGCCCTTGGCGCGCGCAGCGTGGTCGAGCAGACCGTGCTCCACAACGCCGTCCCCTCACGCGAGCGCTCCGGCATGGCGTCCGTGCAGTCGATCGCCCTGCGCGCTGGCGGCCTCGCGGGGTCAGCGGCGAGCGGGCCCGCCGTGGCGGCGCTCACGCTCGCCGGTGCGTGGCCGGTCCTCGCGGCGCTCGCGGTCGCGCTTGTCGCGCTCGGCCGTCCCTGTGCCTCCCATCCATAGGGTATGCGCAAGATTAAAAGTCCGATGTTCTTCTCGCCAATGCGCTGACCTGCGATTTCGCGATTGCATGGTACCTTATTAATTCTGCAACAGTGCGCATACCCTAAGAGGGAGTGCGCACACCCTTAATCTGTGTGTACGTACCCTGAGCGGGAAGCGCCCTCTGGCGAGAAGGACCTGGTCCCCCTAGTCCGTCGGCTTGACGCGAATTCACATGCACGCTTCGGAGTTGTCGTCCAACTCGTCCTGCGGGTCGGTCAGGAAGTTGCACTCCACCTCGGCGCCGTCGACGAGCGCCGTCTCGCGGACGTCGTAGCGGTCGAGGAAGATGTCCTCGTACGGTGAGCCCGCGAGGAAGGCTTCCCTGAACTCCGGGAACAGCTCGTGCGCGGTGACGAGCCCGGGGTCGTGGAAGACGAGGTTGTCAAGCATGCTGAGAAGGAGGAACTCGCCCATGACGATGAGGATGCAGGTGAGGCCGCGCCGCGGGAGCGGGTCCATGACGTAGTACCAGCGGACGAGCAGTCGCTCCCAGCCTGTGACGTCTGCGTTCGTGGGGCCCTCCCTGCGCGTAGGTTGGGCAGATTGTATCCCGCGGAGCGCTGAGCCGAGGAGCCTGAAAGTTATTTGAGGTTAACAGTTGCCCCAAAATAGTTTACTCTGTCTAACAGATAGAGACGGACGTGAGGGGCGACGACTCGTGATGATCGACAAGCGGCTCATCGGCATCGTGCCGGGGAGCATGAGGTACGTGGGTGCGAGCGTGGCCCTGCAGTGGGCGTCGCTCGTGGCCAACATGGGCATGGTGCTCGTCATCTGCCGGACGCTCTCCGCGCTCTGGTCAGGCACGGCGGGCGAGAAGGACCTCGTGCTTCTCGCCGTCTGCGTGGTCGTGGCGGCCGTCGTGCGCGGGCTTGCCGCCGTGGGCTCCGCGCGCATGGGGTTTCTCGCCAGCCGTGAGGTCAAGCGCACGCTGCGCCACCGAATCTACGAGAAGCTCCTGCGTCTGGGACCGAGCTACCGCGAGGACGTGCGTACCTCCGAGGTCGTGCAGGTGGCCGTGGAGGGGTGTGACCAGCTCGAGACCTACTTCGGTGCGTACCTGCCGCAGTTCTTCTACGCCATGCTCGCGCCGCTCACGCTCTTTGTGGCCCTGGCCTTTGTGAGCGTGCCGGCGGCGGTGGTGCTGCTCGTGTGCGTGCCGCTCATCCCGGTGGCCATCGCCGCGGTGCAGACTTGGGCAAAGAAGCTGCTCGGCCGCTACTGGGGGCAGTACACCGAGCTCGGCGACACGTTCCTGGAGAACCTCCAGGGCCTCACCACCCTCAAGGTCTATCAGGCTGACGAGTTCAAGCAGGCCGAGATGAACGAGCAGGCCGAGAAGTTCCGGCGCATTACCATGCGCGTGCTCACGATGCAGCTCAACTCCATTACGATCATGGACCTCGTGGCATACGGCGGGGCTGCCGCTGGCGTGGCGGTGGCGCTCACGCAGATGACGGCGGGTGCCGTTGACCTGGGCGGGTGCCTCGCCATCATCCTGCTGGCGGCGGACTACTTCATTCCCATGCGCCAGCTGGGGTCGTTCTTCCACGTGGCCATGAACGGCATGGCGGCGAGCGAGAAGATCTTCCGCCTGCTGGAGCTGCCGGAGCCTCCGGCGGGTGGGGAGAGCTTTCCTGCGCGGTGCGACGTGTGCGCTCGCGACCTGCGTTTCTCCTACGACGGCGAGCGCGAGGTGCCGGACGGCGTTGATCTGGACGTGCCGGCCGGCGGCTTCGTTGCCGTGGTGGGCGAGTCCGGCTGCGGCAAGTCCACGCTCGCCGCGCTCCTTCTGGGACGGCTGCGCGGGTGCTGCGGCTCGCTCGCGGTGGGCGGCGTTGAGGTCGGCGCGCTCGACGCGGCCGACCTGCTCGCCAACGTGACGTACGTGGGTCACGAGAGCTACCTCTTCAAGGGGACGGTGCGAGAGAACCTGCTGGTCGCGGCGCCGGGCGCGAGTGACGATGCGCTCTGGTCCGCGCTCGAGGCCACGCGCCTGGCGGGCTTCCTTCGCGGCGAGGACGGGCTGGACACGATGCTCGCGGAGCGTGGCTCCAACCTCTCCGGAGGTCAGCGCCAGCGCCTGGCCATCGCCCGCGCGCTGCTGCACGCCACGCCGGTCTACGTCTTTGACGAGGCGACGTCCAACGTGGACGCGGAGAGCGAGGACGCCATCATGGACGCCGTTCGCGGGCTTGCCGGCCGCGCGACGGTGATCCTCATCTCGCACCGCCTGGCGAATGTGGTGGGGGCGGACAAGATCTTCGTGCTCGACGGCGGGCGCGTGGTGGAGCACGGGCGCCATGACGACCTCGTTGCCGCGGGCGGCCGCTACGCCACGCTCTGGCGCGCCCAGCGCGAGCTTGAGGAATACGGTGCGGCGAAGGGGATGGTCGCATGAGGGTGATGCTTCGGCTCGTGGGGCTGGTGCGCCCGCTCATGGGATTCATGGTGCTGGCAATCCTCATGGGGCTTCTCAGTCACGTCTGCGCGGCGGCGATCACGGTGCTCGGCGGCTACGGCGTGCTCGCGGTGCTTGCGGACGGCGCGGCTGCCTCGCTCGCCGGCCTCGTCGCTGCGATGGCGGTCTGCGCCGTGGCGCGTGGGCTTCTCCGCTACGGCGAGCAGGCGTGCAACCACTTCATCGCGTTCAAGCTGCTCGCGCTCGTCCGCGACCGCGTGTTCCGGGCGTTGCGGCGCCTTGCCCCGGCCAAGCTCGAGGGGCGAGACCGCGGCGACCTCATCTCGCTCATCACCTCGGACATCGAGCTTCTCGAGGTCTTCTATGCGCACACCATCTCACCGGCGGCGATTGCGCTCCTCTTCTGCGCGGGTGCCTGCGCCTTCATCGGGAGCTTCCACCCGCTGCTCGCCGCTGTGGCCGCGGCGTCGTATCTCGCCGTGGGCGTGGCGTGCCCGCTCGTTGCGGCGCGCCTCGCTGGTGACGCCGGTGCGCGCTTCCGCGCCGGTGCGGGCGAGCTCTCGAGCTTCGTGCTGGAGAGCCTGCGCGGCCTGGACGAGATTCTGCAGTACGGCGCAGGTGCGGAGCGCCTTGCTCAGATGGACGAGCGGTCCCGCGCGCTTGCCGCGGACGAGGAGCGCATGAAGCGCTCCACCGGTCGCGCGACGGCGCTCACGGGCACCGTCATTCTCGCCTGCGACCTGGTCATGCTGCTCGTGGCGGCGGCGCTTCACCGTGCCGGTGCCGTGGGCTTTGACGGGGTGCTCATCCCCGTGCTCGCGCTCATGAGCTCGTTCGGCCCGGTGGTGGCGCTTGCGAACCTGGGCTCCACGCTGCAGCCCGCCCTCGCGGCGGGGGAGCGCGTGCTCGCCATCCTGGACGAGGAGCCGGTGACGCCGGAGGTGACGGGCTGGGAGCACGTCGGCTTCACCGGCGCTGCCGCCGAGCGCGTGGGATTCTCGTACGGAGAAGAACGCGTGCTCGATGACGTCTCGCTCGAGGCGCCCGCCGGCAGAATCGTGGGTATCACCGGACGCTCCGGCTCCGGCAAGTCCACGCTGCTGCGCCTGTTCATGCGATTCTGGGACGCGGACGAGGGGAGCGTCTCCGTCTCCGGGCGCGACGTGCGGCACGTGGACACGGCCAACCTGCGCGAGCTGGAGTCCCTTGTCACGCAGGAGACGCACCTCTTCCACGACAGCATCCGCAACAACCTGCGCATCGCGCGGCTCGACGCCACGGACGAAGAGATCGAGGCAGCCTGCCGCAAGGCATCGGTCCACGACTTCGTCATGAGCCTGCCGGCGGGCTACGACACGCCGGTCGGCGAGCTGGGGGACACTCTCTCCGGCGGCGAGCGCCAGCGCCTGGGGCTCGCGCGCGCCTTCCTGCACGACGCCCCGTTCATGCTGCTGGACGAGCCCACGAGCAACCTCGACAGCCTGAACGAGGCCGTCATCCTACGTTCCATCGCGCGGGAGCGCACCGGGCGGACGGTCCTTCTCGTCTCCCATCGGCCGTCCACGATGCGCATCGCCGACACCGTGGTCAGCGTTGAGGACGGGAGGGTCTCATGACGTCGCGTGACACTGGCGTCAGGTTTATTTGGCACGCAGGGACCGGGAGGGTCAGCTAATGGCGCGCACGCCCGACACCGCGCGCGTGGCGGCCAAGCGCGAGCGCGAGAAGCGCATGGTCTCCGAGATGATCGCACTCTACTGCCGCAAGCGCCACGGCACGCGCGCCGGCGAGCTCTGCCCGGAGTGCGCCGAGCTCGCGGAGTACGCGCGGCAGCGGAGCGACCGCTGCCCCTTCATGGAGACCAAGACCTTCTGCTCAAACTGCCGCGTGCACTGCTACAGGCCGGAGATGCGCGAGAAGATCCGCGAGGTCATGCGCTTCTCGGGCCCGCGCATGATCTTCCACCACCCCGTGGCTGCCGTCCGTCACGTCATCGAGACCAAGGCCGAGAAGAGGCGACTTTCCAGGGAGGATGCATGAAGGTGAAGAAGGTGCTGCTCGTTGCGCTGGGCTGCGTGGGGCTTGCTCTGGGGGCTGTGGGAGCGGTGGTTCCGCTGCTGCCGGCGTTTCCGTTTTTGATGCTCGCGGCGTTCTGCTTTGCCAAGAGCTCGGAGCGGCTGCACACGTGGTTCACGGGCACCAAGCTCTACAAGAAGAACCTCGAGAGCTACGTGAGCGGCCAGGGCATGGACTGGGCCACCAAGATCCGCGTGATGGTCACGGTGACCGTGCTCATGTCCATCGGCTTCGTCATGATGCATCAGGTGCGCATGGGCCAGATCGTCCTCGCGTGCGTGTGGGTGTTCCACATCCTGTACTTCTGCTTCGGCGTGAAGACCCGCCGCGTCCCCGCCGAGGCGTGATTCAAAAGGGGACAGGCCCCTTTTGAATCATGGCAGGCGAGAAGAACGCGGGCTCGTAGGGAGGTTGCCATGATCAACGTCATTATCGTCCTGGCCGTGGTGGCGGTCGTCCTTCTCGCCGCCCGTCGCTACCTGCGGACGCTTCGCCGGGGCGGCTGCGGGTGCGGGTGCTCCGGCGGGGGAGAGCCCCACGTCGCGCGCCCGACGGTTGCCGACACCAACGAGGCGCACTACCACTATTCGGCTGAGCTCACCGTCGAGGGGATGCACTGCGAGCATTGCCTCGCGGCCGTGGAGACCGCGCTCGACGGCATCGGCGGCGTGTGGGCGCGTGCGAGCCTGCCCGACCACGTGCGCGTGCTCTCCAAGGACCCGATCGATCACGCTGCGCTGGCCGCCGCGGTGGAGGCCGCCGGCTATCGCGTGGTTGGGTAGCCGAAGGTCGTAAGACATCGCTCTGCTCAAAACGCGTCTTGCAAATACAGGTATTTCTCGATTACGTGTATTTCGATTACACGAAATCGAGAAATACCTGTATGATGAGTGCAGAGATCAAAGACGTAGGGAGGGGACATCATTGAAGCGGGCGATTGAGCGGCAGATTGAGCTTTGGGCGCAGCGGCCGGAGCGTCCCCTTCTCCTGCGTGGCGCGCGTCGCGTCGGCAAGACCTATGTGGTCGAGGCGGTTGGAAAGCGTGTGGCCGGGGATCAGTTTGTGAAGCTCGACTTTCAGACCGACCTCGATCTTGTCTCCCCGCTCTTCAACGGTCCGACTGACGACGTCGATGCCATCATGCGGCGTATCGCGGAGTACAAGCGCGTCCCACTCGATCGCGAGCGCTCGTTCATTCTCTTTGATGAGGTGCAGCTCTGCGAGCGGGCGCTCAACTCGCTGCGCTTCTTCTCGGGCTCTGGCTGGCGTGTTGCGGCGACGGGAAGTCAGCTTGGTGTCGCCACGCGCAGGCGTCGGCTGCCGTTTCCCAGCGGTGTACAGCAAGAGACGCTGCACCCCCTAAGCTTCGAGGAGTTTCTCTGGGCCATGGGGGAGAGCAGCATGTCTGAGGAGATTCGCTGGCATGCGGAGACGCTGGAGCCATATCCGGCGCATGAGCGAGCGCTCGATCTCTTTCGGCACTATCTTGTCATCGGTGGCCTGCCGGCGGCGGTCGCCGCCTATGCTGACGGGCGCGACATTGACGCCGCACGCGTGCAGCAGCGGGAGGTGGACGACATCTACACCGCCGACATGACCGACCCCGATAACGGCATCAGCGCCGTTGCGGCCCGCAAGGTCTGGAGGAGCATCCCAGCACAGCTTCTGCGTGCATCGACGAAGAAGTTCAAGTATGCCGAGGTGGAGCGCGGTGGCAGGCGGACAAAGCTCATGGAGCCCATCGATTGGCTCGCGAGCGCGGGTATGGTGTCGATAAACGAGCTGACCACGTGCACGGAGGCCCCCCTCGTCCCGTACGACGAGGATGAGGGCAGCTTCTTCAAGGTGTATCTGGCGGACACGGGACTCATGTTCTACAAGCTCGCCGTCAACCCGCGCCTGTGGCTCGAGGCGGAGTCGTCCTCGACCTTGCCGGTGTCCGCGGACTTCCGCGGTGCCCTCGCCGAGAACGCGGTCATGCAGGCGCTTGCGGCAAACGACGTGCAGACGTTTTACTGGACTCCGCCGTCTTCATGGGGCGGTACGGGCGAGCTGGACTTTCTGCTGCAGGATGACCAGATGAGGGTCATTCCGGTCGAGGTCAAGTCCGCTCGGAACGTGCGTGCGCGGACCCTGGCATCGTTCATGGACCATTCACGCTCCCCGTATGTCGTCGTACTCTCCGAGCGCGACTTTGGGCGGAGCGTGGTTGGCGGGGGCCACGAGGTCCGCGAGCTTCCCCTCTATGCGGCGTTCTGCCTCGGTGAGGGCTGCCGGAAGGCGCCGCTCTAGAGAAGACGAGCAGGGCTGCCCGCCCTACCTGAGCAGGACCTCGACCACCGCGACGAATGCCGCGACAGCGGCGACGAGCAGCGCGACGAGCCCCCACGACCTGAGGTTGCCCCAGTTCATTGCCCAGCCCACGCCGAAGCGACGGGGCACCACGACGGAGGGGTCCTCGCGGTTCACGTAGAAGACGCCGAGGTGCCAACGTTCGTCGTCGTCGTAATCGAGCGCGCTCGACGCCGTCATGCGCCGCAGGAGGCGCGACCCTGCCTGTCCGTAGACGAGCGAGACGGCGAGGTTGGGGAGTACCGCGCCGATGATGATCACGACGAGCGCCACGAGGGACTGGTCGGAGGTGACCACGCCGGCGAAGGCGAGCGGCATGATCGCGATCGACATGGTGATCACGAGGCCCGTGACGAGCAGGGCCGCGCTCTGGGCGCGGGCGAACGCTCCGTAGGCGATGGCGGAGGCGACGGGGTGCTCGGGCGAGGCCGGCCGGCGGCTCCTCAGGATCTGCCAGTGCGACGCGGTGAGGCACAGCGCCATGAACGCCTGGACGGCGAGCGGCATGGCGACGACCTGCCAGCCCTTGGCCATCCAGTCGTCGACCGCGCCCGCGGCGTCGAAGTGCACGGGCACGGGGTCGGGCATGGTGGGATAGAGCGCGAGCGCGAGGGCGAGCGTCGCCAGGATCACGGGCACGTAGAGGAGGTCCCAGGCGAGCGGGAGCGGGCGGGGCGCGTTCGCCTCGGCGGCGCCGGCGACGGCGGCGAGCCGGGCCGCGCGCGTCTCCCAGCCCTCGGCGCGCTTGATCGCCCGCACGC
Organism: uncultured Olsenella sp.; assembly: GCA_949290055.1. GTDB lineage: Bacteria > Actinomycetota > Coriobacteriia > Coriobacteriales > Atopobiaceae > Thermophilibacter. The sequence goes on along the minus strand of CASEQJ010000001.1, from coordinate 551 downwards.
GGGCGCGGAAGGCGAGCATGAGCGCGAAGCCCGCCGCGACCGGCGCGCACACCACCGACGCCATCGCGAGCGGGAACGTGGAGGAAAGCGCCAGGGTGGCGACGGCGGACGCAGCAGAGATGGCGAGGACGCTGGCGAGGAAGATCCGCCGCATGCGCTGGATGCGGGGGTCTGCCTGGGCGGTTTCCGGCACGCTCACCGCGAACGCCTCGCGCCCGCGGGCGGCGATGAGGCAGCCGGAGAGGAAGGTGATGAGCGCCATCGACGCGTTGGTGACGAGTGCTATGAGGTCAGGCGACATGTGCGCTCCCTAGTCCAGGTCCGCAGCCGCGCGGGCCGCGGCGTCGAGGAACGCCCCGCGCGTGCCGCCGGACGCCTTGAACTCGGTGGCGAGCTTGGCGAGCGCCCCCGCGAGGGCCGCCTCGTCCATGCCGGCGGCCGGGTCGGACGGCGCGTCCGCCACGTAGGCGCCGCGCCGGCCGAGCATGATGACGTAGCCCTCGTCGCGCAGCGTCGCGTAGGCCTTGTTGACGGTGTGCAGGTTGATGCCC